>JANRLJ010000207.1:0-70061 GCA_033762735.1 bacterium | reverse complement strand
CATCGTTGATAAAGACCTTGATTTTTCCGGTCAAGCTGGAAAAGTTGACGACAACCTTCTGCTTTTTGTTGTCGACTTCCAGCTCCCAGGTTTTACGCACTCGTGCCCAGCCGCGCTTCTCCGTCTGAACATGGATAAGTTGAAAGGGACGTTCTGCAATGGCCTGCATCTGATGTGTCGCTCCCATAAATAAATGTCTGATTTTATTACAGTGCGCTTCCTACACAGAGAACTTAAGGTTCAGGCTGTTTAAAAACTCGAACAAAGGTTGTTTTTTATCATAATGCTCATCTATTCATCTGTAGACTGGTGCGTGCCGAACCCGGCTTTTTGGTGTTTTTGTTCACTGGTGACAGGTTCAGATTCGTGCATATTGTCTAATTCCTGACTTGTGCCTGCCATCACGTTCGTGTAACGTTGAGTTCATCGCGCCTTACGTCGGCCTTTCTCATCTTGATCTGGCAACAGGAAGGTTCATTGCATGATGTAACGACTGTATGGTGTCCTGCTTAAGCAAGAAACCACATATTGTGAAGATTGTCACGAACATTCGATTATTTTCTTTACGTATGCAGCACAAGCACGATCTGCGACAATACTCATGACAACGCACTGGTAACTTTAAGGAGAGAACACTCACATGGATTTCCCTGCTTACATCAAGCACAAGAAACTCATGAACTGGATTGAGGACATGGTCGCCCTGTGCAAGCCGGACAGTGTGTATTTCTGTGACGGATCACAGGAAGAATATGACCAGCTTTGCCAGGAACTCGTCGACAACGGCACCTTCATCAGGCTCAACGAGCAGCTTCGCCCCAACAGCTTCCTGGCACGGTCCGATCCGACAGATGTGGCACGTATGGAAGATCGCACCTTCATTTGCAGCCTGAGCAAGCACGAAGCTGGCCCGACCAATAACTGGGTTGACCCGCGTGAAATGCACCGGACGCTGGATGAACTGTTCGACGGCTGTATGCGTGGCCGCACGATGTACGTTATCCCCTTCAGCATGGGACCGCTCGGTTCACACATTTCCTACATCGGCGTCGAACTCAGCGACTCGGCCTATGTGGCGACCAATATGCGTATCATGACGCGCATGGGCAGGAAGGTCTACGAGGTATTGGGTGAAGACGGTTTCTTCGTCCCGTGCGTTCACTCAGTCGGGATGCCGCTCGAACTCGGCCAGCAGGACATCCTCTGGCCGTGCAGCAAAGACCAGAAGTACATCGTCCACTTCCCCGAAGAACGCGCGATCTGGTCGTATGGCAGCGGCTACGGCGGCAACGCCCTGCTGGGCAAGAAGTGCTTCGCGCTGCGCATCGCTTCCAACATCGCCCGCGACGAAGGCTGGCTGGCCGAACACATGCTGATTATGGGCGTCGAATCGCCGGATGGTGAAAAGACCTATGTCGCCGCCGCCTTCCCCAGCCAGTGCGGGAAGACCAACTTCGCCATGCTGATCCCGCCGAAGGAATTCGAGGGCTGGAAGGTCACGACCGTCGGTGACGATATTGCGTGGATCAAGCAGGGTACGGATGGCAAGCTCTACGCCATCAACCCCGAAGCCGGTTTCTTCGGCGTTGCGCCCGGCACCAATGCAAAGACCAATCCGAACGCGATGGAAACCATCCGCTGCAACACGATCTTCACTAATGTCGCACTGACGCCCGAAGGGGATGTGTGGTGGGAGGGGATGTCCGCCCCGCCGCCTGAACTGATCGACTGGCAGGGGCAGCGCTGGACACCCGAAATCGGGAAGGAGACCGGGCGCAAGGCTGCACATCCCAACGCCCGCTTCACCGCTCCGGCCAGCCAGTGCCCTTCGATTGATCCCCAGTGGGAAAACCCGGCGGGTGTGCCCATCAAAGCCTTTATCTTTGGTGGCCGCCGCAGCACCGTGACACCGCTGGTCTTCCAGGCCTTTAACTGGGTCTATGGCGTGTACTATGCCGCTACGATGGGTTCAGAGACGACCGCCGCCGCCACCGGGAAAGTCGGTGAAGTCCGGCGCGATCCGTTCGCCATGCTGCCCTTCGCAGGCTATCACATGGCGAGCTACTTCGCCCACTGGCTGCAATTTGGCCGTTATATCCCCGAACCGCCGCGCATCTTCCTGGTGAACTGGTTCCGCAAGGACGATGAAGGCAACTTCCTGTGGCCGGGCTTTGGGCAGAACATGCGCGTGCTCAAGTGGATTGTGGAGCGTTCGCGCACTCGCGCCGCTGGTCTGGAAACACCGCTGGGGCGCGTTCCAACCTATAAAGACATTGACTGGCGCGGGATGGAAGACTTCACCGAGGACGACTTCAAAAAGGTCATGTCCATCGACAAGGAAGCGTGGAAGAATGAAGTCCTCAGCCACGAGGAACTGTTCATCAAGCTCTATGACCGCCTGCCGAAGGAATTCCTGTCGGTGCGTGAGCTGATGCTCTCCAGCCTGTGGAGCCAGCCGGAATGGCTGAACCGGGGTGAACAGGCCTGACCCTTTCAACACAATATGTGACGACAGCGGGCGCGAGCAATCGTGCCCGTTTTGCGTTAATCCATGTTCCCCTTGAGCAGATCACCCGGATTGTAGCCAAAGAACCGCTTGAAGGTGCTCCTGAAGTGGCTCTGATCGTAGAATCCAACTTTCACCGCCACCTCTGCGACCGTCAGCCGTCCGGTACACAACAGATCATGTGCCCGCTGCAGCCGTACCTGAATCAGATATTGATAGGGGGACATCCCAGTCGCCTTACGGAACAGACGACTGAAATGCACCAGGCTGAAACCGCTGGCGGCGGCCAGGTCTTTCAGCGCGATATTTTCCGCATAGTGCGTGTGCATATGCTCAATCGCACGTTGAACCTGCACGGAGGCCATGTGTGCTGGGCCAACGACGGGCTGGTGGCGGTTGGCGTGATGATAAACCAGGTGATGGGCCAGATGCAGCCCCAGTGCCTCAGCATAAAGGCGAGTCCCCCGGTCGTGGCTCTGGAGCAGAAGCACCAGGGTTTTCCCCAGGTGTTCCAACAGCGGCTCATAGAAGAAATTCGCCGGGATAAGTTCAAACTGATCGGGATCACCGCGCTGGGTTTCCAGAATAACCTGTCGCATCAGGTCGGGCACAACCCCAAACGACAGATTTACCGCGCTCTCCGTCCATTGAAACCGATTGGCGGAGCCACGCGGGTACAGGCAGAGCGAACCGGGATGGGAAATGGCCTGCTTCTGGCGTCCCGCTTCCAGAAAGGTAACGGGGTTCGGCTTCCCTTTCAGATGCAGCGCGAGATTGTCGAACGGCCAGGACTGATCGCGGGCTTCCAAGTCTGTAACAGGCGCGAGTGAGAAGTGAAACGCCAGTACCCCTTCCCACCTCACCGCCGGGCTGCTTGCCAGGACACGCAGAAAGGGTGTTTCTGCCTCGTGATCGCGCAAATCGAACTTGTGTTTCCGAGAGGGTTCGTCGGACGACATCTGTTTGTAATTGGTTGGCTTCCTGATGATCGGATTTTACCCCGAACAGGCGCAAAATGTCCTATCTCAAATGACATTTTGGGGGCATTCTAAAGGGGCAGCATCGGTGGAAGGTCAACACCGCGCCAGATGTTTCGTGGGGAAAAACAGGGGAGCGGCAGAAACC
The DNA here is from genome assembly GCA_033762735.1 of bacterium. GTDB lineage: Bacteria > Chloroflexota > Anaerolineae > Aggregatilineales > Phototrophicaceae > JANRLJ01. The sequence continues at coordinate 66,430 of JANRLJ010000207.1, read as the reverse complement.
ACTCCCCCAAAAAGGTTAATTCTGTGTCACGGGCAGCGTAAAATAGAAACGACCACCCGGTTGACGGCGCGTCGCTGGCTCCACCCAGATTCGACCGCCATGCAGTTCGATGATCCCCCGCGAGACCGCCAATCCAAGCCCCGCGCCTTCCACCTGTTGTGCCCTGGTTGCACGGGTGCGGTAGAACGGAATGAAAATCTTATCCACTTCCGTTTCGGGAATCCCGACTCCACGATCAAGCACACTGACGAGAACACACGGTGTATAGGTCTGGGGTGGTGCGCTTTTGGGCAGATCGCTCTCGCTGCTGATTAGACGATTGCTGACGCGGATTTCCCCGCCTTCTGGCCCATATTTGATGGCATTGTAGATCAGGTTGGTGAGCACCTGGCTGATGCGGTCATTGTCCAGATCAATATCCGGCAGATCATCGTTCAGCGACATAATCACCCGCTGTTTGCGCTGCTTATACTGCATTTCCAGCTTGGCAACCGACTCAATGATGCGATCATTGAGGTTGTCGCTGGTCAGATGCAGCTTTAACTCACCGGCGTTCGCCCGCGCCAGATCGATCATATCGCGGAACAGGATAGTCAGGTGACGGGCGCTGCTGAGGATGATCTCGGTATATTCGCGTGCCAGATCGGGAAGATCGTCTTTGGTGGCGTCCAGAATAAACTGCGCAAAACCGCTGATGGAGGTCAGTGGGGTTCGCAGTTCATGGGAGATGCGCGACAGCAGTTCTGACCGCAGCCGTTCGGAGGCACGCTTGGACGTGACATCGTGGAAGGTGTAAATGCGCCCCAGGAATTCCTGATCCTTATAAACGGGTGCGCTGTACCATTCCACATCATAGGCGCTGCCGCGATGGATCATATGAAACTCACCCTCGCGCCGTTCGCGGCGGTTGGCGTCGGTCGTCTGCCAGGCCTTCCCCAGCTCGCGCCGGGTGGTGGCTGGCAGCGGCATCAGCTCCATCAGCTTAGCAAGCGACAGCCCTTCGACCGGGCGCTCCTGCAAACCGAACATGCTGAGGAACTGCTGATTCACGGTCAGCACCGACGCCGCCTGATCGTTCCGTACCATGACCACGCCATCCGTCACTGCATCCAGCAGCGCGGCACGGCCACGCTCCACGTCGTCGCTCTGCCGCTGCAGCAAATCGGTGAGCGTGATCATTGTCAGGAACTCAGCGACAAGCTGGAAGGAGCGAAGCTGATAGGCTGTGTATGCGTCGGCTGCATTGGACGTGATGACCAGAATACCGAGCTTGCGCTGTTCAGCATGAAGCGGGATAAACGTTATGGACACGGTCGTCTCAGCCGTGACAGGTGGTTCCGAACGCCCCTGGAAAATTTCTGCGATCTGGTCTTTGTCAGTAATCGTCACAATGCCAGTACGATCCAACCCCACGAGGAAATCCGTCAGGGGAATTTTGTCGCCTACAGCCCCCGGCGCTTCATTGCCCTGCACCCAGAGTGCGGCAACTTCGACGTACTCGAACGGCCCATAAGGCTGCTCCGGGCTGGAAGGCCCATAAAGCAGCAGGGTACAGCTTGAGACGTTTGGCTCAAACAGATAATCACGCAGGACGTGAACAATCCCGCGCGGCGTGGGGTTACGGGTGATGGCCTGCGCGGTGGTGGCGATGGCTTCGGTCGTCAGCAGGCGCTCCACCAGAAGCTGATTTTCCAGGGTGGTCTGGATCAGCTCGACCAGTACATCGGCTTCCGGCGCACTTTCGGGCGTAAAGGCAGCAGTGCGCTGTTTATAGAACAGCACTACCCCTGCCGGAACGTCCCCAGGAAGCAGCATTGACCACAGGACACCACCCGCAAACCCTATATTTTCATCCAGTGAATAGAATGTCGGCCCGCTGATGCTCCGGCTGCCTCGTGCTGCCATCCGCTCCAGTCGTTCCTGAAGCCAGTTCAACACTCTGGTATTGTCGGTGGTCTGGTTCGCGTTTTCCGGATAAACCGCAACCAGTTGGGGCTGCTGGGTATCACGACTGCGAACATAAACACAGGCCATATCGGCGGATGTCTGTTGCGACAAATTGCGCAGCGTATAGAGCAAACGGGCATCCGCCACGTTTGTCGGCTCAATTGGTGATTCTATTGTTTCTTCCGCCATTGGCTGAACTCTTAAATCTGGCCGTTCGCGCTATTTTCCCCGTCTTCGGAGCCATTCTCCATAATGATATTGGCGCTTTCAGGCGGGCGAACGGTGAACATATAACCGATCCCGCGTTCGGTACGGATATAATGCGGGTGATGGCTGTCGGATTCCAGCTTGCGGCGCAGGCGGTGCATATGAACACGCAGCGTGTCTTCATAGACATCTTCACCCGGCCAGACGCGCGAAATCAACATCCGGTTTTCTACAACGCGCCCTGCGTTGCGCAGCAGCACATGCAGCAGAATGGACTCGGTGGGCGTCAGCCCCATCGCCTTGCCGCCGAGAATAATGCGGTTGTGCGCGAAGTCGATGCTGAGCTTGTCATCAATTTCGATAATCGGCTCGCTGGCATAGTCCAGGCTGGGCATCCGTGCCAGCACCACCTGAATGCGTGCTTCAAGTTCACGCAGTTCAAACGGCTTGACGATGAAGTCTTCGGCATATTTCTTCAGGCCAGTCACTATCGTGTCGATGTCACCGGTCGAGCTGACGAAGATGATCGGCACATCGGCCATCGCCTTCAGCCGACCACTGACCTCAAAGCCGCTCAGGCTGGGCAGTGACAGATCGACCAGCGCGATATGAGGCAGACCACGCATCTTGACGTGTTCAAGCGCGTCCATGCCGTCCGCAAATGAAGTGACTTCATACGCCCCGCGATTCAGGTAGTCTGAAATCAGCTTATTGATGTTGCCGTCATCCTCAATGAGAAGCACCTTTGATTTCTTCATTGAGCTTTCCTCCCTCTGTTTTCTTTAATATAACGTTATCTCTATATTGTAATCGCAATATAGCATGAAAGCGAGGGACAAGTCAAAAGATGTTGATACAAACCAAATTTTCATACCATAGCGCTTTCCTTTTCTATTTTTCATTCAAGTAACAGGACTCACTCACCCCTAAGTACTATTACTTATAAGTTTCACATGCTACTTTAACAGGCTTCGCACAGTTGTGCAATGCTATTAAAAGGTTTATGCTTGTCGTGTCATGCAGACCAAATAAGTCCGCATGACAAATTTCCCAGGATTAAAAAAACAAAAACGCCGCCGATGTTACCACCCTGTAACCTTATTCAGGAACAATTCAGGACGCGATGACTTCGATTGCACAGATCATTCGCCGCCGCCGTCACCGCCGACAGCAAAAACGGGCACAGCAGGTGCGCAGTCAGAATTTGCTGTGGAGCCTGTTAGGGCTGGCCGTGCTGGGGGGCGTTACCCCGGTGGTGGTCGTCTTTGGCGGGGCGATGAACGCTTATGTTCGTGCGGTGCAGATGGTGCCGCAGCCGCGCCAGTCGGTCGAGGTTGGGCCGCTGGTGGGTGCCAGTACCTTCTATGACGGCAGCGGGACGACCCTGCTGATCACAGTGGAAGACCCGCAGGGCGAGGAACGCACATGGATACCACTGAGCGAAATCCCGCAGACGCTCATCCGTGCCACGCTGGTGGTGGAAGACCCCGATTATCTCACGGTGCCACGCCTGAACCTGCTGAGCGCCGCACAGCTTTTGTGGGACAACACGGTCAACGGCTCAACCGTCACCGACCCAAGCCTGACCGGACGGCTGATCCGCAATGCCATTGCCGCGCCGCCTGAATTCCCGACCCGTGATTCCCGTGCGCTGGAGATCGCGCTGGCAGCGGAAATCAACCGCCGCTACAGCCCTGAAGAAGTGCTGGAATGGCACCTGAACACCAACTTTTACGGCAATCAGGCCTATGGCATCGACTCCGCCGCGCAGATCTATCTCGGCAAATCCGCCCGCGATCTGACCCTTGATGAAGCCGCGCTGCTGGCGAGCATCCCGACCGCGCCGCAGTACAACCCGGTCGATAATCCCGAAGCCGCCCGTAGCCGCCAGCGCGATGTCCTACAGCGGCTTCTGGCGAACGGCGCGATTACCCAGCGCCAGTTCGAGGAAGCCACCAGCACACCTACCACCGTCCGCGCCGACGCCGGGCAAACGCCGCTGGTCGCGCCGGAGTTTACGCGCTATGCCCGCCAGCAGGCCGAGGCCATTCTCGATGCGCTGGGGCGGGATGGCGCGGCGCTTGTCTCGCGTGGAGGGCTGCGCATCACCACCACGCTCGATCTTGATCTGTACTATCAGATGGACTGCCTGCTGCGGGCACATCTGGAACGACTTTCCGGGCGAGACGCAGCAACCGTGCGGGCGGACGACGGTCAGCCCTGTATCAGTGCCCAGTTCCTACCCGCCGTCGAGTTAGTACTGCCAACCGAGGACACCCTGCCGCCGGATGCGGGGACGATGGTGGTGCTGGACGTGGCAACGGGCGAGATTCGGGCACTGGTCGGCGCGGCGATGGAGCCGAGGTATCAACCCGGTCCCACGCTGCATCCCTTCGTCTATCTGGACGCCTTCACCAATCTCGGCAACAGCAACAGCACACAGCTTTATACCCCCGCCCGCATGGTGCTGGATATCCCCCGGCAGTTCCCCGGTACGCAGGATGGGCTGCTCTACATCCCCAATAATGCTGATGGCCGCTTTCTGGGACCGCTGAACCTGCGCGATGCGATGGCCGCCGGACGGCTGCCGCCTGTGGTACAGATCGCCAACGAGCGCGGGTTGAATCGCGCCATCCGCAACACGGCCAATCCGATGGGCATCAACACACTCACGGAAGGCAACTACAGCCTGTCGCTGCTGGAAGGCGGCGGCGCGGTGTCGGCGCTGGATGTCACTTTCGCCTATTCGGTCTTCGCCTCGCAGGGATTCATCACCGGGCGGGTGATTGACCAGACCAACCCCACCCTGCGCCAGCATGACCCGGTGGCGGTGCGGCGCATCGAGGACGCCAACGGTGCTGTGCTGTGGGAATATGGGGCGGACGAAGCGGCATCCAACCGCATCCCGATCCTGGAGCGCCAGCTTCCCTATATCGTCAATGATATTCTGTCCGATACCACCACCCGGCTGCGCGTGAGTGGTCGCAGTACGCAGTTTTCGCGCCGCGCGGCGGTCGTGGAAGGGATGACGGGCGACCGCACCGAAAACTGGACAGTGGGCTATACGCCCCAGATCGTCACCACCGTGCACCTGACTCGCGGCGATTCGCGGGCACTGGCGTTGAGTCCGACTGCTCCCGAAGGCGCGGCAGCCGTGTGGCAGGCGGCAATGGAATACGCCCATATCCGGGACAATCTCCCGGTGCAGGACTGGACGCGACCGGATGGCATTATCGAGCAGGTGGTGTGTGATCTGTCTGGCCTGCTGCCGACCGATGCCTGCGCCGAACACCGCCGCACCGAAATCTTTCCGGACGGCTTCCAGCCGCGCACCGCCGATACCTACTGGCAGATTATCGAGGTGAATTCACAGAATCCGCGCCTTCGTGCGACGGCCACCACTGACCCTGCCCTGCGCCGCAGCGAAGTGTTTTTCGTCCCGCCGCCTGAAGCGCTGGACTGGTGGCGCGCCAACAACCGCCCCCTGCCGCCGGAAGCCTATGACACAGCCAGCCTGCCGGAACAGTTCGAGACGACCAGCATCGACAGCCCGACCAATTATGCCTACGTGGGCGGGCAGCTCGAGATTCGCGGCAGCCTGAACCCCGACAACCTGCAATACTATCAACTGGCCTACGGCGCGACGCTCAGCCCGCGTGAGTGGATCGACATCACCCCACAGCAGACCACCTTCGACCCGACTCAGCCGCTTGGCGTGTGGGATACCGCCGGGCTGGATGGGCTGTACTCGCTGCGGCTGACTGCCGTGCAGAACGACAACACCGTGCAGAACGACATCATTTATGTGACGGTCGATAATATCCCGCCCAGTGTGGTGTTTGTGTCGCCTACGCCCGCTCAGGTTTTCCGCTGGCCGAACGATGGCGAGATCGTGGTGCAGGTCTTGGTGCAGGATGACTACAAGGTGAACCGCGTGGTTTTCTTCCACTATGGCGAGGAAATCGGTGTGCGTGATGACTGCCATCTCGTGCCGGATGATTGCAGCTTCCGCTGGCCGCTGACGCGCACCGGGCTGGAAGTGTTCCAGGCGCAGGTCTTCGATGAAGTGGGCAACAGCGTCACCGCCGATATCACGGTTGAGGTCATCCGGGGGAACTGAACGCCCCTCAAATTTGGGTTCAGGAAAAATAACATTTGTGCTATCATGACGGGAAGTTTTAGCACAAAGGCTCGATTTGATGTCGGAAAACAGCGCCCCACTCAACGCATCCACGCGCAAAAAGTCCTTCGGCTCGGTTGAGGATTTCCTTAAAGCCGTGTACACCCTTCAGCAGACGCTCCAGGGTGATGACGAGCGCGTGGCGACTAATGCGCTGGCGGAGGAACTGGAAATCACCGCGCCTTCTGTCACCGATATGGCGCGGCGCATGGTCGAGGCGGGTTACATCGATTATCAGCGCTATCACGGCGTGAAACTGACTCCGCAGGGCGAGGCGGTGGCGCTGCGCGTGATCCGGCGGCATCGGCTGATCGAACTGTACCTGGTGACGGAACTGGGCTACGCGCTGCATGAAGTCCACGACGAGGCGGAAAACCTCGAACACGCCGTTTCAGATCGCTTTGTGGATGCCATCGCCGCGCGGCTGGATAACCCCCACATCGACCCACACGGCGACCCCATTCCCGCTAAAGATGGCAGCATCCCACGCCGCCACCTGGTCGCCCTGTCTGATCTGCCTCTCAAGACTGCCGCGACGGTTTCGCGCTTTATCGCTGAAAACAGTGAGATGCTCCAGCACATCCTCGGCAAGGGCTTCAAGCTGGATGCACGAGTCGAGGTCATGTCGCGTGACCCGTTCGAGGGGCCAGTCACGGCGCGCATCAACGATCAGGAGCGCATCATCGGCCACAACGTCGCGGCGGCCATTCTGGTCGAAGTCATCCCCGAAGCGTAAATACCTCAGGCATTCTGCGATAACCCGATCAGCGTCACGAGAAAGATCAGATACGTGACGCCACCCAGCGCCGCCACAGGATTTGCCCAGTTTGTCAGATTTCCACCGACCGCCCGCATGAAGAACGACGCGGCCAGCAGCAGCCAGACAAGGCTGTGAAACCAACGCGCGATGAAAAACTGCATCCCCACTGCCGCGTTTACCCGGTCGGCCATCGGCACGAACACCGCGAAGACCACCGCAATCAGCAGCGCACCAATGCCCCACACCCACCACGAAATGTTCAAAAAGCCTGTGTTCATCCCGTTCCATCCCTGCTGTGATTGATCCACAGTTCTGTACGTGTTTGTGGTTCTGGTGTTGCGCGATCACGGTTCGCGCCTGCCGCCCCTTTGCGTTAGACTCGCCTGCGTTCTATTTCGATTCCAACATGACGAGGAGCAGGCTGGATGGATACCGTACAGATGGGGCGTACCGGCTTAAAGGTGAGCCGCCTTTGCCTGGGGACGATGAACTTTGGGCCGGAGACGACCGAAGAAGACAGCTACGCCATTATGGATCGGGCGCTGGAACTGGGCATCAACTTCTTCGATACGGCCAACGTCTACGGCTGGAAGAAGGGTGAAGGCGTCACCGAGCAGATCATCGGGCGCTGGTGGGCGCAGGGCGGCGGACGGCGGGAGAAGGTCGTGCTTGCCACAAAGGTCTATGGCACGATGGGTGACTGGCCGAACGAAAGCCGTCTCTCCGCGCTGCATATCAAACGTGCCTGCGAAGCCAGCCTCAAGCGTCTGCAAACCGACTACATCGACCTGTATCAGATGCACCACATCGACCGCAACACGCCGTGGGAAGAAATCTGGCAGGCGATGGAGCAGCTCGTGCGCGAGGGCAAAGTCCTTTATGTGGGCAGCAGTAACTTCGCCGGATGGCATATCGCGCAGGCCAACGAGATCGCGAAATCGCGCCATTTCATGGGGCTGGTGAGCGAGCAAAGCCTGTATAACCTGGCCGTGCGAACCATCGAACTGGAAGTGATTCCCGCCTGCGAGTCCTACGGCGTGGGCATCATCCCCTGGTCGCCGCTGGCGGGTGGAATCCTGGGCGGGACGAAGGACACGGGCAAGCGCCGTCAGGGTGGCCGCAGCAAGGAGATCGCGGCGAAATACGCCGAGCCGCTGGCGCAGTATGAAACCTTCTGTGAGGGAATCGGCGAGGAACCCGCGAACGTGGCGCTGGCGTGGCTGCTGCATAACAAGGTCGTGACCGCACCCATTATCGGCCCGCGCACGATGGAGCAGTTGAACGGCAGCGTCCGCGCGACGGAAATCCGCTTCAACGACGAGCAGATGAAACGGCTCGATGAAATCTGGCCGGGGCCGGGCGGTCCCGCGCCGGAAGCGTATGCGTGGTGAGTCGAGTTATCCGTCGTTAGTTTTTAGTGATTAGGGTGGCTGTGAGGCGCGGCGTGGGGTCGCGCCTTTTAGCGATAATCTGAATTTGCAGCAAACTTTGCCGGGTCGAATTTCCCATCTGTCATATAGGGTTCGAGCCGTGCTTCGAGGATTGCATACTCCTCAGCAGTCAAATCATCATCGTCGTCCACGTCAGGGATGATGACTAAACCATTTTCCGTTTCGATAAGCCTGACCGCATCGCCGGGCTTTAAACCGAATTTTTCCCGCCAGTCGAGAGGAAGCACAATCTGCCCTGCGGCATCAATCAGAGTGGAGGTCATCACCTACGATCCTTGTTACAGATGAACATTTAACGTAGCATACCATACGTCGCTAGGATTCACTCAAATGCAGCGCGGCCAGCCTTCCCCAGGGCGAGTCGGGCGCGACCTGATAGAGCGCGACATAGGCCGCCAGCGCTTCGTCTTTCCACTCAGAAATTTCTCCATTGTTTCACAAAATAGTTGTAACAACAGCAAGTTAAATAAAAATATTAAATTCTTTTAGAGAGCCATTCTACGATTTGGTATGAAGCATAAGAGATGAAAGTAAGAATGAAAGTTACAATACTACGTGGAATGGCCGTTAGTAATGCTTCTGCAAAACCATTGGTGAGTAGCACGTTGAATGTAGTAAATATTGTGATAACAACTGTTGCGAATGTTGCAATTCCTGAAATACCCGTAATAATCAACATGATTATTAATAAAATAAATGTTATTATCCCAATAGCTAAATCCCAAACGATTTGTAAAAATCCAACAACTGTAGAAACAAAAGGCATACCAAAAATATTCCAAAGTAATTGCAACATGAAGAAAATTAATCGACTGAAAGCTGTAACGGCAATTCTCCCCGCATATACATAGAGGCGTTTGGTTTTATGGACATTTTTAGCATTTAGCGATGCAACATGATTACAATAATCGAAGTTACTCTCTGCGAATGAAATCGCATAAGGTTTCCATTTGAAACGACCTACAACAGTTCCATCGGGTGCAACAACTGACCAGCTTTGCCCTTGCCACACAATTACAAGATTGTTTCGACTGGTTTTATAATCTTGCGGCATTGTCTTTGATTCTCATGTGGGATATCTACCTTACAATATTGTAGCCACAAAAAATCAAAGTGGTCTTGTGTTTTCTTAATGGACAACAGAATTTCAGAAAATTTTGGAAAATAATGTTATTAAAGAATAAAAGGTGCTTTTTATAATAATTTATCTGGGGCGAGGTTACGCCTCGCCCATTCATCATGTGCATCTGAGAGAAGCACTCGGTACTTTCGACTCGGTACTCGCTACTTCTCTAGCGCACGAAATAATCGTCGCCGAAGACGGTCGTCATCAGTTCGCCGATGGTGGCAAAGTCGGGAATCAGCACTTCGCCTTCCGGCAGCCCGTAGCGCATGGCATAGTCCGCGTCGATCACGTCCGCGGTGATATTGGCCGCCGGGGTTTCGCTGATGAACTGCGCGATTTGCAGCATATCCGAAAGCGCCAGATCGCTGTAGAACTTATCCCGCAGGTCGTCGTACAGCGCGGGAGCCTGCGCCACAAGCTGCATCATCATGCCGTCCTGCGTAATCTTCTGATGAATCGAGGTCAGCACTTGCAGTTGGCGGCGTCCCCGCTCAAAGTCGTTGTCGTTGTGGCGGGTGCGGGCGAATTGCAGCGCGCGGCGGCCATCCAGCAGGTGCGTCCCGGCGGGGAGATAGAACGGGTCATAGCCGTAGTTCATGTCGGGGAAAGTCGAGTCGTTGATGGTGTAGCCAATCGAGACTTCCACACCCCCAATCGCGTCCACCAGCGTGATAAAGGCTTCAAAGTCGAAGGCCACATAGCGGTGGATGACCATGCCCAGGTTGTACTGAATGGTGTCCATCATGTAGTAGGGGCCATAGCCCTCCTGCACTTCCTCGCCCAGCACCATTAGCGAATTAACGCGCACGAAATCCGCCGTATTCACAGGCGTGAAATGCAGGTCGCGGGGGATGTGCAGGATGCCGACGCGGTTCTGATCGGGCGTTTCGCCGGGGACGAGGCTCACAAGGAAGATGGCATCGGCGCGGACGCTGAGCGTATCACGAGCATTGGGACGGCGATCCATGCCCATCAGCAGCATCGTGAAGCGCGACTCGCCGTCCCACACCGGAGCGCCTGACTGGGTATTCGGTACAGGAACGGGCGTTTGTGCCTGGGCGGGCGCGAGGGATACCTGGCTCAGCATGGCGGCCAGCAGCACAAACAAAAGGTTACGGATTGAAGCTTTCATCATCGGTTTCCTGTTCAACCGGGGGCGATAAACAAAAAGACACGGGCAAGCCGCTGTCCGTGCCTTCATTGTACACCGTTGAAACCGACGCCTGGCCTACGGTTGGGCTGCGCCTGGCGTTCGCCTTGAATGATCTGCCTACCGTTGTCAGGTCAGCGGCACCATGTGGATGACGGTCACGCCATCGCCGCCTTCGTTGGGATGCGCCGTTTCCACCTTCGAGATGAGTGGATGGGCATCCACCACCTCGCGCACCGCCTTTCGCAGCGCACCCGTGCCCTTGCCATGAATGATGCGGGCGAAGGGCAGCCCGGCGGAGTAGGCGGCGTCCACGTAATCGGTCAGCCGTTCCAGCGCGTCTTCCACCCTTGCACCGCGCAGGTCGAGTTCCAGCCCCGGCGATTTGCCACGCGGGATGACCGGGTCGCTGGTGCCTTCATAGCGCCGGACGTGACCGCGCTGCATCTGGCGCTTCTGGCTCTTGCTGCGCTTTTGCAGTTCATCCAGCCGCGCCCGGACGCGCAGACTGCCGACCTGGACGACAGCCTCGGTGCCATCCATCTCATTGACCACGCCCTCGGCGTTAAGCGTTTCCAGCCACACGGTATCGCCCAGGCGCGGTGTCCAATCACGCTCGACCACCGCTTCGGTTGCGTTGGTGATGGGCGCATCGACAGCCCGTTCGGCCAGTTTTTCCGCCGCTGCCTGCACCGCGCGGAGCGTTTCCAGCGGCATGGCAGCCGTCTGCATTTCCGTGCGCAGTTTCTTGATCTCGCGGCGGAACTGGCTCATTTCTTCTTCGGCGTTGCGGCGGGCGGCGTTAATCACATCGCGGCGCTCGTCTTCGATTTTGTCCAGCCGCGCTTGCAGGGCATCACGCAGTGCTTCGGAGTCCTGCTTCAACTGCACGATTTCTTCGTTCTGCCGCCGGATAGATTCGCGCGTCCGGTGGATTTCGTCCAGCAGATCGTCCGCCACCAGGTCTTCGGTCGCCACCATATTGCGAGCGCGTTCGATAATATCGCCGTCCAGCCCAAGCCGAGAGGCAATCGCCAGCGCATTGGAGCGCCCCGGCAGGCCGATAATCAGGCGGTAGGTGGGCGCGAGGGTTTCCAGGTCAAATTCCATACTGGCGTTGCGTGCGCCCGGTGTTTCCACGCTCCAGATTTTGAGTTCAGGATGATGCGTCGTGACCATCGTCGTCACACGCCGTTCCACCAGCGTTTCCAGGATCGCCCGTGCGAGAGCACTGCCTTCCGCCGGGTCGGTGCCCGCGCCCACTTCATCCAGCACGACCAGCGACTTTTCATCACATTCACGCAGGATGCCGATGGTGTTGGTCATGTGCGAGCTGAAGGTGCTGAGCGACTGCTCGATGCTCTGCTCGTCGCCAATATCGGCGAACACGCCAGCGAAGACGCTCAGCTTTGCTTCTTCCACCGGCAGATGCAGCCCGCACTGCGCCATCAGGCACATCAGGCCGACCGTCTTGAGCGCGACGGTTTTGCCGCCTGTGTTCGGCCCAGTCACGACCAGCGCCCAGGTTTCATCGCCAAATTCCACGTCCGTCGGGACGACGCTCCCGCGCAGCAGGGGATGGCGTGCCCCTTTGAGATAAATGGTGCTGCCGGGATGAGTCGGGTTCGGCAGATTGGTACGGAACGGCACCAACTGTGGCTGCACGGCCTTCATCGCATCGGCATAGTGCGCCTTCGCGAACACCAGATCGAGATAGGCCAGCACCTCGACCGTCCGCACGATCTGTTCGGAATATTCGCCGACCTGGGCACTCAGCGCCAGCAGAATCCGGCGGATTTCCTTTTCCTCGTCCAGTTGCAGTTCGCGCCACTGGTTGTTGAGATCGACCGTTTCCAGCGGCTCGATAAAGAGCGTCGCGCCGGACGAGGACGAGTCGTGCACGATGCCCGGAATTTTCCCCTTGTGATCGGCTTTGATCGGCACCACGTAGCGACCGTTGCGCATCGTGATGATGGCTTCCTGGAGATACTGGGCTTTAGCGGGCGTGGAGATCAGGCGGTTGAGTTTGGTCTGGAGGCGGTCAAAGGCGATTTTAAGGTCACGGCGGACGAGGGCGAGTTTGGGGCTGGCGCTGTCCTTGACCTCGCCGTTTTCGTCGATGGCCGTGCCAATTGCGTCCTGAAGTTCGTTGGCTTCCTCGATCTCCTCGACCAGTTCGGCCAACAGTGGATACTGGTGCTTCATGCGTCCCAGTGTGCGCCGCAGGGTCGTCCCACGCCGCAGCGTGGTGCGGATGTCGAGCAGCACCGCCGCTTCGATCATCACGCCGCGCTGGGCCGCGATGGCAATATCACGTACATCCCGCGCACCACCAATCGAGATATTGGTCTTGTTCTCGAACAGGTCGCGGGCTTCGGCGGTTTCCTGCTGCCAGGTTCGCGCTTCATCGAGATCAGTGGCGGGCATCAGCTCCCGCGCCAGATCAGCCCCGGCGGAAAAGGAGGTGTGCGCAGCAAGTTTTTCGAGAACCTTGTTCAGTTCCAGTACACGGATGGATTTCTCGTTAATCATCGGGTTACGCTTATCTTTGGATTCATGGATCGTGCTTTAACAACGTGTGGGTAGGGGCGCGGCTAGGGGCGACAATGCCTCTTGCGAGACGTGCCGCCCCTAGCTGTGAAGAATGTTGCCGCCTGTTGAGTAAAATTATAGGCGGGATGTATAAAAAAAGCAATTGCGGGTTTTCCGGGGTTCACGAGGGTTCAGATTTCGCCATTATCCAATGGGCTTTTGGAACGTTCATCCTGCCTTTAACTGCTGCATCCCTTTTTTCCATGTCTCCACGCTATACTTAAAATCATATACAAGTGAGCCGCAGGCAGCACAATGCAAAGCCGGAAATCGGGCTATGTCTTTCATAAGTTAGGTGTCGGGCTAAGGCTGCGCTGCCCCAACTGTGAACTGGGGCGGATGTTCCGAGGACTCTTTCACATGCACCCGACCTGCCCCTACTGTAACGCCCGCTACGAACGCGGTTCCGGGGATGCGGTCGGCGGCGTGTATATCAACGTGGCGCTGGCAGAACTGACCGCGCTGATGGGCTTCTTCGCGGTACACGAACTCTTCGGCCCGCCGATTCTGTATCAGGTCTTCATCTGGATTCCCTATATCATCCTGTTCACCATTTTCTTCTACCGCCACGCGCGCGGCATGTGGGTGAGCATCCTGTTCCTGACAGGCGCGGTCTACCCTGACCCTGATTACACCCGCGAGTATATCGCCCCGGCTTCGGTACGGCGCGGGCAAAGGCCGCTGGAAAAAGAATGACCATCCGTGAAGAAGCGTTACAATAGCAGCGCAAACCACTTTATTCTTTTTTACAGGTTCATGATTAGCGTATGACCCTTCAGCTCAAAAAATGCCTGATCGCCAACCGGGGCGAGATCGCCGTGCGGATTATCCGCGCCTGTCGCGAACTGGGCGTGGCGACCGTCGCCGTTTATTCGGAAGCGGACAGAAACGCGCTGCACGTCCAGTTGGCTGATGAGGCCGTTTATATTGGCGAAGCACCGCCCACCGCCAGCTATCTGAACGTCGAGGCGATTCTGGACGCGGCGCGGGAAACAGGCGCGGACTGTGTGCATCCCGGCTATGGCTTCCTTTCCGAACGAGAACATTTCGCGCAGGCGGTGATGGACGCTGGGCTAACATGGATTGGCCCGCCGCCAGATGCGATTCGGCGCATGGGCGTGAAGACTGATGCGCGGGCGCTGATGGAAGCGGCGGGTGTCCCGCTCGTCCCTGGTTTTCAATCTGACAGCGCCAGCGACGACGATTTTATTCAGGCAGCGACGCGGGTGGGCTATCCGCTGATGGTCAAGGCGGCGGGCGGGGGTGGCGGCAAGGGCATCCGCATTGTACGCACACCGGAAGACCTGCCACCCGCGCTGGAATCTGCAAGGCGGGAAGCGCAGAACGCTTTCGGTGACAATCGGCTGTTCCTGGAACGCTACATCGAACACGCGCGGCACATCGAAGTGCAGATCATCGCAGATACGCACGGGAGCACACTGCACCTGTTTGAGCGCGAGTGCAGCGCCCAGCGGCGGCATCAGAAAATCATCGAGGAAACACCCTCGCCGCTGCTGAACATCGCCACCCGCTACAACATCGGTCAGGCAGCGGTGGCCGCCGCGAAGGCCGTCAATTATGTCAATGCGGGGACGGTCGAGTTCATCGCCACGCCGCAGGGCGAATTTTTCTTCCTGGAGATGAACACTCGCCTGCAGGTCGAGCATCCCATCACTGAACTGGTGACGGGGGTCGATCTGGTCAAGCTGCAACTGCGGGTGGCGGCGGGCGAACCGCTTCCCATGTCGCAGAATGACCTTCGCCAGCAGGGTCACGCCATCGAATGCCGCGTGTATGCCGAAGACCCTCGCAGCGGCTTTCTGCCCGCCATCGGCTCGGTGCTGACCTTCATCCCGCCAAGCGGCCCCGGTGTGCGTGTGGATTCTGGCCTGCAAAGCGGCGACGATGTGACCATCCACTACGATCCGATGATTGCCAAAGTGATTGTTCATGCGCCGACCCGCGCCGATGCGATTGCCTGCATAAAACAGGCCTTGCGTGATACGGTTCTGCTGGGGACGACCACCAATATTGATTTTCTGCTAACGCTGCTGGATGACGCGGCTTTTCAGGCCGGGGAGATTCACACCGCCTATATCGACTCCCATCTCGACCAACTGCTGCCGCCCGCCCCGTCGCTGGATGAAGCCGCGCTGATCGCGCTGGCGCTGAGCGAGAGCCTCACCGCGAACGGAACACAAATGGCCGTGAATAGCACAACCACTGCCGACGGTGACGCCTACTCGCCCTGGGCGCGGGCAGATGGTTTCCGACTGGGACGCAAAATGGCGCATCCGTAAATTACAGCCGTGCAGCAGAGCGTTGTTGTCGTAACGGCGCTCCCTGATACAATGGGAATAATTTTACACAAACTGTCATTGAGGATCAGCGCGTGGAAACGTCACAGAAACAGCGAGACGGTTCCCAGCCGTCGCTTGACTCAACACACTACGATCATCACAGCATCTTTCAGGCGGTTGGTGTTTCGATCTGGAAAGAAGACCTCTCCCAGGTCAAAGCCGAACTTGACACGTTGCAGCAGCAGGGGATGCAGGATTTGCGTCGCTACTTTGACGAGAATCCCGCCTTTGTTGAACACGCGATCAGCCTGGTCAGGATTGTGGATGTTAATCCGGCGACGATGCGTATGTTCAACGCTGAGCGTAAGGAAGACCTGCTGATCTCCCTGCATCCCATCTTTACCCCGAAAACAAAGATCATTTTTATTGAGGAACTGATCGCCATCGCGGAACGGCTCCCTGAATTCACAGGGGAAACCACCCTGCAAACGCTGGATGGGCGTGTGCTGGACATCGTATTTACGATGGCCTTCCCTTCCTCCGGTCGCGATTACCGTGATGTGCTGGTCACGGTCACGGATGTCACCCGCTTGAAACAGGCGGAAAAGTACACGCGCACCCTACAGAATTTGGTCGCGCTGCTGTCCCAGTCGCGCACGGTGGAAGACATTGCGGACATCATCCTGACGCACGGGCTGCGGGAAATCGGCGCTCAGGCCGGATCAGTCGCCGTGCTGCTTGATGATCGGGCGACGCTGCAACTGATTGGTTCAGTCGGGTTTCAGTCCCACGTGACCGATCACTGGCACCGTTTCCATATCGACATGCCCAATGTGAGCCTTGCCATCGCCGCCAAAACACAGCAACCCGTGTGGTTTTCGTCCTATCAGCACCGGCTCGACCAACTGCCCGATACAACCGCCACCCTGGTCGATACGCGCTTTCAGGCCGCCGCTGCGCTGCCGCTGATCGTCCAGGGCCGCACCATCGGCGCTTTCGGTCTGACTTTTACAGCAGAACGGGTTTTTGAGGAGGCCGAACGTGCTTTTATCATCAGCGTCGCGCAGCACTGTGCGCAGGCAATTGACCGGGCACAGGTCTATGAAGCGGAGGCGAAAGCGCATCAGGAGGCGAGAAAATCCGCCGATTATGTCCGCCGCCTGCAGCGAGTCTCCACTGCGCTGGCCGCCGCGCTGACGATTGAGCAAGTCGGCAAAATTATCGTCGATCAGGGCATAGAGGTCTCCAACGCCTTAACCGGGTCGTTCCAACTGCTGGTGGACGACGATACCGCCTTTGCTTCGCTCTATCTGGCGCACAGCCTGATGGGCGAGGAAGAACGGCTGAAGTGGGCGCACTACCCGGCCAGCCCGCTCTTCCCGGCGACGGAAGCTGCGCAAACCGGAAAGGCGATGTGGTTTGAAAGTTCTGCCGAAATTGCTGAGCGCTTTCCGGTGCTGGCGGAGAACGCGAAAACCTATCCCGGCGCGACCACGCTCATGCCGATTCTGGTGGGTGGAAAGGCGGTCGGCGTCATCAATTATGTATTCTCTGAAAAACGCGCCTTCCCCGAAGAAGAAAAAGCCTTCCTGCTGGCGCTGACCGACCAGTGCGCGATTGCCTTGCAGCGGGCACAGCTTTACGAAGCCGAGCAGAAAGCCCGCGCCAGAGCCGAAAAAGCCGACCGACTCAAGCTGCAATTCCTGGGCATGATCTCGCATGAACTGCGTACACCGCTCACGTCCATCAAAGGCTTTGCCTCCACGCTCCTTTCTCAGGATGTCGAGTGGGAGGCCGAAAGCCAGCAGCGTTTTATCCAGATCATCAACGAGGAAGCCGACAAGCTGACCGAGTTGATCGAGCAACTGCTGGATTTATCGCGCCTGGAAGCCGGGACGCTGGGCATCTCGCCGTATCCGCAGACGGTCGCCGCCATCCTGCAAAGCGCCCAACCGAGGCTGAGCGCCCTTCTCACCGAGCATCGCCTCCACGCCCAGTTGACGGATGGGCTGCCGCTGGTGAAGGCCGACATCGACCGGGTCGGACAGGTATTGGTCAACCTTGTGCAGAACGCCGTGCGCTATTCGCCGCCCGCGACCGACATCACTATCGCAGTGTATCCGCAGGACAATGCGGTGCAGTTCGACATCAGCGATCACGGCATCGGGATTCCGGTCGAGGAGCGCGAGCAGGTCTTCCAGGCCTTCCGGCAGGTGGAGCGCAAGCTGGACAAGCAGAAGAAGGGTGCGGGGCTGGGGCTGGCGATCTGTAAAGGGTTGATCGAAGCGCACGGCGGGCGCATCTGGATTCAGGACCCGCCGCATCCCGGCACGTGCATCTCGTTCACGCTGCCTGCCCTTTCCTGAGACTTCCACTCCATCTGCTTAACTCCACGATTTGCATCATGCCAAAAGCGCGACCATAATTTGTGCATCTGCATCCACTACACGAGGGTTACAGTCATGGCCGATGGGGATTACAGCGCGTGGCTGCGCGGCGAATTCGGCAAGATGATCGACATGCTCGACCTGAGTGACCTGCAAAAGCACTACATCAACAACCGCTGGCTCGACCAGGTGATCTGGATGGAGAACAAGGCGGGGCAATCGCGCGACCGCTACTATCGGCTGCGGCTGATTACGATTGTCGGCGGCGCGGTCGTCCCGGCGCTGGTCGGGCTGAACGCCAACGATGGCACGATCATCGGCGCCATCACCATCAGCACCACCGTGTACTGGCTGATCTTCACCATCTCGCTGGCGGTGGCGATCAGCGGTGCGCTGGATGAATTCTTCCGCTACAGCGACCGCTGGCGGCACTATCGCTCGATTGTGGAAGAACTCAAAATTATCGGCTGGCAGTACTTCCAGTTGAGCGGGCGCTTTAAGGACTTCACCAATCATAAGGCGGGTTATATCACTTTCGTGGATACCGTCGAAGGCATCATGCAGAAGGAAGTCGAGATTTACGTCAGCAGCGTCAGCCGCGAACAGAAGAAGCAGGAAGACGAGGATAACGCGGTGCAGGGGCAGACCAACGCGGTTGCTACCGCCGACGCTCCGGCGGACGAATCCGAGCGAGAACGCGCACCGCTGTTTAACTGAGAAAAGCAACAGAAGCAGCGAGCGATGCGCAATGAGGTTTTGACCTCACGGAACAGACAAAACGAATGTGAATCATCGTAGGGGCGATGCGGCGCGTCGTCCGTACAATAACGATTTTTGAAATACGTTGTAAGCTGTTTCGCCTCAAATTCCTCGCCCCCAACCCAACCCCCTCTCCAAAAAATTTTCACGCTCCGACGGTTTAATTGGAGTGAGGGAAGGAGAGTAGACTCCGACGCATCTTTCAACAACCAGGAAGAGAGATGCGTCATAAGTCTGACAGAATTGTACCAATGGGATGAGGCAGTATGTACCGCTTTTGGCTTTTTAGGATTCTAGCAAGGGTTGGGATTGACGTTGTACAGCGACGAGGTACGAGAGAGTGTCTTGATTCCCCTGAGTTTCACGACTCTTTCGCACCCCGGCAGGTTGGCTGATTTCCCGGCGCGGTCTATAATGCCGCTGAACCAATTCAATCAATCGCAGGGAAACGAATGCAGCGGAAACGCGTTGTCCAAAACCGACGATCAGCACACTATGGGCGCATCCTGTGGCTGCTCGCTTTTGTGATGCTGGTGCTCACCGCCTGTCAGCCCTCGCAGGGGCAGAACGTCACGCTGGAAATTCCGACCCGCATCCCCAGCCCCACGCCCGATTTCCAGGGCTTTGATTATGCCGAACGCACCGCCCGCCTGTTTCTGGATGCGTGGGTGACGCGGAATTATGAAGCCATGTATGACCTGCTGATCTTTGCCAGCAGGGAAGCCACGCCGCTTGACCAGTTCATCGCCAGCTACGAAAGCGCCGCCCAGGAAATGCGCCTGCGCGAGATGTCCTACAACGTGAACGCGATGGACTATGACGACGCCAACCCCAACATCAGCTACTTCAATTACAACATGTCGTTTGTGTCGGGCATCGTCGGCTCGTTCACTGACAATGAGCGCACCCTCAGCCTCGTGCTTGATCCCAGCGTCGGAGACTGGCGCGTGGCCTGGTCGATTGCGGACATTTTCCCAGAGATGCGCGGCGGCAATCGTCTGCGCCTGATCCCGCGTGTTCCCCGGCGCGGCAGCCTCTATGACCGCAACGGCGAGATTCTGGCCGACCAGAACGGGCGCATCGTGACGATCAGCGTGGTGCCGCAGGATGTGCCACAGATGGATGTGTGCCTGAACACCGTCGTGCAGGCGACCAACACGCCGCTGGATATTTTGCAGCGCCGATTGAGCATCGCAGGCGCGGACTGGGAAGCCGAACTCGGTCAGATGGAACTGGCCGCTTATGAGCAGTGGCAGGAAGCGCTGGTGCGCGATTGCAACGCGATCTTTGGCAATCGCCCCGCGCGGCAGTATCTTTTCGGTGGCAACCTCGCGCCGCATGTCATTGGCTATGTCGGTTATCTGGATGAGGCCGACATTCCGATGGCAGAAGAAGCCGGCTTCGACCAGGATTCGATTCTGGGTCGGGCGGGCATCGAGGCCAGTTGGGACGAAACCCTGCGCGGTCGTCCCGGCGGGCGGCTGGTGATCGTCACGCCGGGGGGCATCGAACTGCGCCTGCTGGCGGAAACCGAGGGCCAGCCCAGCCAGAGCCTCTATCTGACGCTGGACGCGGGCTTGCAGCAGGCGGCCATGCGGGCCATTCAGGACACGTATGAGCTGTATAAGGATGGCTGGGCACGGAGTTCACGCGGCGGCTCGGCGGTGGTGATGGACGTAAATACGGGCGCGATTCTGGCGATGGTCAGCTACCCGACCTATGACCTCAACGCCTTCACGCCCTTTTCCCCGATTGGGCGCGAGGCCGCCGCCACCATCCAGCAGCGGGCACAGGAAGACCCGCGTCTGCCGCTGCTCAACCGGGTGACGCTGGCGCGTTACCAGACCGGCTCGGTGATGAAGGTGTTCAGCAGTCTGGCGGTAGCCGACAGCGGTGTGTATGCGCTCAACCAGCGTTATTCGTGCAGTGGCATCTGGCAGCGCGAGAACGGCCTGGTGCGCGTTGATTGGCTACCCGGTGGGCACGGGACACAAACGCTGGCACAGGGCATCACCAACAGCTGCAACCCCTACTTTTACGAAGTCGGCTATCAGATGAACCTGCGCGACCCGAATCTGCTCCCGGCTTACCTCCAGCAGTTCGGCCTCGGCAACCCGACCGGACTGACGGACATTCCCGAAGAAGGCGGCTTTATCGGCGACCCGGAATGGCTGCGCGTGAACGGCAACGGCTTGCTGTGGTCGTATGGCGATGCGGTGTCGATGTCCATCGGGCAGGGCTTCGTGGAAGTGACGCTGCTCCAGGTCGTGCGCGGCATTGCCGCCATTGCCAACGGCGGGACGCTCTATCGCCCGCAGTTGGTGGAAAGTGCTCGGCTGATCGACCAGATCAACATGCAGATGACGCCCGACGCCAACGGCAACCTGAACGTTCGGTCAGAGGTGATTGAGGTCGTGCGGGAAGGGATGTGTAATGTGACGGTCGCCAGCAATGGCACGGCGGAGTTCGTCTTCCGCAATTCGCAGCTTCAGACGATTGGCGTGTGTGGCAAGACCGGCACGGCAGAAGATCAGGGAGTCAACCCCGGCAACAGCAATGCGTGGTTCGCCGCCTATGCACCCAGAGAAGCACCCCAGATCGCGGTCGTGGTCATGATCGAAAATTCGGGGCAGGGGTCAGAAATCGCCGCGCCCATCGCCCGCGAAATCCTGGAATATTACTTCTTCGGCCTGGAAGCCAGCATTCCATGAGAGGGTTCAACCGCGATGGTCGTCCAGCGTAAGCTCTATACCTATGACGAATTCGAGCAGATCGCCCGCCTGCCAGAAAATCAGCAGCGCCGCCTGGAGCTAATCAACGGGGAGATCATCGAAGTGGTTCCACTGCTGGAGCATGGGTTTGATGCAGGTGTCATTCACGGAAAAGTCTTCATTTATCTGGAGCGCAATCCGATAGGCCGCGTCGTCTTCGAGGTGGATTTTAAGTCGCCGGATGATGACGACAACGCCTTCCGCCCGGACGTGGCCTACATCTCCAATGAACGTCTCGCGGGGGTTGACCCGAAGAAGCCCGCGCATTTTCTGCCCGATCTGGCCGTCGAGGTTAAGTCGCCTTCTAATTACTACACGGGGAAGGAAGGCCTGCGCGAAAAGGCCGCCTACTACCTGGCGCATGGGACGCGGCTGGTGTGGCTGGTCGATCCTGAAAAGCAGCAGGTCGAGGTCTATATGCTTGGTCAGCCGCCAGTTATTTATACCTTAGAGGATACGCTCGAGGGTGGCGATGTGCTGCCCGGCTTTACTCTGCCCGTCCGCAGTATCTTTACCACACCCTGACGCTGAAAAGCCTATGCCCAGCCTGCAAAGCCATCTGATGCGTCCTCTGTTACGACGTATGGTGCGCCCCAATTCAGCCCGTTCCATCGACGCCATGCGTACCTTTAGCGCCAGCAATCAGCAGTTTATCCGGCTGCCTGCGGATGTAGCCCTTATCCCTGCGGTTGCAGCAGGTGTACCGGTCGAGTGGGTCAGTACGCCCCATCATCGAGAGGATGCAGTGCTGCTCTTTCTGCACGGCGGGGGCTTCGTGGTGGGCTGGAGCGCCATGTACCGGGCATTCACCGCGCTGCTCTCTCGTTTGACCGGGCTGCGCGTCCTCGCCCCTGATTATGGCCTTGCCCCGGAGCATCCCTTCCCGGCGGCGCTGGATGACTGCTATGCGGTCTATCACTGGCTGCTGGAACAGGGCTATGCGCCAGAAAACATCATCGTCGCGGGCGACTCTGCCGGGGGCAATCTGACGCTCACGCTTCTGCTCAGACTGCGCGACGGGGGAGATCCCCTGCCAGCGGCGGCTGTTTGTATTTCCCCTGTGACCGATCTGGCCTATACCGGGCGGACGTGGGAAACCAACGCGAACCTTGAGGCCATGCTCAATCCGCCGGATATGCAGCGTTTGGGACGGCTGTACGTGGGCGACCATGATCCACGCGATCCGTTGATCTCCCCGCTGTACGCCGATCTGCGGGGACTGCCGCCGCTTCTGATTCACGCGGGTGAGCATGAAGTCCTGCTGAGCGATGCCGTCGAACTGGCACGGGTAGCGGAGGCCGCCGGGGTGGACGTGACGACGGTCGTGTGGCCGGGCATGTGGCATGTGTGGCATCTGTTCGCGCCGCAGCTTCCCGAAGCCAGCGACGCAACCAATGAAATCAGCGCCTTTATCAACCATTACATAGGGAGACCCTTATGACGCAGATCGGCTTAATGCTCGAAGGCCAGGACGGGCTGAACTGGGAACGCTGGCAGCGCATCCTCCAGGCGGCGGAAGAACTCGGCTTCCAGTGCGTGTTCCGCTCCGACCATTTCACCAACGCCGCCCCGCCGGAAAAAGACTCGCTGGAATGCTGGGTAAGCCTGACTTATGCCGCCAGCCACACGAAGCGTATCGAATTCGGGCCGCTCGTCAGCCCGACAACCTTTCGGCATCCGGCCATGCTGGTGCGAATGGCCGCCGCTGTCAGTGACCTGAGCGGTGGACGGCTCGTATTGGGCATGGGCGCAGGCTGGCAGGAACGCGAACACACCATGTTCGATGTGCCGTTTTATGACTTCACCCGCCGCTACGAAATGCTGGTCGATGCGCTGGAAATTACCTCGCGCCTGCTGCTGAGCGATGGCCGTGTAAGCTATGAGGGCAAGCA
This sequence comes from bacterium, assembly GCA_033762735.1. GTDB lineage: Bacteria > Chloroflexota > Anaerolineae > Aggregatilineales > Phototrophicaceae > JANRLJ01. The sequence continues at coordinate 42,908 of JANRLJ010000207.1, read as the reverse complement.
TTTCTCGCTCAACGACGCGGTGCTGCTCCCGCGCCCGGCCAAGCCCGGCCATCCCCCGATTCTCATTGGCGGCAACGGCCCCAAGAAAACGCTCCCGCTGGCGGCCAAATATGCCGAGGAGTGGAACGGTGTGTTCATCGACCCGGCCACCTACCGCGAGCGCAGCGCCCTGCTGGACGAACTGCTGCGGCAGAACGGGCGCGAACCGGGCGATGTGAAGCGCTCGCTGATGAACAACTGCCGCATCTTCCGCACCGAGGCCGAAATGCAGTCAGCCTTGAATGGGCGCGGGATGACGCTGGAACAGGCGCGGGCGCGGGGGCAGATGTTCGGAACGCCGTCCATGATCGTCGATCAGCTTGGCGAATTCGTGCAGGCCGGGGTGCAGCGCTTCATGCTCCAATGGCTCGACCTGGACGATATGGCCGGGCTGGAACTGATGGGGCGGGATGTGCTGCCGCAGTTTGAGAAGTGAGTGCCGAGTTGAAAGTACCGAGTACCGAGTGAAAAGCAATGAGCGATGAGCGATGAGCAACGAGCAATGAGAGGCGTGAAGGATAATTTGCCCGTTGAGCGAGACGCACCTGTAGGGACACGACATGTCGTGTCCCCCGGTTTCCGTTCTGTAATACCCTTTAGCTCGACTTTATCCATTCTCATCCATGGAAGTTCATGAAGGCCCACATTCCTCCGCCACACCTTCAAACCCGCGACTCCGAACCGCCGCCCATTTATGGGACACGCACTAAAGGGGCTGAATATAAACCTGCATGACCTCTTGTAGTCCCTTTAGTGGACTTGTCTTTGCGCGAACGAAGTTCGCACGCAGTCGGATGCTTTAGCATCTGGCGGGAAACAAAAATTGGTGTTGAATAAAGTCCAGTTTGGGGAACCCGTTTCCTCAGTTTTGCGTCTTTTTGAGCAGAGTTAAGCGAAACGCTGAAAGGGATAAACGATGAGCGGAAATGGCTGTGTGCTGCAGGCGTTCGTGGTCGCGCTGATTGTAGGCTTTGTCGGGTGGTTTGCACTTGTGCCAGCATCGCCCTCCGTGATGGTCACGCCCTCCGCGCCCGTTGAAGTCACGGCGGTTGTTGTCACGGAAGTGCCCTATCAGGCCTGTGTGTGGAACTGGCACTCTGAACCACAGCCGCAGATCGACGCGCTGCTGGCGGAGCAGGTGCTCTCCGTGCGCGTGCTGCGTGAGAACGGCGCGGTCATCACGGCCATTGCGTTCGGCGAGAACTGCAACACGCCCAATAACCCGCCTCGTTTCGCCGCCATGCAGACCGATTTCACCCTGACGCTGACGGGCAACTTTGATGACGCGACGCTGGGAATGCTGGTGGGCGAATCTGTCGCTGCGATTGATGCCGTTGCGACCCTGACCACTTTTCCGGGCCCGAACCCCGGTTATCTCGATCTGGTCGTGAATGGCAGTCAGCGCCGGGCATGGCTGCGCGAATTGCGAACCGCACTTGCTGCTGGCGAAACAGGCGCGGCATTGCTGGCCTATTTTGAATAAATCGAAAGGGGCGCACGCATAAATGCGCCCCTGCTAAAACGGCAGGGACACGGCATGCCGTGTCCCTACAATTCCAATGATTTGGCTGTACTTAGGACAGATTCAGAGCAAAGGGGTTGAATACACCGTCCCTTGAACAGGGTTTCAAAAACCGAAACAGTTCAGGAGGTCGCAAGCGTTTAGCTTTTTACTCATTGCTCATCGCTCGTTACTCGTTACTCGGTACTTGATGCCGTTGACCGCGTCCACGCCGGCGCTTTATCCGCCAGCCGCCCTAACAGATCAATCACCACCTGCGCCGCCTCAGCCAGTCTGACCGGGCTGACCCACACTTCCACGTCTGTCATATAGTGGCCGAGGTTGTCCACGCCCTCCGAGCTGATCGCCACTGAAGGCACCTCGCGTTTGAAGTAGGTATAGTGGTTGCTGGCGTACCAGGGTTCCACCCGCGCCACGCCGGGATACGCGGCCAGAACTTCATCCACCAACACCGTAAACGCCTCCGACTGCCTCATCTGCGCCAGCGTGTTCGTGCCGAGCGTCTGCCCCGCGCCGTCGAGATTGATGGCTGCGATGATGCCGCTCATGTCCTCGTTCTGCGCCATGTATTCCGTGTCGCTCAGCGCATACTGCGAGGTCGAGCCGTAGTATTCCTCGTTGTTCCACGCCACAAATTCGAGGGTCGGGGCGAACGTCTGTCCGGCCAGCGCTTCCGCCAGCGCCAGCAGGGTGGCAATCCCGCCGCCGTTATCGACCGCGCCGGGCGTGTTGAACTTGGTGTCGAAATGGGCGCACAGGACAATTTTCGAGGGAGACGAGCCGCGCTTGTGAGCGATGACCTGATAACCATAACCCGGTGAGGTGTGCGTTTCCAGCCGCAGCGACACGGGTTCATCCCCGGCATTAAGCAGCGCCACACCTGCTTCGGGGTCGATCATGGCGGATGGAATGGTGAAATCGGCATCTTCGATCTGGGAGAGCGTTTGTCCCAGGCGCGGATGCACCATCAGCACAGCGGCAGGCTGCCCGGTTTCCAGCAGTTCGATCAACAGGCGATGATTTTCTGGCAGCATGATGGGGTTGTGCTTCGGCCAGATGGTTTCTTTCGCGAGTTCGCCGTAGAGGAGCGCGATCCTGCCGTTGAGCTGTGCAGCCCGCAGTTCCGCGAGGGTGGAGGCAGCAGCAATCGGCGCCGTCACGTCACAGGAAGGGGAGAAGGGATTGGCTTCCACGTTGAGGCGGCGTTCTCCCAGCCGTAATTCACTGGCAACATGCGCCCAGGTCGGCCACTCGAAACGCTGTTTCTGCGTTTCCAGCCCGGCGCTTTTAAAGACTGACTCGATGTAGTCACTGGCAGCGTTGTTCGCCACCGACCCCACCGGGCGCGGGCCAATTTCGCCCACCAGCTTATGGAGATGACGCCCGATAACAGGCGCGAGTTGGGGCGCAACCTGCGTTGCAATTTGTGTGTCGAAGGATTCCGACGACATGAGCATCCTTTGGATTGGGATTCACGATGCCCGCATTATATGCAGAAAGCATTAGACCTGTATAAACTGGTATCAGATCGATGGAACAGGAGTGCTAATCTCATGGCGGAGAGCAACTATCGGGAAGATCATAAAACAGTGATGGACGCGCTGCTGCTTGATATGCCGGGGGTCAAGGGCGGCAAGGCCTTCGGCTATCCGGCGTATAAGATCAACGGGAAGATTTTTGCCTTTGTGGGCGGCAGTGGCATCGCCATGAAGCTGCCTGCTGATCGGGTGCGGGAAGTGGTGGAATCCCTTCCCTATGCCAAACCGTTTGAAGTGGCTGAAGGGATTGTGTGGAAGGAATGGGTCAGCCTCGATCATGAAGACTCGGACAGCTTCCGCGATGATGTGGAACTGCTGGAAGAAGCGGCCCAGTATGTCGCGGCGCAGTATGCTGCGGACAAAAGCTGATTTCATCCACGTCTTACCGTCATGCGGTATCATCAGTAGCAATGTCGATCAAGCAGACCTGTATGGAGGTCACTGAGCATGTCGGATGAACAGCGGGACGCGCTGCTGCAAAAACTGCAAAGCGAAGATCAGTCCGCCCGCGAGGATGCGCTGCGGGGGTTGGGCAGCAGCACTTTTCAGGGCGATACGCAGGTGATGGTGGTGTTGATTACGGCGCTGCGCACACGAGAAGCCGGGCCGCGCAGCTACCGCCTGCGCCAGTTCGCGGCAGAGTCGCTCGGCAGCGTGGGCGACCGCACCGCCGTGCAGCCGCTTACCTATGCGCTGGAAGATGAACATACTGCCGTGCGCGTGGCGGCGGCGGCAGCGCTCGGCAAGCTAGGCGATTCGACGGCGGTCAGTGCGCTGGAAGCGGCGCTGCGGGACAAAAGCCCGGAAGTCCGGGGGGCAGCGATTCAGGCGCTCACGGCTATTGATGCCACCCAGAATACGCTGCTGATCCCGCTGCTGGCTGATCCGGACGATGCGGTGCGAGAGCGGGTACGGGAAGCCCTGGCCGCGCAGGGGGCAAATGCGCTCAAGCCGCTGGTGGACGCACTGCAGGACACGAACAGCACGATTCGCGGCGCGGCGGCTGAACTGCTCGGTAAACTCGCTGATGAACGCGCACGAGAGGCGCTGGACTACACCGTCAAGCGCGACAAGAGCGAGTGGGTGAAGGGACGGGCGAAATGGGCGCTGGAACAGCTTCCGCCGCCTGTGTTCGTGCCGCCGCAGTTCAAGCGCGGGGTTGCGCCCCCACCGCCCACCGATACGCTGCAAAAATTCCGCGAGCAGCAGGCAGACCTGCCCACACTGGAGCGGCTGCGCGGTCAGCCTGCCCGCCCCGCGATGCCCATGATGCCGACGATACCTCCCGCAGGACCGCAAGCGCCCTCAGCCAGTACGCCGGACCCGAAGACGATGACGGCGGAACAGGTCGAGGCCATGCTCGATCAGTTGGATGTGCGTCTGGCGAATGGCGAGATCAGCCAGGCGACCTATGAGCGCCTCGCGGAACGCTGGGAGGCACGGCTGAAGGAACTGCGCGGCGAGTAAACTGAACAGGGGGAACGCTGCTGGCCCCCTGCATAACTCGGTATTGGATTGATCGGTTAATTCTGAAAAACCACGCTGATTGTGTAAACCAACAGCACGCTTGCTACCGTCCAGCAGATCACGCGCGGGATATTGTCGCGCACGAGGGCGGCGATCACAGCGTTGGATTTGCCTTCCCGGTCTAGCCGATTGTGTTTGGGCACTTCCAGCGCGATGGTCGTCACCAGCACCACCGCCCCACAGGCCGCCACAACCAGCAGCGCCCACAGCGGTGCATCCGCCGGACGCGCAACGACCAGGGCGAACATCGCCAGGATGGTGATGACCATTGGCCCGACCGCCGCCAGCAGCAGCCGCTTGCCGAAATCGACGTGAAACGGGACGAACTCGTTTTCCCCTACCAGTGTATAGGTCGGGTAACACACCACCTGAAGCATCCACGAGGCTCCCGTACAGTAAAGGCACAGGGCGGTGACGACCAGCAGCAGCACTTCAGAACCATTCATTGGTGAAACTCCTTTTTCAACAGACGATAGCGAAATGGTTGAACCCTGCGGAAAGCTGTCTCACGAACCAAACAGGCGCAGACTGGTGGTGCCTTCCCAGAACACAGGTTCAAAGATTTTGAGGGCAACAATGAGGATGACCATAAACCCCATTGCGGCACCGATAACGTTGCTGCGTGCGGCGATGGCCTGATACTCCGTTGACTCCGCGCCCTGCTGTGACAGCACACGAATTTGCCGACTCAAAAGCGGCGTGTAGATGCCGTAAGCCACACCCATTGCCACAAAATAGATCGCCAGCGCCACCCACAGGAACGATGCCAGCGGTTTTCCCATAAACACCATCAGAAAACCGGTGATCGCCGCACCGATGTAGCAGGGATTGGCGACGTAATCATCCATGAATTTGACTCCCCGCAGCGCGAAGTCAAGATGCTGCGGGCTGCTCGTTCCACGCCGAATCCAGATGACGTAGGCAAAGTTATAGCCAATGGCGATAACCGCAAAAACGATGTGCATAAAGACCAGCAGGCCATAGAGTGTCGTGTTTGCGCCTTCAGGAGCAGGGTGCATAGGTTCGCCTCCAATGTGTTTACCTGTGGTAGTATAGAAGCAGACGTGCGGCGCTTCTATCATTGAGCGTCCAGCCCTTTTGTCCAACCGTCCACACTTTTCCGGCCTATGGATGTCCTGACGGACGTACTGAATACACTGCGTTTGAAAAGCAGCGTCTACTACCGCTCGCAGATCAGCACCCGCGACTGGTCGCTGCGCTTTAACGCGACACAGGGCGCGATGTTCCACGTAATCGACCAGGGCGAATGTTTTCTGGAATTTGCCGCTGAAGGCCAGTCAGGATCAGAAGCGCTGCATGAGGGCGATCTGGTCGTGCTGCCGCAGGGAAGCGCCCATGTCGTCAGCCAGCAGCCTCATACAGCGCCATTGGTCAGTATTCAGCTTGACCGGGATTATCCCGTCTATCATCATCAGCATTATCCTGGCGACGGCGCGATGACCACCCTGATCTGCGGCTTATTCGACTTTGCCCACCACAACCGCTATCCGTTGATCGCGTTCATGCCGGCGCTGCTGCGCTTTACGGGCGATCAGTGCCGCGAGGCCGGGCTGGATGCAACGCTGCGCCTCATCCGCGAGGAGTCAAAACGCGCCCGTCCCGGTGTGCAAACCCTGCTGAATCGGCTTTCGGACGTGTTGTTTGTGCAGGTGGTACGGTTGTGGCTGGACGATCCTTCCACGCAGGTGCGAGGGTGGTTGGGCGCACTCCAGGATGCGCTGGTGGGACAGGCGCTGGCACTTATTCACAGCCAGCCGGGGCACAACTGGACGGTGGCTTCGCTGGCGCGTGGGGTGGCGATGTCGCGCTCGGCTTTTGCGGAACGCTTCACGCTGCTGGTTGGGCAGTCCCCTTATCAGTATCTCATCCACTGGCGGATGCAGACCGCGCTGATGCTGATGGACGAAAATCATCTGCCGCTTGGGGAAATTGCGCTGCGTGTGGGTTACGAAAGCGAGGCCGCCTTTCATAAAGCGTTCAAGCGCGAGATGGGCATCAGTCCCGGTGCCTACCGTCGTTCACTGACTTAATTCAAAAGGACATTGGTTCACGCTATACTCAATGAGATGGTCGTCTTCAACACAGCAGGTGAGTAGAAAAAACCATGCCTGTCACAGTTCACTGGGATGATGAAATCCAGCGCACGATTGTGTATGTCATTGATGGCAACTGGACGTGGGAAGAAGTCTTCCAGGCCAGGGCACAGGTGAATGCCTGGCTGGACGACATGACCCGCAAAGCTGCGTTTATCTTCGATACGCGCACCAGCAATGGTCGTCTGCCGCCCAATGCGCTTGCCAGCATCCGAACGCTGATCGAACAGGCGCACCCCAACGCCGGGCCAGCCGTGTTTGTCGTCAATCCCAAAACGTTCACCCGTGCGCTGATGATCGACATGCTCAAGCTGGTCGGCAAGCTCTATCGGGCACGCTGGAATTTCATGTTCGCCAATTCCATGGAAGAAGCCCGTGCCCTGCTGCGTGTTCGCACCGCTGAGAACGCTTCGGTCTGAGTGCCTGGAAGCCCTTTCCCTGAACGGTGGAAAAGGGCTGTTGCGGCGGTAAAAATGGTCAGCGCAGTACCGACAGCACTTTTTCGGCTGCCCGTTGGCCGCTGGCGTATGCCCCATGCACCGTCGTGAAGTTCACGTCTGTGGCTGCGCCCGCCCAGAATACCACCTCATCAACCGGAGCGGCCAGCACGTCTACCGCGCGTTCAGCCATCATCCCCGGCGGCAGATAGGGATAAGCACCACAGGCAAACGGATCATCATTCCAGTGTTGCAGCCATGCGCCAACAGGTCGCAGGTCAGCCTGCCCGGTTGACCGCCGCAGGCTTTCCAGCGCTGCCTGAACGCCTGCTTCTGACCCCATCGCAATTAGCCTGCGGGCATGATCTGCGGCAGCCCACCCGACCAGAACTTCCCCGGTAAAGCTGTCGTGCCCCTGTGTGCGCCACCAGATCGGCGGCAGCCCGGTTTCATCCAGCAGGGTGCCGAACTGCTGCGGCAGTACAGGCGCTTCAAAGTGCAGGATGACTTTCACAATGTCGCAGCGGGCAAAGGCATCTATCGCCTGCCACTTTTCAGCAGGCAGATCAGGGACAAATTCAATGGTGCGCTGCTGCAGGACGAGCGGCGGGATGGTCAGCACGAGTTTTCGGGCAGTGTAGGCGGTGCCATCCCCCGTATCGATCCGCACCCCATCGCGCTCCCACGAAACACGAGTCACGATCTGTCCCAGGCGAATATCCAGCCCTTGCGCCATACCCATCAGCAGGGTGTCGTAGCCGCCCATCACATGAAAGTCGGTGCCGCTGGACTCCTCCCCCAGTGCATCGCTCATCAGGGTGACGAGTGCCCTGGCGCTCCACCCATCAAACAACTCGGTGTCATATTCTGCCAGCCGGAACGACGCCGGGTAATCCTTCCGCTGTATGCCCAGACGCGCGAGATACTGCGCCATATTCTCCTGTGGTTTCGGTTCTCCAACCCGCTCCGCTTTTCGTGTCAGTTTGTCCAGGACAGCTTCATCCTGGGTATCGGGTCTGGGCTTCCACTGCCCGTTGAGGACAACGCCCGTTGCGCCGTGCGGGACGGTTGCGATCCCGTACTCATGCACCAATGCCCATGTATCGGCCTGTTCGCCGTGAATCAGCTCTGCGCCCAACTCAATTGGAACAGGTGCGGCGTCGCGCACGGTATGAACGCGCCCGCCGATGCGGTTACGCGCTTCCAGAATCAGGACGGTTTTCCCCGCCCTTTGCAGGTCGTATGCCGCCTTTAGCCCGGCCATGCCTGCGCCAATAACGATGACATCCCAACGCACCGCTGTCATGGTGGTTCGCTCCTTTTTTACATTGTGTTGAATAATCAACGTCATGTTATAGAATTCGTCTGATTCGAGTCAATCAGCGCTGAAAAGCAGTGTTGAATATGCAACAGGTGTTGAAAAACGGAGGGACTGCATGACCGACCAGCGGCTTGATCGACGAGTCCAGCGCACCCGCGCCCTGCTGCGCGATGCCCTGTTCGAACTGATTCACGAGAAGGGATACACAGCCATCACTGTTCAGGACATCACGGATCGGGCCAATCTGAACCGGGTGACATTTTACTTTCACTATAAGGATAAGGATGACCTGCTGTTCAAGGTGATGCAGGATTTGTACAATGCACTGACGGCCAGCCAGCCGCCGACGCACTCCCTGCATGAATGGTCGCGGCAGGATGCTCTGGTTACGTTTCGCCATGTGCAGGAATATGCCCATCTGTACAGGGTGCTGCTGAGCGAGAAAGGCTCACTGTCGCTGGTCGGACGCCTGATCGATTACTTTGCCCAGGCCGGGCTGGAAAAGGCGCGTGAAATCGTGCCGCCGGATGCTGCGCTGCCGCTGCCCCTAGAGGTCGTCGAGCATTTCTATGCCGGGGCATTCTTTGGCCTGGTACGCTGGTGGGTGCTGCGTGATATGCCGTACACGCCTGAAACGATGGCGGAGATGTGTCACAGGCTGGAAGCCAACAGCGGCCTGTGGACATGGGGCATGGACGACCGTGATCTGACGAAAACCGAACTTTGAAACGAGGTCTGCTGATGTCCCATATCCGTGTGAGCGCCAATGCAGCGGTAGTACGCGATGGGCGGCTTTTGCTGGTCGAGTTTGACGACGCGAACGGGCTGCACTATAACCTGCCCGGCGGCGGCTGTCAGCCGGGGGAGACGCTGGAAGAATGCGTTCGACGGGAGGTGCTGGAGGAGACGTGCGCACAAATTACCGTCGGAAGGGTGCTGCTGCTGCGGGAGTATGAACCCGAACGTGTCGGTCAGCGTTTTGGCGGACAGCACAAGCTGAATGTGATCTTCGAGGGCTACCTCGTGGAAGGCAGCGAACCACGCCTGCCCGATAACCCCGACGCATATCAGACCGGGGTGCGCTGGGTGCCGCTGGCTGATTTGCAGACCGTTGATCTGGTGAGCGCGACGCTCCCCGCCCAGCTTTTGGACGCGCTGAGTCATCCTGAACGCGGAAATGACTTATACTCGGTAGAAACCTGAATCACCGAGGACAACGCCATGCAGAAGCGCAAGCGCAAGACGGTATCGCTCGATGAAGCGCCTGCCCCAATTTCCCCGCTCAGCCTCAACTTTCGGCAGGTCTTCCTGGCGCTTACGGTGGGGATCGTGATCCTTGTCGTCCTGGGGGAATGGACGGCCTCCTCGCTGCTGAGCTGTCTTGCCATGATGTTTGTGATGGCGCTGTTTCTCGCCTTTGTGTATGCCATCATGCGAAATGTCGCCTCTGCATTTTCCTTTTTCCGCAACCCCACCACCGCCTTCTTTGAACAACAGGGCTTTGTCGTTTCGCAGGGCGTGCACCCTGAATATGGCACCGCCGTTACCCAGGTCACGCTCCCCGACAATCCCTCTGATAAAGCCTTACAAACGCAGCAGATGATTGAAGCGCTCTACCAGCAGTATCAGGAAATGGAAAAGGCCAAGAACGATAAACGCGATGGCGTGTTGGACGACACCAGTCATCTGGACGAGATGCTGGGCGCTGGGTGGATTAATCAGGACGAATACGACCGCATCAAAGGCAACATGACCGACAGGGAAGACGAATGACACAACCTTACGCCATCGGTTTACAGACACAGCCCAATGAGATTCGCGTCGAGCAGCTGCCCGTGCGCGGCACACTCCCCGGTTGGCTGCGCGGGACGCTGCTGCGCAACGGCCCCGGTCAGTTCGAGGTCGGCCAGAAGGGGATGCGCCACTGGTTCGACGGCCCGGCGCAGGTGCATAAGTTTTCCTTCCAGAATGGGCAGGTCAATTACGCCAATAAATTCCTGCAAACCCGCACCTATCAGTCCATCCAGGCGGGCAAAATCGCCTATCAGGAATTCGCCACCGACCCGTGCCGGTCGTTCTTCCAGCGCATGATGGCCGTCTTCCAGAATGACCCGACCGATAACACCAACGTCAACATCACGAAACTGGCCGGGAAAGTGGTCGCGATCACCGAACTGCCGATGGCGGTGGAATTCGACCCTGAAACGCTGGAGACGCTGCGCCATGTGGCCTTCAACGATGACATCAAAGGGACGACCAACACGCCGCATCCGCATTTCGACCCCCGACGCGGGCAGGCCATTAACGAGACGACGCGCTTCGGCCTCAAGAATCAGTATCACGTTTACCGGATGGCCGCAGGCGAGACGAAACGCCACCTGATCGGCACGGTGGACACGAAGACCCCGGCCTATATGCACAGCTTCGCGCTCACCGAAAACTACGTCGTGCTGGTCGAATTTTCGATGTTCCCCAACGCGCTCCGGCTGCTGCAAGGCTCGACCTTCGGCGACGCGCTCGAATTCAGATCAAACGTGCCTTCGCGCATCTTCATCGTTCAGCGGCAGGATGGCTCGCTGCTCAAAACGCTGGAAGCCGAGCCGTTCTTTGCCTTTCATCACGTCAATGCTTATGAGCAGGGGAATGAAATTGTGATGGATGTGGTCGCCTATCCCGACGGCGAGATTGTACGGGCGCTCTATCTGGATGCGCTGCGAACCTCGACCCCTCAGATCGGTCACGTCCGGCGCTACCGTCTGAACCTCAGCGGCGGCGTCCACGCCAGCTATGAGACGCTGAACGACACACCGCTCGAACTGCCGCGCATCGCCTATGAAGGGCACAACGGCCTGCCCTATCGTTACACCTATGGCATCAGTGCGCGGTCGGGCGGCTTTATGAACCAGTTGGTGAAGCTGGATGTGGAAACCCGCGCCGCAACCACCTGGCACGAAGCAGGCTGCCACCCCGGCGAACCCGTCTTTGTGGCGCAACCGGGGGCAGCAGCGGAGGATGACGGCGTGGTGCTGTCGGTGGTGCTGGATACCGCGCAGGGTAATTCCTTCCTGCTGGCGCTGGATGCAGCCACCTTCACCGAAATCGCCCGCGCCACCGTGCCACAGGTGGTGCCGCTGGGCTTTCACGGCATTTATACCGAGCGCGATTAGGTCGCACTGCGGCCTTTGTGCTTATGGGCCAACAGGCACGGTCGCCTCGGGCGTTGGTCGTCCCAGATCAAGGGTCGGCGTGGGTGGGGGCGCAGCGGCCTTGCTGAACTGCGCTGTATAGCTGGCCTCGCATCCGGTCGGCTGATAGTCCCACGTCAGTGGGAAGACGCGCCAGGCATAGGTGCCTGCTTCTGGAATCTGGCTCAGGTTGATGGTGTGTTCCTGCCGCTGTTCGACCATGATCTCCACAAGCGGCTGATTTTCCGCCGTCTGCGGTACACCCTGGGCGTTGGCGCGGTAGATGCGCAGCACGTTACGCGGGGCAAGCGGCCCACGCCAGTTAAACGTGAGTTGTCCTTCGCCGGGAATGGTGATCGTGCCGTTGGCCGGGATCAGCAGTTCCCAGGGGCGGCACTCAATCGCGGGGCGGAAGGGATGCGCCTCACCGGGAACACGGATGACTTGGCCTTCGCGAATCACGTCAGGATTGGAAAGGCAGTTCCCCGCTGCCAGATCACTGGCATAGGTGTTGTACTGGTCGGCGATGCTCGACAGCGTCTCCTGAAAGCGCACCGTATACTCCAGCTTCCAGTCCTCGCGCACGGTACAGCCCGCCGTGCCGGTCGGTACTTCGGTATCCGCGACGATCAGGCCAGGGATGTTGAGTTCAACGTTGATCGTCGGCGTTGGCGTTGCGCTCGGTGGCTGTGTGGGCTGGCGCGTGAGCGTGGGCGGCTCAAAAGTGGGCGCGGGACGCAGTGTGCGTGACGGTGTAAAGCTCGCCAGCGGGGTATAAGGCGGCTCGGTTTCGGTTGGTGTGTTGGTCGGCATCGTCGGGCTGGGCGAGACTTGCAGTGCCACTTCCGACGAGCGCTGGAGATTGCAGGCGGCCAGCGCCATCATGAGCAGCAGAAGCGCCAGCCCGGCAAATGCCTGCCGCGCCGAACGCCGTGTCGAAACCGCTCTCCCATCCCGGCGGTCTGGGTTCGCTTGTCGCCCGTAAAACGTCATGTGCTGCTCTCCATCGTTTCGGTTTCTGGCTGCGTTTCCACTTGCTCGATCATTAGCGATGGCAGGATGTGAGTGTGGGGATCATACCCCGCTTCACGCCTCGCCAGTACCCCATCCTGTAAATCATAGGTGACATCCACATACTCCGCCGTCAGGGGATCATGGCTGACGATCAGAAAGGTCGTCCCCTGCGCTTCAGCGATCCCGCGAAACAGCAGCAGGACACGTTTGGCCGTGCGGGTGTCCAGCCCATTCGTCGGTTCATCAGCCAGGATGATGGCCGGGCGCAAGGCCAGTGCCCGCGCAATCGCCACGCGCTGCCGCTGCCCGCCCGACAGTTCTTCCGGCATGTGATTGGACCAGGCGCTTAAGCCCACCGCTTCGAGGGCGGATTTTGCCCGTTTGCGCCGCTCGAAGTAGCTCAGCCGGGGCAGCCGCAGCGCCAGGTCGATGTTCTCGATGGCGGAGTAAGTCGGGATCAGCGTACCGCTCTGGAAGATGAAGCCTATCCTGCGGCGGCGCAGCCGAGCGCGGCGGCCATCGCTCATGCGCGTGATGTCCTTGCCATCTACCAGAATCGTCCCGGCGGAGGGGCGGTCGAGCGCACCAATCAGGTTCAGCAGTGTGGTTTTGCCGCTGCCCGATGGCCCATAGAGCGCCACCAACTGCCCGCGTGGGACGGTCAGATCAAGCCCGCGCAGGACGTGCACGGTCGTCTCACCCTGGCCGAAGGTGCGCACCACACCCTGCACCTCGACGCTGTTGTTATTGTCTGCCGCTGCTTTCTTTCTGAACATTGGGTTGACTCACCTGCAAAATTTCCTGAACAATTCACGCCCGCTTCCGTCTGCGGAACAGGCGGCGTTTTTCCGGCGGCGCATCCTGTGGGAGCATGTCCTGCAAGGCCGCGCTCACGTCGTCGCTTTCCGCCTGCTCCGGTCGCAGCAGTACCCCTTCCGGGCGGATTTCGACCGCGATACGATGTGCCTCGCCCAACTGTGCCCGCACCGGTTCGGGAAGCTGGATTCGTCCGGCGGCGTCGAGCGCCGGGCTGCTGTCGGCATCATGGCCGGAAATATCCTGCCCCAGTGCGCCATCGCGCAGCGTCAGCACCCGGTCAGCACGGGCGGCAAGATCGAGATCGTGCGTGGTCATCAGGATGGTGAGGTTAAACTCTGCCCGCAGATCGTCCAGCAGCGCCATCACCTGCGCCGAACTGCTGCGGTCGAGCGCCCCGGTTGGCTCATCCGCCAGCAGCAGCGGTGGACGGTTTGCCAGCGCGACCGCAATCGCCACGCGCTGCTGCTGCCCGCCGGAAAGCTGTGAGGGTCGCTTGCGCAGGTGGTCTTTCAGCCCGACCGCCGTGAGCAGTTCACGCGCCTGTTTCACCCGCCGCCAGGCCGGAACGCCCGCCATCATCATCGGCAGTGTCACGTTGCGCAGCGCGGAACGACTCGGCAGCAGATTACGCTCCACCTGCTGCCACAGGAAGCCGACTTTGGTCAGGCGATAGGCGGCCTGCTGGCGCGGCTTGAGTTCCAGCAGATTTTGCCCATCCACGATTAACTCACCCGCTGTGGGCAGATCCAGCCCGCCGAGCAGGTTCAGCAGGGAGCTTTTGCCCGCGCCGGATGGCCCCACCAGCGCCACAAATTCGCCACGCTGCATTTCAAAGTCGATGCCGCGCAGGCTGACGATCTCGTGATTGCTGACCTTATAGGCCTTCACCACACGCCGACAGACGATAAAGGGCGGTGCTTTTTCGCGGGATGGAGCCGCAATCGCGCTGACATTCGGGGTGGTAAGGGTCATTTCAGGTTGCATAAAAATTCTTTACTCAATCGCATCATCGGACGTACAACCACTGACAGATTGAACAGCGCCAGGACGCGCCTGCCTCACTGTTTATGAGTCTCCGCGTAAGAAACGTTTAACCTTTGGGCGTCATTCTATTCAGCCGTTTTGACCTGACCTGTTCACCCACTCCAAAACCACTATGCAGACTGCGCCGTGCGAATATCGCCTGCTTGAAAATGGCATCCATCTGTTCATCCTGAATCACAGCACACGCGCTGCGAGCGAGTTTCTGCTCGATCAGTTCTATCAGGTGGTGCTTGCCACGTCCCCGGATGTGCTCATCCGTTATATTGTGGATGTGCATGGCGTGAACAATTCGCCCATCCGCCAGACCCTCGAACGTGCCCAGGCGCTGAATCGCCAGATGACGGAACGCGCTGTCACACGTGGGGCATACCTTCACTCCAACCGGGCGATGGCAATCATCGCGGAAGGGCTGATCCGCCTGATTATTCATGGCAGCAACGACCGCCTGAAGTTCTTCCACGTCAGCGAATTCGTGCAGGCTGTGGCGTGGGTGCTGGCGGAATAACCACCTCATGGGCCAATCACCACGTCGCCTTCGCTGACGCCCGCCTGTAGTTCAATCCAGTCATCGGTGCGCAGACCGACCGTGACGTTCACGCGACGCGGGCCTTCCGGGGTTTGCAGCAGCACATAAGGCACACCCTGGAACTCACGCACGAAACGCGGCGGCACCCGCAGCACCCCTTCTGCCGTTTCCAGCGGCATCTCCACCTGAATGATCGTCCCGCGCGGTAGTTCATCAAAAATCGCGCCGACACGGGTGGTCTGATCGACATCGCGGGCGGTCAGCGGAATCTGCCGGACGACGCACTGCACCGCCAGATCGGGCTGGTTGAGCGGATAGCACACCCCCAGCAGGCCGATGCTCAGACGCTGCGCATCCGCCAGCGGCAGCCCATCCGCGATCACTTCCAGCGGTTCGGGCAGGCCGACGGTAATCACCTGCTGAAAGGCCTGCACCTGATCACCAGGACGGATACTCACCTGCAGGACGACGCCATCAATGGGCGAGTAGAGCGACGACTGCGCGATCTGCTCGTTGATCTGGTCAATCCGAAGCTGTGCCGTGCGCACCGCCGACGTGCTCGGTCTGCCACCGGTTTCAATTGCCCGCTGGAGCGCCCGCTGCGCCAGTGTGACGCGGTTCTGCGCTTCGATCAGGGTGTACTGATAATCGTTGTACTGCTGGGCGCTGCTGAAGTAGCTGATCTGGGCGTTGCGCAGGCGATCTTCGGCGTCCAGCAGCCCCGCCCGCGCTGCGTCCACTGCCCCGCCCGCCCCCGGCGACTCTGGCTGGCTGAGCGCTTCGGCATAGGCGCGGCGGGCATCTTCCAGATCGCGTTCGGCGTCATCCAGCGTCAGCCGTGCCTGTGCGACTCCTGTCCAGGGGGTGTTCTCCTGTGCCCGCTGCAGGGCCAGTTCAGCATTCACAAGGTCGATCTGCGCATCTTCCACCGAGCGCACATCGGTCTGCCGCCCACGCTGCGACTCCGCAATCGCATCCTGCAAGCTGATGTTGGCACTGGCGAGATCGCGTTCCAGTGCGTCGATCTGCAAATCGGCGAGAAGCTGCCCGGCGTTGACGGTCGCGTCTCGCTGCACGTTCACCGCCCGCACGGCTCCGGCGACCTCGAACCCAAGCGTAACACGGTCGCGCGGCTCCCAGCGCCCGGTAAATTCCAGCGTCCGCACCACATCCCCGCGTTCGACGATAAACGTCTCACGGGCGACCGCCTGCGCCGTCGGGAAGGGCGTCGAGGTAGGCACACCCTGCGCGGCGTTGGGCTGACCGTCAACGTTGGGTGCAGGGGCATCAGCACAGGCCGTCAGCACAGCCAGCAGACAGGCAAATAGAAGGTAGACCACGTGCTGCCATTGATGAGTGGGGTGCCTGCTGTGCAACATCAGCCTCGTTTCAATCATGATCCGGTCAACCATTTCTTCGGGATTGCTGCGCCTTTTGTCGAGAATGGCGAAAATCAGGCCGATGTACGGGCGTAGCGCACTACGCCCCTATCAGTGTTGTCCTCAAAGTCCACCACGCCCTTGTTGTGTTCAGTCTCGACAAGGGATACAGGACACGACATGCCGTGTCCCTACTTTCGCTCTGCGACAAAAAGTTGCTCAATACTCATCACTCGGTACTCACAACTCGGTACTTCCTAAGCATCACCCAGCTTGACCACCGTCGCCAGCCGTTCGCGGCTCACGACCATCGTGGTCAGCAGCGTCACGCTGAACAGTACGCCTGCAAACACTACATAAACGACAACGATTTCATTCCACGCCACGCGCACCAGATAGGGCGGCAGTCCACCGCTGAAATCCAGCAGTGGCAGGAACAGCAGCGTAGTCGCGATGCCGATGGAGGTGCCGCTTAGAATCCCGCTCAACGCGGCGATGCCCTGCACGAAGATCAGGTACATCCCCACTGCCAGACCGCGCAGCCCCATCGCCCGCAGCGACCCTAATTGAGTAGCCTGTGCCCGGAAGCTCACCGTGTTCTGGATGATCGTCCCGACCAGCGTAAGCACAATCGAGGCGACAAAGCCCACCGAGAGAAAGCCCAGCACACCACGACGATCAGGCTCGGCCTGTTCCGCCGCCAGTTCGCTGGCCGGGTCGCGCCATTCCAGCACCGGGAAGCCGAGTTCGCGCACCGCTTCCCGAATCGCGTCCAGATCAGCGCCCGGTTCCAGGCCGAGCCACACATCATGCGGCAGTTCCGTGCCGACCAGTTCAAAGATCGGGTCGAGATTGGTCAGCGCGAAGAAGCCCTGCGTCGGGTTCAGTGTTGGAAAATAATCGACCACGCCAATAATCGGGACATTATCGCTGTACCATTCGTTGAGTGCCTGGACTTCAATCGGCACTTCCTGCCCGATCAGCAGGTTATTCTCGGCGGCGGTCCTGCGGCTGAGGATGATGCCGCTGCGGTTGGTCGCCAGCAGATTGAACAGATCGGCGTAGGGCGTGGCGGAATAATCCTGTCGGGAACGTGCCACCGCCGCAATTGCTGCGCGGTCGATCCCGACCAGCGTCCCGTCCACCCGCGATGATCGCAGCGACAGCCGTGCCGGGTAGCGCCCCACGCGGCTGACCTGACGAACGCCTTCCACACGCAGCAAATCTTCCGCCGGGAGCGTATTAAAGCCTGTGACGGTCACGGTCTGCTGGCCGGAGTCAGTCTGTTCGCCCTGTTCGGTCTGCGCATCCGCCGCCATCACCAGCACGGTATCCGCGCCAATACGGTAATCGACCGTGTCCCTGAGCGAACTGTCAATCGTGCTCGCCATCGACGCGGTATACCCGGTCAGGCTGAGCGTGAAGCACATCATCAGCAGCGTCCCGCGATAGCGTCCGATAGAGCGTGTGAGTTCGCGCAGCGCCATCAGCAGCGCGATGTTGCTGCTATAGGTCAGGATGCCGGAGATGATGCGCATCACGAACGGCCACACACGCAGGAACAGCAGCGTCAGCCCAAGTGCGAACAGCGTTGGCCCCAGAAACGTGAGCGGATCGCTGAACGGGTCTTCCGCCGTCAGCCCGCCCTGCCGTGACAGGTTGTAATAGACGTAAATGCCCGGCACCAGCACCATCAGATCAAGATACGACCGCTGCCACCAGGCCTGCGTGGCGCGGGCATTGCGGCGGCGATGGCCGAGGATGTTCTGCCCGGTGGAGCGCCACGCCAGATAGAGGCCGCTGCTGGCTGCGAGGACAGCCGTTGCCGCGCCATAAACAAGCGCCTGCTGCGTGAAGGTGACTTGCAGCGGCGCGGTCGCGTTGTCGAATTGCAGGAAGGAAGCGGTGCGCCCGACCAGCCGCACAATGTAGGGCGCGATGAGCAGCCCCGCCGCGAAGGCCGCCCCGGCCAGCAGCAGCCACATCAGGAAGTGGATCGTGAGCAGCATCCGTCGGCTCATCCCCCGGCTGCGCAGCACCGCGTCCTCGCTTTGCTGGCGGCTGACCAGCAGCCCGGCCACCAGCGAGACGAAATACAGCACCAGCCCGCCAACAGGCAGAATCACCAGCACGAGCTGGCGCGTCAGCCGCTCCACATCCTGTACGAACACACGCAGCCCATCGCGTGGGGCTAAGTCCATGCGGATGCCGGGCAGGATGTTGCCCATCTCGCGTTCGGCGTCATTGGTGCGGCGCAGCAGCGGCGCAGCGTCGGACGTGCGCACGAACGTCCCATCGAACACGGTGAACCAGGCGCTTTCTTCAATCGGCTCATTCAGGCCTTGCACCGCGTTCCAGAAGGCGTCCGGCTGCATCAGCACAATCGTGTCGAAGAAGCGCGGGGTAAAAATCCAGTTCGGGTCGGTGGCGTTATAGGGCGCCCACAGCGCCGCCACCCGCAGCGTGATCGGCTGGCCGCCGGGTGCCTGCGCGGTGATGAGATCGCCCACCTGTACGCCCGCCGTATATAACTGCGATTCGGCCACCAGCACCGGAATCGGATCAGCCACCGGCTGTGCCGCTCCCTGAGCATTGCTGCTGACCGTCTGTGTCTCTGCCTGGGTGGATTCCGACGGTGAGTCTTCGCTGGCAGGCGGCCATTCTCCGTCCACGATGCGCATCAGGTCGTTCGCGCCCGTAAGGGTGCCGAGGTTGAAATTGCCCAATGCCAGAGGCGGACCGCTTGCGGTGCCGCCTTCGGGTGTCAGCCGCAGCGACCAGAAGATGCTGCGCACGAAATTGGTCTGCCGGGCAGTGGGCAGGCCAATGGTATTTTTGAAGTTGGCTTCAATCGCGCCAGTGGTGCGCTCTACATCCTGCTGGCTGATGTTGCCTTCCCATGCCCCCAGATAGCGAAAGCGATAGGCATAGGGTGGGGTCGGTGCGCCGCCCAGTGCCGCGCTGATTCGCAGGCGGTCATCCAGCAGATTGGTATTCACGGCGTCGACGTACAGCACCAGGCTGAGGGCGAGCGTCGTCGCGGCGGAAAGCCCCAGCAGCGCCCAGAACACCATCACGCGATTGCGCCATAACCGTTCAATCGTGAAATTCAGGATGTCGAGTGCTTGCAGCATGAACGTGTTCCCGCCCGCCCGTTTGATTGTTCTAATCTACACTAATGGTTGGCCTACGCGCTGTCAACCGATTTTTGCCGAACGCTTATCCACGCGCGCCGATTTCAACAGAATGTGGAGATCGATCTCCCCACCGACCATAATCCTGTTACACGGTATGTTGCTGTAGGGACAACCCACCCGATTGACTCCGGGTAAACGTTTGGTCTGAGACACGGCACGGCATACCCCGGCGGTGTTGGGTAAAATTACAGGTTAAACTCGAAGGGCTAGTACACCGACCCGATGAGAATGACGGCTTGCGTTGGTAGGGACGCAGCGCGCTGCGTCCCTACAGGTAGTTCTCGTGGTTCAACCATCACCCACCTAACGACGGATCAACTGCTGTCGCGCACGACTGATACGCCTCCATATACGTCTGGAAATCAGCGGGCGTTGCATTGGCAGCCGGGGGCGGTGTGGTGATGTTGGCCGCACACTGGCGGTAGGCGTCGATATAACCCTGCGCCTGTGCCAGTTCTGCGTCGAGATTGGCGTCGTCCAGCACATAGCGGTCGAAGGCGCGGTTGACCCAGCGCTGTTCGATGAACGTGCCCACCGCCGCCGAGAACATGGAGGTATTGACCACAATCGTGCTCGGATCAGCCAGCAGGTCAGCATAGGCACGGTAGAAATTGAGCAGTGTGTCTCGCGGTGAGGTCAGGTTGGCCTGTACAGTCGGGTCATCCAGCAGTGAACGACGTGCGGGCATCCCATCCAACATATCAGGTCGGCGGCTCAGTGCGCTCAGCAGGCGGTAGCAGGCGTCGGGATGGAGCGAGTCCGCGCTGATGTAGCCTGCGCCGACGGTGTAGGACGCCGGGAAGCCGCTGCTGCCGCGTGGATAGGTCGTCAGACCGTAAATGTCCGCGCCGCCAGTGAGCAGATTTTGCAGGTATACGCTGAGGCTGCTGAGCGACTCGGCCACCAGCGGGTCAGTGGTGTTGCCTTCCGCGCCGCCGATGACCATCGTAAAGCCCATCCCGCCGCCCTGGTCAAGCGCGTTATAGGCGATCAGCCCTTCCCGCGCCAGATCGAGCACCTGCCGCACGGCCTCTACCGTCGTCGGATCGCTGAGGTTGATCGTCGGGGGTTCGGTGCTGTAATCCACTGGAAGGCCGCCGAACGCCGCCATGAGCATGAGCAGGCTGCTGCTGCCGAAGGCCTCGCCCCGGAACGGATTGAAGTCCTCGTCGCTGTTCAGGCTCTTAAATGTGCGCAGCGCAGACACAAACTCGTCCACCGTCCAGCCTGGCTGTGGCAGTGGTAAGCCAGCGTCCTCGAACATGCGCTGGTTGTACCACACCACCTGCGGCTGAATCACAATCGGCAGGCCGTAGGTGCGCCCGTCGCGCTGAAGCTGCGAGAGAGTGGTGCTGCCGAGGATGTCGCTGCGGTCAAAGGTTGGGTCAGCATCAAGAAACGGATCGAGCGCGAGCATACTGGCCGCGTCCATCTGCCCCAGCGCATTCAATGGCGCGTAAGTGCAGTCGGCGGGTTCGCTGTCCTGCATGGTGAACCCGCTGAGCAGGTTGACCACGCCGACCTGTGGATCATTGGCGGCAAATTCGTTCAGGAATGATTCCCAGCGGTCGCCGTTGGGCAGCGGGGAAACGAAGCTGTTAACCTGGAAGTTCAACGCGATTTCATCGGCGGCCAGCACGGGCGTGGGCACCAGCGTCGCTACCGCGATCACCGCTGCTTCACGGCGCTGAGCAGCAGTCTGCTGTGCCTGAACAGCAGCATTCTCCGCATTCTGCAACGCCGTGCGTGCGTCTGTGCCGTCTTCGAGCATCGCATTCAGCGCGACATCCAGCCAGGGCGCATATCGCAGATCACTGGCTGGAATCGCATTCTCGACAGCGGCGTCAATCAGAGCATCCACCTCGGGGTTCGTCGGCCTGACGGCCATCATCACCGGGCCATCCCCCTGTTCCGGCTGCACCCCGACCAGACTGCGGCGGGCGGGACGGTCATTAAAGAAGCGGCTGACGACATTCGGATTGGACGTAAGGAACCTGACCAGCTCATAGGCCAGTTCGGGATGGGTCGTGCCAGCACTGACCGCGAAGCCTTCGACCTCCACACCCGCCGTGCCACCAGGCAGCAAGGCCGCCTGCCAGTTGGCTTCACTGGTTTCCGCGCCCATCACCTGAATCCCGGCCAGCCGGAAGGTGCGTTCAATGCTCATCGGGATGCTGCCGTAGGTGTCATTGTTGATGCTGGTGGCGATCACGCCTTCATCGACCAGCGCGACCAGTTCTGTCAGAAACGCTTCCAGTTCCGGTGTCGCGAAGCGCGGCGTGGCAGGGATGCTGCTTTCGTCCTGGAGCGTTCCACCGAACAACGCCCGATACAGCAGCCCCACATCCTGCACGATCAGGCCGGGGATGCTCACCTCGCCAGCCTCGTCATAGGTCGTCAGGGCGCGGGCGGCGTTCATCACATCCGTCCACGTCCAGCTTTCGGTGGGATAAGCGAGTCCGGCGCGGTCGAAGGCGGCGGCATCATAAATCAGCACTTCGGGCGAAATCCCGGTCGGCAGCGCCCACAGGCCGCCATCCCAGCGGTAGCTGTCCAGCGCGGCGGGGTAGAAGTCATCGGCGTTCAGGATCGAGTCACCATCCGCCAGCGGGCGCAGATCGAGGAAATAGCCCGCGCGGGTGGCTTCCGGGCTGATGCTGTTCAGCCCTGCATAGACCACATCCGCCGAGGACGCGAGCGCTTCTGCGCCGTCCAGATGTGCCTCAAGGTCTGAAGCCGCCGCGCCATAGAAGGAATCGCCCGATTGAGTTACGGTTTCGACCTGAACACCGGGATGTTCAGCCTCGAAGGCATCGAGAACATCATCTGTCAGTGCGGCGGCGATCCATTCCGGGAGCGCGACGGTCAGAATCGTCGTTGTCTGCGCGGCGAGGGGAATGATGCCGCCAGCCGTCACCAGCAGCAGCGCAGCGAAACTCAGAAGCAGCAAGGCGCGTTTTCGAGTGGACATGGGTTCCTTCCGGGTGAACTCTGAAAAAGATCATCCGTTAGGTCGCAGGACTCGCGCTGCTGTTACAGGGGAGGCATGGGTTTCAATGCGAATGCTTCACTCGATTGATATTTCAATCGTAGCGACAATTAGAGGGGGCAGGCTGAATTTGAGGGCGTGAGCCTTCAAAGCAGACCTCGCTGTAGACGTTATATTTTACTCAGGGTGCTTCCGTTTTGTCGTACCCGTCGGAGACATCCGGCGGAAACACCCTCACCAGATGCGCGATCAACGCCGGAATATCGTTCTGGACAACATCCCATACAACATCAAGTCGCACATCGAAATAGGCGTGGATAATCCGGTTACGCATCCCGGCGATTTTACGCCATTCGATCTGCGTATGTTGTTCCTGACCTGCTGGACTCACCTGACGCGCCGCTTCTCCAATGACCTGAATCTCACGCAGTACAGCGCTTTGGACTAATTTGCTCGCTCCAAAATCCTCTTCGCTCAGGTTTGCAGTAAACTCCAGAATATTCTGCGCCGAGAGCAGTATATCCATCAGCAGAACCGAGTCACTCCGCATAAATGACCAGGGCACTGTCGAAGATCATCTGACGGCGCAAATAGTTTGGGCTGTTCGCCAGCGTCTCGCGGTCAATCAGATCGACAGACCGCCCGAACAAGGTTTCCAGTT
This sequence comes from bacterium, assembly GCA_033762735.1. Taxonomy (GTDB): domain Bacteria; phylum Chloroflexota; class Anaerolineae; order Aggregatilineales; family Phototrophicaceae; genus JANRLJ01. The sequence continues at coordinate 19,596 of JANRLJ010000207.1, read as the reverse complement.
CGTCCCCCATCGCCAACAGTGCCGCCAGTGTCAGCCGGGTATTGGGCTGATAGGTGAGCAGCACATCAATATCACTGTCCTCACTGAAGTCGTCACGCAGGATCGAACCGAACACGGCGAATTCGCGCACCTGCCATCGCTTACAAAATGCGCGGATGTCATCAAACGGCAGTGGGATACGTAGCGATGAAAGGGTATTCATGGGGCGCGCTCCAATCTCTACGCGATTATTTTACGCCAAAATATGATACCCTGTTACGCGACATTCTCGACGGACAAGCTGGTACTTCATTCAACATGGCAAACATCCTCGTCGCTGGACTCATCAACATCGAAACCACGCTCAAAATCGATGGCTTTCCCTTTGAATACACCCCCGTGCGCTATCCCTTCTTCGGCATCAACAGCACCGTGTCGGGCGTGGGCTATAACATCGTCAAGGCGCTGCTGACGCTGAGCGATCAGGTCACGTTCCTCTCGCTGGTAGGGGATGATGCCGCCGGGACGCTGGTGCGCGATGCGCTGGCGAAGCTCGATGCGGCGGATACGCACGTCCTCACGCAGCTCAGCCAGACGCCGCAGTCGGTCATCCTGTATGAACCGAGTGGCCGCCGGACGATCAACACCGATCTCAAGGATATTCAGGAACAGACCTACCCGCCTGACCGGGCGGAAGCGGCACTCAAGGGGGTTGATCTTGCGGTGCTGTGCAACATCAACTTCAGCCGCCCGCTGCTCAGCATGGCGAAAAGCATGGGCATCCCCATCGCTACCGACATCCACGCCATCAGCGACCTCAACGACCACTACAACCGCGACTACATGGCGCACGCGCAGATTCTGTTCCAGAGCCACGAACGGCTGTATATGCCGCCGGAAGTGTGGGCGCGCAAGCTGTGGGAGGTGTACGGCGTGGAGATCGTCGTTGTGGGCATGGGGGGCGACGGGGCGCTGCTGGCCGTGCGGCGCGATAACTTCATGGAGCGCATTCCCGCCGCGCATACCCGGCAGGTGGTCAACACGATTGGTGCGGGCGATGCGCTGTTTTCGTCCTTCCTGCATACCTATCTTCGGACGCGCGACCCGTATGAAGCCATCCGTAAGGCGACGGTGTTCGCCTCGTGGAAGATCGGCGCGGTTGGGGCGGCGGAAGGCTTCCTGCCGGAGTCTGATCTGGACAGGCTGTATCAGCAAGTTCCGAGTAACGAGCAATGAGTGAAAAGCCGACCTCCAGCGGTATCTCGTGAGATTCTCAGGATTCAAACTTTGTTCAGAATCTCATTGCTCATCGCTGCTTTGACTGAACTTATGGAGAAATCAAAACGAATGACAACAATGGCAGGGGTGACGCGCGCGTCGCCCGTACACAAAGTCATTCGTCCTATTATTGGTTCTTCCATTAGCATGATCTCAACGCATCCTCCCGCGAAGCCCGCATACAATGAGGGCAGCAGAACGTTGTCGCGGAGGTGGATGGATGAAATTACTGCTGAATGTCCTGGCGCTGGTGGGGCTGCTGCTGTTTGCTCGTGTCACGAATCCCGGCGGGCAGGCGGCGGTATCGCTGTTTCAGGACAGTGCCGCCAAAGCGCCCCCGATGCAGCCGATCACTGCCGAAGCTCATATTGAAGTGGTCGTGTGGTCAGGTGTGCCACGCTTCCATGACGTCCCCTTGCCCGGTATGCTGTCACTTGCAGTTAGTCCTCACGGTCTGTCGCTCCGTTGGATGATGGCTCAGGCACATTTCGGCGTGACCTTTCGTTCAGGACAACTCAAGATTCTGGTTGAAATGGGTGATTATCAGCAAATGGTTCTACTGCCCCTTTAGGTGCATCCCCACGTAAAACATGGCTGTGCGGCTGCGTCCAATAGCTATAAATCCGACGCAAGAGGGATAAGCCATGCCCGTGTTTGATAGCCCCATTACGACCGACGAAACCAACCTGAAAAAGGTGTTGGGACAAAAGCTGCCCACGCTGCTGCTGCTGTTCGACAGCCGCCAGAAAAACGAACCGCTGGAAGATGCGCTGCGCCGCGAAGCCAAAAAGAACGCCGGGAAGCTGCTGACCGTGCGCGTTGACGTGAGTCAGAACGCGAAAGTCCACGCCGAGTACAACAATTTGCCCACGCCCGCCATTGTCACGATCACGCCAGCCGGGTTCGGCACAAAGGTCAAATCGCAGGCCGGGAACGCCCGCACCGCCGATCTTCGTGCGCACATCGACCATCTGCTGAACGATGCACCGCTTGCTAAAGCGCCCCTGCCCGAAGCGAAACCGACGGCGAAGGCGGCTTCTGCGCCTGCTGGTAAGGCCGCGCACGTCAATGACGCGACCTTTAAGCAGACGGTGCTGAAAAGCAGCCAGCCCGTGCTGGTCGATTTCTGGGCGGCGTGGTGTGGCCCATGCCAGGTGATCGCACCCTACATCGACAAGGCCGCCGGGGACTATGCCGGGAAGGTCAAGGTGGTCAAGCTTAATGTGGACGAGAGCCAGATCACCGCGCAGCAGTACAACGTCCGCTCGATCCCGACCTTTATTCTGTTCAAGGACGGCCAGCCTGTACAGCGTTTCAGCGGTGCCAGCCCGACGCAGATTCAGCAAATGCTGCAAGAAGCAGTTAGCGGTTAGCTTTTAGCGGTCAGCAGTCAGCAGTCAGCGGTTAGCTCTTAGCAGGTGCGTCGCCCTCGCACGAACACGATGAGTCATGATCGTGTTTTTAGCCGAAACATTCTAAAGGATCAACCTGGTTTCATGATGGATCGCAGAACAACCGTCGTTCGTGCTGAAAGCTGAGAGCTAAGTGCTGATGGCTCCTCCCCTACACCCGAAACTGCTTTAACGCTTCGAAGATCAGCTTTTGCAGCGTGACCGCGCCTTCCAGCGGTTGTTCCTCGTTCTGATATGCGTGGATGAAATACACCGCCCGCAGAAAATGCTTGGTGTTCTGATAGGCGGCATGATATTCTGCGCTGTAGCCGTCCGGCTGGCGCTGTTTGACGGCGACCAAATTATCCACCCACGTCTGCAACGCCCCCTCGTCGAGCGTCCCGCGCCGGATGATGTCCAGCACGACCAGCCCCAGCCGCTCATATTCGCTGTGTGAGAAGACTTCCGTTCGCGCGTCGGTGACTTTATGGGCGACCGCTTCTAAAATGCGTTGATGCTCACCCGCCGCTGTCTTCGGGTTCCGCGCCAGGAACTTGAGCAGATCAGCCGTATGCGCCGGGGAATGCAGCCAGCCCATATCGAGGTCATAACCGCGCACATCCTTTTCCGCCGCGCAGTAATTCAGGGCAGACCCTAGCAAAGACGCAATTTCGGCCTCGCTCAGAAAGGGATTCTTCCAGTCATAGTAGGCGATGATCGACAGCAGCAGAACGGAAAATGACCGCAGCAGAACGCGGTTTGTCCCCTGCTCGCCGATGCCTTGAGTGAGGTTGGCCGTCCACTGCCCCATGAAGCCGCGCAGCGCTTCCGGCGAAAACGCTCCGCCGACAATCCAACTGGTCAGGATTTCCACCGCGATCTCATCGCGCAGTTCAGGGTCAGGCAGACCGAGATAGCCAATCAGTTCGGGAGCGAGATCATCAGCCGAATAGCCGATGGGCAGTCTGAACTCGTTGGCAATGATGGCTTTCCAGAACGCTTTATCGTGAATCATGACAACAGCCTCACATAACCGACTTGAATGCTGATCTTTACGCAGGCGTAGGGCGGCAGGTGTGTGAGCGTAGGGCAGGCATTAGGGTGACTGTAACGACAAAAAGCTAAAGTTCTGTCTGTTGGTTGGATTACAGACAAAGGACGTTTTCTCATGCACCGCCGATACTTTTTACTTCCCGTTCTAACCCTGTTGATGCTGTTTTGTGTCGTGCAGCCGAAGGCGGTTCAGGCGCAAAGCCGCGCACCGTTCCGTGTTTACATGATGTTCGAGGATGGGCCGACGGACGTATATACGCCGCAAATCCTCGATATTCTGGCGCAGTATAACGCGAAAGCCACCTTTTTCGTCAACGGCTATCAGGTGCCGGGGCGTGATGCGATCATGCAGCGCATCATCAGCGAAGGCCACGCCATCGCCAATCATCTGTGGGAAGAACCCGGCTTCTACCAGGGCAATTCCCGAGACGACATCCGCGCCGCCTACGCCCGCACCGAAGAAGCGATTCGTGCTTCCCTGGGCAGTCTGGTCGGCGTGTATGACCGTCAGACGAAGTTGTTCCGGCATCCGGGCGGCAGCGGTGAACCCTTTCCTGCGCTGAACGGTGAACAGGTCATCACCTATAACTGGAATGTGCAGAGCGACGACTGCGGCTGGCGCTTGAACCCTGACAGCGGCCTGAGCCATGACGAGCAATCGCTGGCGAACATCCTCGATATTCCCCAGTCCATCGGTGAGCGTTACAACGTCTACCATCGCGGCGACGGCGCGCTGATCGCGTTCCACGACATCAACCGCGTGACCGGGCGGATTCTGCCCGTGATCCTTGATGAACTGACCAGCGCCGGGGCGACTTTTGAAGCGCTGCCGCGTCCCTGGGACGACCTCGGTACAATGCCGGTCGCGCTGGCGGAACTGCCGCAGATGGGGAACGGGACGCCCGGCGTGACCATGCGCGGCGTGACCCGCGATTACACGGTGGTTCGTGCGCGTCCGCAGCAGCCTTCCGAACTGGTCGTGGTCAGCGTGCCGCCGCACAGCACCGTAACGATCATCGGGCGCTATGGGCTGACCGACCTGTATACGCCGCTGTGGTATCAGGTGCAGGTGGACGGGCAGACGGGCTGGATTTTCCACGCGAATCTGCGCGTCCTTGGTCCCATCCCCGCGCTCCCGGTGGTGCAGGTGGAGTAAGCCGGTCACAGCCGCACCAGCATTCTTTTTAACAGCGGGAGTCCGAAAGGGGAGGACTCCCGCTGTCGTGTTTGATTTGCATCGTTTCCAGAAATTCTACGTACATTACAGGGTTGGAACTGGACACAGGCGGGCGTCGTCCATTATGTTGGAAGGCGGATCGTGATCGTCCCGCCTTTCTGTACGACTGCGCTCGTTTACCCCCGCTGTGCAGAATCCGTCTCCGTTGGCAAACAGGAAAGGAAACGTATGTCTGGTCTGAAAAAACTGCTGCTGCCCGCGCTCCTGCTGCTTGGAATCTTTCTCACGCCTGTAGTGCTGTCCCCGCTGCTGTTGCCAGTGCGAGGCCAGGAAGAAATCGTGCTGACCATCCTCACGCAGGAATGGATGCAGGATGTCTTCAACGATGACCTGTTTGACGAATTTGAAGCGGCGCATCCTGGTGTGAAGGTGGTGCGCGTCTTCGAGCCACAGCAGAACGAATACTTTTCCCCATTCACCGAACTGGATAACACCCTCAACGCCGCCGCCGAACGCGCTGCGCTGGCCGATGTACTGACGGTGAGCCAGTGGAACTTTACGCCGCTGGAAACCCGCGCCGGGCTGTATCTTGATCTGCGCCCGCTGGCGGAAGGCGACCCCGATCTGAACATCGAGGACTTCCTCCCGGCAGCGCTGGACAGCTTCCGCTGGGATGGCGGCCTGTGGGCGCTCCCAGTAAGCGCTTCTGCTGAACTGTTCATCTACAATGCGCAGGCCTTTGACGAAGCCGGGCTGCCCTATCCCAACGACAACTGGACGCTGACCGACTTTGCCACCGCTGCTCGTGCGCTGGCGACGGTCGGGGACGATGGCGAGGTGGAAATCCCCGGCGCGATTGCCTATAACCTGGGGCTGATGTACCGGGTTTTCAGTGGGCAGCGCCTTTACGACGACTCGACCGTGCCCTTCACCCCACGCCTCGATACGCCCGAACTCACCGCATTTATGACCGAGTGGCAGGCGTTGATGGAGGAAGAAGTCATCAACACGCCCGGTGAGTTCGATTACGGCGCAGTTCCCCTGCGGCTCGACCGTACCTGGGCGCTCTCCAACCCAGACCAGCAGGACGTGTGGCGTGCCGCACCGCTGCCCGGTGGGACAACCGCTGTTTATGCCGAAGGCTTCGCTGTGAGTGGTGGGACAGCCTACCCCGAACTCGCTTATGAGCTGGCGAAGTTCGTCACGTCCAATGGGGAGATCGCCCTGCGCTTCTTCGGCGATTCGACCGCCCGCCGCAGCCTCCAGGATTATGAAGCAGAGAACTTTAATCGCACTCAAATTCCAGCAGAGGATCAGGCCATCGTGGATGCCGCGCTGGAAAACGGCCTGCCCTATTCCGAAATTCTGTTCGGTGACTGGATTTACGCAGGCGTCTATCCCGGTGAGGGCGAACCGACCACCGACCCGAATCAGCCGCAGACCATCGATTGGGCGACGGCATTACCCGAATCACAGCAGATGGTGCTGGACGCCCTCGCCGCCGCGCAGGCCCGCCGCGAAACGACGGTTGTGCAGGTGATGACGCCCGTGCCGACCCCGGTGCTGAACGCGGGCGAGGTGGTGCTGAACTTTGGCCTGAATGTATGGATTTCGCCGCTGCCCAACCGCGAGGAATGGGAAGCGCTGGTAGCGGAATTTGTCGCGGCAGACCCGCAGGTGGGCAACATCAACCTGAACAGCAACTTCGGCAGCACCCAGGATTTGCAATCCGCCGACTGCTACTACCTCAATGGCAATTATGTCCCTTCTGCCGATCTGACGACGCTGCTCCCGCTCGATCCCTTCCTGGATGCCGACCCGAACTTCGACCCGAATGACTTTTTCGGCACGACGCTGGAACAGGTCCAGCGCGACGGGCGCACCTATGCCTATCCGGTCACGATTCAGCCGGAGGTGATCTGGTACAATCCTGAGGCATTCGCGCAGGCCGGGCTGCCCGAACCGGGCAACTGGACGATTGACCAGTTCGTCACTGCGCTGAACATGCTGCAAGCGACCCAGGAAGACCCGGATGACGCGGTTTTCCGCACACAGACCTTCGGCGCAGGCCACCTGAACCTGCTGATTGCCGCGTTTGGGGGCAATCCCTACGACTATTCCACCAATCCGCCCACCTACCGCTTTGATGATCCGGTGAACCTGGACGCGATTCGCCAGGTGCTTGATCTGGCCCGCAGCGGGGTGATCGAATACAACGAACTGGACAGCGACGGCGGATTTATGGGTGGGGGCGGGGAAGAACCGCCGCTGATCTCCGAGTCGCTTAACGGCGCAAGCTGGCGCTTCACCAACCGTAACGATTCCAACAACCCCAATCCCTATCGGCTGGCGACCTTCCCGCGTGGTACACAAAACACGCCGGTCGCTTATAACAGCGGCGGCCTTTACATCAATGCCAGTACGCCCATCCCCGACGCCTGCTACCGCTGGATCAGTGTGGTAGCGCAGCGGCCTGATCTGCTGCTGGGGATGCCCGCCCGCCGTTCGCTGCTGACCGACCCGGTCTTTGCTGCGGCGATGGGCGAGGATGCGGTTGCGCTGTTCCAGCAGATCGGCACGATGATCGATGCACCGGACGCGGTCATTGTCCCGCTTTATGACTTCGGCGGGAGTACGAGTCCCGGCACGTGGCTGGAGCAGACCTGGATTAACCGCGCCTTCGATAACTACGTGCTGGAGGACATGCCACTGGAAACCGCGCTGGCCGATGCCGAAATCATGATTGAGGAATATCGCGCCTGCTCCACTACGATTGAAGTCCGCCCAATGAGCGAACTGATGCAACTGTCGCCGGAGGAGTCGCAGGACTACTTCGAGCAGTTCACCGACTGTGCAGTCGCTGTAGACCCGACCCTGGCCTCGCGCTTCAACACAGGCCAATAACCCGAGTGAGGGCGTGAGCGGTTCACGCCCTCATTTCCTGGCGCTCTTGGCGACTTGGCGGTTCAAAACATTACGGTTCGACCACCGCAATTTCCACCGCCGCGCCGTTCTGAATTTCGCGCACACTGACCCGCACCGTTCCACAATCGCCACTTTCGCTGCACTGAATCGCGCCCGTCACGCCCTCGCCCCGATAGCCCCGCACCGCGTTGATGATGAACTGGCGATCCAGCCGCAGCAGACCGTTCGGGTCAACCCGCCCGGTGGATTCAATCGCGTCCAGCAGGACGTTGGTCGCGTCATAGGCATAAGCGAACACAGGTGAAGCCGGTTCGCCTTCGTAGACGCTGGCATAGCGGTCTGTCAACCGCTGTATCGCTTCGGTGTCTGTCGGCAGCGCGGCGAAGACCAGCACCCCTTCGGCATTCTCGCCTGCTGTATCGGTGAAGGCGGTCACATCATCGCGCCCCGGCCCACCGCCCCCATACAGAAAGGGCAGATCGGGGAATTCAGCCCGCAGAGTCGCGGCGGTTTCCGGTCGTCCTGCGACGTACAAAACCTGCGGATCCGCCTCTCGGATTTGGTCTGCCAGCGCTGCGAAATCCGCCGTGCTGGAGACGATGCCCGTAAACGGCGCGACTGTCCCGCCCTCCGCACTGAATTCGGCGGCGAAGTCACCTGCCAGTTCACCGCCGAACAGCAGCTCATCATAGACCACCGCCGCCCGTTCCGCGTTAAGCGTCTCCCGCGCATAACGTGCCGCGCCGCCTGCCGCTGCCGTGCCGGAAGGCGCAACGCGGTTGAAGGTGCTGTACTGGCCGTTGGTCAGTGCCGGGTCTTCACAGGCCGGGCTGATGGTCGTCAGGCTGGCGCGTTCATAAACGGGCGCGGCAGCGGAACAGCTTGGGCTGCACTGATGGCCGATCACCCCGGCAATCGTGTTATCGCTGGTGAAGGTTTCCGCCGCCTGCAAGCCATCAAAGGCTGAGCAGCCTGCGTCCTGTGCCAGCAGATCGAGCGTATAGGTGCGGTTGTTGATGGTCAGCGTCGGGCGATCCTGCAAGGCCAGTTCCGCCCCGCGCAGCATCGCCTCCCCATTGGCGGCATTGTCGCTGAAATCCGCCGCAAGGCCAATCTGGATCACGCCACCCGGCGCGGCATCGGCCAGGCTGGCAGCGCGCTGGTTAGCGGGCGCGGTCACTTCCGCTGTCAGCGCGGTTTCGTCGTTTTCGTTGCGCTGGTTGAACTGCCCCAGAACCAGAATCAGCAGCGCACCCAGGAAGATGAAGCCAATCAGAAGCAGGTTTACCGGAGTGCCGCGCCGCTGGGGAGCGGGACGGGGGGGGACAGCCGCCGGGGCGACCTGCGCATTGAAACCGCCCGCGCCGACCTGATCCAGCACCTCGCGCACCTGCCCGTAAATCGCGCCCAGGTCACGCTCCAAGGTGTCGCTGTTGAGCGGCATCCGCCCGGTATAGGCCAGCGCTCGCAGACCTTCGGGCAGCGCCGTTACGGGCGGGATGGACGCGCCATCCACCAGCACGACCAGCACCAGCAGATCGCCGCGAATCAGCCCAGTTTCCGCCGAATCGACACGCACAGAATCTTCCAGCAGACCGCTCACGCCATCTGCGCCCAGTACGATCAGCAGGGAATCCGCTTCAAGCACGTCTTCCGGCTGCGTGACGCGCTGCGCGACGACACCCGGAATCGTGTTCAAACGGTCGCGCATCTGCTCGACGATGGGTTCGGCCTGGGGAGTAGGGAGGAGGGCAATCTGTGGCATGGACTCGACATTTCTTCAGGGATTTTAGTCAATGACCGACGAGTCTACATCAGCGCAGGGCGGGCGTACAGACAGGCAGGAAGCACTCAGCATATACTTAGACAAAAGTAGAGAACTGTCCTGCGATGACGAACACAACCATACACAAGCGCAAACATCACGCGCTGCTCTCCCGCCTTTCGCCGCGAACGCTGGCGCTGCTGGCACAGATCGTCGGCGGAACGGTGGTGCTTACATCGGTCTACAACGCTGTATACGCAAATGATGATGTTTTTGCAGCGCTGTCCGTTTTCACTCGTTTTCTCATGGGCGCGTTTACCGGGTTTATCGGCGGTGGCGCGCTGCCGTTCAGCCTGTGGATCATGTCTCCACCGCATCAGCGTTATCCTCGCTGGCGCAGCCTTACGCTGACGGTGGGATGGACGCTGACGTTCGCCCTCGTTTACAGTGGGATGATGCCCCTGTTTTTCTCTGGTCTGCTGGCGCTGTCGCTGATGACCATTCTGACCATTGGCCTGATGCGAACCTGCGGCGAAGACGTGGCGCTGCTTTCAAGCTGGCTCGGTAACGCGGTGATTTTTGGCGTCCTGAGTGGTTCATGCTTCACTACGGCGCTTCCCTGGGGAAGTCCTGACCCCCTTGTGGTTTTCTTTTTTGCATTGATCGCCGCCTGCATCAGCGGAACCATTTTTGTCAGCATGTTACAGGACGAGCGCGACGAGGCCGAAAAAGTGTATCAGGCGCAGAACGTCCCGATTGAAAAGGGAACTATTGGCCCGGACGGTGAACTCTACACCGATGAAGAACTGGCAGGGATGGAATGGCCGGAAAATGCAACAGGACTTACATCGTTCGCAAGCCAATCCTGACCAGCATGTCCCAGCTCAAAAGCACGACCACGCTTAATTTCAACGGCCTCTAAAATCAGAGCAAAAAGGGCGCAGTCTACAGCGCCTTTTTTCTCGCCTCCACAAGGTAACAGGTTGGTCAGGATTCGTATGAAAATCTAAACGTCTGATTGCTTTACGAATCACATAATTATATGATGACGTATAGAGTTGAATTACAGAATTCTTATAACACCACGAATTGTCAGCTTTGGCTTTTGCCTGAATGCCTTATGTATTGCTTTTTTTATAGCAATATATTCTAAAGAAACGCGCAAACGCAGAGTATCGTCCATCAAAGACTTAAAGTGAGACCATCATGACCAAACGTACTGTCTCAATCATCGTCGGTTTCGCGCTGTTCATCGGACTTGGCTTTTTTGTCATCGGCAGTTCCTCCCCGGTTTCCGCAGCGGATTTCGCCACCGTTGGTTTTGAGCCGCCCCTCGTCCGCACGGCTACTGAAACCGATGGACTTGAAACCTTTGACATTGAGGTAGACACAACAGGGTTTTTCCTTCCTGTGAGTTCATTTAACGTGCGTCTGAACTTTTCTGGGACAGCGACATTAGGCGAAGACTATACGACCAACACCCCTACGACGTTTACCTGCCGTGCACCAGCCACAAATGTTTTCCCCCCTAACGTCGCGGGTTTTGATTGCCGCTTTGATCTCGACATCATCATCGTCAACGACACCCTTTTTGAGCCAACACCCGAAACGATCATCATTCAACTGCAAAGCACATCGAATTCACGGGTATTAGTGAGTTCCCAGAGAACGATTACGATGACCATCACCGATAATGACCCAGGCGCGACGGTTGAGGTCAATATGCCGAATTTTGTTGACAGTGAAGATACGGCGGGCAACGTACCCATCCAGGTGCGTGTGGTGGTGCAGGGACCCGCTGGTTCGGTTATTCCTAGCCCCCTGCGGTTAGACGTAGCCTATAGTGGAACAGCCACGAACGGCGTTGACTATATCGGATTTGCGGATGTCTTCCTGAATTTGGGGGGCGGGTTCCCACCCGGCACCTATAACTATAGCTTGAATCTGCCCGTCCTCAGCGATTCAGTTCATGAAGGTGCCGATGAAACCATTACGGCAACCTTCTCCACGACCGCACCCAATGTCACATTTCTGAATGCCACCGATACGGTTGTCATTCTGGAAGATGATCTAAGGACTACACTGGCCTTTGATAGCGCTGCGGTTACAGTGCCGGAAAGTGTTGGTAGCCTGGACATCCCTGTCAGCCTGCTCATTACAGACCCCAATCTTGTTCCTGCACGCGACTACTTCCTGAACTTTCCCATCACCGCTGCCCTGAGTTATACGGGAAATGCGACCAATGGCGGGCTGACCGCCGACTATATAGGCCTAAGCAGTTTTGAGTGCTTTCCCGCTGCGCCACCGGAAGTTTTTCCTTTTGGATTTGCTCCTGAAATTCGGTCGTGTTTTGTGACCATTCCCATCATTGACGATACACGCGTGGAAGGCACCGAAACGTTCACGGTTACGCTGGTGTCCAATAATCCAAATGTGCTGATCGGCGCCGCCAGTACCCATACCGTCACGATTCTGGAAAACGATGTCGTCAGCCCGCTCACACTCCTGCAACCCGTTCCCGGTTCGACCATCACAACGCCCTACGGCAACCCAACCTATGAGTGGACGGATACAGGCGCGGAGGGCTACGAGATGGCAATCTTCCCGCGCGGTGGGCCGTATAATCAGCCGCGTTACTATGGTACGAATATCAGCGCGGCCAATTACTGCGACGGCTTTAGCTGTGTCTTCGAGCCGACGACCCAGCCGACAGCGAATGAGCGTGCGCGCCTGGTAAACGGGCAGTGGGAAATCTGGCTTCGGCCAGGCGGCGGTGAATGGCGCGGGCCGTTCTATCTCACCCTGAACGCGCCACCGCTTGACCCGGTGACGATGAACCCGGCGAGCAACCTCAACACCCTTCGCCCGACCTTCAATTGGTCCTTGTTTGGTAACGCGGCCAACGCGACAACGTTTACCCTTTATGTGGTCGTCAAGGCTGATTTCGACGCAGGCAACGCAACCCCGGCCTATCAGGCGGTGCATCCCCGTGTAGAAACGTGCGGTGGGGCGGCAGGAACAACCTGTTCACTGCGGTCGCCTGTCAATCTGCGGGATGACACGGAATACTACGTCTTTATCCTGGCCTCAGGACCGGGTGGCGCGAGCGTAGGTGGCACGTACAACAATGGCTGGGCAGGCATCACTTTCCGCGTTGATCTCAACCCTGGTCCGCCCATTCCCAACGGCATCAAAGTCAATATCAATCAGGGTCGTCCCACCATTGAATGGAACACTGATCCCAGCGCCACCCGTCATACCGTCGCCATTTATAACAACACGACGAATTCGTGGGCGTATGGTCGCACACATAATAAAACAGGTGATGCCCAGTTGACCTGCAGCGCGACACTGCAAACGTGCCGCCTGACCACAGCTGACACCGTCTTTACCAACGGCAGCTATTCGGTTTATGTCAACGCAGAAGGTGCAGGGGGTGCAAGCTCCGGCGGAGCGTTTGGCAACGGCTATGGAGGGCCAGAAAATTTCACACTGAACTTCCCTGCGCCCGCGCTGGTGACTAACCTTACGGCAACTGCCAACGGTACGAATGTCACAATCAGCTTTACAGGCGTGGCGGGCGCGACCTGGTATCGCGTATGGCTGGGGACAGCGAACGCTGCGCAGACCTATTTTTATGAATGGCGCTCATCAACCGCACTGGGCTGTGAGAACATAGGGACGTGCCAGGGTGTCATCACGCTGCCCGCCGCGCTGCCTGCCGGTTCGACATACTACCTTGCAGTGCAGTCAGCAGGGCCAGGCGGCTTTAGCACGGGAGGTCTCACCGGAAATGGCTTCGCCGTCTCGAACGGATTTACCGCGCCCTAAAGGCATCATAGCGATTGCCAGTTAATGACGGACAGCATGACGAGAGAAATCCCTCTTGTCATGCTGTTTGCTTTTCGCCGAGTGCTGGCTTTCCTCGGCAGGTTGCATCTAACGTGCAGCCTACACACCACCCGTGTTATCGTTGTCAATCTGGCCGCGCAGCCATTCGAGCGCTTCATCCTGATAGACGAAAAACTTCGTCTTAATCTGCCGACTCCGAATGCGCACAATGGCTTCAATCACATCCAGCAGGTGCCGACTCAGCAAGTCCTGATGCTGTTTGAGAACAATCGCCGCATAGCCATGTTTTTCTGGCGGAATTGACTTCACCAGCTTTTCCGTCCGCCACACACCATAAGGGGTATAGGTCTGATCGCGGCCTGTCATATCGAACAGGAAATAGCCCCGATTGCCGGGATAGTTGTTGATCGTTTGCAGCGTCACATCTGCCCACGTATCGACCGCATCGCGTGACATATTCCCCTCGGTGCTGATGACTGCAATCTGATTGTTGTCTAACCATTCCACACGAATGCCGTAGGGGTACTGCTCTGGTAAACGATCCATGATCTTTCCGCCTCAGTTGGAGTTGATGGACGTGATTTGCGTCTGCCGAACACCCCGCAGCCAGTCCAGCGCCGTGAAGCGTGAGGTAAAGACCTGTTCTCGGATGTTCTGGCGTGCGCCCTTGCGCCGACGCAAAAAGACACTGATGAGGTTGTTGATGAAGCCATCCCGCAGCACGACCGCGATATAAACCATCTGATCCGGCTGGACAGCCCGGTAGGTATCTTCGGCGCGTTTGCGGCTGTAGGGGGTAAATCCCTGATTTCTGGAGGAAAGGTCATGCAGGATGTAGACGGGTTCGGTGTGCGGCCATTCCTGAACCGTGCGAATCACAAGATTCGCCCAGACATCAATTGCGGCTTGGGACATATCACCCTGCGTTGAAATGATGACAATGCGTCTGTCGTCTTCCCATTCGCGGCTGATTCCGTGTGGATAGCGTTCGAGTTCGTCTGCGGCCATCGCTGTAAAAACTGCCCCCAATTTTTACCTGCGTCTATTATAACGGTACATAAAGAAAAATGGCTATTACGGTTAGGATAAAGTAGCCAGAAGGTTCGGCTTTTCAATACACGATCAGCCTGCTCTCTGATAATCTCCAGAGGACATCTACAGGTCTTTTGCACCGCACTTGAGATTAGGTCGCAGCCAAGGATTGAGCCATTATGCTAAGGCTGTTTGCTCACCTGGTACGGTGCCTTCGCCAAACGGGCGCGTTATAATCCAACCTGACCTGAGTAACAACAACAGGAGGAGCGATTTTGACGACCACGACCCCCGAACTGGAAACGCTGGCGATTAATACCATCCGCACCCTTGCCATCGACGCGGTGCAGAAAGCCAACAGCGGCCATCCCGGTCTGCCGATGGGCGCGGCACCGATGGCCTATGTGCTGTGGCAGCGCTATCTACATCATAATCCACGCAACCCACACTGGGCCAACCGCGACCGCTTTATCCTCAGCGCCGGGCACGGCTCGATGCTGATCTATGCGCTGCTGCATCTGACCGGGTATGACGTGTCGCTGGACGAGATCAAGAACTTCCGGCAGTGGGGCAGCATCACGCCCGGCCATCCCGAAGTGCATCTGACACCCGGTATCGAGACGACGACCGGGCCGCTGGGACAGGGCGCGGCGACCGCCGTCGGCATGGCGCTGGCAGAGGCGTTCCTCGCGAAGCACTTCAACCGCGAGTCGCACACCGTCATCGATCACTACACCTATGCGCTGGTCAGCGACTGCGACCTGATGGAAGGCGTGAGCATGGAGGCCTGTGCGCTGGCTGGTCACTGGGGACTCGGCAAGCTAATCTTCCTCTATGATGACAACAAGATCACGCTGGACGGCAAAGCCGATATGACCTTCACCGAGGACATTCCTGCCCGCTTTATGTCGTGGGGATGGAACGTGCTTACGGTGGCCGATGGTAACGACATCAACACGCTGGACGCGGCCATCCGCGAAGCCCGCACGACCGTCAATAAACCCACTCTGATCGCCATTCGCACCATCATTGGCTATGGCAGCCCGAACAAAGCCGGGTCGAATAAGGCGCATGGTTCACCGCTCGGCGCGGACGAGATCAGGCTCACGAAAGAAGCGCTCGGCTGGCCGCAGGAAGATTTCTTCATCCCCGGCGAAGCACTGGAACACTTCCGCGAAGCTGTCGAAAAAGGTGCCGCCGCTGAAGGTGACTGGAACGCCAGGTTCGAAGCCTACCGCGCCGCGCATCCCGACCTGGCCGCCGAGTTCGAGCGCGCCTTCGCCGGGGAGCTGCCCGACGACTGGGACGCGGATATTCCTGTCTTCCCGTTGGATAAGCCCATCGCCACCCGTGTTGCTTCGGGCAAGGTGCTGAACGCCATCGCTAAACGTGTTTCGACCATGATCGGCGGCGATGCTGATCTGGCAGGCAGTACGCGCACGCTGATCGAAGGCGAGGGCAATACAGGCAAAGGACATCCAGCCGAACGCAATGTTCGCTTTGGGGTGCGCGAACATGGCATGGGCGCAATCGTCAACGGCCTGTCGCTGCACGGCGGCATCATCAAGCCCTATTCCGCCACCTTCCTCACCTTCAGCGATTATATGCGCGGCGCGGTGCGTATCGGTGCGTTGATGGGGGCGCGGGCGCTCTATGTCTTCACGCATGACAGCATCGGCCTGGGCGAGGACGGCCCGACGCATCAGCCCATCGAACACGTCATGAGCCTCCGTGCTATTCCGCAGCTTTACATCTTCCGTCCGGCAGATGCCAACGAAACCGCCGCTTCGTGGCGCATGGCGATGACGCTGGAGCATCCCTGTGCGCTGATCTTCACCCGTCAGGATTTGCCCGTGCTGCCCAACCCGGAACAGGTGCAGATGGGGGTAGCACACGGCGGCTACATTCTGGCCGACTGCGAAGGGACACCGCAGGTGATTCTGCTGTCCAGCGGGAGCGAGGTGCACATCGCCTATGAGGCCTATCAGAAGTTGATTCAGGATGGGGTGCGGGTGCGGCTGGTGAGCCTGCCGTGCTGGGAACTGTTCGAGGAGCAGGACGACACCTATAAGGAAAGCGTGATCCCGCGCCACGTCAACCGCCGCGTGAGCATCGAGGCGGGCGTGACGCTCGGCTGGCAGAAGTTCGTGGGCTTTGATGGCGTGGCGATTGGCATTGATAAGTTCGGTGCCAGCGCCCCCTATGAGCGCATCTATGAGGAATATGGCCTGACCGCGCAGCACATCATCGACACGGTGATGCGGCTGGTGGGTTGATAGAAAGTGAAATGCAGGGGCGAGGATAGTCTGATGCCTCGCCCATCATGCTTATGACTCAGTACGACGACTTTTCCACACTCAAGAACATCGCCAAAAAGACCGGACAATGGCTGCACGACGCGGGCATCCACACGATTGAGGACTTATTCGAGCTGGGGCAGTTGAAGCGTGGAAGCGCATCAAAGCGGTGCATCCCGAATTGACGCTGGTCGGCCTGTATGCGCTGCAAGGCGCAGTCTTAGACGTGCATTGGAACAGTCTGCCGCCAGACATGAAAGATGAACTGCGCACTCAGGTTGCCGAGTGGCTTTGAGGGGAAAGTGTGGTCTCAACACCGCGCTCTATAAGAAGTTACTTAAATGTGACTTAAAGTTGAGTTTCTCTAATCTTCGTTTGACACATTCAGGTGTATGCTTTTAGCATTGACAGCGACAGACGAAACGGCTACAATGCGCCGTATATATGGGCCTATAGCTCAGTTGGGAGAGCGCTTCAATGGCATTGAAGAGGTCAAGAGTTCGAGTCTCTTTAGGTCCATAAGCGCAATAACCCCTTCGTCACGTTGCCGGCGAAGGGGTTTTTTGTCTGTCACCTGAAACGATCAGAAAGGCGAAAGCTGTGGCAAAGCAAAAGCAGGGGAAGCGCAACGTTCTGGATGAGGTCGCAGAAGGCGTCCGGCAGATTTTGGACGACCTCGACCGCCTGGTGAACCCGGAAAAAAATAAGCGCGTTCCCGTGCGCGTCCCTGTCCCGGTACGCATCCGCAACGAACGCCCGCAAGACCCCTACCGTTAGACCCATCTTCACGCAATCAGGCACAGTGGATATTGAACCCTGTGCCTTTTTTGATGCTGCCTCCCCTCTGAATTGTCCCCGCAAACGCATGAAATTCCACAACCACCGGAAGGAAGATCAGGATTAACCACGAAGGCGCAAAGGTCACAAAGATTTTCGTCATCATCTTCGTGTTCTTCGTGCCTTTGTGGTTAAAAAAGTTCTTCTAAAATTGCAGAGGCACACCCATGCTGATACAGTCCAGCCTTCTGATTTTGTTTAAGCACGACCTTTTCTGGAGATAAATCAATGTCCGCTGTCGATTTTGCCGATATTCAGGCCGCCGCTGACCGCCTGGAAAATGTCGCCCACCGCACCCCTGTGATGACCTCACGCACGCTGGATGAACGGGTGGGGGCGCAGGTCTTCCTCAAGTGCGAGAACTTCCAGCGCATGGGCGCGTTCAAGTTTCGCGGTGCCTACAACGCCATCAGCCAGCTCAGCGACGAGGAAAAGCGCCGGGGCGTCATCGCCTTCTCGTCCGGCAACCACGCGCAGGCGGTGGCGCTGGTGAGCAAGCTGCTGGGCATAAAGGCCACCATCGTCATGCCCAGCAACGCGCCGACCATCAAAAAGAACGCCACCGAAGGCTACGGCGCGACCGTCATCCAGTATGACCCGGCCACCCAAGACCGCGAACAGATCGCACGGGAATTGGCCGAACAGCACGGCTACGTCGTCATTCCGCCCTATGATTATGCGCCCGTCATCGCCGGGCAGGGGACGGCGGCGCTGGAACTGATCGCGGATGTGGGACAGCTGGATATGCTGTTTGTGTGCGTGGGCGGCGGCGGACTCATCAGCGGCAGCGCGATTGCGGCCAAAGGCGCATCCCCCGGCTGCACGGTGGTGGGCATCGAGCCGGAACTGGCCGACGACGCGACCCGCTCCTTCCACACCAAAACGCTGCAAACCGTCAAAAATCCGCCGACGATTGCCGACGGAACGCGCACCCCGTCACTCGGACAGATCACCTTCCCGCTCGTGCTGGAATATGTGGACGACATGCGGACGGTCAGCGAGGAACAGATTAAAGAGGCCGTGCGCTTCGCCTTCAATACGATGAAAATGGTCGTGGAACCATCCGGCGCGTTGAGCCTCGCAGGCGTGCTGAATACACCTGTGAGCGGGCGCGTCGGTGTCATTATCAGCGGCGGCAATATCGACGCGGCCACCATGTCGCTTATCCTGAGCGAAGGCGCTTAGCGACGCAAGTGTCTGCCGAGGCGTGAACAGGGCAGGGGCAAAAACCATCCAGAAAAGATCAATACCAATACCAACCACGAAGGCGCAAAGAACACAAAGATTCTGCCTTTGTCTTCGTGATCTTCGTGTCTTTGTGGTTCAAAAATTTTTTTACGGCGTTACTCGTATTTTGATGTAATCGTGCTGAGGGCGTGGGGCAATCGTCGAGAACGGCGGCGCATTTCTCGCTATGCTGTTAGAGGCGTATCGACAGGACTCTGAAAGCGGTGCAAAAGCCATGACCCGACAGCCAGCCCCTTCCCCCACCCTTCTGCAAACCCTGCTGCGGCTGACCGTGCTAGTGTTTGTAGTGAGTAGTGTGGTTGTTGGCATTGCACTTGTTGCTAGCCGTGTAGTAAAAAACAATGTGCTGCTGACTTATGTTTATAGCCCGACTGCGCGAGTGCCAGGACAGTTTATCCAACTGATTGATTTACAGCGCAATCAGACTCAGTCTGTCATGTATGGGGTTGCAGAAAAATATGTCCCATCTCCGAATCAACGCTACATTATATATGAGAGTAATAGGTACGAGGGAAAGTACTGCGAAGTTCGTGATGTCCATAACGGGTTACGACTTATATATCGCACTGAATATGTTTTGAGATGCCGACCTATGTGGTCAAATGATTCCCGTACAGTTGTATTGTTGACGCTCTTGCTCGATGCTTCCTTTCACATAATACTTGTGCCTATAGCTTCCCCGCAACAAGCTCAGGTGATTTATAACTCTGAGGGAACATGGTATTGGTATATATCTACACTATCCAGCGATAATCGAATGCT
>JANRLJ010000206.1:0-4085 GCA_033762735.1 bacterium | reverse complement strand
GGGGTGAGGGCGGAAAAGCGCCAACTCAATACCGGACAAGCCTTAAATCCCTCTCCCTGAGGGAGAGGGACTTCACCGCTAAGGTGTCCTTCTCCCCCTCTCCTAGCGAAGCGGTCGGGAGAGGGGGTCGGGGGGTGAGGGCAACTGCGTAAGTCCTAAAAGTAAATGATAGGGACAGGTTTTGAAACTCGTCCTTACCAGACGAACGAACCAGCATTATCAGCAAAAGGAAATGGCATGAACGAAGCCGATCCCCGACTACAACCCGCGCTTGACTACTTTGTACAGCGCGGCTGGCAGCCGTTCGCGTTTCAGCGTGAGGTATGGGCGGCTTATCTCAATGGCGAGAGCGGGCTAATTCATGCAGCAACCGGGACGGGCAAGACCTATGCGGCGTGGTTCGGGGCACTGCTGGAATACCTCAGCACGCATGAAGTGCGCGAAGTACCCCAATCCAGCCGAGCAAAACGCGCCGCAAAACGCGCCGCAAAACGCGCCGCATCGCCGCCGCTGACCGTCCTCTGGATCACGCCGCTGCGGGCGCTGGCTGCCGATACCGAGAATGCCCTCCGTGCGCCGCTGGAAACACTGGGCCAGAATTGGCACATCTCCTGGACGCTGGAAACGCGCACGGGTGATACCGACTCCGCCACGCGCAGCCGCCAGCAGCGCCGCCTGCCGACCGCCCTTATCACCACGCCGGAAAGCCTGTCGCTGCTGCTGGCACGGACAAACGCAGCCGATTTGTTTGCCCATTTACAGGCCATCGTGGTGGATGAGTGGCACGAACTGATGTCCACCAAGCGCGGGACACAGACCGAGCTGGCTTTAGCACGGCTGCGGCGCTGGCGGCCTGATCTGCGCGTGTGGGGACTTTCGGCTACGATGGGCAATCTGGATGTGGCGCTCAAGGTTCTGGTGGGTACGAATTCGGGCAAAGCGCGGCTGGTACAGGGAGACATCCCCAAACGGCTGGTGATCGACTCGGTCATTCCCACCACCATGGAACGCTTTCCCTGGGCGGGGCATCTCGGCCTCAAGCTGCTGCCGCAGGTAGTGGACATCCTCGAAAGCAGCCCCAGTACGCTCATTTTCACCAACACCCGTTCGCAGACTGAGGTGTGGTATCAGGCCTTGCTGGATGCACGACCCGACTGGGCAGGATTGATTGCGCTGCATCATGGTTCGCTGGACAGGGATGTACGCGCCTGGGTAGAAGATGGCCTGCGGGAAGGGCGGCTGAAAGCGGTCGTGTGTACCTCCAGCCTCGATCTCGGTGTGGATTTTTCGCCTGTAGCGCGTGTGTTGCAGATCGGGAGTCCAAAGGGCGCGGCGCGGCTGCTCCAGCGGGCGGGTCGCAGCGGGCATCAGCCGGGGGCGGAAAGCCGTGTGACGGTCGTGCCGACTCACGCGCTGGAACTGGTGGAGGTGGCAGCAGCGCGGGAGGCGGTGGAACAGGGTCAGATCGAGGCGCGGGTTCCGCTGGAAAAACCGCTCGATGTGCTGGCGCAGCACCTCGTCACAGTCGGGCTGGGCGGCGGCTTTACGCCAGATGACCTGTACGAGGAAGTCCGCACGGCCTACAGCTACCGCCATCTCACGCGCCAGGAATTCGAGTGGGCGCTGGATTTCGTAGCACGGGGCGGCAGTGCGCTCCATGCCTATCCCGAATATAACCGCCTCGCGCAGCACGACGGGCGCTATACCGTCGAGGAAAAGACCATCGCCCAGATGCACCGCATGTCCATCGGGACGATCACGGGCGACTCCCAGTTGGTCGTGCAGTATCTCAAAGGCGCGAAGATCGGCCATGTCGAGGAGTCTTTCGTGACGCGCCTCAAACCGGGCGATAAGTTCACGCTCGGCGGCAGGATTCTGGAGTTCGTGCGCATTCGGGACATGACCGCCTGGGTGCGGCTGGCGAAAAGCAAAAAGGGGATCGTGCCGCGCTGGTACGGCGGAGGGCTGCCCCTGTCTGATGAACTGACGGACGCGATGCGGCGCAAGTTCGACGATGCCCGCGACGGCGTGTTCGAGTCGCCGGAGATGCAGGCCGTCCGCCCGATCTTCGCGCTGCAGGCGAAATGGTCGCGCATCCCCGCGCCGGATGAACTGCTGATCGAACGGGTGGAAACCCGCGAAGGCCATCACCTGTTTTTCTTCCCATTTGATGGGCGGCTGGTGCATGAAGGCCTGTCCGCGCTGATGGCCTATCGGCTGTCGCGCTTGCAGCCAATCACCTTCACGCTGACCGACGACGATTACGGCTTTGAACTGCTCTCGCCAGAACCCGCGCCGCTGGAACAGGCTTTAGAAGCCGGATTGCTCTCGCCGGACAATCTGGCCGACGACATCCTGCACAGCCTGAACGCGGCGGAGATGGCGCGGCGCCAGTTCCGTGAGATCGCGCGGGTGGCGGGATTGGTCGCGCCGCGTTTCCCCGGCGGGCAGAAATCCGTGAGGCAGCTTCAGGCCTCCGCCGGACTGCTGTATGATGTGCTGGCGAAGTATGACCCGGCCAATCTGCTGCTGGGGCAGGCACAGCGCGAGGTGCTGGAACGGCAGTTGGAGCAGTCGCGGCTGCATCACGCACTGACGCGCATCGCCGCTGGCAGTGTGATAGTGCAGCAGGTGAAGCGTCCGACTCCGTTTGCGTTCCCGCTGCTGGTGCATCGCCTGCGGCAGACCGTCACCAGCGAGAGCATCGAAGACCGCGTCCGCAAGATGGTCGAGGGGTTGGAGAAAGCGGCGCAAAGCGATGATAAAATGGGTCGTAAAGCCAGATAGGCAAAGAGGAAAGACTGAGAAATGACCGAACGAATGGAACAGGCCATCGCTGCCTTGAGCAAACTCTCCCTGGACGAGCAGGATGTGTTTGCGGCGTGGATTTTAGAAGAACTGTCTTCTGAACAGCGCTGGGCCGATCTCTTTGCAAGCTCGCAGGATGTTCTGGCAGAGCTGGCAAATGAAGCATTAGTGGAACGTCGATCACTAAAAACCACCCTTGACTAACATTTCAGTAGTCCTTTTATAATTACAAAATCAGTTAACTTTCTTAAGGAATAAATGGTTGTATTCCCTGTACACTGTTCGCAACGCATCGCAACACCATCGCAGTTGAGGGGAATATACAATGATCCTTCTTGAAAAAGTTGATCCAAAACTGGAAGTGAACGGGCAGTATCTTTTAGGCGTGATTGGTTCGCTCAACGAGGACGATGTGCGCCCGTACCGGGAGAAGCACAATTTATCGGTGATTGAGCCGGACAAGTGGTACTCGGCACATCAGATCGTGGCCTTCTACAACGATCTGCTGCAAGCGCCGAATGGGATGTTCAACCTGGTAGCAATTGGGATGAACATCGTCAAGTACATCGAGTATCCGCCGCAGGTCAGGACGATGAGTGATGCCCTGGCAATTGCCACCCAGATGCACTACGGTGGTTGGCGCAACGGGCATCCAGGCGATCTGATTGTCGAACAGCCGGACGCCCATCATGTCCGCTTTACGTTCGTGAATCTGCCGCTGCCGTCTGATCTGGTATATGGCATCTGCTACGGGATGGTGAAGCGGTTCGCGCCCAGCAGCGCTGACATCAAGGTCGAGCGCGTGGAAGACGGCGACCGAATCGTCTATAACTTACAGTGGTAGTCTGCGAAGGAAATTCCGAAGACCAGTATCAATTCCGGGAAGGTGGCGGAGCAAAGGTAAATTCCCGACGCCGTTTGCCTTCCCATGTCCATAATTTAATTGTCATCAGTGCTACGGTTTGTTGTTTCGTATTCTTCGATGATCTGCTGAATGCGATTTCGGGGGATGTCGGCCTGGTCGGACTTACTGAAGACAGTCAGTAGAATGCATGCTTCCTGAGAGCGAACATAATAGACTACGCGGTATCCACCACTTTTTCCCTTACGTGCGTCACGATTACGTGCTCTTACTTTATAGTTCCCTTTCCTATACCCATTTATGGACATAGGTGGGTCTGTTTTATGCAGGATAAACCCGCATGGGATGAACTACTGCACCCCCTATCCCGTTGCTGAATGCGTTCGGGATTACTTCATGGACACGTTGAATATTT
>JANRLJ010000205.1:0-5559 GCA_033762735.1 bacterium | reverse complement strand
GACGGCGATGCCTGATTTTGCGCGAATGCTGGATGAGCTGCAATACACCCTGATTGTGATGCTGGCGGGAGTGCATTGGAGCTTGCAAAAAGCCCTGCTGACTGGCGGGTACACCATCAAATTGATTAACCAGTGGTTGATAGACAATGCGTTTGTCCCGATCATCAGCCAGACCAACGACAGCCTGCGGATTGCCATCGGATGGGTATTCGTCGTCGCACTGCTGGTGCTGGGCATTACCTATCTTCTCGCGGCGTTTGTCCGGTTGGAGGTGGTCAGCCCGCGCAGTGCGATCCTGTGGTATGTGGCAGGACTGCTGTTTTTCGCCGTTGGTCCCAGCTTGTATCAAGGGATGAATACCTTTCGCTTGAACATCTCGCAGGTGATGTACCTGAGCGTTCTGGATAGTCTGGAAACGACAACCTCTGGAACCTTCTCGTCGCTCTCGCTGATTGACTCCGATGATCTTACGCTTGGTTCGCTGTGTGATGGTTTCGACGTGTATCTGCCGGGCGCGACGGGCGCGGGTCCGATTGATGGGCTGGACGTGGCGCTGGCGTATTTGCGTGGACACGCACAGGATGTGATGGGGTATCCGCAGCCGGTTTATTCACCGGGCTGCGGCGTGTATCTCCTCAATCCGAATCCGGCGACCTGGACGAGCGGAGGTGCAGGGGGTTCTGTTGTCCCGATGGACTGGAATATGGAAGGGGGATACTTCGATCATAATGTCTCGCCGATCACATGGGACGACATCACGGAAGTCGAACGCGATGCGTCAGTAGCGATGGCGGGTGCGTCCCAGCGCCGGGCGCTCACGGCGTGGCCGCTCATCCTGTTCGGGCTGGCGGAACAGATCGTCGGGCTGCTCATTACGATTGCGATGGGCATCACCTTTATCTCGTTTGGGGTAGCAATCCTGTTCGCATTTTTCAAACGGACCGAGAGTATCGCCCAGAACATGATTAACCAGTGGATTGAACTCATCGTCCAGACCGTCGCTATCGCGCTGGTGCAAGCGCTCATTATGGGTTTCTTCCTGGCAGGGGCGGCAGCGGGAAGCGCACCCGCTGTTATCGGGATCAGCCTGATCTGTCTCGTATTCATCCTGATTACGCTGTGGTCCGGGGTGAAAGCGGTCTGGAACAGCTTCAACCGCCTATTTAATGCGATGGGGCAGGTGGCAGGTGGCACGATCATGTCCCCCGGAACAGCAACCGTGGTGGCAGCCGGTGGTGCGGCGGCGGTCGCAGCAGGCGGTGCAGCGCTGGCATCCGGGGCGGTTACGGTCGGGTCAAATGCGATGGCAGGGGCTTCGGCACTGAATCAGGGTGCGACGATGGCACAGGCAGCCGGACTCACGTTGGGCGGCTCACAAACGCTCACGGGTGTTGCACGGACACTCACCCATTTGCCGGGGCTGCATGGAACACCGCTGTACGATGTGGCAGAACAGTTCAGCGAAGGGGCAGCAGCGCGGCGCGTCGTGCATCCGATGGTCGGGCGAATGCTTCTGACCGATCGTGATCCTGATAAAGCACAGCGCGACGAGGACGGGCGGGTGATTAGCCGTCCGATGCTCGTGCCAGCCGTCGGTGATATGCTCAAGGACTGGTCGCTTCCGGGTGAGAAGCGCAAGCGCAGCGATGTCGTTTCTACGCCGCAAAATGTCAACTGGCTCGAAGGCGAGGATGGCGAACTCTATCCCCAGTTTACGCCTGCGCGTGCGCGGCGTATGGGCATGTTTACACCTGTTACACCGGCACAGGAAACAGGGGGTGAGGACAACCGTCGCCAGCGTGAAAAGAGCGATTACGCGGCGGAAATGAACAGCGAGGAAATGGAACAGCACGTCAGTGACGTGATGCGATCTTCAACGGGGGTTCATTCGACTCTTGGTGGGATGCTCCAACGGGAAGGGCAGTCAGGAACGACGCGGCTGGATGCGGCAGCTGGGCGGCTGGAAGTGGCGGCGGAGATGCTGGCGAACGCGGCTCGGCTTGGCATGATGGTTGGGCAGCTTCGCGTGACCGGTGGAGGTGATGTGGCGGGTGTGCTGGGTGATGCGGTACGTGGTATTGGGGCGGACCGGCAGCGCAGCGGCGAAGGAACAGCAGTGGGTGCCGATCACCTGACAACGGCGAACGGGATGGCACGAGCGATGGGAGTGAAGCCGCTGGCGAGTGGGCAGCCTGCCATTGTTGACAATCTGGCACGTTTCGGATTGTTCACCGATCAAGCGCTACGGATGGGCTTGACAGGGGAGCAGACGGAGACCGTCATCCGTGAGGTGAAAGCATCGCCGGAAGGGAGATTGAGTGATGAAACGCGCAGTAGTCTCGTTGAGCAGGTGCGCGGAGAGCGTAATCTGTCGTGGGAAGGCGCACGCGATGAGGTGAACCGTTTGGAACACTACACGCGGGCACTCCCTGAAGAAGTGACTGCATTCGGAATGGTGGCTGTTCCGTCAGGGACAACAGCACAGCCAGTCGTGCAGGTTGAACCCAAAATTCATGTCGAACCCGAAGTGACCGTCGCGCCGGAAATCACCGTGACAGCAGCAGATGACCCGGCGGCTCAGCCGTATGACGAGGCGGTAAAGCGGGAATCGGTAATGGGTGGCAGCGGGAGTGTGTTGTCATGAGCGAAACGCTGCGTTATCACACCGTTACAAACTTGCGCGAACTATCGCTCGACGAGTTGCAGGCGCTTTGGGAGCTTGTCCCCACGGAACGCCAGCGCGCCTACAAAGCGGCGTATGAGCGAGAAATTGGGACTGCGGGGGCTTCTGGCTCGGATGCGCTGGAAGCTCAGGTGAATGCTGAATTGCTGCGGCGCTACGAGGAATCAGCGCTCGTGCCTGTTGGGGCGCGGTGGGCGCGCACACCAAGCCGCGTGCAGGAGGCGGCAGGACAGGACGAGCGGCTAACGATGCCTGAAACGGAGATCACAAAGGGTGGCGCGAAGCCATCACCAAAGGTTGCGCTGGCATTGGGGCTGCTCGCCGTTGTAATGATCGGCTTCCTATTCACGCGCCTGCTCGGTGGCAGGGGGAATACAGGTCTTGCTGAAGCAACCGCCCAACCCTCCCACACGCCTACACCTCGTGTCAGTCCAACGCCGACACCGCTGGCACTGGAGGATCAGGACGACATCATTCAGGGTGGGGATGCCGCGCGGGCGGTCGCGTACCCGGTCAATTTGCAGGTCATGACCGCTGATGGACGCGATCCGCGTGTATGGGTGGTGCAGCGCCGGGCAGTACGTGCCTCTGAATGGAATTTTGACCCGAATCCTGATACCGCCTCGTTCATCAACGGCATGTCGGTGTCACCTGTAATTGGTGTGCCCTGGTCGGAGGAAAACGCGGCATTTTTCGATCGCATTGAGGACGGTTCAGAATTTCTGCTCACCATGAACACGGGTGCAATTTTGCGCTATCGCTTTGAGGGACGACGCGAAGTACGCCGGAGCGAAACGAACATTTTCCGCCAGGTGAGTCCGGGATTGGTCTTGCTCCTGATCGGGGAAACGGATGCGGAAGGACTGCCAACAGCGACGCGGACGCTGATCACAGCGGTGTATCCGCCGGAGCAGGAATTGTCTCGTGATGGGTTGATGCTCGGAAGTGGCATCTCCATCAGCGAAGGGCAGGTAGGCGAGGCGCTTGCACTACTGGACACCTCGATCACCCTGACCGATGTGCGAACGGCGGCAGGGGATGGAGATCTGCCGCCGGAGCAGCAATACCTCCTGCTGGACTTCAGTGTAAATGTTGGTGCAGAGAGCGTGGATACGACGGGTTGGCGCGTGGAGTTTATCGACGCAGGTGGGCAGGTCTACAGCCCGAATACGGTGGCGGTGGACAGGGCGAACTTTCCGCCACTACCAACGCAGTTAGAAGCTCTGTCCCAGTTTTCAGCATCGGTGGGATATGTCGTACCCACGACGCTCAACGGCGGGCGATGGCTGGTGACGGACACAGATGGAAATGGGATAGCCTTCATGGTACGACTCCCCTCAGTCGAGTTACCGCCGGTGGCTTTCGCAGGGATTGATGTGCGAGTGGTCAGTGTGACGACATTTGACGGACAGCTCACTACAGTCTTGCGGATTTACAACGGACAAACGGAAACGCTGCGCCTGACACAGGATGATGTGTGGCTGGCGTTGGGCTTCGCGCCGAACCCACCGGGACCACGCAATCCGGCAGAAGGCTTGACCCCGTTTGACCTGCTGCCCGAACAGGCGGTAGACCTCACGCTCGTGTGGTACTGGCGCGGGGAGCCGTATGCCACGTTTGGGGTAGGGGAGTATCGGTTTGCTATTGATATGAGTAGAAGTAGGTAAATCTCTTTGCTTAATGTGTTGAACCGCGCTCACATTCATATGAGATTTACGAAGAGTCAGCCGCTGGATAGCTCCAGCGGCGAAGGATTCAAACAAATCTAGTAGCGCGAGTCGTCACGAAAACCTAATCGCTGTTTTTCGGCTAAGTAGATTTGCCGAAAAGTTATTGCAAGGTAATCCATTATTTCTAGCAAAGCTGGTAGATCTACAATCACTTCTTCGGGGGCATTCGTTTCAACATCTGCGTAGCGAAATGTTGTAGCTCTAGGATCATGATTGATCATTTCTTCAAGAGGCTTCCTAAATTTAATGGGTAAAACATCTACACCATAATGCTGCGATAGAAGCTTCTCGAGTTCCGCAAATAAATATCCTAAGTTGTGATCCCGCTTCTTAGGTCTAATGATTGCTTTCAGGTAAAGCTCGATTGCATGACGGTAAAGATACAACACAGGGTATAAAAGCTCGTATGCTTCACGATCATGATGGTTTAGCCCACGAGATATAAGTATGTCGCCAGCATGTTTGAAATCACAAGCTAATGAATAATCGGTTTTTGCTAAATCTACCATGCCGCCAAACAGTGCTACATGTCTCCACGTTTCATCAATTTCTTCAGGAACATCTTGAAAGATTTTCCATTCTTGAAGGGTCATGCTGTGTCCCCAGTTAAAACGTTTGCTTCACCACAGATTGTAGCACATTTGTCTGATTAGGCATAAACTAGAAGATGCCAAATGAACATTCTGGTTGTGGAAATTACCAAGGGGAACATCAGTGGATCTAGCTCAAGTTTTCAAAATTCTCGATATGCTCACAGATTCAGAGCGTCATACTATTCGTGAGTATCTTGATTCTATTGATGCTAGAAAAACAGTAAAAACTCGAGCTTTGCATATAGACGGTCAACCTGTCACAGGGTATTCCTTGGAATTTCGTATGGGAAGATCGAGTCTAAAATTACAAGAGTATGATGATGTTGTGTTTACTGTGTTTGATGGAGCTTTATCGCTTGCAGATGATTATTTCCCTATTTTAATAGAGAATGAAGTTTGGACACGGCGGACATTTATAGAAACGATTGAATGGATTTTTAGGAACGATCCTGATTATGCTGGTACAGTGGTGGGTAAAGAAGCTTCTGAACAACTACGTGAAATGATTGCAAAGCAATTTCCAGGCTACAAGTTTTAGTCAATAAGATAGACT
>JANRLJ010000204.1:0-28907 GCA_033762735.1 bacterium | reverse complement strand
CCCATAGCTGTCAAGATAAGCAATTAAGGAAGGTTGAGGAGATAATTTCGTAGCGACCAAGCAGACGAAAGCATCTTCTCAACATGACAACGATAGCGCAAATCACCAAGGACTGGCAAGAAATACTGGGTTCAGAAGCACAGGCGCTGGCAAGCGCCGTCGGGTTCATTCGGCGCGAAAGGAAAATCAGCGGAGGTGGGTTTGCGCTGACACTGATGAGCGGATGGTTGAGTGAGAAAGAAAGCAGTCTGGCCGATCTTGCCCATGCCTACCTCAACAGTCAGGGAAAAGGGATTAGTCGTCAGGGATTGAACAGTCGTTTCAACGCCCGCGCGGCGCATTTCATGGAAGCTTTAGTCGGGGTGGCGGTCAAAAAAGTGGTGGGTCACCGGGGCGAACGCCAGACGGAGGGGTGGATTAACACCTTTAGCGCGGTGTGGGTGTGTGACAGTACCGTGATTAGGTTGCCGCAACCACTGGAGGCGGTGTGGGAAGGGACAAGCGGCAGCAGCCTGAAGCTCCAGGTGTGTATGGACTTGAAACACGGCGGCTTTCAACACCTCACCTTGCATCACGGGCGCTGTCATGACCAGCAAGCCCTGGCCGATCCGCTTGAGCTTCCTGCCGGTGGGCTGTTTATGGCCGATTTGGGCTACTTCAAATTGGCGCGCCTGGCCCACATCAGCCAGGCACAAGCCTACTGGCTCACCCGCTACAAAGGCGGTACGCACCTGCTTGACCCGCAGGGACAGCCTCTGGACTTGCTTGATGTTTTGGCAAAGGTTGACCAACTCGATCTGAACGTGCGAGTCGGCTTGCAGCAACAACTCCCCTGCCGTCTGCTGGCTTGTCGGGTGTCGGATGCGGTCTATGCTCAACGGCTGGAGACCTTGCGCCAATGGGAGCGTCGTCACCAAACCCAAGCCAGTCCCCTGCGTCATGCGCTGTGTCGTTGGGTGATTTACCTGTCCAATTTGCCCCCACACCGCCTGCGGGTTGAGCAGGTGGGCATTGTTTACAGCCTGCGTTGGCAGATGGAGATGCTGTTCAAACGCTGGAAATCCCTGCTGCACCTTGACCAGTGGGCCACCCACAATCCCTGGCGCATTCTGTGTGAGGTCTATGCCAAACTGCTGGCTATCCTGTTTGAACACGACCTGATGCTGCTGGCGGGGTGTCATGATCTAGCTTGCAGTCGCGTTCAAGCCCACCGCGTTATCGCCAAACATGCCTGGGCGTTGGCCGCCGCCTTCGCCCGGCCTGCGGCTTTTCGACGGGCGGTGTCTCATCTCCTGTTGTGTCTACAGGGGGGGTGGAAAATCGCCACCTCCGCCTCTTCCCCTCCCACTTTTCAGAAGATGAGAACTTTATCTTGACAGCTATGGGACACGGCATACCGTGTCCTTGCATCTGACCGAGCATCACACATCTTCACGCGGCGATCAGCAGAATCGCCACCAGCACCGCCGCCATGCCGATCAACTGAAGGCGTCCCAGCGTTTCGCGCAGCAGCAGCCACGCCAGCAGCACGGTCGAGGCCGGATACAGCGACGACAGCACTGCCGCCACATCGAGCCGCCCGGCCTGCGCCGCCAGCACCAGGAAGGCGTTACCGCCCGCGTCCAGAACCCCGACCAGCGAGGTCAGCGGCAGCAGAGTCAGCGATGGGAAACGCGGCTGGCGCAGCAGTGTCGCGATGATGAGCAGCACCAGCACCGACACGCAGCGCGCCCCAAACAGCGGCCACAAGACCTGTTCTTCTCCGGCACGTTCCAGAAACACGATATAGGTGCCGAAGCACAATCCCGCGAACAGGGGCAGCGCGAGGTTTTTGAGTTCAAAGCCGCCCGCCTGTGACACCAGCCATACCCCGATCAGCGCCAGCGTGAAGCCCAGCAGCCTGATTCCTTCCGGCAGCCCTTCCAGCGCAAAGCCGACCAGCACCGGAACCGCCGCCGTCATCACCGCCGCGACGGGCGCAGCCGTACCCATAGCCCCACGAGACAGCGCCGTATACAGGGCGACTAACCCGAATGCCCCGATCACGCCGCCACCCGCCGCCCACAGCAGCGCGACTGTCGGCGGAAACGGCTCGCGCGTCAGCAGTGCCAGCACCAGAAAAAGAACGACGCCGACGATCTGCGAGGCGATCACCACGCTGAAGGCGCTGGCGCGTTTGCTGGCGACCCCGCCGCTGAAATCGCCCGCTCCCCACGATGCCGCCGAAGCGAGTCCAAACAGAATGGCGGCCAGTTCTGATCCGTTCACGTGGTATCCTCTGTGGTTGAAACAAGCTGGATGCACAATATTCTATCGACAGATGGTAGCGGCTGTCGACGCTGGAAGACCTTTCTCTAAATGCGCTCAGCCGCACACCAAACCAATCCCCCTGTGACTTGTACAAATCTCCCAACACCCTGGGGCATGAGGGTTCACCCTGCGGGCGGGTGCATCTTTTGGTGTGTTTATACAACGCGCAATAGATCGTGACTTTCTGCCAATTTCGCAAATTGGTCTTTGTTGGAAATGTTGAGTCCGCTTTCGCATCAAGGGCTGCGTGTGCAAGATATACGACCGAATGCCGCCTTTACTTAGGCGGTCTTTGGTGAAAACGCCGTTCGCTTGCGTCAAAGTAGACAACATCCGGTCGTTCACGCAATAGCGGCGCGTTTTTGTCAGAATGTGATAATGAGAGGGAAATAAAATTTATGCGTTCTTGATGTGCCTGAAATTCTTGTTATAAGAGTACACTCCCGCCCATCAACATTAAAGATGCAAAGAGGAGATGGACAGTATGAACAAACGCAATCGGTTCTGGCGGCGGATGATTGTCCTCGCGATTGCGACGGTCGTTCTGGCAGTGTTTGGAACATCGTTGACCTTCGCACAGGATGCCCCTACTCTGGAGAGCCTCGCCTCCGACATTGACGGGATGAAAGCTTCCATCGATACCAGTTGGGTGCTGCTGACCGGGTTCCTCGTGTTCTTTATGCAGTGTGGTTTCGCCATGCTGGAAACCGGGTTAATCCGCCAGAATGGGACGGTCAATGCGCTGCTGGAAAACTTCATTGACGCCGGGCTGACCGGGCTATGCTGGTGGGCGGTCGGTTTTGGGGTTGCCTTCGGGACAACATCAGGCGGACTGTTCGGCACTGATCTGTTTTTTCTGAATGGCGCGGTAACATTCGGGGATGCTGGGGTTGAATATGCCAAATTCGGCATTCTGAACATCTCCACCCTCGCATTCTTCTTCTTCCAGTTTGCTTTCGCGGCGACCGCCAGCACGATTACGACGGGCGCCATGGCCGAACGTACCGACTTCATCGGCGACCTGATTTACAGCGCCGTCATCGCGGTTCTCATTTACCCGGTCGCCGTTCACTGGATCTGGGGTGGTGGCTGGCTGGCGACCAACCTGGGCTTCCATGACTTCGCGGGCAGCACGGCGGTGCACACCGTCGGCGGTGTTATTGCCCTGGTCGGTGCGATTCTGCTTGGCCCGCGTAAGGGACGGATTGGCGCAAATGGCGAATGGCTGCCCCTGCCCCGTCCGCATAACATGGCGCTGGCGACCCTGGGGACGATGGTGCTGTGGTTTGGCTGGTACGGCTTCAACCCCGGTTCCACACTGGGCGCCATTGGTTACGACGGTCTGATGGGACTGACTGTGATTAACACAACGCTGGGCGCCAGCGCGGCGGCGATGGTAGCAATCACCTTCGTCTTCCTCCGCACCGGCAAGTGGGATCTCCCGGCGGCGCTCAACGGGTCGCTGGCGGGTCTGGTTGCGGTGACGGCAGGCTGCGGCTTTATCGCCCCTCTGCACGCGGTCATTCTGGGTGCGGTAGCGGGTGTCCTGGTCATCGTGGTCGCCGAATTGATCGAAAAGCTGCGCATTGATGATCCAGTGGGCGCCTTCGCGGTACATGGTGCGTGCGGCATCCTGGGCACAATTGGCGTTGGCCTGTTCGCGCAGCCGCAGCTTCTGTTCAATGGCCCGTTCGCGGCGGGCGGCACCTATGCCGGGCAGGGCGGGCTGTTCGTCACGGGCGATTTCAATCTGCTGGTCGCGCAGTTGATTGGCTCGGCTTCGGTCATCGGATGGTGCGCGGTCACGGCGGCTGTGATGTTCGGGGCACTCAAAGTCGTCGGTCGCCTGCGCGTCCACCCGAAGGCGGACGAAATCGGCATCGATGTGTACGAACACGGCGCGTCCATCTGGCCGGACATCCTGCCCGTGCCGGCTGAAGACGTGACCTCTGGCAAGCCCGGCGGCGCGACTGCCCCGGCGGTGGGTGACTGAAACAACGATTATTCCCTCCTGTAGCGGGTTCTCTCCTTGTGTACGGAAAGGGGTGGGGCAGCGGCCTCACCTCTTTTCGTTTCCTCTGATGAAGGCTAAATCGTGCATCCGGTAAGTTCTGACGACTTTGTGGGTGAACTTTGGCAGGGGCGAGGCATGCCTCGTCCCTACGGGAACACCGGAAGAGGTGGTTTTGTCGGATGAACCACTAAAGGCAGTCAAATAAATTTAAAAACCGCTTGCGGATTGTGCTTTGTTCTGCGTTACAATAGATAGACATTTTTTCAACTTTTGTTCGGAGTCACCCATGTTGAACTCGCCTCACCTGCTGATCTCGCTGGATCGAGACGGCGAGGAACCGATTTACCGCCAGCTCATCCGCAGCATTAAGGTGCAGATCGAAAGCGGGACGCTGCCAGCAGGGGCGCGCTTGCCGGCCAGCCGTGATCTGGCGCGTCAGCTCAATATCAGCCGCATCAGCGTCGTCAATGCCTATGCCGAACTCCGCGCCGAGGGCTATCTGAGCGCACATGCCGGGCGCGGGACGTTCGTCGCGAAGGAAAGTAACGGGAACGGATCGGGCGACAAAACGGAAGCCCACGTGACGAAGGAAGTCACCACTTCCGCGCCGGATCGCTCTATCCGCGAACTGATGCGCATGGGCCGCAAGCCGGGCGTCATCAGCTTCGGCGGCGGCTCTCCCCCGCCCGATTTCTTCCCGATGGCAAGCCTGAAGGACGCGATGAACACGGTGCTTGACCGCGACGGGGCCAAGGCGCTGGTCTATGAAACGCCGGAAGGCTATGGGCCGCTGCGGGGTGCGGTGCGCGACTATGTGAGCGCACTGGGCATCCGGTGCAGCCCCAACGACGTGCTGATTACGGGCGGGACACAGCAGGCGCTCGATCTGGTCGTGCAGGCGCTTCTGAGCGAAGGCGAGACGATGCTCACCGAGAACCCGACCTACATCGGCATGATCGACATCGCCCGCGCCCGCCGTGTGAACTTACAGGGCATTTCGACCGATGATGAGGGAATCCGGCTGGACATGCTGGAAAACTACATCATCGACAATCCCGTCAAGCTGATTTACGTCATGCCCACCTTCCAGAACCCCACCGGGCATGTGATGCCGCTGCACCGCCGCCGCCAGTTGATTAACCTCGCAGCGGATTACGGCATCACCATTCTGGAAGATGCGGTGTTCCATGAGTTCCGCTTTGAGGGCGAGGCGCTGCCGCCGCTGAAGGCACTCGATGAAGACGGCGTTGTGATTCACGCCAGCGGGTTTACCAAGATGCTGCTGCCGGGGATTCGCATCGGCTACCTGATCGCCAACAGCGAACATTATCAACGGCTGGTGCGCGTCAAGCAGGCGGCGGATCTCTCCACGCCGGGGCTGAACCAGCGTGTGATCCACCTGATGCTGGAACGGGGGGTGCTGTCGGGTCAGTTGGAGCGCAACAACCGCGAATTTCTGCACCGCCGCGATGTCGCCTTAGCCGCCGCCGAGAAGTATCTGCCGCCGGGGTCGCGCTGGAACGTGGCGCAGGGCGGGCTGTATCTATGGGTGGAGCTGCCGCGCACCGGGCCGAGCGCCGCCGAGCTGTATATTTCCGCTGTGCAGATGGGTGTCTCGTATGCCATCGGCAACGTCTTCTACACCAACAATTTCGGCACCCATCGGATGCGGCTCAATTATGGGCAGCACAAGCCGGAAGTAATCGAAGAAGGCTTCCGGCGGCTGGGGCGGGCATGGCGCGAACTGGCCTGCGAATATACCGAACTGGATAAATCACCGCTGCTGTAGATGACCCTGTGGTGATCAGAAACAATCAAAAGAGGTGCCATACCCCTTTTTTATCGCTCATACATCAAATGTACCCCTCCCCAAAGCGTTGGGGAGGGGCAAAGGGGAGGGGTTTCAGAAGCACATTTTTGCAGGTGGGCTTTTTCTACTCCGCAAACAGCGTCAGCAGTTGCTCTCCGCGCTGGGAGCGGCTGTAGAAGATGCGGTTGCCGCTGCGCTGGCTTTCCACCAGCCCGGCCTGGT
The DNA here is from genome assembly GCA_033762735.1 of bacterium. Taxonomy (GTDB): domain Bacteria; phylum Chloroflexota; class Anaerolineae; order Aggregatilineales; family Phototrophicaceae; genus JANRLJ01. Next base: position 22,551 of record JANRLJ010000204.1, on the reverse strand, counting down.
TCAGCTTGGCGAGGTGCTGGCTGATCGCGCCCGGCGTGAAGTTCAGTCGGCTGGCGAGTTCGCCGGGCGTAGTCGGGGTCATCAGCGCGACCAGAATGCGTGTGCGGCTTTCCCCCAGCACGACCCACAGCGACTCGTCAACCGGGTCGGCGCTCTCCACTGCCTGATGCCACAACCCCGCCCCGCGTGAGCCGTAAATCATCATCGGGTGCCAGTCTTCGTTGATCTGCCACGAGACGCCGCCGCGCTTGAAAATCGTGGGCACAAGCTGCAACCCATTTCCGTTCAGGTCGATCTGGGGCGGTGTGTGATCCTTGTCGATTTCCAGCACCCCGGCCTGATATGTCAGCCGGGGCGTGAGTTGATTCAGCAGCGACTCCGGCCCGTGCAGCGCCATCATACGGGCGTGGTAGAGCACGTCGCCTTCCAGCACGGAGACAATATTTGACCAGTGATGCGCCAGCGTCCGCCGCCAGTACAGCCGAACCTCGTCGATCAGGCATTCCAGTGATTCACGCGGGTAATCGAGAAACTGCTGGCGGATTTCGCTGTGTTCGCTGTAGTGGATGACTTCCAGCATATTCTTGCGGATGAGCCAGTCGGGTGTCTCGCGCAGCCGCAGCAGATCGTCCTCCAGATGGAGCGAAATCCCGGCGGGCGTGGGCGTGATGAAATCGGCGCTGTAGTGGCGCGGCAGGACAACCGCCTTGAAATACGGCAGGTCTACATTACGCAGGGCGCTTTCGGCTTCCTTCACCCAGGGGCGCATTCCACCGTCGAGCACATCGCCGGGGCGGCGGATCAGCAGTTCATAGCTCAGGCTGGCCTGGAGCAGCGGACTGTAGGCGAACCGCAGGCGCAGCAGATCCTCTGGTTTGGTGTGGATGGTAATCACGCGGTCGTTGCGCTTTCTGAACTTTTGTGACCTCTTATGCTGGAAGTGTACGATAAATTTGTTCTAAAGTCATCTGTTTTAGTTTTTGCTAAAGTGCTTCGTCCTGCCGTCGCTCTGACCTATGCTGACGGTATTGATCGGCTGTAAGGGGTTCACCCGATAAGTCATAACGATTTTCTGTGTGGTCTTTGATACGGGCGAGGCATGCCTCGCCCCTACGGGAACCTGACCAGTCAAAAGTCGGTTTTTTGTCGGATGCACCAGGAAGTCATGAAAAGGACGGGGACGATGAAAACGGCTTATCACATCCTTCTGGAAGACGGGCACCGCCGTGCGGAAGCAGCACGTCGCCAGCAGCACACACAGCATCTTGCCGCCGCTTTGCAGGCGCAGCAGGCCAGCCCTGCCCCACGTCCACGCCCACTGGCGGGTATCCTCTCAATCAGCCGGATTTTCCGGGCGCGTTCCCGGCAGACGCGCACGCAGAACTCGCCAGCAGAGGTCCCTCTGGGGATTCCTGTAGAGTGTTCGCAAACGGTTCACGTTTCTACCGCCGGGAACTCATGATTATGGACAGCGTACTGGCTTCCTCCAGACCCGGTACGCTGTTCTTTTTAAGCTTTGCACCTGTATCTGAAATGCCTGCTACCGGATTGCGCCGTGTGGCAGCACCGCATGAACCCCTTTGACCTGATTGACAATCTGCGTAATCCGTAAGTCCACAGCCACCCCTGCCAGCGACAGCGCCTCATCGTGCGAGACGTTGTAATGGGCAGAGATCAGCCTGAGCATGGCTGCGACCGCCGCGTCTGCCGCGAGATTCAAATCCTCATCAAAGCCAAACGTGATCCAGCCCGCCGGGGTGTTGGCGTGAAGGGTGGGAATGGGCGGATTTTCGACCAGGTCGAACGACAGATCAACCATTTCCATCGGGCACTCAATCGCTGTCCCGCTGGACTCGCCGTCGCCCTGTGCTGCGTGACCGTCGCCAGTGGAAAAGAGTGCTCCCGGCACGGCGACAGGCAGGTAAAGCGTGCTGCCCGCCACCAGTTCCTTGCAGTCCATGTTCCCGCCGAAGGGGCGCGGCGGCTTGGTGGAAAGATACCCCGGCTCATCCAGCGCCACCCCCATCACGCCCATAAACGGACGCATCGCAACCGTGTGACCCAGGTGGTTGCGGGCGATGCTGTTCCGCGCATCCAGCCGCCAGACCATGTAGGGAATCCGGTCTTTCTGTTCATAGGGGGTGCCATACCAGGGATACGACCAGCCCCACGTCCCCGGTACGATGCGGTTGATCTGCACCGCCAGCATCATGCCCGGCTGTGCGCCACGAACCGCCACCGGCCCAGTCAGCGCGTGGCCGGAGTCGCGCTCCTGATCGCGAGGGCTGAAACAGGTGATTCCCGCCCTGCCCTGAAGCAGCAGATCAGGATCAACATCCCCCACCGCCCAGTTGGCTTCCAGGGTGCGAAGACGCACCGTGTCGCCGGGATTAATCTCGATAGCAGGCGCGATCTCGCGAGAGAAGGTGCCGTGCAGCGTCCCGGCCTGTGGTTCAAGCGTGTGGATGGTCATTCCCAACTCCGTTTACTCGCCGTCCTGCCGCGCCAGCGACTCCCGCGTGACCATGTCGCCTTCGCCCGTGAGCGTCAGCACATCTTCGGGGACGGTGCTGCCCGCCAGCAGTTTGACCATGCTGTAGACCATGCCCTGCGCCGTTTGCGTGCGCGCCACCGACACCGACCCGCGCATGAAGTAGCCTTCCTGAATGTACTGCACGGCCTGCGCTTCGGCGTCCACACTCACGATCATGACCGAATCCGGCTCAAAGCCTGCTTCTTCCATCGCGCGGATCGCGCCATAGGAGCCGTCATCGTTGATGCTGGCGATGAAGTTGAAGGCTACGCCGTCCTCGATCAGCCGCCGGATGCTGTTGTAGCCGTCTTCTTCCGTGCCACCCCGGTAGCGCCCGATGATATTGGCTTCCGGCGCGAGTTCCAGAACGCCCGCTTCCAGCCCATCAGCTCGGCGCACAATGTCCGGCAGATCGGGGTAATCCAGGATGACCACGTTGGCCTGCCCATCCAGTTCGTTGCGGATGAGGCGACCGCCGTAAATGCCGGGGATATAGCCGAGGGTGTAGCTGTCACCGCGCATCACCACACCGCCATAGTGATCCTCATCGCCGGAGTAGAACACCAGCGGCATGTCGATCTCATCCAGGTCTTGCAGGGTTGAATCAAGCAGCGCCAGATCAAGCGGGCAGATAATCATGCCATCCGCGCCGTCCGCCCGCGCCTGTTCGATCAGCGGAATCTGCCGCCCGGCGTTGTTGTCGGGATCGTAAATTTCGATACGAATACCGTAGCCTGTCGCCAGATCGACCATCTCGCGCACGATACCCGCGTGATACTGGCTGGTGCGGTTGCAGGCGATCAGCGCGACAAAGCCATCCGTGCCCAGGCGCAACTGTGCCCGGTCGATTTCCAGCGGACTGGGGACGATCTGCGAGGCATTCACACGGCGGTTGGGCAGCACCGTCGGCGGGGTGAGCAGCACGGTTTCGTCGCGGCTGGTGGCGAAAATCAGCGCCGCGACCACACCCGCCACTACCAGAATCAGCAGCAGCGCCGCGCCCACTGCGGTCATCCGCCGCCGCCGGGTACGCAGCACCGAGCGTTCCAGCAGGCTCGTCGCTCGCCCCACTTCCTGCGTAACGCGCGGGACGGTCGGCACCGGGAAGCTGCCTGTGCTGGGGCGCATCCCGACTGCATGGCGCAGCGCGGTGTACATCTCCCCTGCGCTGTCGTAGCGGCTGTCGGGCTTTTTCGCCAGCGCCTTCATCACCACATGGTCAATCGCCGGAGTGATATGGGGATTGACCTTGCTTGGGAGTTCCGGCGTTTTTTCCAGATGCTTGTAGATGATCGAGATCACATCACTGCTGCTGCCCTCGAAGGGCGGGCGCCCGGTGAGCATCTGGTAGAGAATCACGCCCAGGCTGTAGATGTCGCTGCGATGGTCGAGCGTCTCCCCACGAAGCTGTTCCGGGGACATATAAGAGGGTGTGCCGACGATGTTGCCGGTTTTGGTGATGTCGCTGCCGCCTGTGATGAGCTTCGCCAGCCCGAAGTCGGTCAGCATGGCGTTGCCTTCTTCGTCCATCAGAATATTGCTCGGCTTGAGATCGCGATGGATGACGCCCTTGCTGTGGGCGAAGGCCAGCCCGCGCGCGATCTGCCCGAACAGCTCAACGGTGCGCTCCAGGGCCAGCGGCCCATCCGCCAGCAGATCGCTGAGCGAACCACCCTTAAGCAGGCGCATCGCCAGAAATGCCAGATTATCCTCGATGCCATAGTCGTACATCGGGACGATGTGCGGGTGTTCCAGACGAGCGATCAGAGCGGCTTCGTGCTGAAAGCGGCGGGGAAAATCGTCTTCGTCATGTCGGGTGTCGTCCAGTTCGATGACTTTAAGGGCAATATCGCGATTGACCGAGGGCTGATGTGCGCGAAAGACGGTCGCCATGCCACCCTTGCCGATGCGCTCCTGCACAATAAAGTCATCAATGGGTTGGCCGACCAGATTCTCCAGCCGTCGCATGGGGCCACCTTGCTCTTTACGCTGCATTGTTCTAGTACATTGACCATCTAAAGCTGCCTACCTGTACGGGCGCAGCGCGCTGCGCCCGTACCAACGCAAGCCATCATTCTCATCTTGTCAGCGTACTAGTTCATCGTGTACGAATCGGTTAAAGTATATCCAGTCAGACCGACGAACGCTATGAGAGATTCGCCCAGATTTAGATCAAATGTTCAAAATCTCAATTGTCGGAATGTACGCAGTTTGATATTTCGCCCTCACCCCAAACCCCTCTGGAAGAGGCACTCTCCCTCAGGTAGAGGGGCTTAAAAACTAGTACATTGACCATCTAAAGCTGCCTACCTGTAGGGGCGCAGCGCGCTGCGCCCGTACCAACGCAAGCCATCATTCTCATCTTGTCAGTGAACCAGCCTCTTCTCCTTATTCCTGAGATAGTCCTAAGCACTGCTGCGCTTAGCTCGTTGAGGTGTAGCGTAAGTCCTAATGTGTTCTTGCGTTGGTTTAACATCAAGCGTGTATATTAAACGATTGTCGCACCACCTTGGGGTTTGCTGAATTAAGATCGGCAGCCCTGCCGACGCAGGACGTGGGGCAAGCGTCATCCTCCCGTAGGGTAATCCCCGCGCTCGCCGTGTTATAATTCACCCATAAACTCAGGAAGCCAGTGTCGAGGTCAGATCAATGAACGGATTCTCTCGAAAATTTGCAGCGCTGCTGATGATGCTTGTCTTGCCGATGGCACTTTCTGCACAGGAAGCCGCGCCAGAGGCGACCCCCGAAGCCACTGAAGCTGCCGCGCCGCTCCCGCCGTCCTATCTGCTGAACGGCTTCACCTATCATGCGCAGTGGTGGAACAACTGCGGCCCGGCCACGCTGACGATGGCGCTGTCCTACTTCGGCTACAGCGACGATCAGGGACGCGCCGCCAACTGGCTGAAGCCCAACAGCGAAGACAAAAACGTCAGCCCCTGGCAGATGGTCGAATATGTCAACACGCAGGTATCCGACATTGACGTCTATTCCACCATTCGCTACGGTGGCACCCTGGAACGGCTCAAGGCGCTGGTGGCGAATCAGTTCCCGGTGATTATCGAAGCGGGCTATGACCCCGAACGCGCCAATCAGGGCTGGATGGGCCATTACCTGCTGGTGATCGGCTATGACGACGCGCAGGGCGTGATTATCACCCATGACAGCTATGCCGGTGCCAGCCTGGCCTATACCTACGAGCATATTGAGGAACACTGGCAGCACTTCAACTACATCTATATGCCGCTGTATGCCTCGGCGCGGGAAGCCGATCTGATGGAAGTGCTGGGCACGGACGCCGACCCCACGCAGAATCTCATCAATGCTTTTGAGATCGCCCGTGAAGAAGCCACCGCTGACCAGAGCGACCCGTTTGCCTGGTTCAATATGGGCAGCATTCTGGTAGAATTGGAACTGTACCCGGACGCGGCAATCGCCTTCAACACGGCGCGTAACCTGGGGCTGCCCTGGCGTATGATGTGGTATCAGTTCGGCCCCTATGAGGCCTACTATCAGACCGGCGATTACCAGACAATCCTGGAAATCGCGACGGCCATCCGCAACGACGGCGGCGGGCAGTACGTGGAAGAAACCTTCTACTACGCGGGGCTGGCGCGGGAAGGGCTGGGAGAGACACAGCGTGCGATTGAAAACTACAACGCGACACTGGCCTTTAACCCCAACTTTACCCCCGCCCGCGAACGCCTGAACGCCTTACAGGGGAGCTAGTACGCCGACAAGATGAGAATGAGGTTGCGTTGGTACGGGCGCAGCGCGCTGCGCCCCTACAGGTAGGCAGCTTTAGATAGTCAATGTACTAGGCTCGACCTGCAAACTCGATTATCCTCACCCCTCAATCCCCTCTCCATAAGCGCAGAGACGCAACGGAGAGGGGAAGCTAAGCGAAGCGCAGCAGGGGTGAGGATGTCAGGAATCAGCGAAAACGGGTTTGCAAACACGCCCTAAAACCGCCTTCGTCCGGGTGCGACAGGTTGAAACGGGATTGGAGAGGGGCGTATGCTGCTGCGCCCCTGCATGTCTTCCCGTTAAAATCCTTGTTCAATAGCACAGGATTTGAAGCGCGGCTCATGGAACACCCGATCACGCCGGTCACACCGGTTGCAAGCACAACGCCCTCCTCCACCCGCCTGCGCATCCGCCCACCCGTTTCTGGCCGCTTTAACAGCCTGCGGGTGCGGCTGTTTTTGTTTGTGGCGCTGCTGGTCATCCCGGCGGCGCTGCTGGTGCTGTTCAGCGCCGCCTACCAGCGCACACGCGATGCGCTGGACGCCAAGCAGGAAGCAATGCGCCTGGCCGGGCTGGTCGCCAGTTATCAGGAGCAGCAGATCGAAGCCTCCCGCCAACTGCTGCTGGCGCTGGCACAGCTTCCCGCCGTGCAGCAGTTAGACGGCGAAGTATGCAGTGCACAGTTGGCCGCGCTGTTGACCCGCTACCCCAATTACACCAATTTTTCCGTCACCAACCTGCGCGGGGAAACCTTTTGCAGCGCCAACCCTGTGCCCGAAGGCATGAATTCACGCGGGGTCGCCTGGTTCGACCGTGTGCTGCGCTATAACACCTTTGCCATGGGCGATTATATGATCGGGCGTATCAGCAATAAACCGATTGTCGTGATGGCGCATCCGGTTCAGGACGAAAGCGGCGTAACGCACGCCATTATGGCGCTCGGCATGAACCTGGATTGGCTGAGCGCGTGGCTGGGGCGGGTCGAACTGCCGGAAGCGACCACGCTCAAGGTGATCGACAGCCAGGGAACAATTCTGGCATCCTTCCCGGTTCGTGACAACGAAATCGGCACAGCGCTGGCGGAGGACGGTCTGCGTCAGGCCGTTTTCAACCCCGGCATGTTGAATGTGAGCGCGGGGCAGGGCTTCTACGAGAATGGCGATTACCTCTATGGCTACACCCCGGCGGGCGACGCCCCCGGACGGCTGAACGTTGTCGTGCAGATGGAGCGGGCGCGGGTCATGCGTGACGCTGACCAGTTGCAGGCGCAGTACCTCACTGGCCTGGGGATTTTCGCGCTGGTGGTGATGGTCGTTGGCTGGTTTGGCGCGGGCATTCTGGTCATTCAGCCGATTGATAAGCTGATCCGCACGACCGAAAGCCTGGCGGAAGGCCACTGGGAGGCGCGGGCACAGCTCCCCAACAGCACCCAGGAACTCGACCGTCTGGCGACCACGTTTAACCATCTGGCGGTGTCGCTCCAGCACCGGGATCATCAGTTAAAACGCTCGCTGAACGACCTGGAAAGCGAGATTGATGAGCGCAAGCGGGTGGCGAAAGCCCTGCAGGAGACGATTAACGCGCTGGAAGAAGCCCGCGCCGCCCAGCACAAAGCGCAGCAGGCGGATGAATCCAAACTGCGCTTTATGGCGATGATTACGCATGAACTCAAGACACCGCTGACTTCGGTCAAGGGCTTCGCGACCACGCTGCTGGCGGATGATGTGGAATGGGACCCCGAAAGCCAGCAGAACTTCATCCACATTATCAGCGAGGAAGCCGATACCCTGCTGGAGATGGTCGATCAACTGCTCGATTTCGCACAGATCGAGGCCGGGACGCTGCGCATCAACCGCATTCCGGCCACCCTAAACGCGGTGGTCGATATGGCAAAACCGCGCTTCAGGGCGCTGACGAGCAATCATGATCTGCAACTGAAAATACCGCCCTATCTCCCGGTGATGCAGCTTGACCCCCGGCGCATGGCGCAGGTGCTCGTCAACCTCATCAGCAATGCGTCCAAATATTCGGCGCAGGGTTCACCGATTATCCTCAGCATCCGCCAGCGCGACGATTACATCCTGATTGAAGTGCAGGATTTCGGCTGCGGCATCACAGGGGAGATGCAGTCGCGTCTGTTCCAGCCCTTCAGCCGTGCGCCGGAAGTGCGGGCAGGCGGCACAGGCGTGGGCCTTGCGATCTGCAAAGGCATCGTGGAGGCACACGGCGGGCACATCTGGGTGTATGAATCGGTCGTCGGCAAGGGGACGACGATGGCGGTGATGCTGCCGCTGGGGGCGTGACACCCTCAAGCCAGCAGACGCCCGATCAGAAAGCCGAACAGCCCTGCCGCCGCTGCTACCCCCGTCCAGATGACCGTGCGCGGGTCGCGTGGCGCCATGCGCGCCCCCCACTGCCGCCGCAGCCCTTCCCGATACTTGCCGATGATGAACGGCAGAATGCCATAGTCGATCATAAAGGTGAGCATGCCCGGAACGCTCACGCGGGGCTGGGTTTTGGCCTGCGGCTGGGGCGGTGCAGCGGGCAGCGTCACTTCTGCCAGGGTGAAGCCGTCGCCATCGTCGGTTACTCGTGATAAGACCTGCCCGTCCGCGCTGACCACTTTGGTCTGCATGAAGTAGCCGTTTTCCAGCCTGACCTCCGGCGCATCCTTGAGCTTCTTCCACAGGTCGGGCCGGAACAGGGTGTAGGACATCAGCGAAGGCAGCGGCGCGGGCAGCCTGGAGCGGAACTGGCCGCTCCCGGTGGTGTTCACCAGCGGCACCTGGAGCCACGCCGCGTTCCTGTCCATTTCTTCACCAAAGACAAAATCATGCTGCGGAGTCTGGCGGAACACCCCGCCAAGCTGACGAAAGCCGACACGCTGACCATCCGGGAAAACCAGTTCACTTTTGTGCATCAGCGGCGGGCAGCTCAGCACGACCATCGCCTGCACCTGCCCGGCGTAGCGCCGCCACAGGTCGGGATGGGCGCTGTCCCAGCAGATCATCATGCCCAGCTTGCCCAGGTCGGTATCCGCAACCGTGACTCCCTGCCCCTCGCGGAAATACGCCCGCTCCCAGGCATACGGATACTGCTTGTCATAGCGCCAGGTGCGGCCATCGGGGGCGATCAGCAGCGCAGTGTTGTAGACCTCGTCGCCGTCGCGCAGCAGCAGCGTCCCGGCCAGATGGACGCCGTGTTCAGCGGCGGCACGACGCATCCACGTCACGGTTGCGCCGTCCATCGTCTCCGCCAGCGCGTAATTGGCGTCGCTGTATTCGTAGCCGATGTTGAAGACTTCCGGCAGGGCCACCAACTGTGCCCCTGCCGCCGCCGCTTCCGCCACCAGATCAGCAGCGCGGGCGAGCCGTTCGGCGACTGGAGCAGGCGTGGCATCCATCTGAACGGCGGCAATCTTTAACGTGTTTGGGGTTGTCGTGGTCAGGCGCATGATCGTCTCCGAAAACGTGTTGTGGTCGGTTGTTTACGATTGAACCACAGATCAAAAAGCGCGCACAGGGGAATATCTGCTTCAAAATTCAGATTTTCCGCAGTGGCGCAGCACGCTGCGCCCGTACAATAGAGATTTTTGAAACGCGTTCTAATTTAACGTGAATGTTGTTTAACGCCGTTTTTTGTCCTCACCCCCGCCGTGCTTCCCTCGACTCCCCCTCTCCAGGCTTTTGGAGAGGGGGTTGGGGGATGAGGAATTTAAGGCATAGAGGCAGGTCTGGAAACCTGCCCCTACAAGCGCCCTTTACCCCTTCACGCTGCCCGCCAGCAGACCGCGAATGAAATAGCGACCGAGCAGGATGTACACGATCAGGGTCGGGATTGCAGCCAGGAAAGCCGCCGCCATCTGCACATTCCACTGCACAATCTGGCTGCCGGAGAGGTTTTGCAGCGCCACCGTCACAGTCGGCGCGGCCTGCCCCGCGATAGTCACGCCGAACAGGAATTCATTCCAGATCTGCGTGAACTGCCAGATGATGACGACCACGAAACCGGGCAGCGAGATCGGCAGCACAATCCACCAGTACAGGCCGAAGAAGCCCGCGCCGTCAATCGCGCCCGCTTCCAGCATTTCATCCGGCACTTCCGTGTAGTAATTGCGGAAGATCAGGGTCGTGATCGGCAGGCCATAGACCACATGGCACAGAATCAGCCCGGCCAGGCTGTTATAGAGATCAATGTCGCGCAAGAACTGCACCAGCGGGATCAGAATGGCCTGATACGGGATGAACATGCCGAACAGCATCAGCGGGAAAATGATGTTCGCGCCGGGGAACTTCCACTTAGAGAGCACATAGCCGTTGATGCTGCCCAGCACAGCGCTGATGGCAGTGGCCGGGATGACCAGCGCGAAGCTGTTGCCCAGCCCGGTGCGCAGTTCATCGAAGGCCTGGCGGAAGCTCTCCAGCGAGAGCGAACGCGGCAGCGCCCACATCGTACTGATATTCACCTCGTCCGGGCTTTTGAACCCGGTCATCAGCACCATGTAAACAGGCAGCAGGAAGATAAGCGCGGCCAGGATCAGCGTCAGGTAAATCGCCCCGGTGGAGAGCATCCGCTGCCACTGGATGCTGCTGGTGCGTGGTTGAGTCGTATTGAGGGGGACAGAACGGGTGGTCATCGCCGGGTAGCCTCCGAACGGAAATTACTGATGAGATAGGGGACGATGACGACGGCCACCATGACCAGCATCACCATCGCAATCGCCGCGCCGCGCCCGAAGTTCTGCCCCCGGAACGTCTCGAAGAACATATTCAGCCCCGGCATGTCGATCTTGAGGTTATCGCCACCGCCCATGACATAGACGAGGTCGAAGATTTTGAGCGAGATATGTCCCAGAATAATGATGGCGCTGAGCGTGATGGGCGCCAGCAGCGGGAAGACGATGCGGCGGTAGACGCCGATCTCGCTGCATCCGTCCACGCGGGCGGCCTCGCGCAGTTCCTCGCTGATGCCGCGCAGCCCGGCCAGGTACATCGCCATCGTATAGCCCGACATCTGCCAGCCCGCCGCCAGCACCACCGCCAGCAGCGCCAGATTAAAACCGTGCCGCTCCTGCCCCAGATAGCTGCGCCCCGCCAGTGCAGGCGCCGCCCCCAGCAGCAGCCACGCATTCAGGATTACGCCCACGATCAGGATGATCCCGCCCACCCGTGACCGCCGCGTCACCACGTAGTACAGCGCGGGGAGAATCACAAACAGGCCGATCAGCACTGCCGCAATGATGGGCAGGTCGCGCCAGACGAATTCCAGGATGCGATCCTCACTGATGAACCAGCGGAACGTGCCCGCCGGAAGGCCAATCGCGGTCGGCAGCACGTTGATGCCCGCACCTGGGTTGAACAGCCACTTCCAGACCACGCCCGTCACCACGAACGACAGCGCCATCGGGAACAGGAAAATAGTGCGGAAGATGCCCTCGCCCTTGATCTTCTGGTCGAGCAGGATCGCCAGCAGCATCCCCAGCCCCAGGCACACCAGCACAAACAGGCCGGTGAAAAAGACCGTGTTTACAATGTCCACGCGGAAGCGGTTATCAAGCTGCCCGGCGAAGAGATTGCCGTAATTGGTCAGCCCGACGTTGTTGGCTGGTAAACGCTGCAACTGCTGGAGCGCGTTGGAGTCCGTGAGTGATGTCCAGCCCGTCCAGCCGATGAAGCCGTACACAAAAATCGCGATCAGGATGATCGACGGCGCAATCATCGCTATTGCAATAAAGCGGTCAGTTCTGCTTTGTCCCATAAAAACCCCATCTCTTGTATTGCGCCCTCTCCTATACCCTAACTTTCCCCACAAACTTGTTCGCCCCCTCTCCCGACTGCTGACTTCAATAGAGGGAGAGAAGGACAATTCCACGAGAGCGCCTCTTGCAGAGGGATTTAAGGCTTGTCCGGTATTAAGTTGGCGCTTTTCCGCCCTCACCCCCCGACCCCCTCTCTCAATCGCTACGCTAGGAGAGGGGGAGAAGACCAGGGAAGCGTGTTAAGTCCCTCTCCCTGAGGGAGAGCGCCTCTTGCAGAGGGATTTAGGGTGAGGGCAAATGAGCCGTTGTGGACTTTCATAACTCCTTTTAGAGTACCGGACAACGCTATTTAGGGTGAGGGCGATGGTTCAAGTGCGTAACTCCTAACCATTTTAACCGCGTCCACAAATTCTTAACATCAAATGCGGAAACATTCAGGGAATACCTTGCGGACTTCCACGTACAATTTATTCGGGAAACAGAAGCGTTCGCTTCTGCTTTCTGCCCAGACAACAACTGAGTATGAGGAGTCCCTGTGACGCACGCACGCCTGTCCTTATTTGCGCTCCTTTTTGTTTTTGCAGGTGGGTTCATTTTTATCGCCGCTTTCAACACCCCCATCATCGCTCAATCCCTCGACCAGAACACCACAATGGACACTCTCGTTCCGCTTGAGCCTGAAGGCACGATCAGCGTTCCCGGTGGAGATGTCGAATTCATCTGGGAGGACATCGACACCGCGATCCTGTACGAGTTCGTCATCCTGAATTCAGCGGGCGCGGTGCTGAGCAATCACCTGCTGGATCGCCCCTACTACTGCTTCCAGACATGCAGCTTCACCCCCGGCGCGGTCTGGTTCAATGAACGGCTGGGCAACGGGAACTACGTGTGGGGCGTCCGCGCCTTTCTGGAGGGCGAGGGCTGGACGGCGTGGAACGGGCTGAACTTTACGCAGAATGTGCCGCTGCCCGCGCTGGTCACGATGGGCGAAGCGACGAATACCAACACCCTGCGCCCGATGGTGACATGGCGCATCCCCGAAAACAGTGTGGCGACCGCCTTCCGGCTGTACATCGCGCCGAGCAGTAACCTGGGCACCCCCGCCTATTTTGACTGGGTGGTGCGCGATACAGCCTGCGCCTGGTCGGGCACGGACGACATCTGCCGGGTGACACTGCCGCTGGATTTGCAGGACAACACCGAATATCAGGCCTTCGTGCAAAGCTGGAACATGGGCGGCGCACTGACAACAGGCGGGGCTTACAACAACGGCTATGCCGGGCCGCTCACCTTCACGGTCGATGTCCCGCCGCCCGCCGTGCCGAACCTGAGCGTCGCCGTCAGCCAGGGCTTGCCGACTCTGACCTGGGCGACGGACTCCCGCGCCACCCGCTACACCCTGTACATCACCGATGGGGATGGTCGCGGGGTGCACTTCAAGAATTACCCCAACACACCTGCCATGTGCCGCGTCACCACCAGCACCTGCATCCTGGTTCCCGATTATGTCTTCGCCAACGGGCGTTACAACTTCTATCTGAATGCGGTCGGCGCGGGCGGCCCCAGCCTCGGCGGCGCGTATAACAACGGCTATGCGGGCGTGACCAATGTCGAGGTCAGCCTGACCCCGCCGGACGCTCCTGAACAGATCGCGCCGAATGCGGCGACCGTTGATCGCAGTGCTGATCTGAGCTTTACCTGGGACACGGTCGCTGGCGCAGCCTGGTATAACCTGTGGGTGGGCACGGTCACGCCGACCTTCACCACCTGGCATTATCAATGGTATCGGGCGGATGCGCTCGGCTGTGCGCAGGCAGGGAGCGAGTGCAGTGCGCAGCCCGGCCTGATCCTGCCCAACGGCGCGTTTGCCTGGAACGTGCAGGCGGCTTCCCCCGGCGGAATCGGCCCCTGGGCGGATGGGCTGCCGTTCACGGTCGCGGCGACGCTGCCGGGTGTGGTGACGATTGTCGAGCCTGCCGGGACGACGACCGATAACACACCCCAGATCGTCTGGAATGACATCCCCACTGCTGAGTGGTATCAGGTCTGGCTGGGGACGAACACGGGCACTCCGCTTTACGTCAACTGGCACTATGCGACTCGCGGCGACGATGCACTGTGCAACAGCGGCGTCTGCCGCCTGACCGCGCCGGGTGTGGTGCTGTCTAACGGCGGCTACATCGTCAACGTGCAGGCCGCCTCGCCCGCCGGAATTGGCCCCTGGAACAACGCGCCCTATTTCACTTTCAGTGTGAATGTGCCCGCGCCTGCTATGCCCGTCCTGCAAACACCTTACGATCAGACCTGGGTGTACTACAACGAACCGGTCATGTTCGGCTGGCAGGCTGTACCCTTCGCGGAGCAGTATCGGCTGGACGTGTACAACACCGCCCTCGAAATTGTTTATTCCGGTTGGCACCCCGCCGCGTCGATCTGCCCCGCTGATATGTGCTGGCTGACTGTCCCGTTGACCGGGCTGCCCGGTTTCTATTCGTGGAAGGTGGTGGCGGCCAACGCGGTCGGCAGCAGCACTTCAGTCATATGGTTCTTCGAGTATGGTGTGTGGCGTCTGCCCACGCGCACCCCACCGCCACCGACGGGCGATGCCCCGGTATGGACACCGACTTCCATGCCCAGCGCAACACCCGCGCCGACACTGCTGCCAAGCCTCACACCCGCGCCGACGCTGACACCCATACCGACGGTCGAGCCATCGCCAACCCTGACGCCCACGCCGTAACACCCACGACCAATTTCCCATTCCAGAGCAGCCTGCACCGTAGGGCAATCGTCAGGCTGCTCTCATTTCCCTCTCAGCTTGAAATGTTATCGCTCAGGATGAAATATTTGTCCGTACCACAAGACATGAGGGAGGGGAATCATGTCGCAAAACAGGCTCACCGCACTGGTGCTGCTGCTGATTGCGCTGGCCGTCGCGGTCGTCGCTATTATCGGCTTTGTGATTTTACTGGGTTCCGGCGGGGGCGATGATACCGCCGCGACGGATCCGACCGTCGTCGCGGCAGATGCGACCTCAACCGCACTGGCAACCCAGGCGCTCTCGCGCCCGTTTACGCTGCCCGCCACCTACACCGCCACCCCGATCACCCCCGTTGGAGTCGGCCCGACGGGCGCGGCCAATCCGGGCGGGAATCAGGGTCAGGGCGGCGGCATCAACCAGCCGACCGTGCTGCCCCCCACCGCGACTCGCTTCCAGCAGCAGCCCGGCAACGTGATCGTCCCGACCGCCTTCATCCCCACCGCCATCCTGCCGCCGACCGCTATTCCGGTCAATGAACCCCTGGGCGCGATTGAGATCGGGATTCTCTCGCCTGTGGCCGGGAATGTCGTCGCGGGCAACCTGCAAATCGTCGGCTCGGCGGTGCATCCGCAGTTCCTCCAATATCTGCTCGAAGTCGCGCCCGATGGCAGCGGCAGCTTTGCCCCGCTCGGCGTGGTGCAGACCCCGGTCGATAACGGCCTGCTGGGGGCATGGAACACCACCACCACACCGGACGGTCTGTATCAACTGCGCCTGACCGTCACTCTGCGCGATGGCACGACTGTCTCCACCGTCACGGGCGGGATTCGTGTGCGCAACAATGCGCCCACGCCGCAGCCGACCGCGACTCCCTCCACGCCACCGCCTGTCGCCGCCTTTACGCGCAGCCTCCCCAGCCCCGGCAGCCTGACGGTGACGTTCTATGACCAGTCCGTCGGCACGATTACGGGGCGCGCCTGGAACTTCGGTGATGGCACGGTGAGCGGCGAGCCGAACCCCACCCACACCTTCCCCGCGCCGGGGGTTTATACCGTTCGGCTGGATGTGGCCGGACCGGGCGGGACGGCTAATGTCTCGCAGCAGGTCACGGTGCAGGGCGCGACGCCGCCGACTGCCGCCTTTGTCGCCGCACCTGAACGCGGGACAGCGCCGCTGACCGTGCAGTTTACGAATCAATCGACCGGGCAGATCACGTCCTTCCTGTGGAACTTCGGCGATGGGACGACCAGCACCGAGCAGAACCCGGTGAAGACGTACACGACAGTTGGCTCCTATAATGTGGTGCTCACTGTGACCGGCCCCGGCGGTTCGACCAACTACGTGCGGCAGATCGTGGTAGAAAATCCGCAGGTGCCGCCGCCTGTCGCAGTCTTTATCCCCAGCCCGACGACGGGGGTTGCCCCGCTGACGGTCGCCTTTAACAACCAATCGACCGGGCAGATCACCAGCTATACCTGGAACTTTGGTGACGGTACACTCAGCAACGAAACCAGCCCGACACACCTGTACACCAATCCCGGCTCGTACACCGTGACGCTGATCGTCACCGGACCTGGCGGCACAGCGCAGGCACAATCCACGATTACGGTCAGCGGTCCCACACCCACCCCCAGCGCGACCTTCACCGTCACGCCGACGGGTTCGGCCACACCAACGATCACGCCCACTCCGACCGCAACGGCGACCGCAACGGCGACCGCAACGGTGCCACCGAGCGCGACTGCGACTGCTACGGCCACCGCGACCGAAACGGCAACGACAACGGCTACAACCACCGCGACCGCGACCGCAACCAATACCGCGCTGCCGACGGATTTCCCAACCGCGACCGCGACCAATACCGTGCTGCCGAGCGAGACACCCACAGCCACCGCGACCGAGACTGCAACCGTGACAGCGACCGCGACTGAAACGGCCACTGTCACCGATTTGCCGACCAACACGCCGACAGACATTCCAACCAACACCCCAACCGATCTGCCGACCAATACGCCGACAGACATTCCAACCAACACGCCAACCGATCTGCCGACCAACACGCCAACGGACATTCCAACCAACACCCCAACCGATCTGCCGACCAACACGCCGGAACCGCCGACCAATACGCCTGTGCCTGCGCCAGTGGCAATTTTTGTACCAGGCACGAATGAAGGCATCGCGCCGCTCACAGTGACGTTCACCGATCAGTCGCTTGGCCTGGTGGAAAGCTGGCTGTGGGACTTCGGCGACGGCACCACCAGCACCGAACAGAGTCCGACGCACACATACACCGTTCCCGGCTTCTACACGGTCACGCTGGTGACAACTGGCCCCGGCGGGACGAGTGAACCGAGCACGACTACCATTAACGTCCTCGCAGGTGTACCGACCGCTGCCTTTACGACCGATGTGACCGAAGGCACTGCTCCCCTCACCGTGCAGTTCACGGATACCTCCACAGGTGAAATCACGGGCTGGCTGTGGGACTTCGGCGATGGCACCACCAGCACCGAGCAGAATCCCAGCCACACCTACAACGCGGCGGGCACCTACACCGCTACGCTTACGGTCAGCGGTCCCGGCGGGACGAGTGAACCGAGCACGACCACCATTACCGTACTCGCAGGCGTACCGATCTCCTCCTTCACAACCGATGTGACCGAAGGGACTGCCCCGCTCACCGTCCAGTTCACGGATACCTCCACAGGTGAAGTCACGGGGTGGCTGTGGGACTTCGGCGACGGCACCACCAGCACCGAGCAGAATCCCAGCCACATTTATGAAGCGGCGGGCACGTATACGGCGACTCTCACCGTCAGTGGTCCCGGCGGGACGAGTGAACCGAACACGACCAGCATTACTGTCCTCGCAGGCGTACCGATCTCCTCCTTCACAACCGATGTGACCGAAGGCACCGCCCCGCTGACCGTCCAGTTTACGGATACCTCCACAGGTGAAGTGACGGGCTGGCTGTGGGATTTCGGCGATGGCACCACCAGCACGGAGCAGAATCCCGTCCAAACGTAAGAAGCGGCGGGCACCTACACCGCAACGCTAACGGTCAGCGGCCCCGGCGGCACGAGCGAACCAAGCACAACCACCATTACCGTAATTGCAGGCGTACCGACTGCTTCCTTCACAACGGATGTGACCGAAGGCACCGCCCCGCTCACGGTTCAGTTCACCGATACCTCCACAGGTGAAGTCACGGGCTGGCTGTGGGACTTCGGCGACGGCACCACCAGCACGGAGCAGAATCCCAGCCACACCTACAACGCGGCAGGGACGTATACGGCCACACTCACCGTCAGCGGCCCCGGCGGGACGAGCGAACCGAGCACGACCACCATTAACGTCCTCGCAGGTGCGCCAACGGCCTCCTTCACAACGGATGTGACCGAAGGCACTGCCCCGCTCACGGTTCAGTTTACCGATACCTCGACGGGTGAAGTCACGGGCTGGCTGTGGGATTTCGGCGACGGCACCACCAGCACGGAGCAGAATCCCGTCCATACTTATGAAGCGGCGGGCACGTATACGGCGACTCTCACCGTCAGCGGCTCTGGCGGGACGAGCGAACCGAGCACAACCACGATTACGGTGACGGATGCAGGCGGTGGCGAGGAACCGAATCCGCTGGAAGATGTCCCGGTTGTGCCCGAATTCGACGATCAGCAGGTGATCGACGCGCTGCGGCAGGTGTATGATGCTGGGCAGTCGGTGGGCAACCGGGCGGGTGTGCTGTCTGTGGTCGGCGATACCACCGTGCTGACACCCGGCTATGGCAATATCTTCGCGGACCCGACGCAGTACGTGCTCGAACCCGACAACACCGATTTGCAGGCCATCATCGACTTCTACAACGCGACCGATCTGAACGGACAGACCAGCTTTAACCGCATCGGCTTGGCGCGGAACCCGAACTGGACGGCGGCCTCGCTGCTCGACCCGACGCAGGCCGACCCCGGTCAGTGCCAGCCCGGTGAAAGCCCGCTGGCGTGCGAACTGCGCGTGAACCAGCCTGCCGTGCTGCTGGTGAGCATCGGCTATAACGACGTGATCGTCGGCACTGATCTGGAACAGTTCCGCCAGTCGATCCGCGATCTTCTCCAGACCGCGCTGGATGCCAACGTCATCCCGGTGATTTCGACCATCCCGCCGCGCACCGATGGGCTGGTCACGGCGGAACAGACGCAGGCCTACAATGAGGTCATCGTCGAAGTGGCAGAAGAACTGGAAGTCCCGGTCTTTAACCTGTGGCGCTCGTTCAACGAACTGCCGGAGAGCGGCCTGGGCTTTGATCTCGTCTCGCCGAGTGTTGCGCCCACTGGCCCCGGCGATCTGAGCGCCAGCGCGACCAGCACGTATGGGCTGAACGCCGCCAATGTGAATCTGCTGCGGCTGCTGGATGTCATCCGCGAAGCGATCTTCCCGGAAGTGACGCTGCCGTAGTCGGATTATGGCAGTGGTGAAAATCAGGGATATGTAGGGGCGAAGCATGCTTCGCCCCTACGAATAATTCTTTCACAAGTCACCACTCCGCTGCGTATCAACATCAACAACTACAGAGGACATCGGGGGTATAATCGTCCCGGTGTCCTCTGTGCATTTTTTAAGCCGCTTATGACTCGTCACATCCGTTACACTGCCCTGTCCCTGCTGCTTCTGCTGTTCATCGCGGTTTCGCCCGCCCACGCCCATTCGCCCACGCAGACCGTCCCCCCCGAACTGGTCGCCGTTAACTGGCTGATTCTGCTGGGGATGGCGCTGGCCTTTGGCGGCACGGCCTTTGATCTGGCTGTGCTGCGGCAGGATGAATCACGCTCTGCGCTGCAAGACCGCGTCTCGCAGGCGGTACTGGCGGGCTGGATGATGCTGGGTGTGGGCAGCATCGCGGCGCTGGTGGTGCAGGCCTCGCTGATCGGGTTCAGCCCGTTCACGGTGCTGTTCGACCCGCTGCTGCAAGCGGCGTTCGGAATCGCTTACGGTGTGGTGTGGATGCTGAGCCTGATCGCCTGGGGCGCGGCGGGATTTCTGCTGCTGCGCGGAAATGGCCGGGCTGCGCTGATGATGCTGGCTGTTTTCTATTTCGTTGTGATTATGTATGGACACAGCCCTCAACCGGACGCGCTGCTGCTGGTGCTGGCCGAGTGGCTGCATAGGCTGGCGCTGGCGCTGCTGCTCGGCCTGCTGGTGATGCTGCCACTGGTAGTGATTCCGGCGCGACACCGACATCCAACCCTGTTTTCCGCAGTGGTAGGCTATGCTCGCCCGGTGTTGATCGCCGCCGTGCTGACATGGCTGCTGGTCGGCTGGACGGATTTGCCCGACCGCCGCCTGCTCACGACGCCCGATGGTCAGTGGGTGGTGGCGCGGGGACTGCTGTTCGCGCCTGCGCTGCTGGTCGCTGCGTTCGGGCTGAATCGCAGAAACAGGCTTTTGGCATTTTCCCCTTCGATTGGCGCGGAGATCGGCCTGTTCCTGGGCGGACTGGTGGCGGCGCTGGTGCTGAATGCCGCGCAGCCTGCCCCCCCTCCCACTGAACCCACGCTGACCTCGACCTTTTACGATGGTCGGCAGACCGCTTCGTATGTGGTCGATCTGGTGATTGACCCCGGCGCAGTCGGCGAGAACCTCTTTTACACCACGCTCATCGACCGCTCAACCGGAATGCGCCTGTCGGATGCGCAGGTTCGGCTGATCGTTGCACCGGAAGCCGCTGATACCGCCCAGGCCGACGTTGTACTTGAAAGCATGGGGGATGGCAATTACGAAGCGACTTCGCCCGTATTCAATGTGCCCGGAACATGGCAGGTCACGATGGCGGTGGAGCGCGGCGGCAGCGAGGAAAGCGTCGTTTTTACGCCGCAAATCGCCGCAGAACCCTCAGGCGCAGCAGCCGTGACCCAGGCAAACCCGCTTCCGCTGGCACTGCCGCTGCTGATCGGTGTGCTGCTAACAGGTGCAATGGGCGCATTCGTTGGACGCCGAATCGGGATTTAATCATCAGATTATCCAGATAATATGCTATAGTGATGGCATAAGTCGTTTTCCCCGCGAAAGGCAGGTGCCCGGTATGGAGATGCACATCGTCGGTTAGGCGATTGGACAACTGACGGAATTCCGTTGCAGGCGGCAGGTCACGCCCGCGTGATTTTGCGTTCCCTGCGTTCAATTGCATTCTGGCCGAAATTCGGCCCCGAAATCTCGGCTGACTGACGAAAGCAGAGTCTCCATGAATGGCACTATTTCCCGTGCGGAGTCATCCGTGCGGTCTGCGCTGTGGCGCAATCCCGATTTTCTCAAACTGTGGTTCGGGCAGACCGTGTCCGAATTTGGCACCCGCATCACCCGCGAAGGGCTGCCGCTGGTGGCGGTGATTACACTGGCGGCGTCTCCCGCGCAGCTTGGCCTGCTGACGGCCATCAGTTCGCTGCCAGTGGTCGTGTTCAGCCTGTTTATCGGCGTGTGGATCGACCGCCTGCCGCGTCGTCCAATCATGATCTTCGCCGATCTGGCGCGGCTGCTCCTGCTGCTGACCGTGCCGCTGGCGGCGATCACAGGCCATCTTACGCTCGGCCTGCTGTTCATCATCATGCCGCTGCTGGGGCTGCTGTCGCTGGTGTTTGAAGTGGCCTATCGCGCGGTGCTGCCCTCGCTGGTGGCGCGATCTGATCTGCTGGATGCAAACACCAGACTGGCGACCAGCGCATCCCTGGCCGAAGTCGGCGGACCAGCCGTGGCCGGGATGCTGATTCAGGCCATCAGCGCCCCCTTCGCGATGATCTTCGATGCTCTGTCGTATGCGTTTTCGGCGGTCAGCCTGATGCGCATACGGGCGCGGGAAGCACGTCCCGAACCGACTGAAGAACCGGACATGCTGCGCGAAATCCGTGCTGGCTTTGAGGTGATCCTGCATCATCCTGTGCTGCGCGTGATCGCCATCAGCGTCGGCGTGCGCACCTTCTTCGGCAATTTCTTCGCCGCGCTCTACAGCTACTATGTCATCCATGAACTGGGGCTGTCCCCCACCACGCTCGGTATCCTCATCAGCGCGGGCGGGATTGGTGCGCTGGTAGGCACGTTCATTATCGGGCCAATCACTGCGCGTTACGGCCTCGGCAGAACCATCACCGCAGCGCTGCTGATTGGTGGGCCGGTCGGTCTGCTTACGCCGCTGGCCGGGGGAACGCCCCTGATGGCCGCCGCGATGCTCATGCTGGCGCAGATCGTCGGCGACCTGCTGATGATGATCTTCCTGATTAACGAAACCAGCCTGCGGCAGATGCTCGTCCCCGATCAGCTTCTGGGGAGGTCGAACGCCAGCATCGGCTTTCTGGCGCAGGGTGTCTCGCCGCTGGGGGCACTGGTCGGCGGGGCATTGGGCGCGGTAATCGGGGCGCGGCTGACGCTGCTGATCGCGGTGCTGGGCGGTCTGGCGGTCGGCATCTGGGCGCGGGGGACGGCGCTGCATCAGGCCGATGACTTTGTGCGGGAGACGACGCACATCGATGAGGCGATACGCCAAAATCCCCATTCGTGAAGTGTGCCCCCTGCTTGGGGGAACACCAGAAATGAGGAACACATTTTCGCGAGATGCGATCAAAACGGTAGATTGTAGGGACACGGCATACCGTGTCCCATAGCTGTCAAGATAAGCAATTAAGGAAGGTTGAGGAGATAATTTCGTAGCGACCAAGCAGACGAAAGCATCTTCTCAACATGACAACGATAGCGCAAATCACCAAGGAC
>JANRLJ010000203.1:0-13084 GCA_033762735.1 bacterium | reverse complement strand
CGGTTCTACAACGTGAGCGATGCAGCGGGCAACGCGGCGGTTCAGGTCACGCGCACGGTGAACGTGGTGGACAACATCGCCCCGGTCATCACGCTCGTCGGTGATAATCCACTGACGCTGACGGTCGGTCAGACGTATGTCGAACCCGGTGCAACGGCGCTGGACAACGTGAATGGGAACCTCACCGCCAACATCGTTATCACGGGCAACGTCAACACAGGTGTAGTGGGCACTTACACCCGCTTCTACAACGTGAGCGACGCGGCGGGCAACGCGGCGGTTCAAGTCACACGCACGGTGAACGTGGTCGCCGCACCGCCGACCCTGGCCGTCACGGGCTTCACGCTCATCAACGCTACGACCGATCTGCCTGTTCCCGGTTTCGACCCAATCCCGGCAGACGCGGTGCTCAACCTGGCGCAGCTCCCCTCTGGTCTCAACGTTCGCGCCAATGTGACTGGCAATGTCAACAGTGTGCGCTTCGGCTATAACCAGACGGGTGGCGGCGCGGTCAACCCGAACTTCCGCACCGAGAACACCGCGCCTTATTCGCTGTTCAGCGACAGCGGCGGCAACTATGCGGCAGGCACGTTTACGCTCGGTGCACACACGCTGATCGGCACACCGTTCACGCTGGATAACGCGGCGGGTACAGCAGGCACGGCGGTCACGCTCAACTTCACCGTGATTAATCAGGTCGTGGTGGTAAATCAGCCACCCGTCGTGACCAATCCGGGCGACCGCTCCAACACGGTCAACCTTGCCATCACGCCGCTGCAAATCGTGGCGACAGACGCGGCGGGACAAACCCTGACCTATCAGGCGACCGGGCTGCCCGCTGGCCTGACGATGAGCGCGACTGGTCTGATTTCCGGCACACCGACCACCGTCGGTAGCAATAGCGTAACGGTCACAGTGACGGATAACGGGTCGCCAGCACTGAACACCAGCGTTACCTTTAGCTGGACGATCACGCCTGCGACGACCGTGTGTGGATTGAGCCAGGAAGCGGAAGCAGCCCAGCGGGCGGGCGCCTTCGCGGTGGTGAACGCGGCCAATGCCAGCGGCGGTCAGTATGTCGCGGTGCCCAACGGCGCGGGCAGCAGCTTCAGCGTTGGCAGTGCCTCCCGCCTGACGTTCTGCTTCAACGTGACGCAGGCCGGGACGTACCGCCTTAAGGGTCTGGTCAACGCACCAACCGGCAACGATAACTCCTTCTTCGTCAGCTTTGGCGGGACGACCAACAACTGGACGCTGCCGACGGGCACGGCCTTTGTCACCGATTATGTCGGCAACCAGGGCGGCCCCGACCCGCGTGAAGTCACGCTCGCGGTCGGTGAGACGCAGGTGGTGGTGTTCCTGCGCGAGGACGGCTCACGGCTCGACAAGCTCGAACTCGAACTGGTGGGCACGCCACCCGCCAACATGCCGCCAGTGGTCACCAACCCCGGCGACAGAATCAACACGGTCAACGCCGCCATCACGCCGCTGCAAATCGTGGCGACGGATACGGCAGGGCAAACGCTGACGTATCAGGCCAGCGGCCTCCCGGCAGGGCTGAGCATCAACCCCGCCAGCGGCCTCATCAGCGGTACACCGACGACGGTCGGCACCACCAGCGTGACCGTGACCGTGAGCGATAACGCCACACCGTCGCTCTCCGCCAGCGTCACCTTTAGCTGGACGATCACGCCCGTGACGACCGTGTGCGGATTGAGCCAGGAAGCGGAAGCGGCGCAGCGGGCAGGAGCCTTCACGGTTGTGAGCGCGGCCAACGCCAGCGGCGGCCAGTACGTCACGGTGCCCAACGGCACGGGCAACATCTTCACCGCCAACAGCCCATCGCGCCTGACCTTCTGCTTCAATGTGACGCAGGCTGGCTCGTACCGCCTCAAGGGCTTCGTGAACGCGCCCAACTCCGATGATGACTCGTTCTTCGTCACCTTCGGCGGGACGACCAACAACTGGACGCTGACACGCGGCGGCGCGGCGTTTGTGGTCGATTACGTTGGCAACCAGGGTGGCCCCGACCCCCGTGTGGTCAACCTCCCGGTGGGCGAGACGCAGGTCGTCGTCCTGCTGCGCGAAGACGGCGCACGGCTCGACCGGCTCGAACTCGAACTGGTCGGCACCGTGACCGACAGCCAGCCGCCCGTTGTGGCTGCACCCGCAGTTCAGGACAGCGCAGCGGGTGTCCCGATTGCACCCGTACAGGTGAGCGCTTTCGACGCCGATGGCAACCGCCTGACCTACAGTGCCGAAGGGCTGCCCGCCGGGTTGAGCATCGACCCGAACACAGGCGTGATCTCCGGTGCGCCAGCGGCGGTGGGTGACTTCGTGGTCACAGTGCAGGCCATGGACAGCAGCCCCTATCGTCTGACGAGCGAGGCTACGATCACCTGGTCGGTGGATGCGCCCAACCGGGCACCGGAAGTGCTGCCGCTCGTCGAGCAGATCAGCGTTCAGTTCACGCCGATCCTGCCGATCACCGTGCAGGCCTACGACCCCGACGGCAACGTCATCACCTTCAGCGCGGTTGGACTGCCGGAAGGGGTGGTCATCGACCCAACGACGGGTGTGGTGAGCGGGACACCGCTGGTGACGGGTGTGTTCAGCGTGACGATCACGGTGACGGACAACGGCACCCCGAGCCAGAGCCGCAGCTTCACCTTCGTGTGGACGATCAATGCCCCGGTCTATCCGCCGGAAGCGCAGCCGATCCTCCCGCCCACACCGGAAGGCACACCGGAAGTCGGCCAGCCTTAACCCCAAGTCAACCCTGTGGAGATGCAGAACCCCTCTGCATCTCCCGCCATCATCCCCAACAAAAAGAGCGACCAATACAGGTCGCTCTTTTGATTCGTTCTGGCCTTCTCGTCTGGATCATGTGCTAAACACAATTTGCGTGGACACGACATGCCGTGTCCCTACGAAAAAACTCAG
This sequence comes from bacterium, assembly GCA_033762735.1. Taxonomy (GTDB): domain Bacteria; phylum Chloroflexota; class Anaerolineae; order Aggregatilineales; family Phototrophicaceae; genus JANRLJ01. Next base: position 10,141 of record JANRLJ010000203.1, on the reverse strand, counting down.
GTACTCCCTTTTTGACTGTATTCAGTTCCACGCCAGCCGCTTGCGGGTGTTCCAGTAGTCCGCCGCAGGCTCGGCCAGGGATGCAAGCTGTGCATGTGCCTCCTCGTCCAGATGCACCTCCACCGCCTGCACGTTCGAGCGCAGTTGATCGAGGGTCGCCGCGCCGCTCAGCACCACTGCCGCCCAGGGCTGTGCCAGCACGAAGGCCAGTGCCAGCGCATCAATTGATGTGTTCAGCCGTTTGGCCTGCCGCTGCAACACCGCCATCTTCCGTACAAAAGCCGGATCCGTGTTGCGGGTGGTCAGGCGGCCATTCGCCAGCGCTTCCTTGACGATGATGCCCATGCCCGCCTGATATGCGTCTTTCAGCGCATCGGTCGCGGCGGTTTCCAGCGCGTTCCATGTCACCTGTACGCTGTCGAACAGCCGCACACCGTCGATCTCGACCGTCAGCGCCTTGCGCAGTACCTCACCCTGATCTGCGCCGCTCAAAGACAGGCCGATCAGCAGGCCGTCGCGTTTCAGCCGCGCCAGTTCATGCAGTACGGCGCTGTTTTCCAGCACGCCGCTGTCGAAGGTGGCGGAGTGAATCTGATACAGCCGCAGATAACCGCCGAGCGCACTCTGGCTTTCGCTCCACTGGCGTTGCAGGGTGGGCAGCGTGTGATCCTTCACCTCATGCTGCTCGGCCTGCACCTGCCAGTCCGCCGTGTAGGTGTAGCCCCACTTCGAGCCTGCCACAACCTTATCAGGAGAAATATCGCGCCTTCGCAGCCAGTTACCTAAAAAGCGTTCGCCCTCGCCATAGGAACGCGCCGCGTCGTAATAGCGAATACCGAGCGCCCAGGCTTCATCCAGCACCGCATGGGCATGGGCTTCCATCGCGCCGGGGTCATAGTCGCGCTTCAGGTCGCCCGCATGACCGAGGTTGATGTAGCCCGGTCTGCCAAGCGCGGCCATCCCCAGTCCAAGCGGGGAGACGGAAAGGGCGGTTTTGCCAAAGGGTCGTAAGGTCATATTCAGCTTTCGAGGTTGTCGTTAAGCCACTTCCAGACCAGCGCCAGCGCCACCACATCATCCCGCTGATAGGCACAGGCACGCGCCAGATTTTCGTTGTCGCCGTCCATCAGCCACACCTGATAATCGCGCCAGGCAGCATCCCACGCATCATACACCGACCAGCTATAACCGAGATACACGCCCAGCGTCTTGAGCGAGGAGCCGCGCACCGGGAAGCGGACGCACTGGTTAAAGGTGCGATGCAGGTCATAGAGGCGGTTTTCCAGCGCGGCGGTTACGAGATCAGGTGCGCTCTTGTGCATCACGCCGGAGTCGTAGCCCGTCCAGTGATAGACCGGCGCGTCGGACTCGGCCACGCCCTGCGCAAAGGCTTCCCATACGGACTCCGCATCGGGCAGCAGGAACACATCGGTATTGGCCGACAGCGCCAGCCGACCGTAAGGCGAATACGGCGCGACAATGGCGATTGACGTGTGATCGCCGCCGTCGTTCCAGCCAATGCTCCACACAAAGCCGGTCTGCGGGTCGGTTTCAATATCGAAGAAAAAGCCCTCGCAGCGGCAGGGATGGGGCAGCGAATTGAACCAGACGGGTGCGTCGTTCAGATAGGCGCGGGCATGGGCATGGAGCGCTTCGGCGGTGGTCTTGATGCCCTTAAAGCGCCGCAGTTCATCCGGCGACATCGCCACCAGTTGATCGAGGGTGCGAATCCCCGCCTCCTTAAAGGCGGCCTGCGTGTCATCGCGCAGCGACAGCAGCGATACCGAGCGCCTGCGAGGCCGGGCGGAAGGCGTAAGTTGTGTCTCAAGTTCTGCGGAGTCGGACATGGTCGTGGTTTGTTATCGAACGATTCCACGCGCATTATAACATCTGATCGGCTCGAAAATGCGGGTTCGCGTGTTGTAGGATTTCCAGTGATTTACCTGATGATCTGGCTGTAGGGGCGAAATCGGCATACTGGGCGCACACGCGGGTGCGCCCCTACATACGGACGTATCCCCTAAAATTGCCGTGTGCCTGATTTGTACAAAATTACCACCGCACCAGCATCCCCTCGATGGTCAGACCCGGCCCGAACGCCATCAGCACACCGTATTCACCGGGGGCGGGCTGCTGGCAGCGCGTGATGCGATCCAGCACGAACAGAATTGTCGCTGAGGACATATTGCCATAATCATGCAGCACGGCATGAGAGTCTTCAACCTGCGCATCGGTCAGTTCAAGCTGGTGCTGCACATAATCGACAATTTTGCTGCTGCCGGGGTGAATCCCCCAGAAACGCACGTCCGAGCGCGTCAGGTTGTTCTTCGCCAGCAGCGCATCCACAAAGCCCTTGACCTGGCTGCTGAGGATGTCCGGCACGTAGCTGGACAGGTACATGCGGAAGCCGTGATCGGTCACGGTGAACGACATATGATCGAGCGTCGTATAGTCGCAGGCCGTCGCCGTATCGATGATCTGCGGCCAGCGGTGTGGCGCATCCGTGTCATGGCCGATCAGCACCATTGCCGCCCCGTCCGAGAACAGCGCCGACGAGACGATATTTTCCGCCGAGTCGTCCGTCTGCATGTGGAGCGAACATAATTCCACTGAGGCGATCAGCGTCAGCCGTTTTGCATCGGCACGGGCGGTATCGAAAGCACGGTTGAGCGTCGGGAATGCCCCGTAGCAGCCCATCCCCAGCACACAGGTGCGCCGCAGATCAGATCGCATCTTAAGCCGCCCCGCGAGATGCAGGTCAAGGCCGGGGATGCTGAACCCGGTGCAGGACACGACGATCAGGTCGTCAACGTCGCCCGGCGCATAACCCGCCTCGTTCAAGCCCTTGCAGATCGTCTTCGCTGCCAGCGGCACGGCTTCTTCCATGTACAGATCATTGCGTTCCTTTGTGGTGCGGTTGCGGTCGAAATAGCCATCCCCCACGACAAGATGGCGGAAGCCCACGCCTGCCCGGTCGAAGATCATGCGCATCGCTCGGATGCGGCGGTCAGGCACCTGTTGGAAGGCGGCGAACGCCTCAAAAATGTCGCCCTGGCTGTAGCGCCCTTCGGGGACGCCTGTCGCTAACGATACAATACGCGCTGTGCTCATCTTCTGCTCCTGACGATAAAATCCGATTCCGATAACATTAGCCCTCAACCCCCGGCCCCCTTCTCCCTCAGGTAGAAGGGGGAGACGCTTGCATTTAAGTGCCTCTGACAAGAGGCACTCTGTAAGAGGCACACTCCGTGAGGGAGAGAGGGTCGCTTTGCTCATGGGATGAGGACACACTCACGCCGTATCAGGCCGCGTTGCGTGTATGGCGGATGACGAACTGGCTCAATGCCGGGGAGCGATGCAGCGCCCGCAAGCCCACTGGCAGCAGGGCAGGCCGCAGCATCAGGGTTTGCAGCCCCCGCGCCAGCGAGAGCCGACCGCCGAATGTCTGCCGCCACGCCTTCGGATACTGGGTTCGCAACTGCGCCGCCGACCAGCGCTCATGCACGAACTGCGCCGCCATCAGCCCGGCCATGCGCCCGCCGTGCAGCGCCATCTCCATGCCGTCGCCCGCCAGCGGTGCGATCAGCCCGGCGGAGTCGCCCGTCATCAGCAGGTCGCCTTCCAACGCGGCTTTGCGTTGAAATGAAATCTGGCTGATGCTGAACCAGCGCGGATGCACCACCTCAGCCCGCGCCAGCCAGGCGCCAAGCGCCGGGTTCTGACCGCTCATCCATTCGATAAAGGCGGAAATATCACCTGCGCCCTGCCGCTGGAAAACGTCCTGCCGCACCAGCAGGCACACATTCGTACAGCCGTCTTCCACCTGCGACAATCCACAGTAGCCGCCGGGGAAGGGATACAGCTCGACGCGATTCTCGATTGAAATTCCGCGCAGGTGATTCTTCAGCCCGACGTACTGGATTCCGCGATGCAGAAAGGGGCGGTTCAGCACACGGTCGAGATTGGCGCGTTTGCCATAGGCGGCGATGACCACCCGCGCCTGATACGTCTGTATTTGCCCATCGTGCCGCGCGGTGAGCGTGAAGCCATTGTCGAGATCGCCCTCCACATCCTGCACGGTTGTTTCCGTGTGCAGACACACGCCGAGTCGTTCAGCTTCATGCGCCAGCAGGGCATCCAGCGCGTAGCGGGTCAGGCCGAGTCCTGCGCCGGGTAAATCCGCCTCCCAGCAGAAGCCATCCGGCGCGACGATGCGGGCGCGGTCGATCAACGCCGGATGCAGCGCTTCGACCTGCGGCAGCACACCGAGTTCGGAGAGAATATTGGCGGACGCAGGCGAGAGGAATTCCCCGCACACGCGATGCAGCGGATAGGCCTTTGCTTCCAGCAGCAGGACGTTCGCGCCGTGCTGCGCCAGGGTGATAGCCGCGCTGCATCCCGCCAGCCCACCGCCGATGATGGCCGCATCAAACACCTGCGTCATAGCTCACTCCGGTCTTTTCCGCCACCAGAGTCATCCGCCAGGGGAAATAACGCACCACACGCACGTTGGTCAGCCCTGCCGCCCGCGCCAGTTCGGTCAGTTCTCGCGGCGTATAGGCACGGCGCACCGAGGCAGCGCCGTCGTGTCGGGTGAGATAGCTCCGCGCGAGGATCGGCTGCATCAGCCGGAACGCCAGCAGCGGCAGCCGCCCGCGTTCGAGGTCGGACAGAATCACGCCGCGCCGCGCACTGGCGAAGGTCTGCCGCAGCAGCGAAATCACCTGCTCCGGCTCGAAGTGATGCAGGAACAGCGACGAAATCACATAATCGACGCTCTCCGGCTTTAATGGGAAGTGCAGCGCGTCGGCTTGCAGCAGCTTCACGTTCGGCGTATCTGCGGCGAACGCTGCCGCCACCGCCAGATGACGACTTGCCAGATCAAGCCCGATCACCTTGACCGAACAGCCGTTACGTGCCGCCCACCGCGCGATCAATACCGCCATCTGTGCCGACCCGGTGCCGACATCCAGCACGGTCGCTGTACCCGAATGCCGCCGCAGACGGGGAAAGAGATGGTTGGTGATCGGCATCACCCCGCCGAAAAAACGGTTGATGCGCCACAGATCATCCAGGCTCATCTTCACGTCGTCGGGTGTGCCTTCGCCCAGGTCAAGCAGTTCGGGCGTATCGACCCGCGCCGGAATCAGCAGCGTGGAATGGTGTTTATCGCCAGGGCGTGAACCAGAAAGATTTTCAGACTTGGACTGTGTGTGTTCCGCTGCCTGTGCGGAGTCGAGCATAAGGCCTGCTTTCGCAATGGATACAAGCGGCTGGGGTGGGTTGGGCTGGGGCAGCTTGACGGAAGCCAGCAGGGAGCGCCGTTTGGCTCATTCTAAATCGAAAAGGGTGCAGGTCGCCCTTCTATTCATCATCCTTTTACGGCAAATTAAGGCCATGACCGAAGCGGATGAGAATGTGTGCCATGAGTGACTTCCCTGAAACTGAACTCCACCCCCTCTATACGGCGGGTTATACGGGTTTGCTGCCGGATGATCTGCTCAGTGCGGCCCAGCACCTCGGAGCGCTGATCGTGGATATTCGGCTCAATGCGCGGTCGCGGGTGCCGTACTGGAACAAAGGCCCCTTACAGCGGGCATGGGGCGAGGCGTACCGCCACGTAGGCGAACTCGGCAACCTGAATTACAGATCGGGCGGGGAAGTGGCGCTGGCGGATGAGGAAAAGGGCGTGGCGCAGATCGTTGAACTCCTGCATCAGCAGCCCGTGATTCTGCTGTGCGCGTGTGTCGATTGGCGCACCTGCCACCGTCGCACGGCGGCGGAAGCGGTCGCCGCGCGGGTGGGTGTGGCTGTGACCCACCTCAGCGCGGACGATGTTCGCGTGCTGGCAGGCGGGAATGATCTGGTGGAGCAGCCGCCGTTGTTGTGAGGTTGTCAGAGGCGATTAGGCACCAGCCCTCATCCCCCGCCCCCTTCTCCCAAACGCTGCGCTGGGAGAAGGGGAGTAGGACATCCTTTGAAGTCCCTCTCCCAGCCGTGAAACGGCGCTTTGGAAGAGGGATCTAGTACATTGACCATCTAAAGCTGCCTACCTGTAGGGGCGCAGCGCGCTGCGCCCCTACCAACGCAACCCATCATTCTCATCTTGTCGGCGTACTAGGGTGAGGGCAACTGATGCTCAATCCATCGCCACATCCGCTGTCGGCGCGGCATCTTCATTCGGGCTTTCGCCGACGAGATCGCCCTTCCACAGTGCCTGCATCTCCGGCGAGGTCAGCAGCAGTTCATCCAGTGTGCCTTCCGCCTCCACCTGACCATCCTTCAGGACGATGATGTGGTCGGCGCGGCGCAGCGCGGCCTGCCGGTGGCTGACCACGAGGCAGGTCGCGTCCGTCTGCTGGAAGACTCGTTCCCACAGCTTGCGCTCGGTTTCCACGTCCAGTGCGCTGGAAAGGTCATCGAACACGTAGAGTTCACTGTCGCGCACGAACATGCGGGCGGCGGCGCTGCGCTGAATCTGCCCGCCGGAAAGGCGTACCCCTTTCGGCCCGACCATCGTCTCCAGCCCGTCTTCCAGCGCTGCCAGGTCATCTTCCATCACGGCGCGTTGAACGGCAGCGGGGATGTCTACCGCATCTTCGGGCAGACCCATCAGCAGATTTTCCCGCAGGGTGTGGCTGAACAGGCGCGGCACCTGCCCGGTATAGGCGGCGCGGGGCGGGATGAAGAAGTTATCCGGTTCGGTCACAGGCTGCCCGTTCCAACGGATTTCGCCCGAATCACGCGGGAGCAGGCCAAGCAGCGAACGCAGCAGGGTCGTCTTGCCGCTGCCGATGCGTCCGGTAATCACGGTGAACGACCCCTTTTCCACACGCAGGTTGATATCCCGGATGCCGCGACCGGACGACGGATGCAGATACGTCAGCCCTTGCACGTCCAGCGCTTCCAGCCGATGCTGCGGGCTGCGCGGCGTATAGGGAATGTCGGGCAGGTCGCCGCGTTCATAAACCGGGCCATATTCGATCAGGTCGGTTTCGGGCGCACCCTGCATAAGCCGCTGCATCCGTTTGAGCGAGACGCCGCCCTGTTTGTAGCGTGCGGCGAACATCCCGACAAAGCCGGTGAATTCGCCAATCGTCTCCAGATAGTAGACGAACAGCGCGAAGTCGCCGACGCTGAACTGATCCTGCCGGGTTAGCTGCGCCGCCAGCAGGAGGATGATGCCTGTACCGAGATTCCCCATGTTCCAGAAGATGGATTGCAGCAGTTCGGTAAACAACCGATCCCGCAGCGCGGCCTTGCGGCGAGTCTCATTCAGCACACGAAAATGCTGGACGACGTGCTGCTCGGCGCCCGCCACCTTGACTGCCTGCGCTGCACCAAACGTCTCGCTGATAAAGCCCATCACCTTGCCGCTGCTCTCGCGGAAGGCCTTGCGGTAGCGCTCGATGCGGCCTGTGGCGAGGTTGGCGATGAACAGCACGAAGATGGTCGGGATGACGGCCACAATCGTCACCGTCGCATTGATCGAGAACATCACGACCAGCGCCACAATCGCGGCCAGCACATTGCCGATGGTGTCGTTAATCCACAGCGCGAAGACCGGGACTTCAAAGGCGTCATTCTTGAAGCGATTGACCGCCTCGCCGGGCGATTCCGGCAGTGCCTTCGCGCCGGGAAGCTGGAAGATGCGCCGCAGCAGATTCTTCTGCATCACGGTTTGCCCAATGTACATAAAGGGCACGTTGCAGCGGATGAGGAACCAGAAGGCCGCCTGCCGCGCCAGCGTGGACACGACGAGGATAATCACCAGCGTCCACAGGCTTTCGGCTGCCGGGGCGCTCTGGCCGAGCAGGTTGAAGAACTCCCGCGCCAGCAAGGGCGGCACCTGCCAGCCGAGCACGATTACGCATAACGCAATCAGGTTCACTATCCATAGCATTGGGCGGTAGCCAATGGTACGCAGCACGTAGTAATAGACCGGGCGGCGCAGCTTCATCTCCTTGAGTTCCGCCTCGCTGACCGCGTCGGGATTTGCCGTTGTGGAAGCCATCAGGCCAGTACCTCCTGTAAGCCGGTGCGCAGCAGTTGCGCGAAGCGTGAGTCGTCGGTGGCGACAAGCTCCTGATAGCGGCCATGTTCGCGCACCACGCCGTTTTCCAGGATCATGATCTGGTCGGCGCGTTCGACCGTCTTGAGGCGGTGCGCCACGATAATGCCGGTGCGGTTTTGCAGCAGTTTATCAACGGCTCGCTCGATACGCTGTTCGGTGGCCGGGTCGAGCCGCGACGAGGCTTCGTCCAGAATCACCAGGCCGGGGTTTTTCAGGAAGACACGCGCAAACGCGAGAAGCTGTGCCTCGCCAGCGGAAAGCCCCTTGCCGCCCGATTCGAGTTCGGTGTCCAGCCCTTCCGGCAGCCCGTTAAACCAGTTGTTCAATTCCAGATCGTCAATCACGCTCAGGATGCGCTCGTCCGAAATTGAACGGTCGAAGAAAGTCAGGTTGTCACGCACGGTTGCGCGGAACAACTGCACATCCTGTGTCACCATACCCACATGCCGTTGCAGCGAACTGATGGGAATGTCGCGGATGTCGATGCCGTTCAGCCGCAGCGAACCGCTGTTGATCTCGTACAGGCGGAACAGAAGGCGTGTGATGGTCGTTTTGCCGCTGCCCGTGCGTCCCAGCAGGCCGAGCACTTCGCCCGGTTTCAGGTGGAAGCTGACCTGATCGAGGATGCGATCATCCCCGTTGTAGCTGAAGTCCACCGCGTCGAATTCGACAGAGAGCACACCTTCCGGCAGGGGAGTCGTCCCGGTATCCTTGATTTTGTCCTGTACGGCATACAGTTCTTCGATGCGCTCGATGCTGCCGCCTGCCTTCTGGAGGTTCTGAATCTCGTTGGTGATCTCGCGCAGGGGGCGGAAGATGGCGTCGGTGTAATTGACGATCAGGTACGCCATGCCCAGCGTGATTGCATCGCGGGTGAACAGGTAAAAGCCGCCGATAAAGGCAATCGCGCGGCCTGCTTCGTATAAGCCGATCCACATCTGAATCAGCCGGATATTCATCGTTCCGGCTTTGCGCTGCTTCTGGAGATGGTCGCGGGCATAGCGGTACAGGTGGCGCATGGAGTTGGGTACGGCACCGCTGGAACGGATGTCTTCGGTGCCGGAAAGCTGTTCTTCGAGGAAGCCATACAGGTCAGAGCTGGCATCGCGGGCGGCCTTCCAGTAAGGAACGGCGATGCTGCGCAGTTTGTTCAGCCCGTAGAGCGAGATCACGGCATAAAACGTGAGCGCGATGCCGATTCGCCAGTCCGTCAGATACAGCGCCAGCAGCACCCCGCCCAGCAGCAGCAGATTCCCGACGATCTTAATCACGAACTGTGAGAAGAAGATTGCCAGATCGACCACATCACCGTCGATGCGTTCGATCATGTCGCCCGGTGTATGGTCGTTGTGATAGCTCATATCCAGCTTGAGGGCGTGCAGCGCCATATCCGCCCGCAGGTTGTTGGTCGCCGTCCAGCCGATGTTCTCGCCGATGTAGGTGCTGGTCACGCTGACGATCTGAATCAGGAGCGAGAAACCCAGGAAGGTCAGCGCCAGAAACGTCAGGTCACTGATCGGCGTACCGCCCGTTGCCCGGTCGATGAAGGTGCGGATGATCTGCGGGTTGAGCACGCGCAGGCCAATGGTGAGCAGCAGCAGCGCGAACAGCAGCACGACACGCGGCCACTGTGGTTTTAAATACTGTTTCAACAGTTGGTAGTAACGGCCTATCGGAATTTTCACAAGAAGACCCCTTTGATGGGCGATTTTGAACAAAAGCGGCAGACAAACGGAACTACGCACCAACGGGGTGGAAGGTTCAAAAATGGTCGGTGTGACCTTTCGTGGACTATTATAAATGACTCTGATCTTTTTGTGAATTTTTGAGACCGATGTTCTGAGGGCAAACGCATCAAAACCACAAACAGGGTTAACGAGGTTCTAAAGGTTCAGACTCGACGATGCTCTGGTAGGGGCGCAGCATGCTGCGCCCCATAGCTGTCAAGATAAGCAATTAAGGAAGGTTGAGGAGATAATTTCGTAGCGACCAAGCAGACGAAAGCATCTTCTCAACATGACAACGATAGCGCAAATCACCAAGGACTGGCAAGAAATACTGGGTTCA
>JANRLJ010000202.1:0-10978 GCA_033762735.1 bacterium | reverse complement strand
TCCACAATGTTCCAGGTGGAAAAGCCGCCAATGGATTGAACGGCGTCAATCCGCCAGACGACGCCACTGCCGCAGGCAAATGCTGCACCACCACCGTTGCGCCCTACCTGCATGTTGTCATAAAACATGCGGTCACGGGTGCCAAACGGATCCCCCTTCGGCACAACCACCTCTTTGGGTGTCTGCACGAAAGCGATTTTCGGGTTGTTGAAGTACCCGACAAGCTGCTTCAACAGGGACGGATGCACTACCTCGTCTGCATCCTGTGTCAGGACGAGCGAGGCCTGAGGGCAAACCTCCTCCAGAAATGCCAGGGCAGAATTGAGATTTCCCGCCTTGGCGTCCTTTTTGGGACCTGGGTTGTAGTGCACCTGGAAGCGCTCCGCCATTGCGCGAATCTCGTCGCGATGACCATCATCAGAAATGACAATGCACAGCCGATCCAGCGGGTAATCCAGCCGTTTGATGGACGCGACGGTGCGCTCCAGCACTTCATAGGGTTCGCCATACGTGGGCACGACTGCCGCCACAACAGGCAGATTGGCAGGCGGTGGTGGTGGGACAATATTGTTGCGGGGTCTGATCTGATTGACGTAGTTAATCATCAGCATCACGACCATCCCTGTAATGCCGATCAGATGCGCAATCGTCAGGACATTCGGCTGGCGCACGGCAAGCTGGAAGCTGTCCACAACGTAGGACTGACCGACGAAAATCAGCAGCAGCCCGACGACTCTAAGCATCCAGATGCTGTAACCAAATTCGGGAAACCAGATGACGATGGCACACACGACCGTCAGAATGAGAAACGCGGTCGTCGGCCAGAAGTACGGCCAGACGAACGTATTGAAGAACAGTACCAGAACGGCGTCAATCAGGAGAACAACGGCGAACAGTACTAGAGCACCGATGACCTCAAAGACTCTCATGATTCACTCCGGCACTGAGGCAGATAAACCTGTGTAACGATCTGATCACCTGTGCTGACTTCTTCCATTGTGCTGTAGCCGACAACATAGCCCGCATCCTGCGCCACATACGCCAGCTCACCCGCCCACTGCGGATCCCAGAAGTTATCCAGCACGACCAGGTCAAAGGCGCAGTCCTGAATACCCTGCCGAACCGCTTCTCGCCCGGTCAGATTGTTGTATTCGGCATACCAGATGTTGTTCCACACGTTCTGATCGCGCACCCCAAAATCGAAGTAGTAGTCATAGATGGAATAGCCCGAACTGAGAATGCGGTTTTCAGGTGTGATCCCCTGCTCCGAAAGGTAACTCACAACCGAACTGGTATTCGGCCACAGGCGGTGGAACGACGTGTTCTGGCGAAAGGCCTCTGTGATGAACAGCAGCAGCAGCAGCACCGTCAGTCCAGCGCTCAGCACGCGAAACGCCGTGCCGGTTCGGGCGGAACGACTGCTGGACGAACGCAGGAAATCGATAAACTCAGCGATGCCGTACCCGACAATCGGCGCCAGGAAAATCAGGCTGTAGACGTTGTGCTTCCACATCGATCTGCCGTTGGCCGTCACCAGGTGATACAGAGCGGGCAGCAGGATTGCGATCAGTAGAATCGGCAGCAGGCAAATCACGGCAATCAGCAGACCGGGTCGCGACCGCATTCGTAAAAATGCTTTCCACAGGATGACGACCACCGCCACCATCGCCAGCAGGATGATCAGCCCCAGATCGCGAACGAGATTGCCGATAATCTTCATGCGCGGCTCAGCCTGAAAGGCATACCCTTCTGAAAACGCCTGCCGCAGATCATCCACATAATACGCGCCATAAATGCCGAGGATAATCAGCATCGGCGCGATCAGATGCCACCAGGGAATGCGGGTAATGAACGACCACAATCCCCGCCCTCTCGCCAGATGCAGCGTGAGCATGGTCAGGATGAGCGCGGGCAGCATCAGAATAGCGATGTATTTGCCGAGGACGCACAGGCTGAAGGCAAACCCTGCCCAGAGCAGATAGCGCTGCTGCCTTTCCGGGCGCAGAATGGCCGAAACCGCAAAATAAACTGCCATTGAAAGGAAAGGCAGGCTCACGACATCATAGGTTGCGTGCTGGCCGACGTTGATGCTGATCCCCGTAAAGCCGAACACGAACAGTGCCAGCAGTCCGGCACGGGTATTGAACACCCGGCGCGTCGTCAGAAACACAAACAGCGCCGTTATCGTGCTAAAGACGGCGCTCAGCAGGCGCAGCCCGATGACGCCGCCCAGGTGCTCGGCCAGGGTCGCCTGAATCGGATACAGGTACGAGCCGTACATCCAGCGTGTCGCGCCCTGCTTGGTCACGCCGGAAAGAATTTCTTCACCAACGGTCGTGTAAATGGCTTCATCCAGATGAAGCGTGTTGAAGTTCAGATTGGTGGCACGGATGAAGAAAATCAGGCCGAGCAGAAAAATGCAAACGAGGTGCTCGGCGTGAATCTGAATTTGCGCGTCCTGTTCAGACGCGGAAAGCATCGAGTCAATGGCAGCGGTAAGCCCGCGACCTTCCTGAACAACCGGTGTATGGAGGCGATTCTGGGCAATGACGGTCTTGGATGTGGAACGGTTTGGCAGGTTGAGTTGGGTTGCAGCGGTAGTGCGACGGTCAATTGACCTTGTCGGTTGGCTGGAGAGAACGTGGATGGGCTGGGTTGCGTTCAGTTCAGGATACTGGTCAGGTTGCAGCTTATCGTCGCCCTGTTGGGGAAAAACATCCCGCAGGGGTTCGGGCATTTCGTACTCCTTCATAACAGAACTCACCCATTCTAGGGGGTGATTGTATGATTCCTTATAGAAAATCATACCGGATTGTATGACTGATGAGAGTCCCCCACATGGACTAGATTTATCCACCCCGGATCATAATGATAAGGCTGAAAATTGCGCCGCGTTCAAAGGGATGCTCTAATATGGGCAGCTTCGGGACAGAAACAACCACCCCTTCTTCTTCCTTCCCACCGACGAGTCCCGAAACGAGATAACGCTTTATTCCAACCAGTTCCTTTTCGCGTGACAGTCCTATCACGGCAGGTGTGCGGTTCATGCCCTTAGTCTCGGTTCTGATGCCAACCTATGCCCATGAAGCCTTTATCACCAGAGCGGTCGAAAGCCTGTATGCCCAGACCTTAACCGACTGGGAACTGATTATCATTGATGACGGCTCACCGGGGGATGTTCGGGGAACACTCGAACCCTTCCGGGAAGGCTGCCTTGTGCGTTATGTGCGGCTGGAGCAGAATTCGGGCGTCGGCGCGGCGCTGAATGAAGGGCTGCGGCTGGCACAGGGTAAGCTGATCGCCTATCTCCCTTCGGACGACCTCTACTACCGCGATCATCTCGCCTCGCTGGTGGCCGCGCTGGACGCCAACCCCGGTGCAGTCATGGCCTATTCCGGTGTGCGCTACAACTACAACCGCTATGCGGAGGGACAAATCAGCGGTAAATCGCTTCAACCAGTGCAGGTGATGCACCGCAAAAAGCATGAGCGGTGGGTGGAGCGCGAAGAACTGGTCACGGATCACTGGGGCTGGATGTACTGGGATAAACTGGCACAGCACGGAAACACCATATCGACCGGGCAGATCACCTGTGAATGGGTCAGCCATCCCGATCAGCTTCATCATCTCCTGCTGGAGCCTGCCGGCGGACTCAACCCGTTTCGCGTGCGGTTTAACATCCAGCACCCGCTCCGCTTTCGCACCAGTATCGGGAATATGATCGACGAAGTGGCACATTATCGCCCGTTTCGCGAGCGCCCTTCGACTCCCCGCGCACCCGATGGCCTCAGAATTCTGCTGGTGGGCGAACTGGCCTACAATGCTGAGCGCGTTCTGGCGCTGGAAGAACGCGGGCACACGTTGTACGGCCTGTGGACTCAGGCTCCGCAGTGGTGGAACACGGTGGGGCCAATTCCCTTCGGGCATGTGAAAGACATCCCTTATGAAAACTGGGTCGAGAGTGTCAGGCAGATCAAGCCCGATCTTATTTACGCCTTGCTGAACTGGCAGGCCGTGCCATTCGCCCATGAAGTCCTGCTGCAAAACCCCGGTATTCCCTTCGTCTGGCATTTCAAGGAAGGGCCGTTCGTCTGTCTGGAAAAAGGTACATTCCCGCAACTGCTGGAGCTGTACACCCAATCGGATGGGCAGATTTTTGTTCATCCTGAATTGGTAGAGTGGTATCAGCTTTCGACCGGGAAGCCATTTGACCCTGACCGTATGCTGATTCTGGACGGTGATCTTCCGAAGCGCGATTGGTTCACGGAGGAGCGCTCTCCCCTGCTCTCTGAAAAGGATGGCGAAATTCATACCGTCGTGCCCGGTCGTCCTATCGGGCTGCATCCGTATGTGGTCGAGGCGCTGGCAAAGGAGAAAATTCACGTCCATTTTTATGGTGACTATACGCAAGGCCAGTGGAAAAACTGGATTGACGAGGTGATGCAAATCGCGCCGGGTTATCTCCACTTGCATCCGCATATCGATCAGAAGGATTGGGTGCGGGAATTTTCGCAGTATGATGCGGGCTGGCTGCACTTTTTCCAGAGCAAAAACCAGGGAGAACTCCGCCGCTGTGTGTGGGATGATCTGAATCATCCCGCCCGCGTTGCCACGCTCGCTGCCTGTGGTGTGCCTATGATTCAGGCCGATAACCGACCACATCTGGTTGCGGCACAGCGCTTTTGTGAATCACTGGGGATTAGCCTGTTCTTCAAGGACATTCCCGATTTAGGTGTTCAGCTTCGCCAGCGCGATCAGGTGCAGAAGATGCGGGAACACATCTGGTCGATCCGCCACCAGTTTACGTTCGACTCCAAAGCAGATGAACTGATCGCCTACTTCCGTAAAATCATCGCACTTTCTCAGAAAGAGACGTCATGACTTCTCAACCGTGTTCGGATAACCAGATCGCGCGTTACACCTGCTACCGCACCAGCGAGCCGATTCAGGTAAACGGCGTACTCAACGAAACCGCATGGGCAAAAGCGCCGAAATCCCCTCGCTTTGTCGATATGGCAGCGGGCACTCCCGGCTTTTACGACACCCGCATGGCCGCGCTCTGGGACGATACCTGCCTCTACATTGGCTTCTGGATCGAAGAACCTTTTGTGGAAGCCCATCATACGAAACGGGATTCGATTGTGTTTCAGGAAAATGATGTCGAGGTCTTCATTGATGGCGGTGATTGCTATTATGAACTGGAAATCAACGGACTGGGTACAGTTTACGAGGTGATGTTTATCTGGCGCGATGCCTACACCCGCAGCAGCCGCTTTAACGTTCCCGAATTTGATCTGTTCGAACGTGATGTGTTCAGCTTCGCCGGGGATTATGACCGCCAACCCGCGTCCTTCTGGCGCGGCACCCATCCACGCGGAGCACGCTGGGCATTTCTCGACTGGGACTTCCCCGGCCTACAGGTGGCAGTTCAGGTCGATGGCAGCCTCAATGATGCGCGAACCGTTGATAAGGGATGGACGGTGGAAATCGCGCTGCCCTGGTCAGGAATGACCTGGCTGGCAAATGGGCGCTCCCTGCCCCCACAGGACAACGACACCTGGCGACTCTTCTTTGGGCGCTTTCAAAAGCTGATGAACGCCGGACAGGAAATTCAGCCACACCCTGCCTGGGTGCTCAGTCCGCACGGCATTTACGACACGCATCAGCCTGAGTGCTTCCCCTATGTCACCTTTTCGACGACGGATGTCAACGACCTATAGCGCCTCTGCCGCTTTCGGTTCCTCTCTTAAAGCCGACTGCGCTTCATAAAGTCCGCCGCTATAGAAAACGTTTCTTTCAGCATGTACATCGCCTGCTCGCTCGACGATTTGCATCTCATCGACTTCGCCGTCGTCGCCCTTTAGCCGCTGGACGACCATTACGAAGCAAAAAAAGAGGCGACCTTGTTTGCACAAGCCGCCTCTTTTGATTTGTGGTACTGAGGAGAGAGGGAGAGCGCTGTGGCTCCCCCTCATCCTTGAACTTACGGAGAAGACACTTACGGGGCGGGGGTGAGGTTCCAGGTGAAGACGACTTGCGCTGTCTTGCCCGCTGCATCCGTCACGGTGATGGTGACGACGAAGCTGGTGCCGCTGGCGTCGCTCACCGTCCCGCTCAGCAAGCCCGTGCCCGCATCCAGCACCACGCCCGCCGGGAGGACATCCGCGCTGAAGCTCAGGCTGCCTGCTTCCAGATCGCTTGCCGCCAGTTGCAGGTTGAGCACCTCACCCACCGTGCTGGTCAGGGTGAGCGGGTCGCCCGTGCCGGGGTTGGTCAGACCGGGGTCGGCATTGTTCACCGTCCAGCTAAACGTCGCCTGCCCCACTGCCCCTTCCCCATCAGTGGCGAAGATGGTCACGCTGTAGCCGCGCTGCGCCTCATCTGCATTAACCGCATTCGAGATCGTGCCGGAGATCGTGCCCGTGTTCGGGTCGATGCTCAGGCCATTCGGCAGCCCTTCGGCGCTGAAGGTGATGCTGTCGCCTTCGGCATCGATCGCGCTGGCGGTGATGTTGGCCGCGGCGTCAATTGTCGCGCCGTTGGTGCTGACCTGATCGCTCGGCGCGGTCACGCTCGGCGCGGTGTTGGGCACGGGTGCCGCCGCAACCGTCCAGGTGAAGGCGGGGGTGCTGGCGAACAGGACGCCATCGCTGACCGTCACCGTCACGCTGAAGCTGCCATCTGCCGTCGGGGTGCCGCTGAACTCGCCCGTGTTGGCATCCAGCAGGATACCATTCGGCAGCCCTGCCGCGCTGTAGCTGAGGGTGTCGCCCTCGGCATCCTGCGCGCTCACCGTCAGGGCGGCGATCGCCGTGCCCACCGTGCTGCTCTGGTCAGCAATCGCATCGACCGTCGGGGCAGTGTTGACCACCACCGGAGCGGGCGCCGCGATGTTGAGCGTGAAGGTCACGCTGCTGCTCAGCGGCGGGGTAGCCGCATCCGTCACGGTCACGGTCACGCTGTAGCTGTTGGCCGTGCCTGCGTCCGGTGTCCCGGAGATCGCACCGCTGGTGGCATCGATGCTCAATCCACCCGGCAGCCCACTGGCGCTGTAGGTCAGAGCGGTGGTGTCCGTCGCGGCGATCTGCAAGCTGAAGGCCACACCTTCCGTTCCACTCTGGTCGCCGGGGTTGGTCACGACGGGCGCGACGTTGGTCTGGCGGACGCAGAAGGGCTTGCGCCAGGGGGCGCGGTTGGTCTGCACCCACGCCAGCAGGCGCGTACCATAGCGCTGGCCGTTGAGCGAGGGCAGCAGTTCGCCGTAGAACAGGTCGACCTGTGCCGCGCAGGTGGGCAGGTCTACCCGCAGCGTCTGGCTGTTGCCGTTGGCCGGGATCGGGATGTAGCGGATGATCTCACCCGGATAGTCCATCGGGTCTTCGTCGTACAGTTCCTGATTGTCGATCACCGTGTCGTACATCACATACGCTGCCAGCCCCACCGGGAAGTCGCAGGAGAGCGGGCCGTTGTTGTGGACGACACCGGTGGCATAGGTGTGGCCGCCCATGACCTGGATCGTACCGGTGAGGTACTGCTCCATGTAGTCGATCAACGCCTGGCCGACCAGCGCCTCGCACGGGTTGACGGTGGGTGCGTTGGTGAAGGTGCACTCCACTTCCTGCCCGGCGGCTACCGAGACGGTCAGGGTGCTGCCGTTGAGCGAAGACTGGATCAGCTGGCCGTTCACCCGGCAGCTCGCGCTTTCCAGGTTCCAGCCGCTCTGCGCGATCTCGCTCACGCTGTAGCTGCCCGGCGTCAGGTCGCTGAACACCTTCGGCTGGCCGTTGGCATCCAGGTTGAAGTTGGGTTCCTGGGCCGCGAAGCCCGTGCCGGGGTCGAAGGTGAAGCTGCCCGTCAGCCCGTCGGGGTTGGTCGCCTTGCGGATGACCAGCGTTCCGGTGGTGGGCGGCGGCGGGTTGTAGGCATTGATGACGGTGGCTTCGTACTGTGTCTGTTCGCCACCCACCACCACATCGGCAGGTTCGGTCACCTCCCACTCCGCACCGGGGAAGTCCTCGGTGATGGTGTAGGTGCCCACGCGCACGTCAAAGTCTTCGCTGTCGCCGTCGGTGAACTGGCGGCAGTCGGGTTCGGCGTAGCCGGGGCCGTCCACGCAGATGGTGAAGGTGTCGGCAGGCGCACCATTCCCGGTCACATCCTTCGTGACCGTCAGCGTGCGGCGGATGAAGCTGTTGCGCACCACCGCGTCGTCGTCCGTCTCGCCTTCTT
Source organism: bacterium (assembly GCA_033762735.1). GTDB lineage: Bacteria > Chloroflexota > Anaerolineae > Aggregatilineales > Phototrophicaceae > JANRLJ01. Next base: position 2,749 of record JANRLJ010000202.1, on the reverse strand, counting down.
CGACCGTGATGCTGGCGCTGGTGTAGCTGACCTCCCAGTTCGCGCCGGGGTCGGTCTCGCTCACCGTGTACGCACCCGGCGGCACGTTCTCAAAGGTGAAGGTGTCGCTGGGCATCCCTGCCGTGATGGTCTGCGTCTGGCAGAGCGGTTCACCCGTGCCGTTCAGGCAGATCGTGAACTCGGCATCGAAGGCGGGGGCGCCGTTCCACTGAACCTGCTTGGTCACGATGACCGTGCCGTTTTCCACGCGCTCTTCAGCGTTATTGAAGGTGCAGGTCACATCCTCGCCCCATGCCAGGTTGAGGGTCAGGGTGCTGCCCACCACTTCAACGTTGGTGAATGCCTCATCCCCGATCTGGCAGGTGACATTGCTCAGCACCCAGCCAGAGGTGACGCTTTCCGTCACGCTGTACTGCCCTTCCGACAGGCTGAAGAACTGGGCGAACTCGCCATCTGCCAGCGAGACCGGGCCGATGTCGGGCAGGTTGTCGCTGTAGGTGAAGGCAAACTCGACATCGCTGCCATCCGGCGTCGTCTGCTTGAAGATCGTCAGGCTCGGACGGTCGTGGTTGGTGAAGGTGCAGATCGTCGTCTTGCCATCTTCCACCGGGACACTGCTCACGGTGGTGGCATTGCCCGTGTTGTCCGCCGGGATGCTGGCAACCGTCTCACCGTCGAGGGTGCAGACCGCGCCGCCGAACTGGTAGCCCGTGCCGAAGCCACCCTCAAACACTTCTTCCACGTCGTACTCACCCGCTGGCAGCGGCAGGCTGACCGGGGCGGCTTCGCTGAACGTGCCGTCATCGATCACCGTGTCGCCCTGGCGCACTTCGTAGTTGAAGTCCTGGTTGCCGTCGGGGTTCTCGTCCTTGCGGATTTCCAGCGTCCCCGCTTCCTGACGGTTGGTGAAGGTGCAGGTCACCACCTGCCCCCAGTCCAGGTCGAAGGTTACGCCGTTCTCGGCAGGTGTGGTGGGGATGACGTTGTTCGCGTCGTCCTCGCAGACGATGCTGTCGATCACCCAGCCTGCCACCGGCACTTCGGCCACCGTGTAGGTGCCAGCGGCGCGTTCAATCACGCCCTGTCCCTGCGAGGTCTGCCCGTCGCCGATGTTCTCCAGCAGGCGGTCAGTGCCGGGACCGGTCACCGTGAAGTCGAACACTTCGCTGCTGCCATCCGGCAGGGTTTCCTTCGCCGCATAGATGGTCGAGCGCTGATTGTTGGTGAAGGTGCAGATGGTGGTCTTGCCCACCTGAACCGGGACATTGGAGACAAACGTCGCGCTGTTGAGCGTCGAGGTCGTGGCCGGGATGCTCGCCACGTCACTGCCGTCGATGGTGCAGATCGCGCCGCCGAAGGCGAAGCCGCTGCCAAAGCCACCCTCGAACAGTTCAGCCACTTCATAGCTGCCCGCGTTCAGCACCCGGCTGGCCGACTCGCCGTCGCCCACCAGAATGCCCGTCTCGATCACCACTGCATCGCTGCCGAGGTCGTTGGGACGGATTTCAAAGATGAAGTCCGTGCTGCTGGGGCCGGGATACACATCCTTGCGGATTTCCAGCGTCCCGGTGGTGGGCTGCGGGGCGACATAGGTGTTGGTGAGGGTGCAGACCGCGTTCTGACCGGGGTTCAGCGTGATCTGACCGTTGGGGCAGCTCTCGCTGAAGCGGGCGGTGTAGTTGGGCAGACTGGTCTCCGTCACGGTGTAGCTGCCCGGCAGATAGCTCACCGCCTGGCCGCTGGTCACACGGTTCCCGTTGACGAACAGCGGGAAGTCGCTCACCTGTGCCGTGCCGCCCGCCGTGTTGTCCACCACCTTCACCACCGTCAGGGTGGGCAGGGGCTGCGTCGCACAGGCCGCCACGCCGTCCAGGTCGAAGCCGTCCACCGTGCTGGCCGCGCCGGGGAAGTTGAAGTTGATGTTGCTCACGTCCACCAGCTTGACGTACTGGTAAGCGGGCAGGTTGTTGGGCAGTTCGACGTTCTCATCCGACTGCGCGGTGGCAGGCACGGTGGCATACCATGTCACCCCGTCCAGCGAGACGAACACCTGCGCCTGTTCGGGGTACTGGGCATAGCTGTAGCCGCTGGTGGTCTCCACAATCGTCAGGTCGGGTCCCAGCGGGTTGGGCACGATCAGCTGGGCGAACTTGAGCACGATCACGCCCGTGCTGCTGCCGTTGCCGAAACCGAGCGACACGAAGTTGATCGGGCTTGCCACATCCTGGTTCTGCGGTGCGCCCAGGGCGTTACCGCTCACCTGGCGGTTGGCCGGGATCGCCCCACCGCTGCGGGTGGTGCCGGGGACATAACTCACCACTTCGGTGGCATACCCCGCCGAGCAGATGAACAGCGGCGGTTCAGAGATGCAGGTGCGCACCTCGTCGCGGTTGTTGTTGGCGTTGGCATCCGGCGAATAGGGGCTGGAGGCCACCGTCACCACGTTCGTCACGCAGCGGGCTTCCGCCGCCTGCACCCGCAGCTTGATGATGCGCTGCCCATTCGGTGCCAGCGTACCGAGGTTGAAGGTGTAGACGTTGCCCACGAAGGTGTAGGTCGTGTCCGCGCTGACGAAGCTCACGCCTGCTGGCAGGGTGTCCGTCACCACCACGTTGGTGGCACTGTACTGCCCCAGGTTGCGCACCGTCAGCGTGTAGTCGAACTGGTTACCCACCGTCGCGGTGGTCGGTGCGCTCTTGTCCACCGTCACATCGCTGCTGATCTCGCCGCAGTTCAGCCCTTCCACCGC
>JANRLJ010000201.1:0-37289 GCA_033762735.1 bacterium | reverse complement strand
CGCGGAGGATGGGCTTTCGGGCGTGGCGGCAGCGCGCTCCTATCGTCCCGATCTGATTGTGTGCGACATCATGATGCCCGGTATCCTCGGCTATGAAGTGCTGGAAACGCTGCGGCAGGAACCCCAGACTTCTACCATTCCCTTTATCTTCCTCACCGCAAAAATTGACCGCACTGATATGCGTCACGGCATGGGGTTGGGTGCGGATGATTATGTGACTAAGCCGTTTATGGTGTCTGAACTGCTGGATACCATCCGCGCACGGCTGGAAAAACGCGCGGTTTTCGACCGTGTCGCGCAGGACAAAATCAAAGTTCTCACTGAGAATATTATCACAGCGCTCCCCCATGAACTCCGTACCCCGCTGAACACCATCCTGGGTTTTTCCGATATGCTGATGATGGAAGCCAAGCGGCTTGAGCCTGTGCAGATCACGGAATGGTCACAGCACATCAACGAAGCAGCGATGCGCCTCTACCGGCTGATTGAGAACTATCTGACGTATGTCCGCGTCGAGGTGATGCTGAAGGACACAGATCGCATCAAGGCGGTGCCACATCGTCATGTTGTGCCCGAAGGCATTATCCAGATGCAGAGTATGCTCAAGGCACAGCAGCATAACCGGACAGCCGATCTGAAGGTCAATACCCAGAATGGTTTCGTGCTGCCCATGACCGAGCAGGACTTCAATAAAATTGTGGAAGAACTGGTCGACAACGCCTTCAAGTTCTCCCAGCCTGGAACGGTCGTCGAAGTCAACGGATGTATGCAGAATAACCACTACGTGCTGACGGTGCATGACTTCGGACGCGGCCTGAAGCCGGAGCAGATTGAAGCCATTGGCCCGCACATGCAGTTCGAGCGCTGGTTCTATGAGCATCAGGGCAGCGGACTCGGCCTGATTATCGCGCGGCGCATGGCGGAACTTTATGGCGGCGACCTGACCGTTCAAAGCATTCCAGAAAAAGAAACTACGGTTACTGTCCGCTTGCCGCTGGAATAAGTGTGGAAATTCGCAAACTTCTGTATAATGAGGTCGTGAACTTGCGGCTCTCAGGAAGGGGTGTGCGATGAAGCAGTTTCTCCGGCGAATCTGGCTACTTAGTGGGCTGATGCTCATGCTGATGACCTCGGCTTGCTTTCGGTCAGCAGGCGGCGAAGAAGCACCCACACCCAGCGGCGGGCCAGTGGCCGGGGTTTCCACCTCGCCGGCCATCGAAACCCCTGGAGGTGGACTTGAAATCACGCCAGATGTGGTAATTGAAATCACCGAAGAACCCTTCGTTGAATTTACTCAGGAACCTTTCATCGAAGTGACGGCAGAGCCATTCCCCACGAATGAGCCGATTCCGTTTGATAATCCCACGCCCGAATTTACGGATGACCCGGCACTCATCCCAACCGACCCATTTCTGATTCCGACAGAGACGGCAACCGAAGCGTTCCTGATTCCGACCGAAACGGCGACCGAGGCGTTCCTCCTTCCCAGCGAAACAGCGACGGAAGCGTTCTTGATTCCGACCGAAACGGCAACCGAGGCCTTTCTGATCCCGACGGAAACCCTCGCCAGCGACCCCGGACTGATCGCCACGCCGACCGAATTCATCCAGCCAACCGAGACACCCACCGCGACGGCCACGCTGACGGAAACGCCGACGATCACCCCGACGCCAACCGCGACGATTGATCCGTTCGCGCCGATTACGAATACGCCTGAGTTCGCCAATGCGCCGACCGAAACACCCACACCGACGGTCACGCAGGAGGTCGATCTGCTGATTGTCATCACAAACACGCCCGAACCAACCCCGACCGAAGCGATTTCGGGGCTGCCCATCGCTCAGGAACCGACGGTGGATGATGAGTTCCAGCAGGCGACCAACATCGTGGCAAGCGCGACCGCACTGCCGCTTATCCTGACGCAGACCGCGATTGGTCCACAAAATCCCGTCAATCTGGCGAGCGCGACACCGTTAGTGCAAAACACGCCCGTTTTTGTCACGGCGACACCTGCGATTGGCGGTCAACCGCCCGCAACCAGCGCTCCCGTCCCCAGCGGGGCGGACTGCGTGCATCAGGTCGTGGTAGGTGAGAATATGTATCGTCTGTCGCTGCGCTATGGCGTTCCGATCAACGATATCGCCCGTGCCAGCGGCGTCACCAACATCAATCTGATCGTCGTCGGCCAGCGCCTCACTATTCCTGGGTGCGGCACGACCGGGGCTGTGCCTCCGGCGACCACGGTTGGCGATGTGCCGGTGGGCGGTCAGCCCAGTGGCGGTACAGGGGGTGGCCGTGTGCATGTCGTGCAGCAGTATGAAACCCTGTTTGAAATCTCAGTACGCTACGGTGTGCCCATCAATACGATTGCCGCCGCAAATGGCATCTCCAACGTCAATCTGATCTACATTGGCGACGAACTGGTGATTCCGTAAGGCGGCCTATGCAGGAAAAAATCGTCAGTACACAGACGCTTTATGACGGTCGCATCGTGAAGCTCGATCTCCATGAGGTCGAGCTTCCCAACGGACAGCACAGTAAGCGAGAAATCGTCCGGCATCCCGGTGCGGTGGCGGTTGTGGCCTTCGACACGGAAGGCAAAGTGCTGCTGGTGCGGCAGTATCGGACGGCGGCGGGTAAGGTGCTGCTGGAAATTCCGGCTGGAACCCTGAACCCGAACGAGCCGCCGCTGGATTGTGCTGTCCGCGAGCTGCAAGAGGAAACCGGGTACAGACCGGGCAAGATCGACTCAATGGGCGGCATCTACACCGCCCCTGGTTACACAACTGAATTCATTCATCTGTTCCTGGCAACCGACCTGAGCGAGTCGCGGTTGCAGGCCGATGATGATGAATTTATCGAGGTGGTGCGGCTGCCACTGCCGGAAGCACTTCATCGCATCGAGCAGGGTGAGATTGTCGATGCGAAGACGACCAGCGGGCTGCTGCTGGCATCACGGAAGATGGGCGCTTCCTAGCCTTTTCGCCTTCAGAGAGTAGCTTTACCCCCATTACAAGATGTCCCCTGTGTGCGTGTCTGCTTGATGCAGCACGCTTCTGTTTGCTGCTTAGGCCGTGTTGACATTTACGCTCACATGCTTCGCTGATTTACGTACAAACGTCAACACTACCTAGTTCACTGACAAGATGAGAATGATGGCTTGCGTTGGTACGGGCGCAGCGCGCTGCGCCCCTACAGGTAGGCAACTTTAGATGGTCAATGTACTAGTCTCAAGCCTTTTCTATACTGAAACCTTTTGCCTGCTGCTGCGTAATTCGTGCACGACGGCAACAAGCGCTGATTTATTTACCGATCCACAGGACGAAATGGGTTTCTATGTCTCTCAAACGTCTTCTACCTGGTTTGATGCTGCTGTTTGTCTTGAGCGGAACCAGTGCGGCTCAATCCACTGAAGTCGATATTGCCACGATTGATGCGTATATCGAAGATGCGATGGCGGCGGAACGGATTCCCGGTCTGGCGCTGGCAATCGTGCATCAGGATCAGATCGTCTATGCGCAGGGATATGGTCAGACGGGTATCGATAGTCAGGCTGTAACGCCGAATACCGCTTTCCAGCTAGGGTCGATGAGCAAGTCCTTTACCGCGCTGGCCGTTCTGCAACTGGTCGAAGCGGGCCGGGTTGATCTGGATGCCCCCGTGCAGCAGTATTTGCCCGATTTCCGTGTCGGTTCAGACGACGACAGCGCTGAGATTACCGTGCGGCGTCTGCTGCATCATACCAGTGGTATTCCCGAACGTGCTCCCCGTGCTGAAGGCGACGATCAATCGCTCCCGGCGCAGGTGGCCGCGCTGGCAAATACCGAACTGGCCCATGCGCCGGGTTCCACCTACGAATATTCCAGCCCTAACTACCTTGTGCTGGGGCGGATTGTGGAAGTCGTCAGCGGCCAATCCTTTGCCGATTACGTGGAACAGCACATCTTCCAACCGCTGAACATGACCAGCAGCTACACCTCGATGGACGAAGCACGACAGGGGGATTTCGCCGTCGGGCATCAACTCTGGTTTGGTTTCCCGCGTCCGTCTTCACTGCCGCACGAACCGGGACGGCTTCCGACAGCATCGCTCATCAGCAGCGCCGCCGATCTGGGTAATTACCTGATTGCACAGCTTAATGGTGGCGCTTTTGAGGAGAACGTCGTGCTCTCGTCCACGCTGATGGAACTGATGCACACGCCCGCCGTTCCTGCCGAGGAGAACCGCTTCTACGCGATGGGCTGGCGTGTCGGGCCGGTCAAAGGTGTTCCAGCCATTCATCACGGCGGTATCCTGCCGGATTATCGCGGGAAGATGGTGCTTCTGCCGGAAGCAGGGTGGGGCGTGGTCGTCCTGACCAATGTTTCTGCGGCGCTTGGCAGACCAAGCAGCCATGACATCGCGGATAACCTGGCAGGGATGCTGGTGGGTGAGCCGCTGAACAGCAGTGGGTTAGGGCTGGGCATGATCTACTTTGGCGTGGCGATTGGGGCGGCGCTGCTCACCATAAACCAGCTTCGCAATCTTGTCGCGCTTGGTCAGTGGCGCAGACAGCAGTTAGACGCACAGGGTCGGGTGAAAAACCGACCCAGGCTTCTTGCTGATCTGGCGTTTGGATTAACCTTTCCCGTGATTCTGCTGGTCGGCCTGCCCCTCTTCTTCGGGTTTTCATGGTCGACTCTGATCGAGCAGGTGCCTGATCTGGGATACTGGGCATTGTTCGTCTCCGGGTTGGAATGGGTCATTACGCTGCTTCGGGTCGCCGTGATTGTGCCCGCGCTTCGTCCAGTCCCCGCTCCCGCTTAAGCATTCGTGGAAGGCGTCCCTTGAGAGGCCAGGGACGCTGTGCTATACTTTTCCTTCCTTTTGGATATGCTGAAATACGCCACCCGGCGTATTTTTTTGAGAAAGAGACAACCAGTGAACGCCAGTGAACTCATGCAATCTCTGGTCGCGGAAGATCGCGGCCATCCCCAACTGCGCTCCGGCGATACCGTCAAGGTTCACGTCCGCATTGTCGAAGGCGAACGCGAACGTATTCAGATTTTCCAGGGTGTGGTGATCCGCCTGCGCGGCGGTGGCAATGAAGCCAATTTCACCGTGCGCCGCCTTGCCAGTCATGGTGTGGGGGTTGAACGTACCTTCCTGCTCAAAAGCCCGCGCGTGGAAAAGATCGAAGTGGTGCGCCGTGCGAAGGTTCGCCGTGCACAACTCTACTACCTGCGCGAACTGCGTGGCAAGAAGGCCCGCCTGAAGGAGCGGAGAGACTAAGCATTGAAACCGTTCATCGGCATTACCACAACGCACGTCGAACGACATAACCCGGGGCATACGCACAACAGCTTTGCGGCTTATGCCCCCAATATCACCGCGATTGAGGCAGCGGGTGGGCTGCCGCTGTTGATTCCGGTTGGCCTCGATCAGGACACGCTGCGCGAGATCTACCAGCGGCTTGACGGCCTGCTGCTGCCCGGCGGCGGGGATATTGACCCTGCCCGCTACGGTGAAGCCCGCCATCCGTTGACAAACTATCTCGATCCGCTGCGTGATGAAACCGAGATTACGCTGGCACGCTGGGCAATGGATGATGATCTGCCGGTTCTGGGCATCTGCCGGGGGCATCAACTGTTTAACGTCGCGCTCGGCGGAACGCTGATTCAGGATATTCCGTCCGAAGTTGGGACGAGCCTGAACCACGACACGGGCGAGGCTAACCCGCGCGATATGCGCCCTCACAGTGTGGAGGTTGATCCCGAAAGCCGCCTTGCGCGTCTGCTCGGCACCACACAGGTTGAAGTCAACAGCCTGCATCATCAGGCAATTCAAAATCCGGCTGCGGCGCTGTGCATCACGGCTTATGCGCCCGATGGCGTGATCGAAGCGGCGGAAGTGCCAGATCGCCATTTTGCGCTGACGGTGCAGTGGCATCCTGAAGACCTGGCGAACGGCGACGAAGCAATGCGCCGCCTGTTCACCGCGTTTGTGGAAGCTGCTTCACAGCCGCGCTAGGGCAGGGCGGCGCCCCTGCCGCTCTGCTTTATTCCTGCGGTTCGCCGAACCGAATGCCGTTTCCATCCACACCCACCACGACAAATTCCCGCACACCCCAAGGTTTGCGCTCCAAAGCGCCGTTTGGGTGAATCACGCCCTGCGCCCGGTATTCTTCGTAAAGCGCATCAATATTCTTTACATAAATATAGCAGCTTGTGTTTTCGCACACGCTTGGCTCGCCGAATTGAGCCAGGTGAAGCTGGATGCCGTCGCGGGTCAGCCCGGCGTAATCGTCATACTGGAACGCGACGCGGAAGCCAAGTTTTGCCGTGTAAAATTCAATTGAGGTTTGCAGATCAACAACGCACAGAATTGGGGCAACGGTCGTCAGTGCAGCAGTTGAAGTCATCTTTGCTCCTGTAGTTGCTAAATCGACCTCACTATTGTACTCTAAATCGCACAAATGTTCAATAAAGATGCGGGAAAGAAGCAGCGGTGACCGACGAACGGCAAGGCGAACAACACGGCATCAATACCTTTAACGAGGGTTCGCTGCATTTGGCGCTCAAACGATGGTATGCGCAGCCTGGGGATCGGTTTGAAGTGGATGTCGATGGCAGCATAATCGACCTGGTGCGCGACAATCTGCTGGTGGAAATTCAGACGCGCAATTTCTCTGCCTGCAAGCGCAAGCTGGAAAAACTGCTCGACCATCATCCGGTACGGCTGGTTCATCCCATTCCGGCGGAGCGCTGGCTGATCAGGGTGGAAGGAGGGCGGGTCCTGTCGCGGCGAAAATCCCCGCGAAAGGGGCAGTTCTTCCACGTCTTTAATGAGCTTGTTCGCATTCCTGGGCTGCTCCCACATCCCAATTTTTCGCTTGAAGTGCTGCTGGTGCGCGATGAGGAAATTCAGCAGCACGATGGCAAGGGCAGTTGGCGGCGTAAAGGCTGGAGCATTGCAGATCGCCACCTGCTTGATGTTACAGCACGTTATTCCCTGGCTTCACTAGAGGATTATGCCGCGCTGCTGCCGGATGATCTGCCACAGGTATTCACCACCCAGACGCTTGCAGAAGCCCTCGGCCAGCCGCGCCCGCTGATGCAGAAGATGGCATACTGCCTGCGAATGGTTCACCTGATCGAGGCCGTCGGCAAAGAAGGACGCGCCCAGCTTTACTGCCGCGTCCCGATCAACTGATCGCGCTCAATCGGCGGCTTGGGGTCAGTGCCCCGCTCACTGGATGTTGGCTCTGGCTCGAACGTCATCGACCGCTTGGCGTTTTCGGGTGTGCTCACGGGCAGCAGGATAAAGAAGGTCGTGCCTGGAAATGTATCCATATTATGACCGGGGCTTTCCACCCAGATGCGACCGCCATGCCCTTCGATCACCCCTTTGGCAATCGTTAGCCCCAAGCCTGGCCCCGCACCCAGAAACTTATATGTTCCCGTCGAGTGCAGCGACGGGTCATAGGTGCGGAAGAATTTCTTGAAGACCAGTTCCAGATTCTTCCGGTCGATGCCTACACCCGTGTCACTGATTTCGACGAGAACCTGATCGACCTCATTGCCATTACTGGCGCCTTGCAGCGAGGCGACGATGTCAATGCGTCCGCCATCGGGTGTGAACTTAATTGCGTTGACGATGATATTGCGGAAGGCCTGCACCAGACGCGGGAGATCGGCCTGAATATTGGGCAGCCCACGCAGCCCTCGCGCTGAAAGTGTCAGTTTGCGCTGTTTGATCGCGTCTGTAAGCGGCTCAATTGCCATACGCAGGACGCTTTCTGGTGGCGTATCGGTGAAGCGCAAATCCATCGCATTCACGTCGATCTGGCTTACGTCCAGCATGGCGGAGATTAATTCCTCCATACGTTCGGTCGCCTTGCGCAGATTGCCGACCAGCCCCGTCGTCTGTTCCTGATCGAGCATCCCCTGATCGTTGAGCGCGTCGATAATGTCTGTATAGCCGCGTAGCTGTGCCAGAGGGGTGCGCAGTTCATGGCTGGCGATGGTCACGAAATCCGTTTTGACCGAGTCCAGCCGGTTCAACTGCTCGTTGGCTGCTTTCAGGTTACGGTTGAGCGACTGCATACTCTTGTTGAGATGCTGCATATCGTCCAGCAGGCGGGCATTGCGCAGCACCACCCCGGTTTGCTGTGCCAGGGTTGCCAGCAGCGCGAGATCGCGTGGATAGTAGGCCTTGTCGTTCAGCATCGGCCCCGCCGCCAGCACGGCAATGAGCGTATTGCCGGAGATAATGGGCGCATACGCGCTCATTTGCAGTCGCCGGAACAGCAGTTTGTCTTCTGCGTTCATCGAGCGGTAATCGGGACTGAATTCAATTTCAAACTGAGAAATGGGCTGGCGTTCTGCGGCGAGTCGTGTATACACCGGGCTGTAGACTGATAAAAAACCGGTCAGCTTATCCTGTGCACCGCCGGGCTGCATGACCAGCAGTTCAACCGAATCCTTGACCTTGAAGGTGCTGTTGAGCACGATAAGCGCCGAACGCCGCACTTTCATCAGCCGATTCAGGGTCGTGGTAGCGACCAGTACCAACTCCTCAAGTTCGACCGCTTCCGAAACCTTTTCGCTGTATTCCCGCGCTACCTGTGATGGATCGACGGCGGACTGACTGTTGAGCAAGCGCACGGTCAGGTCAATCAACTGGCGCAGGGGAACGTAAAGCGCAGCGATCAGCAGTGCAATCGCGCCAATAGCAATTAATCCCTCGCTTGTGCCGGGATTGAGGTTAGTGGTCAATGCCAGATACAGGGCCGTGAAAATCATAGCAGCGGCGATAGCAATAAAGCCCAGCGTTCGCAGCGAGAGCAGCACTGCCATGCGAATGTCGAACACCCGATAGGAGAGGCAGCCATAACTCGCACCCACGTTGGCTGTAAGCAGTGCCACCATGCCCAGCATCGTCAGAAAGCGCGTTCCGCTCCCGATCAGGACAACGCTCAGAATCAGCAGTGCGCTCGTCAGCACCCAGAACAGGGCGCGGTTGGCGACTTCGGGCAGCTCCGCCACGTAGAAGCGAGAGTAGCCGAAACCGAACAGGCAGACACCCGTAATCACCAATCCAAGCACGGCAACTAACCCCGTCAGATCAGGCTGACGGAACAGTCTCAGCAGCCATTCCGGCTGCCCAAGCATGGGTTCAGGTGTGGCGAGATAGGCAAGCGCGAGTACCAGCAGCCAGACGCCGCAGGCCAGCAGCCAGGAACGGACGAGACGCTGCCGATTGTCGGGGTTGCTGATGTCACGGATGACGAGGGTGCCGAAGCACGCCAGCAGACCGACGAGCATCAGAAAGACGCTGATGCCCCGGACTGGCTTGCCTGTAATGGCTACATCACTGGCAACCAGATACACGCCACAGGTGAGGATAGAGCAGAAGATCGTCGCCAGCAGCCAATTGACTCGATCCCGGTCACCACTGCCGCGCACAAAAGCAAAAATCCACACCAGAACGTGTGCTGCAATGACGGCGAGCGCAATGACACTCAAGATAGAATCCATCCCACTCTCCAGGCTGGCGGCGCTCGACGGGAAGCCCGCTTACTTGAGAATATAATAGGTCCCTTTTTTGGAACCGACCTTCACTAAGATACCTTTTTCCACCATGTCCGCCAAGTCCAGCCGGAGCGTTTCCGCGCTGACGCCCTCGCAGAGCTGGCGGTATTCGCGATTGGTAATCGAGCCGTGACTGCCAATGTATTGCAGGGCACGCGCCTGACGGTGATTGGTGGTGCGTGTCCATTCAGGCGGACTTTGCTTCTCTCGGACGTTGTAGAGGGTGACGGCAAAGCTATAGGGACGGGCATCAAAGCTGGGCAGTTTGTGCCCGGCCTGCTGCATGACCTCGATCATCCGGTCGATGCCCAATCCCAGTTCTTCAATGTAGCCCCACTGGAACAGCCCGTTCACGAGGCGTGGGTTGCGGCTGAAATGTTCCTCTTTGATGTTCTCAACCGTGATGAAGCCGGGCAGCCCACCGGGGGAGATGACCTCCAGCCGATCTGAGTACATGCGGATTTCCACCCGTCGTCCTTTTAAGCGATAATCGCGGTGGCAGACGGCGTTTACGATGGCTTCGCGCACAGCAAAGGGGGGATATTCGTAAGTTTCCTCGCGTTCCAGCCCCTTCACGACGGCGCTGACCGCCATCTCGCTCCACACGAGATTCCAGGCGCTTTCAATCAGGCGGGGCAGGGGGCCGGTCATTTCCTCGCGTCGCGAATAGCCTGCCAGCCCGCTTTCGCCGCGCGGCATTTTGCCCACAAATTTGGCGAAGATAATGCCCGACTGTGGAAGCCACTGCTGTGGGTAATCACAGAACAGGAGAATACCGGTGACGGTAGGCCGGAGATCAGAATCGACCGCGCCGATTTCCTTCAGAAGGTCATCCAGCTTGCCATTAAACGGTCGTTTGGTTCTTTCGGCTCGCTTTTCGAGATATTCATCAATCATCTTGCGGCTGAAGTCGTCCTTGGTGGCGGTCGGGACGATTTCCGATTCAAAATCGCCTGTGCCTTTCGCGCTGGCAAGCCGTAGAATTTCCTGCCCTCCCAGCGGACGATTCTTCATACCGCTTCGGATCAGTACGCGGCCATCGTTGACCGTATGAAGTTCAATGCTGCGGGGTACGCGCAGGGTATAAACCTTGCCACCGTCGTCGGTTTCGATTTCTTCCCAGGCGCTGACAACGACGGTAGGATTGCACAGGTTATCGGCTTCCTTCAATGCCTTTTCCAGCTTATCGCTGTCCAGCTTGATTTTAGACGACTCGCCGTCATCCTTAATGCCGATCATTACGGTGCCGCCTTCGGTGTTCGCAAAGGCCACCATGGTCTCCGCCAGCAGTTTTGGATCAGCTTTTTCCAGAAACGCCACGCGCGATCCTGGCCCAGCCTTCATCAACTCAATTCCTGGGATCATCACATTTCACAGCACTGTCATCAGAGGCACAAAACGTCTGTTTATCCCGGTTCGTTTCGTCGAACCGCCCGTAACCGTTATCACTTTACCAATGCTTCAATTCGCGTTTGCCATTCTAACACACAATGGCAGCATGAAATCACGTCTGAGGGCTGTTTTTGGCGAATTTTTCAGTACCAACAAAAACACCCCGCTCAACACAATGAACGGGGTGCTTTGGGTGAAACGGGTTCTTATGGACGGCGAGTCGGGGTCGGTGTGGCAGCCGTACTGGGTTCGCTGGTTGTTTCCGCAGTGGTTTCTGGTGTCGCTTCTACAGTCGCCTCAGCGGTTGCCTCTGGCGTGATTACCGTGGTCGCTTCCGGCTGCACTGTTGCTACAGCAGTCGCTTCAGGAGTTGCCTCTGCTGTATTCTCTGGCGCAGGTGTCACCACCTCCGCGCGAGTCAGGTTGCGGAAAAGCCCAGCGGTCGGCACAGAGATGCGCACGTAATAGTCGGAATTGGACGCTTTGATGACGAACTCACTGTTTTCGACTTCGGCGCTGCCAATCACAAGCGTATACACCGCTTCGGTGAAGGCTGGCTCAACGGTGCCTTCGGGCGTCACTTCAGCGGCATCGGTCGCTTCTGCGGTCGCTTCCGCAACTGGCTCCTGAACCGTAACGGTAATCGTCGCGGAAGGCGAGGCCAGTCCGAAGCGTTCTTCCTCGGTGGTGCCAATGGGCGCGGTCATGCGGATGTTGGTCACGCCGTTGAGGATGCGGTTAAAGCCTTCGACGTTGAAGGTTTCGCCAGAGGCGAGGTCGGTGATCGTCCAGGTATCACCCTGTCTGACGAAGTCGAAGGTGCCGTTGGCGTTCTGCAACTGAATGCGGGTAATGTCCTCTCGTGTAACCGAGAAATAGATCGGGTCTACCCAGGACGTTGGCGTGGTTGGAACATCAAAAGACGACAGCCCAGTCGTCAGGTAGACCGTGTCCTGCCCCTGCACACGGGTGTGGGTGGCGTTCCCGCCGGAAGCGCTTCCCAGATAAAGCCGGGTGGTGTTCCCGGCAGTGGTGGTGAAGTCGATGATGCGAGCGAAACTGGTGTCACTGACCTGCAAGCGGTTGTGGCTGCTGGCGTTCTGTGCGATCAGCCGATTGGCCTGCAACTGCGTGACGCTGCCCAACAACTGCGCCACGCGCGCATTGTTTACTGGGTAATCCCCACCACTGCGCAGCACCCAATTACCGGTCGGGTCTTTCGCCAGCGTCAGTTCGGTCTGTGCATCTCGGACAATGATGGTGTTCACCTGGTCGATGGCAAAATCCGGCAGCAGCGCGGCACGTGGGCGACTGCCTGCATCGCCGCCGGGGAACAGCAGCACAATCGCCAGCATGGTCTGGACAATCAGCAGAATGCCGAGTATCTGATTTCGTGTGTTGATCTTCATAATTACGCTTCCCCTCCGCTGGTGATGGGTGAGGTTGCGGCCTCAGAATCGTAGCCGACCAGTTCCATCGGCTGTTCGGCGCGGCGGCGAAGCTGCCAGACCACACCCAGCACGACGATGGAGATAACGGCGAACAGGTAGTTGCCTGTCTCCCAACCCGATTGTTCCTCGTCGGTCAGCGGATTGAGTAGACGCGCGGTTGCCCCGCTGGCGCGAATGCTGGCGAGGGCGGTGTCTTCCGTAAACCAGTCAATCGTATTGGAGATAAACTGCACGGTATTCAGTGTCGCGCGATCTTCGCCAATGCTGGCGCTCAACTGGAAGATGTTGTCGTTCACGAACTCCGAACTGCCGATAACGACCAGCCGTGCCGTTTCGGGCGACGAACTCAGGAAACCGCCGGGCTGTGCGGGTGGCGGGGGCAGGGCAGGGTCGGGTGTGGCTTCCGCGCCTTGCTCGAACGGTGAGGGACGGTCAGCAAAATAGCTGGCAAAGCCGCCCGTTACAGCAACAGCCAACGTCTGACGGCCAGCCTCGCCGTCCTGCGGATAAACCACTTGCAGCCCCGCGCCGGGAATGACATCGCTCAGCTTGCCTTCATCGGTGGTTTGCAGCAGCAGCGATACGGTGCGATCTGCGTTGAGCGTTTCGTCCAGTGTGATTGGCGAACCCCAGTTAACCGTAAGCGCAGGCAGCCCCGACACAATCGGATTATCGCGATCCATCGTATTGGGACGCACGTCCACGAAGGCGGGGTAATCCACCAGATTGACGAGGTTCTGTCCTGACGGAATCGGGAAGGGCGTGTTCTGGGTATCGACCACAACACGTGGCTCCACCGTAACGCCGTAATGTGCCAGCATTTCCTGTAAGCCACCCTCGACGGGAAGCAGCCCAATCTGCCCGGCCATCTGATCGACCGCCAGTTGATAGTTGCCCGCCGCCACGAACACCGATCCGCCACGCATGAGATACTGGTCGATGGCGTAGCGCTCGATGTCTGTCATATTCTGCGGGCCTATAATCAGGGCTGCATCGAGATCGCCGGGAATCTCACCCGTCGATAAGTCCAGCGGGCGCACCTCGTAATTCTCGCGCAGGGCACTGGCGACCGTGTTGTACTGCTGGAGGCTTTGCTCCTGCTGCCCTGTCATGGGGTTGATCTGCCCCTGTGTGGGCGGTGTCCAGATACCGACCACCTCCAGGAAGCCGCTCGATGCACGTTTCAGTCCACTTTCAATCGCAGTACGCACTTCGGTTTCGCTCAGCGTTCCGGTGGGGTAGATGACCTGGGTTTCGCCACCCGCCTGCAAGAGCATGTGCAGATAGAACGTGCTCTGCGCGAAGATGTCGGCAGCAATCGGCTGGATTCGATACTGCTCCGCCAGTTGCAGGCGGTCAATGCTTGTGTCCTCGGACAGATTGACCGTCTGAAAATTGAACTTGCCATTGGATTGTGCCGCGATTTCACTGGCGATCTGTTCGATGCGTGCAGGCGCATCGGTGAACTGTTCCGGCAGCGTATCGGGCGTGACGTACAGGGTCAGCGTGGCGGGTTCTTCCAGCCCTGCCAGTACCGCGTCGATGCTCTGGAAGCCAAATACGACGCGCTGGATATTGCTGGTCAAATCGTATTCCAGGTTGCGCAGCCGCACGTTGGGGGAGGTTCCTGTCTGATCGACCTCGATCAGATCGAGCAGATTGAGCACCGCGACCTGATCGCCGTAGCGGATGAGAATGTCCAGATAGGCATTCACCAGCGACGTGCCGCCGCGCCCGGAGAATTGCAGCGGTGTGGGCTGGATGCCGTAAGTCTGGTTGGCTTCGGCCTCAAGTTCGGGGTCGGTAATCGGGTCGAGGAACTCTAAGTCCATCTCCGTTCCGGCCACGACCTGATATTCCTCCAGCGTGTCGCGCACCTGTGGAATGAGGGGCGCAATCAGAGGATGTGTTTCCTCGCTGAAATACCCGCGTACCAGCAGCGGCTCCTGCAAGTTCTGGAGCAGGTCGCGGGTAACGGGCGCGAGGGTGTATTCCTGGCTGGCTGTTAAATCCAGCCGGATGGTGTCGAAGGGGTAAATCAGGATATTGAAAAAGATCAGGTTGAAGACCACCAGAAAGGTGGTGAGGCGCTGATTGAAGCGATACTCACGAGTCTTCGCGCCGGTGCTCCAGCGCTTGGTATCCAGCGACAGGATATTGAGAGACAGGAACGCGACCGTCAATGACAGGTAGTACACCAGATCACGGATGTCGATCACGCCGCGCTCGATGCTGGCGAAGCGGCTGCCCGTGCCAACCGCACGCAGCGCTTCTCCAACATTGGTATTGTTGAAAAGATCGGTCACGGGCGGGGAGCCGACGAGGTAAAACAGGCCGCCAACGATCACGGTCAGAATCAGTGCGACAAGCTGTTCATCCGTCAGCGACGACATAAACAGGCCAATGGCGATATAGGCGGAGGCCATCAGCAGCGCCGCTAAATAGCCCCCGATGACCGGGCCAAAGTCGAGATTGCCAGTCACCGCTACCATAAATGTGAGCGACAGGGTAAGCGACAGCGCCACCGCTACCAGTGCCAGCACCGCCAGGAACTTGCCCAGCACAAGCTGCCACAGTTTGACGGGCATCGTGAGCAGCAGTTCCAGCGTCCCGGTCTGCTGCTCCTCGCTCCATTGGCGCATGGTGAGCGCCGCGATCAGGAAGATCAGCAGAATGGGCATGCTCTGGAACAGCAGGCGTAAATCTGCGATTCCCCGCGCGAAGAAACCTTCCCCCACACCGCTGAGCGAGATGCCGCCCGCGAAGAAGGCAAAGAACGTAATCAGCAAAAACACGCCGACGAAAATGAGCGCAGTCGGTGAGCTAAAGTAGTTGTTGAGTTCTTTTCGAGTAATGGAGAGCAGTTCCTTCATGCCGACTTCTCCTCGGTGGTTGAGGCTTCAGCCGTCAGGGGTTCGACGCGGGCGGTCGCCAGTTGACTGAAGACCGATTCCAGCGTGACGACATCACGGCGCAGTTCACGCACAGGCCAGTTGGACGAACGTGCCAGTTCATAAAGCGAGGGCGCAATGTCTGCCTGGCTTTCGATGCGGTAGGCCGGGTAGCCTTCGCGCGTGGTGAAGGCCTCAATACCGGTCACAGCTTCCAGCGAACGCAAATGCGTTTCGATGCCATCTGCTGGCGATTGGAGGACGAGGGTGGTACTGCTGGTCGTCGCCAGCTCATCCAGCCGCGCATCCGCCCGCACTTCACCGTTGATAATGATAATCACCCGGTCACAGACGGCTTCGACTTCCGGCAAAATGTGCGACGAAAACAGGATAGTGCTGCGCTCCGACAGTCGCTTGATGAGATGGCGAATCTCGATGATCTGCGTTGGGTCAAGGCCAACCGTCGGCTCGTCCAGAATCAGCAGCCTGGGGCGGTGCAGGATGGCCTGTGCCAGCCCGACACGCTGCCGAAGCCCCTTACTGAGCGACGAAATTGGACGTGCCCGGTAATTGACCAGTCCGGTGGCGATGATGGCTTCTGAAATCAAGTCGCGATGCAGCCCCGGCGGGAGCGCCCGCATTTCGGCCATCAGCCTGAGATAAGCCTGCACTGACAGTTCAGGATAAACCGGGGTATTCTCTGCCAGATAACCAATGCGCGCCTGCACCTGCTGCCGCTGCGAGAGCACGTCCAGCCCATCAATCCTGACGCTGCCCTCGTCCGGGTGCATGTAACCCGTTAAAATCTTGATCGTCGTGGATTTGCCAGCGCCGTTCGGCCCCAGCAGCCCGACGATCTCCCCCGCGCCGACGGAAAAGGTCACTCCGCGCAGCGCTTCGATCAGTCCATAGGACTTTTTCAGATTTTCGACTTCAATCATCGTCTGCCTACCTGTTGTCGTGTACGAAAATCCGACCAACATCAAAAAGGTGCTGTGGTAAAAATTGCCGCGATATTATACACATCGAAGGTGATAAATCCGCAGCGCCTTTTCGCTGTTAACACACTTTTTACAAGCGGTGGCGGTCGCCAGTTAGGGGTATAATCGTGCTATGAAAGCAAAACGTCTCTTGAACCTGGTTGGAGATCGACTGCACACGCTGCCGCTGGTTGTGCTGTATCTGACGGATGGCTGCAACAGCCGGTGTGTTACCTGTGATATCTGGCGCAGCCCACGCCGCAATATGCGCCGGGAGATCATTGAGCAGGTCGTGGATGCCTGTGCGGAGTTGCAAATCCGGTGGGTGCTGTTAAGCGGCGGGGAAGCAATGCAGCATCCGCACTGGCCGCAGATTGGAAGGCGTCTGCGCGAAAACGGAGCGCGGGTGATGCTGCTCACCAACGGTCTGCTGCTGCGCAAACAGGCTGACGATCTGGTGGGCAGCGTGGACGAGGTGATTGTCAGTCTGGATGGGGGTACAGCAGCCACCTACGAGGCCATTCGCGGGGTTGATGCCTTTGACCTCGTTCTGGACGGAATTCGAGCCGCGAAGCAGTATGGACTGCCCGTAACGACGCGCACCACCGTCCAGCGGATGAACTTCCGTGAGATGCCCCAAATTTTGGATGTGGCAGTCGAAGCGGGTGTAGATCGCGTCAGCTTTCTGGCGGTGGATGTCAGCAGCGAATATGCTTTCGGGCCTCGTTTTGGTGGTGATGATCTGA
The DNA here is from genome assembly GCA_033762735.1 of bacterium. GTDB lineage: Bacteria > Chloroflexota > Anaerolineae > Aggregatilineales > Phototrophicaceae > JANRLJ01. Next base: position 20,257 of record JANRLJ010000201.1, on the reverse strand, counting down.
CCGTGCTGCCCATTCAAACTGCCGCCTTGAATCCGACGGAAGTGGATGAACTCAGTTCGATGATTGATACCCTTGAAGCACGGCTGAATAATGGAGGCACGACAGAGCATCTGGCCGAATCGCCCGCCAAGCTGCGCCGGATTTTGGTCGAATACTTCCGTGCCCTGAATGGGGAAGGGGTCTTCCCGCGCCCTCGCTGCAATGCGCCGCACTTCAGCACGGTGATCGAAGTGGATGGGACGCTGCGCCCCTGCTACTTCCTGCCGAGCTATGGCAGGCTGGACGAGGCACAGGGACTCAAGAGTGCGCTCAACTTAGGTACGGCGCAGGCGCTTCGACTGGCTTATCGTGTGGGAGAACGCGCGGAGTGTGAACGCTGTGTCTGCCCACTTTATAAAGGGCCTCGTGCACTGCTAGAGATGTAACGAGATGGGCACGATCACCGCAATTCCGCCGGTTGTTGCCTGGCCGCTGCTGCTGCTGGCGTTAGGCCTGCTGGCACGCTTGACCATAATCCTGGTCGGGATGTACAAGGAACCGCTGCTGCGGCTGTTTGAAAAGTACGGCGATCAGGAAAATCAGTTCCATATCCTGCCGCGTGTTCTGCTCTACAGTGGGCTACTGCTCTATAGTCTGCGCAGTGCGCTCGCTGGCCTGATCGCAATCCCATCGACCGTTGACCTCTTTGGAATTTTGCTGATGATCTGCGGCTATTTCTACACGCGCTTTCCCGATGAATGGAAGGTGCAGAAAGTGGCGATTGGCGGACTGCCGACCTGGTATGTTGAACTCCGCGCCCGCACCACGCGCGAGGAACGCCGTCGCATTGCGTATATGTGGCTGCGGCTGCCGTTCCGCACCCGTCTGCTCTACAACGCCAACAACCGCGCCTTCTTTCTGTGGGCGGATCTGGTGATTATGGCGACGCTGCAATTTTCGGAGTAAGGGGCAATGCTGCGTACCGCTGTAAGACGGATATTTCGCTCAGTGCCGCGCCTATTAACCAGTGAGGAGGCGTATGCGCGCTGGTCAGCCGCCTATCCGCCCCACGCCCATAATGCGCTGATGCAGCTTGAGCAGGAGGCGATGCTCAGCCTGCTTCCATCCCTGCAGCAGAAAGTTGTGCTTGATCTCGGCTGTGGAACAGGGCGTTACAGCCAATTGGCCGCTGAACAGAAGGCAGGCCGTGTGCTTGCTATGGACAACAGCCGGGAGATGCTTATGGAAGGCCGCCGGGCGAGGGCGATAAACGCGCCCATTCAGGCCGGGCTTGATGCGATTCCACTTGCTGAGCAAAGTGTTGATGTGGTGGTGTGTGCGTTAGCAATCGGGCATGTAAAGACGGTCGCGCCCGTTCTGGCTGAACTAAGCCGGGTGCTTCGTGCTGGCGGTACAGCCCTTCTCAGCGATTTTCATCCATTTCTGTTTCTCAGCGGCAAACAGCGCACCTTTACGGCCAATGGCAAAACATTCGCAGTTGAGCATTACGCCCATCTGTATGCTACCCTTCACGCGGCAGCCGCCCAAGCCCATCTGCGCATTGATGCGATACTTGAGCCGATGATGACGGTCGATCAGCAGCAGCAGCCCGCCGTGATCGTGTATCGCCTGCGCAAATGAAGGTTCAGGCCGGCGGCGGTGTGCCGGGACGAACCAGCAGGACGTAAGCACCAATAATGGTCGCCAGAATCGCAGGTGGGATACACACGGCCATGATAAGGCGCGGGAACACGGCGACTTCCAGATTGCCCGCCACCACCCAGATCAGGATAAACAATACGATTCCAAGTACGCCCAGCGCCGCGCCTGCCAGCCCTACTCGTGAAATTGTGCTGCGATCAAGTCCGTTCGGAGATTGCCCCATCATCCATCCTTTGCCAGAGGTCATTACGGCGGTTCAGGCCGACAATGGTACACGAAATTCTGGCAGAAAACAGAATCGAGCGTAATGACGCCGCTTTTATGAGGCTTGCAGATCGGTTTCGATGCCCGGTTTGAGATGCGCGATGAGACGCTGCACGTTGCGACGCTGGGCTTTGGTCTGCTGGCGGAGCGCGGACTCATCCGGTGCAATCAGAATTGTGACCTGATCGGACATCATCCGACGTGGGGCAGGTGTAAGGTGGTCTTTGGTGGCTTTACGGAGGACAATAGCCGGGGCTTCGACCGTTTCCAGTTCAAAGGCACTGGGACGCTGGGGATGGGTCACTGCAGAATCCAGCGCAAAGATGTCTAACCCTGCGTTCAGTCGGGCACGGCGCAGCGCCGACAGGACAACGGTCAGGGCGATCAGGGTGAGTAGGAAACTCGAACTCCCGACAGCGATGTAGGTTAATTGTGTGCTTGCGTCGACCATGAGAACCCAGCAAAACGTCTTTCCACCCGACTTCATTGTAACGGGCACCCCCGCCTTAACTCAATTTTGGAGGGGTGTTAAACCTGTTGGTGCAGGGTTTGATTGATCCTTGCCTGACAAAAATTTACGCTTTCTTCACAACCTTAAGGTTTCATTCCAGGGAGCAGGGATGTCACAGATACAGTGGACAGCCGTCGATCAGTATTTTTCCGACCTGTTTATTCCTTCTGATGCGGTTCTGAACGCGACACTTCAGGCCAGTGATGCCGCTGGCTTGCCACCCCATAACGTCGCCCCGAATCAGGGCAAGCTGCTGATGCTGCTGGCGCAAATTCATGGGGCAAAAACGATTCTCGAAATCGGGACGCTGGCCGGATACAGTACGATCTGGCTGGCGCGGGCGCTGCCACCCGGTGGCCGAATTGTGACGCTGGAAGCCAATGCGAAACATGCTGAGGTTGCGCGGGCAAATTTTGCGAACACGGGCTTAGACGGCATGATTGATTTACGAGTAGGCGCGGCACTGGATACCCTGCCACAGCTTGCATCCGAAGGAATCGCGCCTTTTGATCTGATCTTTATTGATGCCGACAAGCCGCATAATCCCGACTATCTCATCTGGGCTTTGAAGCTTTCGCGCAAGGGCAGCCTCATTATCGCGGATAATGTGGTAAGGGACGGCGCGGTCATTCAAACGGAAAGCGAAGACGACAATGTCCGGGGCATTCGCCGGTTTAATGAGATGCTGGCGGCGGAACCGAGCGTGAGCGTCACAGCCATTCAGACAGTCGGCAGCAAGGGCTATGACGGATTCGCGCTTATTCTGATTACGGGAGATTGAGATGTTCTCCTGTAAGAATTGGCTTATATTTATCCGGTAAAGTACCGTTGAAGCCGCGCATATTCCTCTGCCTTTACTCTAATAGACGGGCTCGAACATTCACAAAAGGAAACCCTTGAATGAAACAGTATGACGCAATCGTGATCGGCACAGGACAGGCCGGCCCTTCGATGGCGGCGCAGTTGGTGGAGCGTGGGCAGCGCGTCGCCATTGCGGAAGGCTATCGCTTTGGCGGCTCATGCGTGAATTACGGCTGCCGCCCGACCAAAACGCTGATCGCCAGCGCCCATGCCGCCCACATGGCACAGCGCGGCGCAGATTTCGGTTTTCAGATTGAAGGGTTCAGCGTGGACTGGAACCGGGTGCGTGAACGGGTCGTCGGCATTATCGAGAACACCAGCGATGGCATCGAAACCTGGCTGCGCGGCACCGAGGGGATGGATGTTTTTCACTGCTTTGCCAGCTTCAACGGCATCGTCGATGGCAAATATCAGGTGCAGATGGGCGATGAAGTCGTTGAAGCGCCGAGGGTGTTTCTGAACACGGGGACACGCGCCTATATCCCGCCCATCGAAGGAATTGAAACGGTCAATTATCTGGACAGCGAGAAACTGCTGAGGCTGGAAACGCTCCCCAAGCATCTGATTATTCTGGGCGGCAGCTATATCGGGCTGGAGATGGGGCAGGCGTTCCGTCGCCTGGGCAGCGAGGTTACGATTATCGAGACGGCGGAGTGCCTGATTCACCGCGAAGACGACGACATTAAGGATGTGGTGCATCGTGTTTTTGCTGATGAAGGAATCACTGTGCATACCAGCAGCAAACTCTACAAGGTTGAGCCAGCAGAGGATGGCGGCATCCGCGCTTATGTGCGGGATGATGCGGATGGCCGTGAGCATGTCGTCACAGGCACACACTGGCTGCTGGCAATCGGGCGGGTTCCGAACACCGATAAGCTGAACCTGGCCTCTGTCGGTGTTGAAGTCAACGAGCGTGGGTTTGTGACGGTCAATGAAATGCTGGAAACAACCGCACCAGGGATTTACGCCCTGGGCGACATCAACGGCAAGGGTGCATTTACGCACACGTCTTATCATGACTACGAAATCGTGCGCGATAATCTGCTGCATGGACGGAATCGCAAATGGACAGATCGAACGACAGCGTATGGGCTGTTTATCGATCCACCGCTTGGCCGGGTGGGAATGTCGGAAAAGGAAGCGCGTGAGTCGGGACGCAAAGTGCTAATGGCGGTCAAGCCCATGGAGAAGATCGGGCGGGCGGTTGAACAGGCTGAAACAGCAGGCCTTATCAAGGTGCTGGTGGATGCGGAAACCGAACAGTTCCTCGGCGCAGCAGCACTTGGCTTTCACGGGGATGAGGTAATTCAGGTTATCAGCTACTACATGGCGACAGGTGCAACCTTTCGCCCGATGCTGGAAGCGCTGCCCATTCACCCAACCGTTGCGGAATTCCTGCCGACCATTCTGAGCGAACTCGCGCCGCTGCATTAGGCGTTCCCAAATCAAAAACAGCCCAGTCGAGTACTGGGCTGTTTTATGCTGGGGGACCTGGATTCGAACCAAGATCGACGGGGCCAGAACCCGTTGTTCTGCCGTTGAACTATCCCCCAATAAGTAGCGGCATTCTACAATTGTCCTTGAGGCATGTCAAGATGATGATTGGCTGCTTTCCTGCCGCAGTAGTTGGCGCACTTTCATCAGAATTTTGCCGAGTTTGTTCTGCCCGCTGCCATCCTTCCCACAGCCCCAGTAATAATCCCCCGGCGCATTTTCCACAATATCGGCATCACCTGTTTCCAGTAGAATTTCCCGAAGGGCAGGATGTGTGCGGAATTTTGCCAGCACCGCCTGCTGCATCACATCGTCCTTAACGACTTCCCAATCGCTGCGCAAAGGGCGCTTGCGGTCACGACCCATCTCGGCTGCCTGCTTGGGCGTTTTCGCGCGGCGGATTTCTTCAGCATGATGTGTCCCGGCGAATTTCTGTGCCTGAAAATAGTGTTCGCTTGTCGGCCAGTACACACCATCCAGTTCAAAACCGTGCCGGGAAAAATTCGAGAAGCAGCCGTAGGGGAGGTCGGTGGTGCTGTAAAAGTAGATGGTCATCGCAGGATTTTCCTGGGGTGGGTGAGCCGCCCACCCCGCTGGCTGTTAATGGTTTAAAGCAGGCTGGCGGCAAGATCAAGCCGTTTCAGCGTTTTGTCCTTGCCGAGGATTTCCATTGTTTCAAAGGTCGGCGTTGAAACCGTCTGCCCGGTAACTGCTACACGGAGCAGACCGAATAACTGGCTGTTGTTCAAACCAAGTTCGGCGGTCAGCGGTTGCGTCGCGTCATGCAGCGCTTGAGTCGTGAAATCTGCCACGCCTTCCAACACCTGTCGTGACCGTTCTAGGGCCTGCTTTGTGGTGGTGGTGTCCATCTTTTTCTGGATGAGTTCTTCCGGTTTGGCTGGGATGAATTCCTCACGGAAGAAGAAGCCCGCAATGGAGATAACTTCGTTCAGTGTTTTGATGCGCGTCTGAACCAGAGGAGTGACTTTCAGCAGCGTATCAACATTGACTTCGTAGCCTTCATTTTCCAGCACGGGGCGCAGCCGCCGCGCCAGTTCTTCCACACTCAGCTTTTCCCGAATATAAACGCCGTTCAGCCAGTCCAGTTTTTCCGGGGGGAAGGCGCTGTTGGCGGGGTTGATGCGCGAGAAATCAGTGAAGCGTTCGATGGCTTCCTCCAGGCTGAACACTTCGCGGTCTTCGCCGTAGCTCCAGCCGATATTGATGAGGAAGTTATCCAGCGCTTCTGGCAGATAACCACTCCTGATGTAGTCATGCACCATGACTGGGATGACGTTGCCAAACTTGTCCTTCGGCGGGTTGCGCTTGCTCATCTTCCCCTTGCCGTTGGGATTCAGCATCACAGGCAGATGGGCATAGTGCGGCATCTCCCACCCGAACGCCTGCCACAGATGCACGTGCAGCGGCGCAGAGGGCAGCCACTCGACCGCCCGCATCACATGGGAAATCTGCATGAAGTGATCGTCGATCACCACTGCCAGGTGATAGGTCGGGAAGCCGTCGGATTTCAGAATTACCGAGTCCTGCTGAATTTTGTTCTCGAAGCTGACTTCACCGCGCACCAGATCGTTCAACACGGTTGTGCCTTCGAGTGGAAACTTGAAACGGATGACGGGTTTACGTCCCTCTGCTGCACACTCCGCTGCGAGCTTCTGGCGTTCGTCCTCGGTCACGAAGCGGCAGCGGCGGTCATAACCTGGTGCTTCCTTACGCGCCTGCTTCTCCTTGTTGACCTGTTCCAGTCGCTCCGATGAGCAGTAGCAGGTGTAGGCATAGTCGTTCTCGACCAGCCACTTGCCCCAGCTCTGATACATCTCCAGCCGTTCGGACTGCACATACGGCCCATATTCGCCGCCCACCTCTGGCCCCTCGTCCCAGGTTACGCCCGCCCATCGCATTGCTTCCACCAGGGTTTGCAGGGCGGTCGGATCGAACCGTTTCTGGTCGGTGTCTTCGATGCGCAGGATGAACTGGCCGCCATGATTGCGGGCGTAGAGCCAGTTAAAGAGGGCAGTGCGAAGGCCTCCGATATGCAGCGAACCTGTCGGGCTGGGGGCGAAGCGCGTCCGTACCGGGCGATCTGCCCATACGTCCGAGCCAGTGGCAACAAGGGTAGCAGGAGCGTCAGTCACGAGTTTATCTCCGGATTGATTTCAAAATGATTGTATCATAAGGGTTCAGATAGGGTCAATCAGATACGCCGCCGCCGGATAATCACGCTTTCGGCCAAACCGATTCCTGCCAGCATCGACAGCAGCGCCGTGCCCCCCGAACTGACGAATGGCAAAGTCAGCCCTGTCACGGGCAGTAACTCAAGATTCATGCCGATGGAAACGACCGTCTGGAAGAAGATAATTGCGGCAACTCCGTAACAGATCATGCTGCCCAGGGCGTCAGCCGCCACACGTGCACCATGCAGAATGCGCAGGATAACGATGGCGATCAGACCCAGAACGGCAACGCTGCCCACGAAGCCGAATTCTTCTGCAATCACGGCGAAGATGAAGTCCGTATGGCGCACCCGCAGGAAGCGAAGCTGATTTTGCGACCCCTGCGCATAGCCCTTGCCCACCCAACCGCCGGAGCCGATAGCCACACGCGCCTGCCGGATGTTGAAGTAATTGTCGGGGTCGGCATCACGGGCGATAAAGGTGAAAATACGCTGGCGCTGATAGGGCTCCATCTGCGTCCAGATGAGCGGGGCAGAGACCACGCCGACCATCAGGAACAGGGCAATATGGCGCATGGTTAGCCCCGCTGCCCAGATCATCGTCAGCCAGATGACGATAAAGACAATGGTCGTACCGAGATCGGGCTGGATAAAGATGAGGGCAGTGGGAATCGCGACATGAATACCGGAACCGATGACCGTCGTCAGGCGGTGCATTTCCTGATAGCGGTTGGAAAGATGCCAGGCCAGCGTGACAATAATCAGGACTTTTGCAATTTCCGCAGGTTGAATCCGAATGCCCAGGTTCAGCCAGCTTCGTGCCCCGCCATCCCCTTCCACACCGAAGAAGAACACCAGCAGCAGCAGGAACAGCATCAGCAGATAGAGCCAGAAATGGAGGCTCCCCAGCAGGCGATAGTCCATCGCCGCCAGGCCAAAGACCAGCAGGACACCAATCACCGCATAGCGAATCTGGTCGGGAACACGACGAATCAGATCGGGGTCTACAGCATCAATCGTCGCGCTGCGAATCATCAGTACGCCGAAGATAATCAGGAGGACGGTTGTTCCCAGGAGGACATAATCAAAACGCTGCCAGAAATTCAGAGAACGCATACCAACAACACAACACCTTATCAGCCATCATCTGTGCTGATTATAGCGCAGTGTCGGTAGGCGATGAAGATAAAATTCAAACAGCGGAACAGTCGTCGCGAGTAGGAATCAAACAGACGCTATGGACAGGCGCATCTGAACGCCGAATGCTGGTGTCGTTATTCCGCTTTTTCCCCCGATTCGTCCGCGCTATCCTCGGCTGTCTCTAACGGCGAGTCTGACTCCTGCACCACTTTTCCGCTGCGACGTGTTTCCTCAAAAAAGGAAGGATCCTGGAGTAATGGTAGTTCAAATGCGTTCGAGTCATCCAGTGAGGTGCTTTGCAAGGTAGAGGTCTGAGGATATGGTGCGTCTTCATCAGGATCATCGGGATCAATCGGTTTGAGGAACGGCACTTCGGCAATGAGCCGATTCTGGTTGCGGTCGCGCTGTTCCAGGGCGATTTCCACCTCATCACCTGTAATAGACACATATTTGGAAATCACCGCGACAAGCTCGTCCTTCATCATCTGCATCCGTTCAGGAGAGATGTTAAAGCGATCATGCACCAGCACAACCTGTAAGCGCTCCTTGGCGCGGTTGGCACTGCCCGGTTCCTTGCTGCGTCCTAACATCCTTTCAAAAAAGCCCGCCATGACTCTCTCTCCCTATCCTCAATCGAGCTTATCCGCCGGAGAATATCCGAGCGATACGCTGAAAAAGATTACCGGATGTTTCGACCTGCATCAGCGGGATATTTTCACCATTGAGACGGCGAGCGATGTTGCGAAAGGCGACACCCGCTTTGGAACTTTCATTTAACGTGACTGGAATACCATTGTTCGACGCGGGCACGACCGTCTCGTCTTCCGGGACGATGCCGATAATGCTGATGGCGAGGATGTCGGTCACATCTGCCGGGGACAGCATTTCGCCGCGCCGTACCATATCGTTTTTCAGACGGTTGAGAATCAGCTTGCCCGGCCCTTTATTCTCGGCTTCGATCAACCCGATGATGCGATCCGCATCGCGGACTGCCGAGACTTCGGGATTGGTCACAATCAGCACTTCATCCGCCGGGGCGATGGCGTTGCGGAAACCGCGTTCAATACCAGCAGGGGAGTCGATGAGGATATAATCGAACTCCGGGCGCAGCGCGTTGCAGATCTGCACCATATCGGCTGGGCTGACGGCAGTCTTATCCCGTGTCTGCGCAGCCGGGATGAGATACAGTTCCGGGAACTGCTTATGCTTAATCATCGCCTGCCGCAGTTTGCAGCGGCCTTCCACCACATCCACCAGATCATAGACGATACGGTTTTCCAGTCCCATAACCACGTCCAGATTGCGCAGCCCGATGTCGGTGTCGATCAGCACCACTTTTTTGTCCAGCCGAGCGAGCGCGATTCCGAGATTGGCTGTCGTCGTCGTCTTGCCAACGCCGCCTTTGCCTGATGTGACCGTGATCACCCTGCCACCAGAAATGCGCCGCACCGGGTTTGGCCTCCCCCCCGGCACAGGTTGACTCGTCTGCCCCATTGATGAACCCTCGTTTATTCTTTCCACGCTTCCACGATAATCTGATGATCGCGCACCACCGCCATTTCCGGCTTGGCCCGGCGGCGTTTGCCAGGCGGCGACGTGGTGATGTAGCTGGCAATGCGAAGCTGGGTCGGTGTCATATCCAGCGCACAGACCACCGCCGTTTCGTCCCCATTCGCTCCGGCGTGAACGTTGCCCCGCAGTTTGCCCCACACAATCACATCACCTCCGGCCACCACTTCCGCGCCCGGATTCACGTCGCCCAGAATCACCACATGCCCTTGGCTGTGTACGGTTCGCCCATTGCGCACCGTGCGGCGGATGAGCACCCCCTCCGTCCCTTCCTCTTCGGGATTAATGGCATCCGGCGTCTTCGCCAGCGTTTCGTTGGGGGTGCGACCAGGTGTATAGGCGGCGGTGCTCGTTCTCACATCAAGAGCATCCGCCGCGTTCAGGGTCGTGGCGCTGTCGCTCAACACTACCGAGAGGGTCATGCCGCGACGATCCAGCAGGGCTTTCAGGCTGCTGAGTTCGTGCTTGCTCACAGGCCGCTCTCCGAATTCAACCGTTACGGTTGCGCCCTGGAAAAACGCTCCCTGTTCGTCAATGCGCGCCGCCAGATCACCCGTAATCGTCGGCCATTCCGCCGTGGAACTAAGCGTAATCAGCAGACCATCTTTAATGCCCTTAATGGCGACCGTGTCTTCCTGCATGAAATGGCATCCCCTGGCTGAGGCCGTTGTGCGTAACTCAAACCTGCTTACTACTGAATATTTTTGTGCGGCATGTGTTTTCGCATAATGATAGCGGTTTTTTCATCCAGCGCTAATGCTACACGATGCCGCTGACAAACAGAAACAGATAAAGCGGCAGCAGAACATATACCCCGGAAGCCAGGGCACGGGCGCGATATTCGCTGCTATCGAGCGTTTTTTGCAGCCAGTGGCTGAAGCTGTAGACGGCATAGGTAAGCCAGATCACCTGAATGATGGACATGGGAAGCAGGAGAATTTCCCGGTCTGCCCCGAAGTACACCAGCCCAAAGAGGGTGTAGCTGCCATAGGCGATCATGGACACAACCCCCAGTACAGGATACCACCGCGCCAGCCGCGCCAGGCCAAAGATGCTGAGCACCGCACCGATGGGCGTAAACTGTCGCATAATGAGTTCCAGCAGGTCAACCCAGCGAGCACCGGAGCGCCAGCCGTCCGCCGTGATATAGGGGAACTGAAGATTCTGGCGGAGGGCTTCATCGGCTGAAAACCGCCACCAGGTCGGATCAATATACGTGACGAGCACCCCTCGGATACCAATCACAACGACCACAGCCAGTGCTACCCAGAACCACGTCGGCAGCGGTGTCCATGATAACCACAGGCCGATGATGACGGCGGGTGCGAGCAGCACGAACAGCGGATCATTCAGGACGCCGACGAACAGCAGAATCAGCAGGCCGAGGCTGTGCTGGGCTTCGATGGGAACGGGTGGAGCTTCTTCGGGGCGGGGGTTGCTTTTCAGCAGGGCATCGACCAGCAGGAACAGTGTCCACGTGGTGAGCAGCCCGGTCAGGCGAAGGCTGCGCGGTGTGCCGATCTGACTCCAGAAGATCACGGCGAAAACGACCACGCCAATGCCGAGCGCGATATAAGGATGGCGTCGAATGTAAACAAATGCGCCTGCTGCGATCACTGCCGCGACCAGCGCCACCACCGTCGTTGCCGGGCCGATGCTGGCACCGCCGCCAGTCTGTGACCAGAACGTGGGCGAAAAAGCCAGCGCCAGCCCGCCCGTAATCGCCAGTGCCGCGCCCATCCGCCGAAGCGCCATCGTCATGCCCATCACCGCCAGTGCCAGACCTGTAGCTCTCAGCAGCGGGGTTTGCCCCACGCCGATAAAGGCAGTCCACGCCAGCAGGCTCGCCACCAGCGCGGGCAGTCCTGTCAGGATCAGTTGACGCTGATCTTCGTTCAGCCGTCCCAGCATGTTCGTGCGCTTTCTCAGGGTGTTCCGGTTGAATTGAGGCTTGAGGGTGCTTCGCTGCTGGTGCCTGCGGAACCACCAACCGGATTGGCAGGAGGTGGCGTCGCAGCAGGAGTCTCACGCGGGACAGCCGGGTTTGTCGGCTGCACCCCCTGCGCTTCAAAAGGTGTCTGGCCGGTTCGGTTGGCCTGGATACGGAAGTATTCTTCCAGCGTATTGACCGCCACGGGTAGGGCATAGGCCGAACCTTCGCCACCGTTGTAGATGAAGGCCACGATCAGAATTTCAGGGTTGTTGTAGGGGGCATAGGCGGTGAACCAGGCATGGGAATTCCACTGACCGGGGATGCACTGCCCAAGCGCCTGCGCGATGTCGTCGCAGTATTCAGCGGTGCCCGTTTTCCCTGCCACCTCGACATTTGGCAGATTCGCACCACCCGCCGTACCCTGTGACACGGTGAGCCGCATCCCTTCCCTCACAATCTGCATACTGTCGCTGCTGAGAAAGGCAGGCGTGTAGCTTTCATCAAAGCGCACCGGGCTGCACATCCCCAGACGGTTGAAGTTAAAGCCTTCGGGCACATAGACCTGATATTCCCGAATGTCTGTGGCAAAGGGATCAGGGTTTATATCGACTTGGGCGCGGTACGCATCAGGATTGCAGCGGTTGGGATTGTAGAAATCCGTACCCGGTGCACAGGCGCATGACAGGCTGTTAGGTCCTTTCATAATCATGTCTTCGAGCATCAGCAGCGTGAGTGGTTCGCCCGGTGGTACATTCGCCAGGTTCAGGGTGCGCATGACCAGTGGGTCAAATGGGCGCAGTACATTGCCTTCCGCGTCGAGGTATTCGCGGATAAGGGTGGGCTGGAACAGCGTCCCATCATTCACAATCGCCGCAACAGAGTTTGCCAGTTGGAGCGGTGTAACGGTGATGTAACCCTGTCCGAAGGAAGCGTTATAGGTGTCCCCGGTTGACCAGTTCTCGCCCTGGTTACGACGTTTCCAGTCGGGATCAGGCATACGGGTGTAGGCTTCGCTGAACAGTTCAATGCCTGTGTAAGAGCCGATACCGAGGGCTGTTGAATAGCGGAACAGATTGGAGATATTCAGCCCGCCTGGTCGAAGTAGGTTGGGCGAGATCGCAGGATTACCGCCGCCGACCTGATAGAAATACACGTTGCAGCTTGCCGCAATCGCCTCACGGACGTTGACGTTGCCGTGCCCGGTGCGCTGGTAGCACACAAAGCGTTGATCTGCCGCGCGGTCGTTGGGAGCGTAGTAGTTCGCCACGAGCAGATCACCACCATCGAAAAGCTGCGTTTCCGGGTCGATCACGTCTTCTTCCATCACGGCGGCGGCGGTGATCAGCTTCCAGGCTGAGCCAGGAGGGAAGGCCGAAGCAACCCCCTGATTCAGCAGCGGGCTTGGTCGCTGTTCGATAATGTCCAGGTAATACTGCGCATCAATCGCGCGGGCGAACCGGGAACTGTCGTAGCTGGGATAACTGACCAATGCGAGGATTTCGCCCGTCATCGGATTCATGGCGATGACAACACCGCTCTGCGTGACGACCTGGCCGCGGTTCTGGTTGACCCGCGCAATCCCGTCAAGCAAGGCCTGCTGTGCCGCTTGCTGAAGTTCGACATCGATGGTCAGCCGCAAATTCAGCCCGCCCGTTGAAGGGGTAAAAGCGATTTCGCGCTGAACTTCGCCTGCGACATCGACCTCACGGAGCACACTGCCGCGCTGCCCTGCGAGCACGTCCTCCATGAACGCTTCAAGCCCATCGTATCCGATGCGGTCGAAGGCGGGGTTATAACCCTGTTCAATCAACTGCTCGGCTTCTGCCTCTGGAATCGGCCCCATGTAACCCACGATGTGGCTGGTCAACGCCCCATACGGATACTCGCGCACGGCAATCGTCTGGACATCGACACCGGGTAGATCAAACGTTTCTTCACGGATTTGCAGCATGTCATGAAAGTCAATGTCCTGCGCGACAATCACCGGACGGAAGGGCGCAATCCCTTCGCCTTCCGCCACCAGTTCCTCGATACTGCGCACATCCCGTCCAGAAGCGCGGGCAAGGGCGCGAGTTGGTGGAACGTCGGTTAGCGCGGAGATACGGTTGAAGATTTCCAGCACTTCCGTCTGGTCTGCGGGGAGCGCCGCCGGAATGATGGTGACATTATAGGCGGGTGAGTTCCCGGCAAGGGTCAGATCGTAACGGTCGAAAATAACGCCGCGATCTGCCGGGATCGGCAGTTCACTCAGGCGGTTGTCGTCAGCGGCCAGCTGAAAATTGGTGCTGTCCAGAATTTGCCACTGGTACAGACGCAGCCCAAAAATAAGAAAGACCGCGACCATCACGCCCTGAAAGAACGTAAGCCGCCAGCCCTGAAACGGTTGCAAGGATCGCATTACACCAAAAACCTCATCCCAATAGCTTTACGAAAGACGTATCTTTCTGCGAGAAAGCCTCCGCTGGATGCGACGCACGAACCAGTACACGGGAAGCACGAGCAGTAGATTGTACAGCACCGTCGGCAGGATGACATAGGTGACGGTCTCCAGAGTCAGCGTTGGATAGCCAAGCGTCGCCATGATGATGGCAAAGATCAACTGCTGGACGAGGCTGCCCACCAGAACGAGGCCGATCAGGAAGATCAGCCCGATACGATAAACCTGCTGCCCCAGGCCCGAAACGCCAAAAATTACAATGAGGATGCCGGGAATGGAAGCGCCCGTTGGAGCGGCAGAGAGCAGGTCGAGGCAAATTCCGCCGACAAATGCCCACAGCACACTTTCTTCCAGTTCGGCATTGATCGACCAGCTCAGGATGAGCAGAAAGACCAGATCGGGTGCGCCGCCCAGCAGCAGAATTTGCTTGCCCAGGCTGGCTTGCAGGGCTGCGGCGATGACCAGAATTGGAAGGCTGAGGAAGTTGCCCATCGAAAGGGGTCAGGTCGGTTTCTGGCACCCTTTAGGGCGCACCTTCTTCTTCGGTTTCAAAAACGGAAATATCGACGGGCTGGAAGCTGGTGATGACCAGGACGAACTCCAGCGTATCGAAGTTAACCAGACTGCGGACTTCGGCTTCCTGCGCCAGTTCAAACTCGAACTGCCGAATACTCTGAACCTGCCCAATGACGATGTCGGACGGGAAGTTGCCACCCAGCCCAGAGGTAAGCACGAGGTCACCTTCCTGAACCACCGCGTCCAGCGGAATATCAATCATACGCAGATTGCCAGTAAGCTCCCCACGCACACTGCCTTCCTCACGCGAGGTTTGCAGGCGGGCGCTGACGAAACTTGATGAGTCCGTAATCAGCAGCACGCGCGACGCATTCGCGCTGACTTCCAGAATTCGCCCGACGAGTCCCAGATTGGTGACAACAGGCATCCCTCTGGAAATACCATCGCGCGTCCCCCGGTTGATGACCAGCGTTCGCAGCACACCACTCTGATCAAAGTTGATGACATCGGCGGTTACGAACTCCTGATTTTCCGCGGTGGTGGTGTAGTCCAGCAGGCTGGTGAGAAGCTGGTAATCGCTTGATGTTTCGCGCAGTTCCACCAGCTCAGCCTGAAACTGC
This sequence comes from bacterium, assembly GCA_033762735.1. GTDB lineage: Bacteria > Chloroflexota > Anaerolineae > Aggregatilineales > Phototrophicaceae > JANRLJ01. The sequence continues at coordinate 5,080 of JANRLJ010000201.1, read as the reverse complement.
GCCAGGGCTTCTTCCAACTCGGCATTGCGTTCGCGCAGGCGTTGAATCTCAGAAAATTCCACAGCCGCACTGTTGACCGTCTGCGAGATGTCATTGAAGATTCCGGCGATGAAGTTAAGCGGGGTTGCCACCAGCCCTTCAACCGGGGCAAGCGCCCCCGCCGCGCTGACGAGAATCAGGCCGCTGCAAAGAGTCATGCAGACCGCAAAGAACAGCAATCGGTTTGAGCGCCAGCTTCGCAAGGGTTATTTGTCCTGCATCCATCAACGGTTTGTGTTATGGGAAAGCCAGCCCGGCCTCACCCATTGAACGTATTATATCAGATGGTGTTGGGGAAATGCCGGGTGGAAGGTAGAGCAGGGGTGGGATCAGTGGCGTGTACTGCCGCGTTCAATGCCGACCAGCAGACGGCGCAGGTTGTTGTAGTCTTCCAGAACACGCCCCGCGCCTCGCGCAACGCATGTCATCGGATCGTCCGCCACCCAGGCGCGAATGTTGACTTCCTCAGAAACACGCTGTGCCAGTCCCTTGAGCTGACTGCCACCGCCCGCCATACAGATGCCGCTTTCCATCAGGTCTGCGACCAGTTCGGGTGGGGTATCGTCCAGCGCGTCCTTGACGGTATCGACCAGAATATTGACCGAGCCGCTGATCGCATCGCGGATTTCAATCGAACTCACTTCAACGGTGGCGGGCAGGCCAGAGACGAGGTTGCGCCCCTTGACCAGATAGATTTCCTCACGCGCCAGCGGATAGCCAGAACCGATTTCCATCTTTACGCGCTCTGCGGTCGGTTCACCGATCAGCAGATTGTGTTTGGTGCGCATGTACTGCACGATGTCCTCGTCCATCTCGTCCCCGGCCACGCGAATCGAACGGCTGATGACGATGCCGCCGAGCGAAAAAATCGCAATTTCGGTAGTGCCGCCGCCAATATCGATCACCATGCTGCCGCGCGTCTCGGTCACTGGCAGCCCTGCACCGATGGCCGCTGCGACGGGTTCTTCAATCAGATAGACTTCGCGCGCCCCTGCGCTGAGCGCGGCATCATAGACGGCGCGTTTTTCCACTTCGGTGACGCCACTCGGAATCCCAACCACCACGCGAGGACGGGGAATCGGCACCCAGGTATGCTCATGCGCCTTACGGATGAGATGCCCCAGCATTGCCTCAGTGATTTCAAATTCGCTGATCACGCCATCTCGCAGAGGACGGACGATCATAATGTCTTTGGGGTTTTTGCTCCACATTTCCTTGGCGCGCGCACCGACCTCAATGGGAGCACGGGTTTTCTTTTCAATTGCGACAAACGAGGGTTCATTAATCACGATGCCCTTGCCGCGAACGCTGACGAGCGTGTTGGCCGTACCCAGGTCGATACCAATGTCCAGGGAAAAAAGCCCGAAAAAGTAATCGAGGGGACTTAACACACATTGCTCCTAGCAGCAAGTACACGCTCAAGTTAAGCAGCGAGGGATTATAACATAGATCACAATCCCGAAAACACAGCCGTTGCCGGACTCAGCCGTCTGTTGTATAAGAAAAACGTAAATTATTGAAACAGCGTTGGGCAGGCCTTTGGCTTTTGTAGGCCTTTGTGTTCCAATGACGTTTATCAGGATTAAGGGTTGCAGACGCAGAAACGCTTGAAGTCCATTGAGCAACAAGTCTATGTAAAGCTGAAATCCGTTCAAGCCGTTACCAGGGGAGATACCCTCGTTGTAGGTGTGTCCGGTGGCGCGGATTCGCTGGCACTGCTGCATATCCTGCTGGCGCTTTCAGCAAAACGCTTCCCGCTGCGGCTGCATGTTGCCTCGCTGGATCACGGTTTGCGCGGTGAGGCGGGTGCAGCGGATGTCGAATTCGTGCGCCAGACAGCCGAGGCCTGGGGACTTCCTGTGACAACTGGACGAGTTGATGTTGGGCGACTTGCAGAAAAACACGGTGTAAGCATTGAAACCGCTGCCCGAAACGCCCGTTATGATTTTCTGGCCGCTGCCGCGCGGGAGGTTGGCGCGAAAGCAATTGTGGTTGGGCACCATGCCGACGATCAGGCTGAAACAATCCTGATGCACCTGCTGCGCGGGGCAGGAGTGCGCGGTCTGAGTGGTATGTCTGCCTGTGCCGCTGTGCCCGGTCATGCTGACCTGCTGCTGCTGCGGCCTCTGTTGGGGCTTCCAAAAAGTGAGTTGCAGGCTTATTGCGATGAACACGGCCTAATGCCGCGTGAGGATGAGACGAACCAGGATGTTGATTACACGCGCAACGCGGTGCGCTATCAGGTGATGCCAGCGTTGAAAGCGCTTAATCCACAGGTTGTCAGCGCCTTCCAGCGATTTGCGGAAGTTGCATCGAGCGAAGATGCTTATGTTGAGCACCAATTTATCCATGAAGTCGAGCCACATCTCATTTACAAAGCCGAACGGGTGATGGTGCGTAGGGACGTATTTCAACAATGGCATCCCGTGCTCCAGCGTCGTGCTTTAATTCATATGACCGAAACGGTAATGCAGCGCGGTGATACGCTTTCTCACGAACGAATTCAGGCAGCACAAACCTTTGCCCAGAATGGAGCGGTCGGTGGACGGGTGTTGCTGCCGGGGAAAGCACAGTTGCGAATGGATTACGAGTATCTGGTGATGGAGCGACTGGATGCACTGGCTGATGAAAGCGGCTATGTTCTGCTGCCGGAAGGGGCGGAAATTACGATCCCTTGCCCCGGTGTTGTACCTATTCCTGCCACCGATTGGCTTCTGCACGTTACTCCCTGTACTGACGCCTCGCCCCCACCTGATACGCTTGTCTTGTCACTGCCGAAAGATGCGGCCATTTTGCTGCGAGGCCGTCGCGCTGGAGATGTGTTTCAGCCGATGATCGGGGGTGGACATCACAAGACGCTCAAGAGGTGGATGATCGATCAGAAGATTCCACATGCACTTCGTGAGCGCCTGCCAGTTCTGCTGGTGAATGGGGAAGTGGCGGCTATTCTGAATGGACAACAATGGGAAATCAGTGTGCCCTATGTATTAAGACAGAGTGCACAAAGTTGTTATATGTTTTCGATTGAGAAATTTATAAATTCCCCCATGTAAGGGTTGCAAGAATATAAAAGCTAATGTATTCTTGAGGAAAAATTAGGGAACAGTAAACAGGCGGAGACGCATGGATAATACAATGCTTTCCACCGGGGAGACAACGCATGTCCTCGTGGTGGATGATGAAGGCGCAAATCGCTATTCGGTCAGCAAGACATTGCAGCGTGTAGGATATGTCGTCGGGGAGGCTTCCAGCGGTGAAGAAGCGCTGGAGATGATGGGCAAGCAGCCTTACGATGTCGTCCTGACAGATATTCGGATGCCTGGCCTGGACGGCGTGGAACTTCTGCGGAGGATTAAGGAAGAAGCGCCGGATTCCATTGTTATCCTGATGACGGGCTATGCCAGTTTGGGCACTGCTGTTGAGGCGCTTCGTCTGGGGGCGCACGATTACCTGATTAAGCCCAGTTCCAGCCAGGACATTCGGCAGAGTGTGGCGCGGGGCGTGGAGCGTTCGCGCAACCTCAAGCGTCGCCGGGTGCTGCTGGAGACTATTCGCAACGATGTGTTCGAGCTGACCCGCGCTGACACTGAACCAGCGCGGACGAACGTAGACTTGGCCGACGAGGAAGAACCTCGCGGGCGGGATACGATGACCGAACCCTCTACCAACAGTATGCAGCTTGGGCCGTTGACGGTCTATCCCGGCGCCTATCAGATCGCGATTGGCGAGAAAGACATTGACCTGACCCCGACTGAGTTCGATCTGCTGCTGTATCTGGCTGCGCATCGTGGGCGTGTGGTGCCGTGCCATGAACTGGTGCGGGAAGTGCGCGGCTACACGGTAGATGAGGCCGAAGCCCGTGAAGTCATCCGTCCACACGTCAGCAACCTGCGCCGCAAGCTCAAGTCTGCTGAGCAGGACGCAGACCTGATCGTGAACGTGCGCGGCATCGGCTACCGACTGAGCGAACGCGCCAACAATTAAGCAGGATACCGCAAGGGCGATGCGAGCGCAGATCGCCCTTTTTTGTCTCCACTAGACCGACGGAACAGTCGCAAGCAGATTCGTCTTTAACGCCGCCAGTTCGTCTTCCGTTAACCCGGCTGCCCCCAGTAAATACGCCTCAACCGTGCCGTAGTTTGCATGAAGGTGTTCAATCGTCGCTTTCATTACAGCTGCGTCCGCAACCAGCAGCGGCGATAGATCATCGACGGAGACGCGGAGCCAGCGTATCGGGCGTATCATTTTTTCCGCCACTAAGCGAAAATTTTCATGATAGTGATTGCTCAGGGTATAGTCCGCAAGCACCATATCCTCTGGTACACCCAGCGCCAGCAGCAGCAGAGCAGTCGTAATGCCGGTGCGATCCTTGCCTGCTGTGCAGTGATACAGCGCAGGTAGGTTATCTTCATCCGCCAGCAGCCGCAGCACATCCCCGAACAGCTTGGCGTTGCGGTCAATCATAAGCTGGGCGTACATCTCTCGCATGAGCGTACCTAAGCGCTTTTTGTCGAACAGAATTGCTCGCATCCGCGCCCGATTGCTTTCCGCCGAGTCGGTGTCCAGCGGCAGGGGGATGTAACGCGGCGGGGGATTCTGGGGCAGGCGATCAGGCGCTTCCGCCACTTCTTCCACACTGCGCAGGTCGCACACAATTTTGAGTCCCAGTTCATCCAGGACGGATGTGTCCGTCTGCATCAGCCCTGTGAGCGTACCGCTGCGGAAAACGCGCCCCCATCGCACCATGTACCCATCTGTCGTGCGATAGCCCCCTATATCCCGCAGATTGACGGTGCCGCCCACGTGTATAAAGCGCTCTGCAACGAGGTCTTCCCTGCCATCGGCATAGACGACGCAGAAATAGTGACGGTGCGACGCGGCGGGTGGATTGAGGATAAGGTGATCCTGCTCTGTGACTTCGGCAAGTGGGTGTGTGCGGTCAATGGTATCGGGATGCGCTCCGCTGTAGAGACGGGCGGTAACTGGCTCCTTCCAACGGAGTTCAACGCGGCCATCTTCCAATCGAGTCGCGATAGTGTCC
>JANRLJ010000200.1:0-9592 GCA_033762735.1 bacterium | reverse complement strand
CCTAGCGTCAGCGGTTGGGAGAGGGGGCGCGAACAAGTTCGCGTGGGGGGTGAGGGCGGAAAAGCGCCAACTCAATACCGGACAAGCCTTAAATCCCTCTCCCTCAGGGAGAGGGACTTGCTCTCGCGTACTTGGCCGTCTCGCCCTCTTCTTAAAGGCATGAACCGAAGCGGGTCAGGAGAGGGGGCACAAACAAGTTCGCATGGGCAGTGAGGGCAAAAAGCATCGTATCACTACCGGCTAGGCCTTTAATCGGTTTGTGTGGGAACAGCAGCACCGCGCACGAATTCCAGGTCGGCCAGGTAGAGCGCCAGCATCGGAGTCCGGTCGAACAGCAGGACGACCGATTCCAACTGGCTCAGATCAACCCCGCGAAACTGTGAAAGCGGAATGCGCACACTGGTGAGGAAAGTTGGAATCAGCGACCAGCGGGCGGAAGGGTCGGCCTCTGGCACGACAAAGGCATTTAGCGTCTCCGGTAGATCGACCACCGCTTCGCCGCCCGATGAGTCCACCAGCATGACGGAAAGGCTCTGTGCCCATTCCGGCGTAGTCAGGCGGTTGAGCGGATTCAGCGCGACGCGGAATTGGAGCGCGTCGAAACTGCTGACGTTGGCGGAGCGGTCGCTCAGGTTGATCTGCATCCCGTCCCACCCCTGCGACGAAATTTCCAGCGCGGCGGGGTTCCCCGGCATGAGCAGTCCGCCCTGGCAGGCCACGCCGGGGAAGCAGTAACCAATGCCCACACCCTGACCAACCAGCACATCGCCACCCTGCTGATCGCGCTGCATCTCAAGCGGGCTGGCGGGTTGAATCAGGCTCATGCGCTGCGCCGCCGGGGAGAGGACTGCCATTCGCACCGGATAGCCGTAGAGCGACTGCGGCACGGGCTGCGCTGCATCCAGCCCCAGCGGTTCTTCCGCCGGGACACCGTTCAGAATCGCATCCAGCATATCGGGGATGTAGCGGGTGATAAACGTCGCCTGCTGCGTGGCGCTAAGCCGTTTGGGGCTGTCCGCCGCGCAGTTGGCCGTGTCGCCTTCCATCCAGAGATAATCATCTTCCAGGAACGACTCCACGCCCTGCATAAAGTAGGTGTGGTTCGCGCCTTCCAGCATGACGGACGTCACAGGTGTCTGGCGGGTCGTTTCAAAGCGCGCGGTTTCATAAAACATCTGCCCATGCTGATTCCACACATTGCGGTCACAGGCCGCCAGCAGGAGGCTCGTGGGCACATCCGGCAGCATCATCTCATCCACGCGGGAATCGAAGCGCGGCCCGGAGGGTGTGACCAGCATGAGCGCGTCCACATCACCGTTTTCGCCCAGGCGCACCCGATCCCAGGCGGTCATGACCGCTGCATACGCCCCGCGTGAATGTCCGATCAGCACCAGGCGGGAAAGATCGACGCGATCCCTAAGATCAACCCCAAAGGCGGCAGCCTCATTCCCTGCGTTTGCCTGCTGAAGGGCGTTCAGGTGCGCGGCGATAATCTGTGGAACCCGTTCTTCCGGCATGGACGCGCCCATGTTTTGCGCATAGCCGCCGTTCACATTGATCGCCAGTGCCAGATAGCCGCGCTGCGCCAGCGCTTGCAGCAGATGATCCCAGCCCGCATCGTAGCGATGTTCCCCTTCACAGGGATAACCCATCGTCGCGGCCTCGTCACCGGGACAGATTGGGAAGCGGCCATGCACAATCAGCGCGACCGGGAACGCGCCCGCCGCTGACGCCGCAGGCACGGCCAGTCTGCCGCCAAGCGTGACGGATACTGTACCAGTCACACTATCGTTTAACGGTGATGTCCCCAGCGTGTAGGGTTCAATGGCAAGGGGGGAGGCGTCCGCGCCGACGTTGACCGTGATAAACGCGAACAGAAACAGGATGCCGACAATGGAAAGAAGCTTAGGCAAGACGACAGTCTTCATCGAAAGACTCCCGACAACTAACCCTCAGAACATCACAGCGATTTTCCTCAGTCTATAAGAGTCCAGCCCAAGACTGGGTTAATTTAGTGTCAATATTTGCTAAGAAATTGTTGCAGTAGGAGGAATTTCCTATAAACAACACGGCATGGTCGAAGCGGGGACGGGCAAAAGCGTAAACGGATTCTGTGTGATTGTTGCACAACCCGCTTACGCGCTTACATATAGCTAATGGAGAAATCAAAACGAATACGAACAATGGTAGGGGCGAAGCGCGCTTCGCCCGTACACAGAATCATTCGTGCCTATATTGGTTTTTCCATAAGTACAACCATATTGAAAACGTGGGGCGACGAGCCGCTGTCTGAGTTCAAAAACTCATTGCTCGTCGCTCATTGCTTCTTTTGCTGTACTTAGTGCATCAATAAAATGAGAATCTGAGCTGTTTTGGTACGGGCGAGGCGCACCTCGCCCCTACAGGTAGGTAGCTTTAGAGGGTCGTTATACCAGGGAAAGTCGAGCTTATCCAAATGTGGATTTAGCCTCAGCCTCCAACACAGTTTCCTGAATCGCCAGGTCGATGAATACGGCGGATGTCCAGCCGAAGATCGGCGCGGCTTTCGGCGGGCGCTCCGCCGTGAGCGGATTGTAGTATTCGTAAATGTCGTTGTGCTGCATGATGAGGTCGAGCGTTCTGCGCCGCAGCTTACGGGCGAGGTCGTGCTGACCGATGCGGGTGAGCGCTTCTACAAACAGGTAATTGATGTTCACCCAGGTTGGCCCGCGCCACATCTGCATCGGGTCGAAGGCCGGGTCGTTGGCGGCGACCGTCGCCAGCGGCCACTCTGTCCAGAACAGAGTCGGGTCAGTCAGGTGAGTCAGCAGGCGGTGGACGATGTGCTCCGGCAGGCGGTTCGTCCACAGCGGGAGCAGGCTGAAGGGCGTCACAACGGGGACGAATTCGCCCTGATGCACCGCCATGAACATGCCGCGCTGTTCGTCCCACAACTGGTCGATCATTGCCCGTGCGAGATCGTCCGCTTCGGCGCGATACTGCGCGGCGTCGTGTGGGCGGCCAATCTGATCGGCCATCGTCGCGAGGCTTTCCCGCTGGATGACGAGATAGGTATTGAGATCGGGCGAGGTCACTGGCATCCCGTAGTCCCACAGTGGGCTGTCGTCCAGACCCGACGAAAACGGATGCCGATACTCGGCCAGCCCGCGCCCATTGCTGCTGTGCGTCATCCACCAGTTCTGCCAGCGGGCGACCGGCTCATACACTTCTTCGATAAAGTCGTGATGGCCTGACACCTCGAACAGCTTGAGCACCGTCCAGGCCAGCAGCGGCGGCTTGGTCACGTCTTCCTCTACCGGGTAATTCAGCCGCGTGACCAGCCCTTCGTCGTGGATGGCATCGGGCAGCATCCCATCAGGACGCTGATGGTCGATGACGATGCGAATCTGGTCTTCGGCCAGGCGGGTATCGACATGGCGATAGGCGATGGCGTGGAAGAACTGATCCCACTGCCATACACCGACATAGTGAATCTTGGAGGGGGAAAGCGCCTCGCGGGTAAAATAGAAGCGCTGGCTGAGCAAGCCCGCCCGCATCACCCACCAGGCATAATCATACTGGGCGCGATATTCCGGGAGTACATCTGGCGCTTTGTCGTACCAGGCCTGCCAGCGTTCCTGTGCCAGTGCAATTTCGACATCTGGCTTTGGGACAGAGTGATTAAAACCAAGACGCGGCGTGATATTGAGCAGCAGCGCGGCGCTATCCCCGGCCTCCAGCATCACCCGCACATGATACGATTTATCATCAACCAGGCTGATCTCGTTGGCCGTGATTCTGGCATTGGTCGTATAGGCCAGGTTGCGCTTGCCACGCAGCACCCCGCCGCGCCGTTCGATCTGCCCGCTTTCGCCATACGCGGTGAAATCGAAGCCGTGTGCGCCGGGGGGCAGCTTCACCAGCAGTGTTTCAGCGTCGGGGAACGTCCAGCTAAACGTGCCAGAAGCCGTATTCAGATGAACCACATGCGGTTCCGTCTCGACCTCGAACGCAAGCGGCTGACCGTCAGCATCCAGGAAGACGAATTCTCGCACGACGGGCGCTCGCTGGCGGTAATGCCCCAGTTCGCTCTGCCATTTTTCCCAGCGTTCCGCCAGCCGAATGTAGAGCGTTTTGTTGTCCGCCCGCCGGAACAGCATGAGTCGGCTGCCCCGGTCGGTGAACGGCACATGCTCCAGATCGATTCGGTTGTGCATCGTTTCCAGCAGCGCCATCAGCCCACTCCAGATGTAGTTTCTCAGGGTAGAAGTCAATGGTCTTGATTCTAGCCCGATTTCTCTGGCTGGCATGGGCTTTTCGGGCGATTCTCAGGGCAGACTAAATTGACATTAAGCGAGAACGACCTATCCTTCCACCAAAAGGGGGAAGATGACCATGAGCGATGCTATCAAGACTCGAATTCAGGCCAAGCTATCCTTGCTGTACGGCGCAGAACAGGTGGAAACCCTGTTCCCACAGGTGATGCAGTTGATCGACTCGTTCCCGGTGCAGCGCACACCATCACCCGAAGGAACGCCCGACCTCAACCTGACGGAAAAGGATGCGATTCTCATTACCTACGGGGATATGGTGCACAGCGGCGGGGAAGCGCCGTTGAAGACGCTGCACGATTTCCTGAAAGCGACCATTCACGAACAGGTGAACACGGTGCACCTGCTGCCGTTCTATCCGTACTCATCCGACGATGGTTTTTCGGTCATTGACTACTACGCCGTGAATCCAGAAGTCGGCACCTGGGACGATGTGCGCACTATGCGTCAGGATTTCAACCTGATGTTCGACCTGGTGCTCAACCACATCTCGGCGGAAAGCGGCTGGTTCCGGGCCTATCTGCGCGGCGAAGCGCCTTATGACGGTTACTTCATCGACTTCGCGCCGGATGAAATCCCGCATGAACAGCTCAAGCTCGTCCGCCGCCCACGTGCGCTGCCGCTGATTACGCCCTTCCAGACCAGCCGAGGCGAACGCCATGTGTGGACGACCTTCAGCGCCGATCAGATCGACCTGAATGTCGAGAATCCCGCCGTGCTGCTGGAACTGCTGAAAATCATGCTGTTTTATGTCGAGAACGGCGCGAATCTGCTGCGGCTGGACGCAATCACATATTTATGGAAAACGCTCGGCACCGAGAGCGTCCATCTGCCGCAGACGCACACCGTCGCCCAGTTAATGCGCGATGTGCTGGATTATGCTGCGCCGCACGTCGTCATCATCACCGAGACAAACGTGCCGCACCTGGAAAACATTTCCTACTTCGGCAGTGGCAGCAACGAGGCACAGATGGTCTATAACTTCAGCCTGCCGCCGCTGCTGCTGCACACCTATCGCACCGGAGATGCCACGATTCTCACCAACTGGGCGGCGACGCTGGAGCGCGTCGGCGAACGCACGACCTTTTTCAACTTCACCGCCAGCCACGACGGAATCGGCGTGACACCCGCGCGAGGGATTCTGCCCGACGCGGACATTGACGCGCTGGTGCAGCTTGCGGAAGCTCACGGTGGGTTCGTCAGCTACAAGAACAACAGCGACGGCACCCGCAGCCCGTATGAGCTGAACGCGACCTATTTCGACGCGATCACCCATCCCGACATCACCGCCCGTGACCCCGAAACCGCCATCGCCCGCTTCCTGGGTGCGCAGTCGATCATGCTGGCAATGATGGGCGTCCCCGGCATTTACTTCCACAGTCTGTTCGGCAGCCGCAACTGGCGCGAGGGGGTGGAGCAGACCGGGCGCTACCGGACGATCAACCGGCAGAAGTTCGAGGTGGATGTGCTGCGGAAGGAACTGTCGCAGGCCGAAGGACTCCGGCGGCATGTGCTGGCGCGGTATCTGGCGCTGCTCAGGGTGCGCGGCGCACAGCTTGCCTTCCATCCGCTGGCGGCGCAGACCGTGCTGAACCTGCATCCCGGCGTGGTGGCAATTCAGCGCGGCGAGGGGCGAAACTGCGTCCTGGCGCTGACGAATGTGCGCGAGGACGCGGCGGAAGTCACGCTGCCGGATGGCCGCTGGCGCGATCTGCTCGGCGGTGAACTCGTGCTGAGCGGGAAGGTGACGCTGATGCCGTATCAGGTGGCGTGGCTGAAGAGGCTATAAATAATCTGTCTCGCCCCATGCGTTCCAGGATAGCAATAGATGGTTTGGGAGGACATGCTGGCGAAATCGCCCTTATGGAGAAACGCAAACAAATCCGCCGGGTGTAAGGGCGAGGCATGCCTCGCCCCTACGGAGTCATCAGGCGTTTTTGAAATGTTTTATCCATAAGATCGCCGCTGGTCTTTTTGGCGTCTTGAGCGCATTTTGCGACCGCATGTCCGCCCACTTATTCACTTAAGGGTACGAGAAGGCCGCCGCCGGGAACAGCACCCGCAGATGTGTCCCCTGTCCCGGCTTGCTGGAGATCTCGCACACGCCGTTGAGCTTATCGGCACGGTCGCGCATCGAAATCAGACCGAGATGCCCGGTATAGCTGCGGTCAGGGTCGAAGCCGCGCCCGTTGTCGATAATGTCCATCACCACGCCGCAGCGCTGCCCGTTCTGCCACTCCGCGAAGACTCGCAATTCAACCGAACTGGCATAGGCGTGCTTGATGATATTGTGCAGCGCTTCCCGCCCGATGCGATACAGCGCGGCCTGATATTCCAGCTTGAGTTCCAGACCGTCCTCATAGGCCAGCTTCACAGCGATGTTGTGGCGCGTTTGCAGCACATCCGCCTGCTTATGCAGCGCCGTCATCAGCCCTTCTTCTTCCAGCGATTCAGGCCGCAGGTCGAAGATCAGGGCGCGCATTTCGCTCAGGCCGCCTTCCGCCAGCGCCATGACATAATCGAGCGGTTCAGCCAGCCGGGAGGGGTCTTTTTGCAGCAGCATACGGGCGGTGCGGGTGCCGAGCGCGATGCCGTAAATGGCCTGGCTGACCGAGTCGTGCAGTTCCCGCGCCAGCCGCCCGCGTTCTTCCAGCACTGCCAATTCCTGCGCCTGCACGTACAGCCGCGCATTCTGCACCGCAATCGCCAGCAGATCGGCCAGGGTGGAAAGCACTCGCAGATCAGCCTCGTTAAAGTGATTTTCCTCGCGGGACTGCACATCCAGCACGCCGATCAGGTTTTCGTTCGCCACCATCGGCACCGCGATTTCCGAACGGGCTTCGTGCACAGAGGGTGTGAGCGTCAGGTCACTGTTGAGGGCAAGATCGCTGACGATCACCCCCTGTCGGGTGCGGGCGGCGCGGGCAATCGGGGAGTGTGCATCGTCAAGCCGGATAGTGCTGCGTCCCAGCGGATGATTGCCCTGCATGGTCTGCGTCAGAGTTGCCTCATCCGCGTCAAGCAGGTAGACGAATACATCGTCATTGGGGAAATTGTGGCGTGAGAGCCGCGCGACCGTATCGAGCAGGTCGCTTTCATCGAGGACACTGGCGGCGGCCTTGCTCACTTCCGCCACAATCGAAAGCTGCTGGGCGCGCTGGCGTTCTGCCAGGTAGGCGCGGCGGCTGGCGACTACTGCGGACACAGCAGGCTGAATAGCGGTGAACAGATCGCGCATTTCCGCGCTGAACTGCTGCGGTGTGTTCCAGAAGATGTTGAGCATCCCCTGCCACTGGCTGCCTGTCTGGAGCGGAATCAGCAGTGAGGCAGGCAGGTCGAAATCCCCGGCGGCCTCGCGCCCCATCACGGCGTCGGGACGGGTGTCGGTGTGGATATCCTCTACGAAAATCGGTACGTGGGGCTGCAAAAAGGCCAGTTGCAGCAGCGGAAACTCGGACAGATTGTAGTGTGATCTGCCGAAGGTGGCAGGCGGGAGAATGTCGCCCTCGCCCGTGCGCCCGGCGACCACGCGCACTTCTTCCGGGACACCGTGTGCGCTTGGCTCCGCGTAGGCCAGCAGCGAGAACGACGCACCGTAATCCTTCGCAAGCTGCGCCACCGCCCCCAGAATGTCATCCTCGGACTGCGCCTGCGACAGTTTTGCATTGATCTCGGCCAGCGTTTCTGCCCGGCGGCGGGAGATTTCGGTTTCGCGCTGCAAACGGATGCGCTGTACGGCGGCCAGCACCAGATCGCCCACGCCTTTCGCCAGCCGAATATCGCGGGCGGTATAGCGGCGGGGGACGGCGCTGTGGAAGGTCGGCCCGCCGATCCAGCGACCTTCATGAATCAGCGACGGGCCGATCAGCGCACGGGTCGCCAGCGCATCCCACGATTTGCGCGTGACCGGATCGACGCGCGGGTCGGTATGGATGTCCTCGAACATCCACAGCGGCTCATGCACCATCCTTTCAGCGATGGGCAGCGTGGATTTATGCAGCCGCTTGCCGGGCGGCGGCAGTCGAATGGCCGGGTCGTTGGAGGACGCCGCGACGATTTCGACGTATTCGGCCTTGTGATAATCGTCATGATCCCACAGGCTGAGCATCACGCCCTGTGAACCGCCGTCCACGTTCACCAGCGCTTCGACGATTTCCTGGTAGGTGGTCGCGCTGTTGATGGCGGCGCTCACCCGATAGAGAAACTCGCTCTCCTGCCGCGCTTCTTCCTCCGCCAGATAGGCGCGGCGCGTGGCGACGACGGCGGCAACGGCAGGCTGCACAGCATGGAACAGATCACGCAGTTCGCGGGTGAATTTCTGCCCGACCGGGAAATAGAAGTGGATGAGGCCGTGCCAGCGGCTGCCCGTCATCAGCGGGAGCAGCACCACCGGCGGCGGCTGTGCGGGAAAGTTACGCCGAGCGCGTTCAACTGATTCCTGAATTTCGGGACGATCATCATTGAGCGGGTCTTCGATGAAAATGGGCGCATGGGGATGGGCATAAGCCAGTCTGACGAGCGGATGATCGCGCAGGGGAAAAGGTTCCCTGGGCAGATCATGCGGACGCGCCTCGCCGTCCTTGCGAAACCCCGCCGAATACACACACAGGTCGGTGCGGTCTTCCTCGTCCAGATAGGACAACCCGGCCTGCCATGCCCCGTGCTGCTCCGCCAGCAGGGCGACCGCATCGAGAATGGCCTGATCGCTGGCCGCTCCTGACAGACGCGCGTTCATCTCTGCCAGCAGTTCGGCGCGGCGGCGGCTGGCGTCGGTTTCCTGCTGCAAACGGATGCGCTGAACCGCCGCCGTGACCAGATCGCCAGCGCCCTGTATCAGCCGGATTTCGCGACGGGTGTAGCGGCGCGGCTTTTCGCTGAAAAAGGCCAGCGACCCCAGCGGCGGGCCGTCCTGCTCCAGCAGCACATCAATCAGCGCCACCCGTCCCGCGCTGACCCAGATTTCCTGCGTGGCCGCGTCAAGGCGTGGGTCAATCCGAATATCCTCGAACACCCACAGCGGCTCGTCGATCATGTGCATCAGCGTGGGCGTGAAGGCCTTCGTGCTGTGCTGCACCGACAGGTCGGCATCCGGGTCATCGAAACTGCGCCGACCCACAATGACCTCGGCCATATTCGTCAGTTGATTTTCCTGATACTGCCACAGGCGCAGGCTGACCTCGTTGGCCTCGGCATCAATGGGCGCGACGGCCTGGACGATCTGCTCATAGGTCGTCGCTGCGTTGATGGCCTTGCTTACCCGGTAGAGGGCTTCGCTTTCTTCC
>JANRLJ010000199.1:0-39048 GCA_033762735.1 bacterium | reverse complement strand
GAATACTCGGATAATCCATCAGTTCGATGTTGTGGCCGGGGCGGATGCGCAGGGCGATCTTCTCGCCGGGTGCCATCGGCTTGGGACTGCTGGACATGGCATCCAGCGGGTAAACGCCGCGCTCGGATGTTGCGAAGTATTCCTTCTCGGTTTCGCCAAACCACAGCGGGCGAAGTCCCAGCGCGTCCACGCTGAACACGACCATATCCGCCAACCGCGCTACCACCGCCGCCGGCCCCTGCGCGAACGGCCCAAATGCCTGGCGCATTTCACGGTACATCTCGTGGATTTCCGGCACATTTTGCAGCAGATCATGATTGAACGGCGGGAAGACGTATTCCATCGCCTCGACCAGATCAAGCCCATAGCGCATACACAGCGCTTGCAGGGTGCGGTCAACATCCTGCGAGTCGGAATTGGTCGGCTCCAGCGGGATGCCGAGCATGGCGGTTTCCAGCCGGAAACGCGAGATGGTGTTGAACTCACCGTTGTGGCCGAGCAGGTTGAACGGCTGTGCCCGCTCGAAAATCGGGTTGGTGTTGGTGCTGTAACGGGCATGGCCGAGCGTCACCGACGAGGCATAATCGGGGTCACGTAGCTCAGGATAATAGCGACGCAGAATTTCCACCGTGCCTTGAACTTTATAGACCACGCTGCGAGCGGAGAAGGATGGGAAATGAACGCCGAGCGTGTCTTCCAGCCGTACCTGAAGCTCAAAAATCGTGCGGTCGAGATTGGAGGCGTTCACCTGCCCGTTCAGCCCGGCGATCTGCCAGAAGACCGGTTCATTCTTTTCGGCGTTCGGGCCGAGGACGCTGCGGTTCACGATACCGGGCTGGTCGATCAGTACATGCAGACCCGCCTGCGTAATTTCCTTACAAATCTGCTCAATGAGTGTGCTGGCACGGGAACGATCCTTCGCCGGGATCATCACATGCGCCACCCAGAAATTACGGTCGGTCGCCAGCGAGGAACGCAGACCTGCGTGGGACAGCCGCTTCGACCACAACTGCCGGGGAATATCGGTCAGAATACCGACGCCGTCGCCCTCACCGTCCACATAGCCGGTGCGATGCCCCATTCGGGCGAGGCCTTCAATTGTCCGCTTTACATTGCCGTGTGTGGCCTGGCCGCCTTTGCGAACGGCACAAATCAGCGCGCAGGCGTCGCGCTCCTGAGTATCAATGGGGTGGAGTTCAAGTTCGTGGGTGTCGTGGGGCAAACAATCGGAATGCTTGTCCGGTTCCAAGGTAGACTCTCCTCGATGCAGCGCGCCCAACACGGGCGATAAGGCTATTCAGATCAGGACATGGATGATGCTGCGAGCCGATTTCGTGCAGTTGTGACAACAATCGACCATGATAATTTAGCGAGGAAAGACAAGGTGGAACACAGGTAATCTATTCGATCTTATGAATAGGATTCTGTTGTATTTTGCACAAGCACATTCCGGCTGACTGGCAACAGTGAAAATGTGTACGAACTCATGGTTGAGTTTTTGCGGCAGATTGCACAAAAATTGAGAGCGCGGGGAAACGTGCGCTCTCAAGCGAAGATGAATTCAGTTCAGCGCCAGCAGTCGGCGAATGGTCAGCGCCAGATGCAGCGCGAGGCGTGTCTCTGGCCGGTTCAGGTCGATTTCAGCGATTTCATTGATGCGGTTCATGCGGTAGAGCAGGGTGTTGCGATGCACGATCAGCATTTCGGCGGTCTGGCTCAGGTTGCCGTGACAGGCGAAAAAGGCTTCCAGCGTCTTGATAAGATCAGCATGATTGCGATGATCGTATTCCTCAAGCGACTTCAGCGTCTTCTCTTTGAAGCTCGTCAGTTTTTCGCGATCAGAAAGGCTCAGAATCAACTGGTAGACGCCCAGGTCGCCAATGTACAGCGGGGTGTCGGTCTGCAAGCGCACGGCCAGTTCAAGCGCCTGCACCGCATCGCGATAGCTGGAACGCCATGAGGTGATTTCACGGGCAGGCTGGCCTAAGCCAATAGCGACCTTGTTATGCGGATACTGCCGCTGCATCTCCGTGCTGAAAGCCTGCGCCAGCTTCATGCTGGTATCAATCGGATTATCGGCATCGGTAGCATGGAACACCAGCACTTCATTTTCACGCTCGCGCTGCCACACCAGAGCTTTCGAACGCTGGTTGTTGATGACGGTGTTGACGAGCGTTTCCAGACGGCGGTTGGACGGATTCTTCTCATCCTGCTGCCAGCGCAGCACAATCGCCATGTGAATCTGCATCATGTCATGCTCGAAGCGCTCACCCTGCCGCAGCGCTTCCTGCTGGCTTACGTCGCCGATCAGCAGCCGATCCAGGAACGAACCGCGCAGCCGCTTTTCGGTGTCGCTGATGGCTTTCTGCTTCGCCATTTCCAGCGCACAGGCCGCCGCGCCGTGTTCGGCCACCAGCAGGTCGATGTCATCCAGTTCAGTGTCGCGCCCGATGATGGAAAGATAACCGCGCCCGATGTCGTTGGTGATGATGGGGGAGATGAGCCGCGCAATCCCCGGAACGGGAAGCGCCTGCATCACGACCAGGTTATCGACTTCATGCACCCGATAGCGATCCTGTAGTTCGACCGGGAGGTTATCCGCCTTCCTGAGAAACTGCTCTACTTCCTCCCAGTAATTGACAAACTGCGGCTGGATGGTCTGTTCGAGCTGCTTGAGCCGCTTGTCCTGCACCACGACGGCTTTATTGGTCAGCCGCGCCATCGTGTTGATAAGCTCGGCCATGCCTTCATTGCGCGAGGAAATCTGCGTCAACTGGCGGTAAATCTGGGTGCCCCGACGTTCAATCTGCACCTTGCGGTCGATCAGCAGACTCACGATGGCTTTTTCCACCAGGCGGATGCGGCTGCTGGTCGGCAGGGTCAGCACGGGGATACCATAGGCTTTTGCTTCGGCCACGGCTGTCGGCGAGGGCAGATCGCCCAGCACAACCGCCGCTGCGTTTTTATCTGCCGCCCACCGAATGACATCGATGTCGGAGGTGCGGCGGTTGCCATTGCCTTCGTGGGAGGCCATCAGCACGATTTCGCCCTGCTGGAGCGTCTTGCTGGCGGTATTGTCTTCGGGATAGATGACGGTTGTCCAGCTTACCACACGGTTCAGTAACCCGTCCCCGGCGACGACTCGCGTCCCCAGCGGCAGGGCAAGTTTACGCACATCTTCTACAGTAATACGATCCGATACTTCGCTCATGGCTTCACTGAGATTATGACTCAAAATGATTGTTGTCTCTAATAGTCCAGCGCATTGTACACAGGGTTGAACAGGTGTACAAATGCCTTTTGGTGAAAATGTTGGCTCAGGTTTCGCCCGTCAGAATGCCCATACCGATGACCCCGGCGAAAACCAGCAGCACCAGCCCCAGAAAGTCCTGATTTTGGTTTACATAGATATTGACCATTGCCAGCAGCAGCATAATCGTCCCGGCAATCCACGTCACCGGGCTGACGCGCCAGCGCTTGGTGTACTGATATACGCCCGAACCCAGCAGAATCACCGCGCCCGTCATCGGCACAATCCAGTTGGGAATGCTTTGTTCGGGGATGATATACAGCACTGCAAAGATCAGGACGAGCAGGAACCATGTCAGGCGTTCTGCGCGTGCTTCATCGTCAGATTTTCTTCGCGCCATATTCCACCTCAACCACCTCTCGTCTTTGGGGCTTATTTCTGGAGAGATGAACTTATCCAACACACGCTACCATTGTCTTCTAACTGGACAAAATACACAATATATCGACCAGATATAATCTTAAGGAAAGTAGTTTCGGATTGCGTTGCGCGAATTCCTCTCTACAATTCGGATAGGACAAAGCGGCTGAACAGAAAGACAAGCGGATGCGGGTGAACGTTGTCATAGGGATGTGCGCTGCGCTGCTGGCAATCGCGGCCTGTTCGCCAGTTGCGACGCCGACTCCAATCAGCACCCGCCAGCTTGGTCAGGCCGCCACCGACACGCCAACCCCGGTGCCGACCGATCTTCGCTCTGCTGAACCCGCGAGTTCGGTTTCTCCTGAAGCAACCCGATCCACCGAAGCGGTGACGCCGGGTACGCCGGTGCCCACTCTGGAAGTGAATTCACCGCTGCAAGTGGCAACCGTCGAGGCCGATTTTGTGCTGGTTACACCGACGCTGCCGCCGAGCAAAACCACGACCGCCACGCCGACCCTGACGCAAACACTCACCCTCACGCCAACGATTACGCCGACCATCACCGTTACCGCGACAGCGACGATTCCGCAGTTTCCAACCAGTGTGGTCACGCCTGTTCCGGCAGTGGTCGCGCAGCCACAAAACATCGTCTGCCAGAGTACCTGGTTTTTCATGAATCCACGCCCGGAAAGCTGCCCCCTCGCCCCGCCAACCGCCAGCGGTGGGGTGTATCAGACCTTCCAGAACGGCTTTATGATCTGGTTGGGGCATCTGGACGTGATCTATGTCTTTTACAACGACTCGGTGCAGCCGCGCTGGCAGATGTTCCCCGACGCCTTCAGTGAAGGGATGGTCGAGGAAGACCCGGCCTTCAGGCAGTCGCCGTTCCCCAATACCTGGCAGCCCCGGCGCGGTTTCGGCATGTTATGGCGCGGGAACACGGCGGTGCGCGAACGCATCGGCTGGGCGACGCTGGAATGGGAGCAGCCGTACAGCCTGCAATCGCAGACCTCCCCGGATGGTACACTCTTTATCAGCGACCCTTCGGGGGGGGTGTTTGCCGCCATCCCCGGTGGTTCAAACTGGACGCGCTATACAGCGCTGGCTGGCAATTGACGAACAGGACAACGGAGTACTTATGGCAGTGCAGCGCGTCGGTATTCTGACAGGCGGAGGAGATGCCCCCGGCTTAAACGCGGTCATCCGTGCTGTTGTGCTGACCGCCAACCGCCGCTATGGCTGGGAAGTGATCGGCATCCGCGAGGGGTTCGATGGCCTGCTGGCTGGATTACCGACCGTTGATCTGAATCTCGCCAACGTTCATGATCTGCTGGCACGTGGAGGGACGATACTGGGCGCGGCCAACCGGGGCAGTCCATTCTCGCGCCCGGTGGAAAAGCCCGACGGGACGATTGAATACATTGATGTGTCGCACGAGGCACTGGAACGGCTGGCGCAGCTTCGGCTGGATGCGCTGATCGTGGCGGGCGGTGACGGTACGATGGCGATTGCGCATCGGCTGGTACAGATGGGCGCGGCGATTGTGGGTGTGCCCAAGACCATCGACAACGACCTGGGCGAAACCGATATGACGTTTGGCTTCGATACCGCCGTGACCACCGCCGCAGAAGCGCTGGAACGGCTGCAAACGACGGCGGAAAGCCATCACCGGGCGATGGTGCTGGAACTGATGGGTCGCAACACAGGCTGGATCGCGCTTCATGCCGGAATCGCCGGGGGTGCGGATGCGATTCTCATCCCCGAAATCCCGTTCAATATTGATGTGGTGGTGGAAAAGATCAATGCGCTGCGCGAGATGGGACGGCGCTACAGCCTGATCGTCGTGGCGGAAGGCGCTGCGCCGATTGGAGGTGTTCCGCAGTACTACATTCAGGGGCAGACCTTCGACCAGAGCCGCCTGGGGGGTATTGCCTATACGGTTGGTAATCTGCTCACCGAACGCAGCCCGGTGGAGGTGCGTGTGACCGTGCTGGGGCATGTTCAGCGCGGCGGGCAGCCCACCCCGCGCGACCGCTGGCTGGCAACGTCCTTCGGTGCAGCAGCCGTGAAGCTGGTGGCTGAGGAACGATGGGGGCACATGATCGCGCTCCATGGCAGCCACCTCGTCGGCGTAACGATGGAAAAGGCGATTGTGAAGAAATTTGTCGATCCTGAAGGTGAACTCGTCCAGCTTGCCCGTGATCTGGGCATCGTCTTCGGCTAAGGACAGCAAAAGAAGCGATGAGCAATGAGTAATGAGTTTTTGAACTGACACATGACACACACGCTTATCATCCCACGTTTTCAATTTGCTTGTGCGTCAACAATATGGCTGTGTTGGTACAAGGGGCGCACGCCTCGCCCCTGTGAGCAGGGAGCATAAACGACTAGTACGCCGACAAGATGAGAATGATGGGTTGCGTTGGTAGGGGCGCAGCGCGCTGCGCCCCTACAGGTAGGCAGCTTTAGATGGTCAATGTACTAGGATAGGTTCATGCAGGGGTATCGAACACGTCAAAGACCCGTCCGGCCTCGCGCCCGACGTGGCTGTATCTGGCAGATTTTGATTGTCGGCCTGTCGCTTTTTGCCTGTATGCTCGGCCTGTGCAGTATGCTTACACTCGGTTATTTCCTCTTTCCACCCCAGCCGCTCGACATCCTGATTCTGGGACTCGATTCTCGCGAGGGCGAAGGTTTTGCTACCCGTACCGACAGCATCATGCTGCTTGGCGTCAATCCGCGTGGGTTGCAGGCCAGCCTGCTGTCAATTCCTCGCGATCTGTTTATCAATGTGCCGGGGTACGGGGAACAGCGTATCAATACGGTGAATGTCCTGGGTGAACTGGAAGCTGAGGGGCGTGGCCCGCAACTGCTGGCGGAAAGTGTTGCGCTCAGTTTCGGTGTGGAGATAGACCGTTATGCACGGCTCGACTTTGACGCCTTTGTCGAGCTGATCGACGCGATTGGCGGCGTGACGATTGACGTGGAAAACCTGATCGTGGATGACACCTTCCCGACCGCCGATTATGGAACAATCAGTGTGCGTTTTGAACCGGGTAGGCAGCACATGGACGGCGCAACCGCCCTGATTTACGCCCGCACCCGGCACGGCGACGACGATTTTGCCCGCGCTGCCCGGCAGCAGCAGGTGCTCAGCGCAGTGGCCGATAAGCTTGCCAATCCGCTTTACTGGCCGGGGGCGCTCAGCGTTCTCCTGAGTAATACCGATACTAACCTCACCTTGCTCGACATGCCCGCGATTGCCCCGGCGTTACTCCTAAGTGGGTTGGATCGTCGTGTAATTGATCGGGAAGCTATCCTTGGGGGGGAGAATGGGGCTGTACCCAATTACGACCTGCTGCGACCCTGGATTGACGAGCGTTTCAACTGAAGCTGTGCGATCTTCTGGCCGTTAGCGCGGCGGGTTTTCGCTGACCAAACGGGCATAGCTGCCCTGCCACAGATCATCTTTGCGCGTAAGTTTGGTGATTTTTACATCCGCGAAGTAGGGCAGGAGCTTGATCATCATCTGCGGCAGTCGGTTCCATTCCGCTTTCAGCACAAGCGTCTGGAGATCGCTGGACATCAGCCCCGCCCACGCCCAGCGCTTGCGAAATTCTTCCGCCTTCACCCAGTAATCGCGCTTTTCCCACGCCAGCGCCGATTCATCAATGCCTTCGTCGATTTCGCGCAGGCTGAACACCAGCAGCGCCAGCATATCCTTGGCTTCGTCGTCAATGTCCTGTTTCTGGCTAAGGCGGCGCAGCAGTTCCGCCGAGGTGCGCATCAGTTGATTGCGCTTTTTGCCGGGGCCGTCGGTATTAATCACACGGCTCATGCAGTTCTCCTTAAAGGTTGTACGGTCGGATTCCCTTATAAACCCGAACGCCTGTGATGGTTTTCAGAATTGTTTCAGCAGAGCGCCCGGTGTGGGCAGCCAGCTCCCGGGGCGACATCGGCTGATTATTATACTTAAGAAAGACCCGAAAGATACTGTCAACTGTGGACGTATGGGGGTTGATGAAGCTGGGATCCTGCGCAGCGACCTGCACCGCCATCTGCATCTCGTCCAGCCGCAGCACCTCGCCCGTTTCCGGGTCGACGTAATCGATCAGTTGTTCCTCGTGCGCTTGCGTCAGGCGGTCGCGCTGTTCGGGCAGAAGGTGGCTCAGCATATAGGTGCGCAGGTCTTCATCGCTGCGCTGCCACCAGTCGAAGTCGATATGGAATTTCGTGTCCAGAGTCGGTTTAACAAGGGCACTTGGCCTGCCGGGGATGGTTGTCATCACGATACCTTTACCTTGCCACTAATCTTCGCGCAGCTTCCAGTAATCACCGCCGACGTTCACAAAGTCGGGATTGGCTTCCAGGAGCGCCAGCATCGGGCCGGGTGGGCAGCGGCGCAGCACGTTGACCGCGCTGTAAATCGTCTTCGCGTGAGCGGTTCCCTGGGGTGTGAGCTTGCTGAGTGCAGGCAGCACCATTTTTAGTAGTGTGACCAGCGTCTTACGCTGAACCGACTGAATCAACTCGTCCAGCGCAGCCAGGTCATCCACGCCCAGAATCATCAGGTCATCATAATCGGCACCGATAGGACGCTTATGATTCTCGAACTGAATCTGGTCGCCTTTGGGCACAATCAGCCGGATATATTCGGTGCGCGGGCGGTAGGCTGAAAAATCGACACGAATTTTACCCGGCGCGGCACGGCTTACCGTAACGTGTGCGCCAATGGGCAGCTTATGCTTGCTGTAGAACTCGCCCAGGCCATACACGTAGCGCGAACCTGGCACCACCCAGCCTTCATATTCCGAGTCGTCCTGCCCATCCACCAGCGTAATGTAGATGCGCGGCGCCCTTTGTGCAGATGGAAAAACCTGGCGTACCTGAGCGCTCAGAGGAAGCGTTCCAGCGCGGCGGTGGGGATAGTTAAGCGTAATCGTGCCTTCCGCCTGAGCATTTGCATTGTGCTGAACTGGCTCAAATGCCGATAGTTCGTCGTCGATTTCTTCTTCCAGTCTGACCATCGCCGGGGAAAGCAGGGCGCGATCATACTCAATCGGCGTATAGCGCAGTGGGAAGGGGGTAGTCTTTACATCGGCGGGTGCTAATCGAGACAGATACCACAGGACTTCGCCCGTCGGCCCGACTTCATCAAAGCGGCTGTCCTGGTTGAGAACGTAATTCAGCGAAAACGTTTGCAGCGGGAGCGGTGCGTTTTCCAGCCCGCCCATCTGATTCAGGATTTCTTCGGTGGGCAGCGGTCCGCCGCCGGACATATCGAGCACGGCTTCGGCCAGATTGAGGTGGCCTTCGTTGATGTCCAGAATTAGGTCGCGCGGGAACCAGGTGCGCGACATGAAGATCAGGTCGTCCTGTTCGCGCAGGCGTTCTTCCACCACACTCAGGATCGACTCCCCGGCTTCTCTGACGATGTCCTCGGCGGTGAGATTAGCGGTGTTCAGTCCCGCCAGTCCGCCGTTTGTCGCTTCCTGGCTGAGTTTATGCGGCACTGCCAGATCAGACGCAAATTCACGAGTGCGTGAATCGGGATCAAACTCCACCTCAATCACGTTGAAATCGCCGTACTCCGGGTTAAAGCCCGTGCGCTGGTTAAGCACCGTCGCGGTTTCATAATTGATATGGGGGAAAACCAGGCGCTGACCAACATGGTAGGCCTGGGATGGGTTATACACCTGCACGTCTTTGTAGCGTTCTTCAAAGGCGGTTTGTTCTTGCTGAAGACGTTTTTCAATTAAGTTGAGCGCAAGCTGTTCGCTGGTGAGCGGAGTCTCTTTTTCAAGCAAGAGGTTGGTGAGGTAATCGATGTCTTCCGCATCCACCGTAAAATTGCGCGCCCAGTGGTTACTCGGCAGCAAAGTGTTGCGCCTCCAGACCCATAAACTGAACGTGATCGAATGATGAAACAGATTTCAAACTGAATGGTGATTATACTTGAAGCGGGGCAGCATTGGCAAGCGCCCGTTGACCCACCCATCCCGCGTAGTTTATACTTGTCCTTCATTGAAATCCAGGTTTAAGCACAAAGACGAGGTTGTAACAGACAATGGCTACAAAACGTACTTGGCAGCCGAAGGTGCGCCGCCGTAAACGTGTTCATGGGTTCCGCCAGCGGATGGCGACGAAGGGCGGGCGTAAGGTCTTACGGGCACGCCGTGCGAAGGGGCGCTACCAGCTTACGGTGAAGCCCAACCACGTGAAGAAGGTGAACTGGAACGCCTCTTAACGAGACCGTTCCCATATTTTGACCCTGCTACTGGAAGGCTGCATGGTTGGACGACAGGGATGCAGCAGCGTTACCGGCTTAAGCGACCCGATGATTTTGCTCGGCTGCGGCGGGAGGGGAAGGTGGTGCGCCACCCCATGCTCCTGCTCAGCCATGCGCCCAACGACCAGGGGTACAACCGTTACGGCTTTGTGACCAGCAAGCACATTGGCAAGGCCGTGCAGCGCAACCGGGTGCGGCGGCTGCTGCGAGAAACCGTCCGCAAGCTGCATCCTCAGCTAAAACCCGGTTTTGATGTGGTAATCGTGGCGCGAGAGCAGAGTGTGGAGCAACCCCTGGCAGTGGTTGAACGTACAGTTGTTGAGATGTTCCGCCGCTCTGGATTGCTGAACGAACAAGGGTAAGCGGTTTTGTCGGATACGGTCGTCGAGTCAACGAGGTCTTGTCGTCATGAAGTGGCTTGCGCTGGGCGCAATACGTTTTTATCAGAAGTTTATTTCGCCGCTGCTGCCCTCTAGCTGCCGATTTTACCCAAGCTGTTCTCATTACACCTACGAAGCGATTCAAATTCACGGGGTTTTCAGAGGCACCTGGATGGGGATGCGGCGGATTTCCCGCTGTCATCCGTTTAATCCGGGCGGCTATGACCCTGTGCCACCGAAGAAGGAACGGAAGACAGGAGCTTGATGAACAACCAATCCTTTTCTGCACGACGGCTCGTGTTGGGGGCGGTGCTGCTGCTGGCGCTGACGGCCAGTGCATGTGCGCCCGTCCGTACCGGGACGGCCTGGGCGGATATTTCCATTTTTGGCGATCAACAGAATATCTTTGTCGCCTACAACGATCAGCTTGATCTGGTGGATGTTTCCGACGGCGAACGCGCTGTCCTGCTGGACGCCGAAGGCAACCAGCGCCGCCAGGAAGGCGAACTCCTGCGCTGGAATCTGCGCGACTCCGAAAACAATCTTCAGTTTTTCAGTACGCCTGTTCCGCTGGATGAAGACACGCTGCTGGTGGCGGATTACAATAACCGCCTGTGGCGCATCAATCTGGAGGCGGCTCGTATTGATAACCCCTCCAATGTTGTGCTGCCGGGACACATCGTCGCGGATGTTACGGTCGAGGGAGATACCGTCTTTGTCCCGCTCAGCGAGCGTAACCTGATGGCGCTCAACCTTGACGATTTCAGCACTCGCTGGATGTTCGAAACAGAGCGCGGCGTGTGGTCGAAGCCGCTGGTGCTGGATGGCGTGGTGTACTTCACCTCGATGGATCACCATTTCTACGCGGTAGATGCGGAGTCTGGCGAGGAAGTCTGGCGGCTCGATTTGCAGGGCGCTTCCGCCGCTGCACCGCTGTATGATGCGGAAGGCGACCGGTTTTTTGTCGGCAGTTTCGCGCGCCGGCTGTTTGAGGTGTCGCGGTCGGGCGAGATTGTCTCGGAGTATGAGACTGAGGACTGGGTGTGGAATACGCCCGTGCTGGCGGATGGCTACCTGTACACCGCCGATCTGAGCGGTTACGTCTACGCCCTCAGCACCTTTGACGGCGGCCTGACAGAAGTCTGGAAGACCAGGGCGACAGGCGCGGGGATCCGCCCGGCTCCGGCGGTGGCAGAAGATGTGGTCGTCGTCGCGGCGAGAAATGGCCGTGTGGTCTGGCTGGAACGCGACTCCGGCGCGACCATCTTCGAGCGTAATGTGGAATCTGAAGTGCTATCCGATATACTGTTGATTGAGGCTGGCGAAACCGTGACCGAACCGCTTGTGGTGGTCAGCACAGTCAGCCAGAGCCGAATGCTGGTCGCGTTCATTCTCGAAAGCGGCGAGGAATTCTGGACGTTCCGTCGTTAGGGTTTGTTTGGAGCTGCACATAAATGTGGGATTTGATTATCAACCCTCTGGTGACGGTACTGGCACTGCTGTATCGTCTCTTTAGTAACGACGTTGTCCTGGCGATTGCCGCGCTCACCGTCATTATCCGTCTGGCAACTTCGCCGCTGTTGATCCAGCAGCAGCGCTCCACCGCGCGCATGCAGGAACTTCAACCAAAACTGCGCCAGTTGCAGGAGAAGTACAAAAACGACCGCGAAAAACTGTCGCAGGAGCAGATGGCACTCTACCGCGAGGCCGGGGTAAATCCCTTCGGCGGCTGCCTCCCACTGCTGATTCAACTTCCGATCCTGCTGGCGTTGTATTCATCAATCCAGCACGCGCTGGGGCAGTCGCCGTTCCAGTTGATCGACCTTTCCGGTCGGCTGCTGCTGCCGGGGCTGGATACGCTGGTGCCGCTGAGTGATACCTGGCTCGGCATGAACCTTACGCTGCCGCCAACGGCGAACCCGGTTTACGCGATGGTGCTGCCGCTGCTGGTGCTGGTGACGACCTGGCTGCAATCCAAACTGACGCTGCCCGCACCGCCCCCGCCCAGCCCGACCAAAGACGGCAAACCCGATCCGACCGATCAGGCAGCCTCGATGACGCGCTCGATGACGACCGTCATGCCGCTGATGTTCGGCTTCTTCTCATTATCGTTCAGCGTAGGTCTGGGTATTTACTTCGTCGTCTCCAATACAGTGGGTATCGTCCAGTACACGCTGATGGGCAGGGCACGGTGGGGGGCGCTGTTCGGCAGGGAAACGCCGCCGCCTGCCAAAACCGAGGCCGCCTACACGGGTGAAAAGGCCAAGAATGTGCCTGCGACTTCTAACGGTACGGTCGCTGCCAATGGCAAAGCAGCGGGAAAGCCCGCCAGCGACAGATCGAAGAACAAGCCTTCTGGAAAGGCGAAGGCGAAGTAAATTATTATCCTGAGTTGACCGCGCCAGCCGGGAGTGCCATCGGGCGCTCTCTGTGCTGGCGTCTTTTGTAAAGGGTTTCTTTTATGGAGCAGTTACCATCGGTTGAAGCAACCGGAGATAGTGTTGAATCCGCCATCAACGCCGGGCTGGCACAGCTTGGTGTGGGGCCGGGAGATGTAATTGTGGAAGTGCTTGATGAACCGAGTAGAGGTGTTTTCGGGATTGGCGCCCGGCCTGCCCGCGTTCGCCTGAAGATGCTGCGCCCATTAGCGCCACCTCCGCCGCCTGCCCCTGCTGTTACCCCATCCCCACCACAACCTGAACCTGTGGAACGTCAGCCGCGCAGGGATAGTGCCGATTCCCGTAACAATGCCAGACCGTCGAAAGCGGGTGAACAGCGCCCGCGTCAGCAGCGGAAGCCCTCAACACCCACATCAGAACAGCGTCAGGCCAAGCCCGTAGCCTCCGTAGAGGATTTTGGTGACGCTTACGATGAGGACATGGATGAACTCTACCTGGGTGAACTGGGTGAGCAAAGCGTTGTCGTCGAGGAACTGGACGAGGACGGCACGGTCGGTAAGAAGGTGCTCAGTGAACTGCTGGATTATATGGGCATCGAATACGAAATCACCGTCCGCCGCTCAGAGCCAAGCCGTGCCGGAGAGAATTCGCCCTGGCTGATGGATGTAACCGGGCCGAGCGTGAGCCTGCTGATCGGGCGGCGGGGGGAGACGCTGGCCGCGCTGCAATACATCACGCGCCTGATTGCCAGCCGCCAGTTGCAGCGCCGCGCCAATATTATCGTGGATGTGGCCGCACACAAAGCCCGCCGTTCACAGCGCCTCCGCCAGCTTGCTATTCGTATGGCAGACCAGGCCGTGCAGCAGGAGCGAACCGTCTCGCTGGAGCCGATGCCGCCCAACGAACGCCGAATCGTCCATCTCACGTTGCGGAATCGCACGGATGTCTATACTAAAAGCACTGGAGAAGGCGAAGCGCGTAAAGTCACCATCATCCCTGTCAAGTGATGGACGCTCAGATGGCGGTCTCTCCAATCGATTATCTCCTGATCGGCCATCTCACCGCCGATATCACGCCGCAGGGTCGCCAGCTTGGTGGTACGGTCGCCTATGCTGCCCGGACTGCCGCTGCTTTTGGGATGCGCGTAGGTGTGCTGACAAGCGCCCAGCCCGATGAGGTGCTGCTGCAAGAACTGCGGCAGTGGGCGGCGGTGGTGGTTATCCCTGCATCAGCGACCACCACGTTTGAAAATCGGTACACGGGCGAAGGGCGGGTGCAGTATATTCGTGGGGTTGCCGCCTCCCTGCTGCCGGATGCCGTGCCCGATGCCTGGAAAACCGCGCCGCTGGTACATCTCGCGCCAATTGCCAACGAGGTTGCCCTGGAAATGGTGAGCTGTTTCCCGGACGCTGTACAGATGGTCACGCTCCAGGGCTGGCTGCGGCGCTGGGAGCAGGACGGACGGGTGCGCATTAAGCGCTGGTATGACGCGCATGTGCTGGAGTGTGTTGATGTCGTTGTGTTCAGCGAGGAAGACATCGCCGAAGCACCCGATATGGAAGCGGAACTGGCATCGGCGGCCAGGCATCTGATTGTCACAAGGGCGGCCAAAGGTGGCACTTATTATCAGCAGGGAATGCCCACACAGTACACAGCATTTCCTGCCGAAGCGAGTCACCCAACCGGGGCGGGCGATATTTTCGCCGCCTCTTTTTTTATCGCATGGCAGCGCTTGAAGGGCAATCTTGAACGGGCGGTGCGCATCGCGGCGTATCTCAGTGCGCAATCGGTGACGCGCAGTGGGCTGGAAAGCGCACCTACCCCAGAAGAAATCCAACAGGCTTTTGCCTCATGAGGGAAAAATGATCGAACGAATTCTCATCAATGGGTCGATTTATACGCAGAGCATCACCACGCCCCGCGCGACCGCGCTCGCAATTTCACAGGGGCGAATTGTCGCGGTCGGTTCTGACGATGACATTCTGGCGCTGGCAGCCAGCGGAACGGTCAAACAAAATCTCGAAGGCAAGGCTGTCATTCCCGGCCTGACGGACGCGCACATTCACTGGCAGTGGACAGCACGTGCCTTGCAGGAAGTCGACGTCTTTGAGGTGCCGAACAAGCATGTCGCCGTGCAGCGCGTAGCTGACCGTGCCATGACAACCGCACCTGGGCAGTGGATTACCGGGCATGGCTGGGCGCAGGGGTATTGGCCGGATCGTGCCTTTCCCTTCGCGGCTGATCTCGATTCCGTCACGCCCGCCAATCCCGTTTATCTTCGTGCCAAGAGCGGGCACGCCGCCTGGGTGAACAGCAAAGCGCTGGAAATGGCAGGCATTACCGCCGATACGCCTGATCCCGATGGTGGGCAGATCGGGCGCGACGAACACGGTCAACCCAATGGTCTGCTGTTTGAAACGGCGATGGGGCTGGTGAGTTCGCGCATTCCCTCGCCCACGCTTGACCAGATCGCCGACCAGATGGCGCAGAGCCAGAAAGTGGCGCTGGCCTCCGGCCTAACCGGCTTTCATGATTTCGACGGACCGGAATGTATGCGTGCGCTGCAAGTGCTGCGCGAACGCGGGGATTTGCACCTTCGAGTGCTCAAGAACGTGAACAAGGAATGGATTCATCACGCGCTGGAACTGGGGGTGCGCCGGGGTTTCGGCGATGACTGGATTCGTATCGGGGCGCTCAAAATTTTCGCGGATGGTGCATTGGGGCCGCTGACCGCACTGATGATCGAACCCTATCAGGGTCAGCCGCAGAATTTCGGAATCGCTGTCACAGAAGAAGACGAGATGCGCGAACTGGTCAGCAAGGCCAGCGCCGCCGGGCTTCCCTCGACCATTCACGCCATCGGTGACTGTGCCGTGCGTCGAGTGCTGGATGTGTATGAGTATGTGCGCAAGGAAGAAGCGGCGCGGGGTGAAGCGCCTTCCACCCGCCGCCATCGCATCGAACACGTGCAGATCATCCATCCGCAGGACAAGCACCGCCTTGCGGAGCTGAACCTGATCGCCTCCATGCAGCCGATTCACGCCACCTCCGATTATGAAATGGCCGACCGCTACTGGGGTGCAAGGTGCGACCTGGCCTATAATGCCCGCTTGCAGATCGATCAGGGTGTGGTAGTCGCCTTCGGGTCGGATTCACCGATTGACCCGTTCCCGCCGCTGGGGGGCATTTACGCCGCTGTCACCCGCCGCCGCCCCGACGGAACACCGGGTGAGGATGGCTGGTATCCTGAACTGCGGCTGACGATGGCCGAAGCCTTATACGGTTTTACCATTGGCCCCGCTTACGCTGCCGGAATGGATGATCGTCTTGGTCGGCTGACGCCCGGTTATCTCGCTGATCTGGTCGTGCTGGATCGTGACCTGTTTGCGATTTCGCCGGACGAAATTCTCGATGTGGAAGTGATGGCGACGATGGTCGGCGGGGAATGGCGCTTTGGTGGGCTGTGAGGGGGAGTTCCGCCTGCTTAGAGTCTGTTGAGGATTCGTGGTCGTGGTTTTCCTGAGCAGTAAAATTGAGCGGCCAACAAACAATGGAACAGACATCAGGAGAACAAAATCGATGAGTCATCGTCCCGGAATGATGGTGGGCGACCATGAACATCCTGTCCAGAAGGAAATGCTCCAGGTCGGGCAGCCCGCGCCGGATTTTACCCTGCACACACCTCGCCAGCAGCCGCGTTCGCTCAGTGATTACGACGGCAAGGTGAAAATTATCAGTTGCGTCCCGTCGGTGGATACGCGCGTATGTTCTGCACAGACGCGCCGCTTTAACGAGGAAGCGGCCAGCCTGGGCGATAATATCGTCGTGCTGACGGTCAGCGCTGATCTGCCCTTTGCGCTGGGGCGGTACTGCGCCAATGAGGGCATCGAAAAAACCGAGACGCTTTCCACCTACCGCGATATGAAATTCGCGGATGACTACGGCGTTCACGACACGGAATGGCGCGTCTGTCAGCGGGCAGTTTTCGTGGTGGATAAGGACAACACGATTCAGCATGTGGAATATGTGCCCGTAATCGGAAATGAAGTGGATTTTGGGGCTGCCCTGTCGAAAGCCCGCGAACTGGGCTAAACCAACAGACACGTAAGCGAGCATCAGGAAAGGTTTTCCTGGTGCTTTTTGTTGAGAATAGGATTTACGCCGTTCAGTGTTGTAGGGGCGGGTTTCAAACCCGCCCTTACCAGAAAAACGCTTGGCAAGTGCGTAAGTCCTGATAATAAAGGACTTCAAAAATGACGGATGTACGTTTGAAGCGCATGGCGGATTTGCTGGTCAATTACTCCACCGAGGTCAAACCCGGCGAGTGGGTGGGGATTCTCGGTGATGTGGTGACGCTCCCGGCGCTGCGCGAGATTTATGCGGCGGTGCTGCGGGCGGGCGGCAATCCCACGCTGATGCTGAGTGATGAGTATATGGCGCGCACCTTCCTGCGCGAGGCGAATGAGGATCAGGTGGCGTGGCTTGACCCGTCGCAGACGCTCTATTACGAGCAGGCCGATGTCTATATCCGCATCGGCGGTGGCAGCAACACCCGCGCCATGACCACGATTGATGCCGTGCGGACGCAGAAAGTGGCAGCGGCGCGGCGTTCGTGGCTGAATACCCGCCTGACGCGCTCCGCCGAGGGTAAGTTCAAGTGGGTGGGCGCGTGGTATCCCAACGAGGCCAGCGCCCAGGAAGCCAACATGAGCCTGGAAGAATACGAAGAGTTCGTCTACAGCGCGATGTTCTGTGATCGGGAAGACCCGGTTGCGGAATGGCGCAAAACCTTCGCCATGCAGCAGAGCAAGATCGACTGGCTCAAGGGGAAGAAGAATGTCGTCCTGCGCGGGCCAAACGTCGATTTACAGCTTTCGATTGAAGATCGCATTTTCCTGAATGCGGGCGGCTCTCGCAATATGCCGGATGGTGAAATCTTCACCGGGCCGGTAGAGGAGTCCGTGAACGGCTGGATTCGCTACAGCTATCCTTCCATTGTCGGCGGGCGGGCGGTATCAGGCATCGAACTGCGCTTCCAGGATGGCAAGGTGGTAGAGGCCAAAGCTGAGCAGAACGACGATTTGCTCCAGGCGCAGTTGAATGCGGATGCCGGGTCGCGCTACCTGGGGGAATTTGCGATTGGCACCAACTTCGGCATCAACCGCTTCACGGGCAATATCCTCTTTGACGAGAAAATCGGCGGGACAATCCATACCGCTGTAGGTATGGGCTATCCCGAAACGGGCAGCAAGAACCGCAGTGCCGTCCATTGGGATATGATCTGCGACATGCGGGACGACAGCGAAATTCTGGTGGATGGGGAACTGTTCTACCGCAATGGGGAATTTGTCGTTTAAGGGTTGTTACTTTCGCCCTCAGCAGCAATCGCCTTCATGCGCGTTCTGATTGCCTGCTGGTCGGGGAGCGAGTAGGTGTTCATGCAAGGGGGTTCCTGGGCATAGTTGACGAGTCGACCCCAGGGGCCGCTTTCGTAAGCCTGCTGATAGGGGTCGCCAAAGTTGAACGGAAAGCGTTCCTGATCGGCCAGTGGGATGTACAACGTGGGAACAGGCTGATCGACATCGAAGCCGAAGACCCGCGCCCGGCCATCCGTGAAACTGGGGCGTGGGTCACTCACGGCGATGGAGTAGGGGTGCGAATTTTCCTGCTGGGGATAAACGGGCAAACCAACGAGGGGCGAGGGGCGCTCGTGCAGCAGGTCGATCTCGACAAGCGGAATGCCCGTTTGCAGGGCTTCATAGCGCTTGGCGTTATAAGCGTAATCGTTCGAGCCGCCGGGTTTGTTGGAGGGCGAGAGTAATTCTATGCGCGTCACCAGCCGTCCCCACAATCCATCCCCCGCGCCCTGCTGGTAAATGTGAACGCTCAGCAGTTCCTCGTCCATCACCAGCGTGTCGGAGAGCGCCGCTTCCCAGCTTGGTTCTTCCAGAACAGCGACTCCAGAAGACGTTTGAGATGGATTGCGCTGGAACAGGGATACATCCGGCACCGGAAACTCTTTGCGCCGTGTGCCGCCTTCTTCCTCCCCAATCACCTGGAGCGACTGCTCATTCACAGCAACATACCCTTCCGGAAGCTGTGCGTTGAGCACTTCCATGATACGAGCGATGTAGTGACCGTGAAAACCGCGCCAGGACGCATACACGCCATCCGCGCCGGGGGTTTGCAGGATGCTGTTGAGGTGGGGGTTGATGCCTGTGTACAGGTTGCGCTGCGCGTAGATTGCCATCGCCAGAAGCCTCAAAAAATCAAGGGAGAGAACGAAGGACGCTCTCTCCCTTGATTGTACTTCATCCCACCGTCAGTGTGCTTTCGGGGTCTTTCTCCGCCACGAGGCCGCGCAGTTCAAACACCTGATCGCGCAGCGCGGCGGCTTTCTCGAACTCAAGCGACTGCGCCGCCTTCTTCATTTCCTTCTCCAGTTCCTTAATCATGGTCTGGAGTTCGGCCACTGGCAGCGTCGCCAGATCGACATCCTCGCCTTCGGGCGTGGGTTCCTCGCCGCCCATCGTGCGGATGCGGTCGGTCAGGTCGCGCACCTGCTTGATGATGCTGGCCGGGACGATGCCGTTGGCTTCGTTGTGTTCATGCTGAATCTGGCGGCGGCGTTCGGTTTCGTCCATTGCCCGCTGCATGGAGTCGGTTACGTTGTCTGCGTACAGAATCACCAGCCCTTCAATGTGGCGGGCGGCGCGGCCAATGATCTGAATCAGGGCGGTCTCGCTGCGCAGGAAGCCTTCCTTATCCGCGTCCAGAATCGCCACCAGCGAGACTTCGGGCAGGTCGATGCCTTCGCGCAGCAGGTTAATGCCGACGATGGCATCATACACGCCGAGGCGCAGGTCGCGCAGAATTTCGACCCGTTCCAGCGTTTCCACCTCGGCATGGATGTACTGCGCCTTCACGCCGATCTCGTTCAGATACCCGGCCAGTTCCTCGGACATGCGCTGTGTGAGGGTTGTAATCAAGGCGCGCTGACCTTTCGTAACGCGCTTCGCCACTTCCTGGAGCAGGTCGTCGATCTGCCCCTGCACCGGGCGCACCACCACCACCGGGTCGAGGATACCTGTTGGGCGAATGATCTGCTGCACAATGGCCTGGCTGACGCCGTATTCATACGGCCCAGGAGTCGCGGTGGTATAGATCGTCTGACCCATGCGCTCCTCGAATTCCTCGAACTTGAGCGGGCGATTGTCCATCGCGCTCGGCAGCCGGAAGCCATACTCCACGAGCGTCCCCTTACGCTGGCGGTCGCCGTTGTACATCCCGCGCACCTGGGGAATAGTCATGTGGCTTTCGTCGATAATCATCAGATAGTCGTCGGGGAAGTAGTCGATCAGCGTATGCGGCGGGCTGCCCGGCGGACGCTGGTCGAGGTGGCGCGAGTAGTTCTCGATGCCGGAGGTATAGCCGACCTCACGAATCATCTCGATGTCGTAGCGGGTGCGCTGTTCGATGCGCTGCGCCTCCACCAGTTTGCCCTCGCGCTTGAAGCTGGCGATCTGCTCTTCAAGCTCCTGCTCGATGTCGTGGATGGCCTTGCGCGTCTTGTCGTCGTCAGCGATAAACTGCTTGGTCGGGAAGATGGTCACTTCCTTGTGTTCACCGTAGACCTCACCTGTGAACGGGTCATACTCGGTAATGCGCTCGATCTCGTCGCCGAACATCGCAATGCGAAAAGCTGATTCTGCATAACCGGGATACACTTCCAGCGTATCCCCGCGCACCCGGAATGTCCCGCGATGGAAATCCATGTCGTTGCGCTTGTACTGGATCGTCACCAGACGGCGCAGAATCGCATCGCGACGGTGCGAACTGCCGACCTCCAGCTTGACCTGTGACTTCGCCCAGGCCTGCGGATCACCGATGCCATAAATGCACGACACCGATGCGACGATCAGCGTATCGGGGCGCGTGAGCAGTGAAGCCGATGCCGCTAAGCGCAGGCGATCAATCGTCTCGTTGATCTCGGTCTGCTTCTCGATGTGCAGGTCGAAGCGCGGCACATACGCTTCCGGCTGATAGTAGTCGTAATAGCTGACAAAGTACTCCACCGCGTTGTTCGGGAAGAACTCTTTGAACTCTGCATAAAGCTGCGCGGCCAGCGTTTTGTTGTGGGCGAGGATCAGGGTGGGTTTCTGAATTGCCTGGATCACATGCGCCATCGAGAAGGTCTTGCCCGTGCCAGTCGCGCCCAGCAGGGTTTGATGGCGCTGACCTTTAACGATTCCTTCGACCAACTGCTCAATCGCGCGCGGCTGGTCACCAGTGGGCTTGAACTCGGAGACAACCTGGAACTGCGGCATCTGCTCTCCTTACTGGAACGTCCGTTCGAGTGGGGATAGAACATTATAGCAAACGCGCGTCTTCCATGTAAGGGGAAAAATCCGGTTCGGAGTACTATGGAACAATCAGAATGCAGGCAAAGGCGCTATAATCATCCGCAAACGTCTTCGAGATCAGGACAAAAATCAATGACTCTTTCCACGACACAGCATCAACAGTTCGCCACCACCACACGCGGCCTGCGCCGGGACATCCCGCCCATGAAGCTCTATGAAAAGGCCAAGAAATATGGCGTCTGGAACCCTGCCGACATCGATTTCACCCAGGACAGGGCTGATTGGCAGAAGCTCCAGCCCGACGAGCAGGACGTGATTCTGCGGCTGACCGCGCAGTTCCAGGCCGGGGAAGAAGCGGTTACGCTCGATCTGCTGCCGCTCATCATGGCTGTAGCGAAGGAAGGCCGGATCGAGGAAGAGATGTTCCTCACGACGTTCCTGTGGGAAGAAGCCAAGCATGTCGATTTTTTCAGCCGCTTCCTGAATGAAGTGGTGGGAGGGGCAGGGAATATCTCCCACTATCACACGCCCAACTACCGCACGATTTTTTATGAAGCGCTGCCCCAGGCGCTTGATCGGCTGACCCATGACCCTTCGCCCGAAGCCCAGGTGATTGCGTCCGTGACCTATAACATGATGGTAGAAGGTGTGCTGGCGGAAACAGGTTATCACAGCTTCTACAGTATGCTGCGCGAAAACAAGCTGATGCCTGGCATGACGCGGGGGATTGATCTGCTCAAGCAGGACGAATCGCGCCATATTGCCTATGGCATCTTCCTGATCTCGCGGTTGGTCGCTGAACATCCGCATCTGTGGGAAGTGGCCGAACACCACATGAACATGCTGCTGATGCCCGCCGTCGGCATCGTGACCGAATCGTTCGCGCTGTATGACCCGGTGCCGTTTGGAATGGAAGTAGATGCCTTCACTGCCTACGCCACGATGCAGTTTCAGAAGCGCTACGAACGGATCGCGAAGGCGCAGGGGGCGACGCTGGAAGATGTCTATCAGGTCACGCAGGCGGCCATTGACGCGGACAACGCCTAAGTATAGTCAAAGAAGCAATGAGCGATGAGCAATGAGTTCTGAACTCAGTTAGATCATTATCACCCTGTGTTTCAAGATGCTCGTCGTTAACGTATCGGCGAATTACAAAGGTGGGGACATGGGATGTCGTGTCCCTGCTTACCCAACCGTGAGCACACGGAATGGTTTTAACCATTACGCCTTGCGAATACCTTTGTTCACGATGCAGCGCTTCTCATACAACGCCTATAAAACTCTCTTAAAAATTGGAGAACCCACCGTTGACACCTCTTTTTACGGTGTGGTATTATGTTGGTGCGGAGTAGAGCAGTGGCAGCTCACCAGGCTCATAACCTGGGGGTCGTGAGTTCGAATCTCACCTCCGCAACTTTCATTTCTGGTGATATAGCTCAGCTGGTTAGAGCGGTTCACTCATAATGAACAGGTCGTTGGTTCAAGTCCAACTATCACCAAGCCTAGAAACCAAAATCCCCTCGCGGGATTTTTTTGTTTTCTATACCTCAGTGTGCAAAAAAAGCCACCGCGTCTTTCTGAAGAACCTCTGGCAGGGGTCATCTGACCCAGCCGTTTTCCCCCACAACACCCCGCACAGTTTCCCTCAATCGGGGCATCAGCTTTTCTCATAATTTTTCTATTATCAGAGAGTGTATGGAACGAGGAGGACTTATGGCTGATATTTACGCGAATGATCCGCGTCGGGGAACAGCGGCAACGAATTACACCACCGCTGGGACTCGTGTTGAATCGGTGAACGCACCGCTCGACCGGGTGCGCTGGGCTTCAGTGCTGGCAGGGCTGGCGACAGTTCTGGCAACGCTGGTGGTGATGACGGTTCTGGGACTGGCGTTGGGGCTTGCCACGCTGGATGCAGATAATCCCGAAGGCTTCGCTATTGGCGCGAGCATCTACAGTGCAGTGAGTGCGCTGCTGGCGTTTGGGCTTGGCGGGTTTATTGCCGCTCGGACTGCTGCGGTTGCAGGGACGGGCAACGGTATTCTCAACGGGGCGATGGTGTGGATCGTCACGATTCCGCTGCTGGTGAACGTGCTGGGCAACGGCATCAGCTCGATCCTGGGGACGGCGGTTGATCTGGGTCAGACGGCGGTGGAAACCGGTGCGCAGGTGGCTGCTCCGCTTATCGAAGAAGCGGCTCCGGCTGTGATCGCGGAAGCGACTGCCGAGGCGACCCCCGGCGGCCCGATTGACCAGGCGCAGCAGGGTGCACAGAACGCAGTGGAAGACGTTCAGCAGACGCTCGAAAACGTCGATTCAGATGATGTTGAAGAAACCTCGCGTGATCTGAGCAGCATCGCCTGGGGCACGCTGCTGGCGCTGGGGTTGAGTGCAGGCGCTTCGATCCTCGGCGGTGTGGCCGGGACGCGCAACTACCCGACTGAAATCGCGATCAACGACCGGGACAACAAGCGTTAACGACCCGGTTTAAAGACGACAAAAAGGGGATGAAGATCAGCGGCTTCATCCCCTTTTTGTTTCCCGGTTAACAACACTTCACATCGTTTCCAACTCGATCAGGTTATCCCACGTTTCGCGCTGGCGGATGACCTGCCAGCTTTTACCGTCCCGATTCACAGCTACCTCTGCCGGACGCGGACGGGCATTGTAATTGCTGGACATCACCATGCCATACGCGCCGCTCGTCAGCACGGCCAGCAAATCACCCTCATTCAGCGCTGGCAGATCGCGATTCTGCCCCAGCACATCCGCCGTTTCACACACGGGGCCGACGATACTGGCGGCACTTGTGGCACTGTCTCGCCGCCGTACCGGGATAATCTCATGATGCGCTTCGTACAGCGCCGGGCGAATCAGTTCGGTCATGCTGGCGTCGGTGATATAAAAGGTTTCCCCGGCCTGCT
Organism: bacterium; assembly: GCA_033762735.1. Classification (GTDB taxonomy): domain Bacteria; phylum Chloroflexota; class Anaerolineae; order Aggregatilineales; family Phototrophicaceae; genus JANRLJ01. The sequence goes on along the minus strand of JANRLJ010000199.1, from coordinate 15,023 downwards.
GCTTGGTATAAAGCACCTGCCCGACCAGGATTCCGGCATCCGCCACCACCGAGCGACCCGGTTCCAGATAGACATCATAGCCCTTCAGCAGTGGTTTCACCTCGGCGGCGAAGGCTTCCCACGTGGGCAGATCAGCCTCGGCTTCATAGGGCACGGGTAGCCCACCGCCAATATTGAGCGTTTTAAGCTGTGGATAGGGCGCCATCAGTTCCAGCGCGATTTCGATGGCCTGGCGAGTGCCTGCCGTATCATGAAGCTGGCTGCCGATATGGACGTGAATCCCCTCAAAGTTCAGATGGGGATACTCGCTTTGACGTGCGAGAATCGTGCGGATCGTCTCCGCTGTCAGGCCAAATTTCGCGCCGCCGTGCCCGGTGGCGATATAGCGATGGGTATTGGCGCTTACTTCGGGGTTCAGCCGCAGCGCGATCTGCGCGGTTCGATCAAGTTCCCCGGCAATCGCGTTTAAGTGGTCAAGCTCACGCACATTTTCGACATTAAACCACTCGACCCCCACTTCCAGTGCATAGCGCAGTTCCGCCGGAGTTTTGCCCACGCCCGCGAAGACAATGTCTTCCGCGTTCGCCCCCGCCTTCAAAGCGCGAAAAATCTCGCCGCCGCTGACCGCATCAATGCTTGTTCCCGACTCGATGATGGTGCGCAGAATCGTCAGATTGGCGTTGGCTTTGGCGCTGTAGTGGATGTTCTGTGCCACGATGCCGAATGCCCACCAGATCCGTTCGAGATTATCCAGAATGCGGCGCAGGCTGTAGATATAGACCGGTGTGCCGACCTGAGCAGCGATGTCCGCGACGGCGACATCATCCACGTAAAGCTGGCGGTCACGGTAGGCGATGGAGTCGTTGAGCATAGTGTCACTTAATCCTTGAGTCGCAGAAGTTCATAGGCCGGGACGTTCGCGCCGATGCCCTTTAAATTGACCGCTTCCAGTGAATGGGCTTCAACCCGCTCCTTCACCATCTCATAGGTCGCCTGGCTGATAATGACTTTTTCCGCCGGGGCTGCGCTGCACAGCCGTGCGCCCAGGTTCATAACCCGACCGATGGCGGTGAAATCCGTCCGTACCGGGGAGCCAAGCTCACCCGCGATGACTTCGCCAGAGCTGATGCCCACACCCATATCCGGCATTTCCTTGCCCTGTAAGCGCAGTTCCGCCTGGACTTTCGCATGGAGCGCCTGCATCTCCAGCGCACACTGCACCGCCCGCAGCGCGTGATCTTCCATATAAACCGGGCTGCCGAACAGACCAATCACCTCATCGCCTACGAACTTATCCAGCGTACCGCCGTGCTTGAAAATCACGTCGGTCATGCTGCCCAGGTAGATATTGAGGGTGCTGACCAGTTCTTCGGGATTGGTACGCTCGGCCCATTCTGTCGAGCCGCGCAGATCGGCAAAGATCACGCTCAGCACGACCCGTTCGCCAGAGAGAATGTGTGAGTCAGCCTTGTTCAGCAAATGGTCGAGCACCTTCGGGTCCACCGAACGGCTGAGCACCCTTCGCATCCGGCGTCGCTCTAACTGCTCGAAGACGGCGGTATCCACCTGACTGGTGATCGCCGTCAGCAGTTGGCGATCTTCCGCCGTAAAGCCGCGTGGGTTGGCGCTGTTGACCAGGCCGAACACCCCAATGATGCGCTCGTTTAAAATAAGCGGCACGGCGACGATGGATTTGACCACGCCATCCCGGTCGTTGTAATAGACGACTTCTCCCGCGTCCAGGGCCTCGCGCGAAAACTGCCTGATCGTCTCCAGGTATCCGGGTGTTTGCAGCAGATTTTCCTGGGTGGTGGCTTTCAGTTCCAGCCGTTCTTCCTTGTTCTCGTCATACAGCATCAGGTAGCCGACTTCGCTGATCACGGATTTGCACAATTCCGCCAGCACAAGCTGCATCATCGCGTCGAAATCGCCACTGATGTCGCGGATATTGTCGATTTTGTAAATGGTTTCCAGTTCGCGGTTGCGCCGTGTCAACTGCTGGATAACCCGGCTGTGCGCGATTGCCGAATCCATCTGACTGGTCATCGCCATCAGCAGTCGTTGATCGCCCTCACTGAATGGAGTGCTGCGCCCGACGACAATCACGCCGAGATGCGCACCCGCAACGATGAGCGGAGAGGCCAGCAGGGCGATATCATTCAACCCAGCAGGGGCAGGAATGGATTGCGTGGTTTTGACGTGCAGCGCTTTTTGCTGAATCGCCAGCATCGTATCGGCTGTCGTCCCGGTTTTGTCGGTCACACTGCGCAGCACAATTTCGCCGCTGTCGATGTTGCTCAGCAGCACCAGGCACAGATCGGGCTTAAAGCGCTCGACCAGCAGCGTCGTGAACGCCGCGATCAGATTGTTCTCGTCGGGGTCGTCGTCGCTCAGTCGGTCGATGCGATAGATCGTTTCCAGTTCGAGGTTGCGTTGCGTCAGCTTCCACAACGACCGCGCCTGCATCACGGCGGAGTCGATCTGGCTCTCTGCCACGCGCATCAGCAGCATTTCATCCTCATCGAAAGGGCGGTTCCTGCGTCCGACGAACAAACCGCCAAGAGGCTGTTGATCCAGTACGATCTGCACCCCCAGCGTATACGGCCAGGTGATCGAGGGCAGCGCAGCCGGCAGCTTCAGCGCCATCGCCTGCTTGCACAACTCAACCGCTTCTTCCTGCGGTGTTTCGACGCTCAACAGGATTTCGGGTGTCCTGGATAGTTCATCCAGCACGACCATTCCCGCGCCTTCCGCCTGGAACTGCCTGCCCAACAGCGTGAGAATTCCCTGGAACATCGTCTCCGGGTCATGACTCGTTTCAAGGCGATCACGAATCTGATCCAGCGCGAGGACGAGTTGAAGCTGGCGTTCTTTCTGAGAGAGGACATCGGTGTTCATGCTGTAATCTCACCCTTCCCCTGTGATTTCATCATTACACGTTTATTGTAGGCTGAAACGGACTTTGGGAAAGTCGGGCGGTTGAAGCGGGACATGCGTTTGTGGAAAAGGGAACTATTGTGAACGGGGTTTAGCCGGGTTATCCTGAATAAGCCGAATAGAGGGCATAGCTGCAACGTGAAGGCAGGTGAACCTTTGAGCGTTGAGACAACAACGGAAACAAAACTAGCAACCACATACGAGGCCATCCGCCGTCGTGAATATGAACTGATTACGGATCTGCTGGATGTGCTGCCGAAGATCGACACGCTGCCGGAAGACCGCGTGTCGCAGGTGCGCGATGCACTGTTCCACGCCGATCATCCCTTCCTGCTGGTGTTCGTGGGGCCGTTTAACTCTGGCAAGTCCAGCCTGATTAACGCGCTGCTCGGTCAGCCGGATTTGCTGCGCGTTGGGCCGGTGCCCACCACCGACCGCATCAACATCCTGCGCTATGGGGACGAACCTCAGCGGATGGATTCCGGCGGCGAAGTGGATACGGTGTTTTATCCCTCGCCGCTGCTGCGCAAGGTGAGCTTCGTGGATACGCCCGGCCTGGAATCCATCTTCCAGAAACATGAGGACACCACGCGCCGCTTTCTGCATCGCAGTGATGTAGTGATTCTGGTCATGCTGGCGACGCAGGCCATGACCAGCAGCAACCTGGAATATATCCAGCAGCTTCGCGAGTACGGCAAGAAGATCATTATCATCATTAACCAGGCTGACCTGCTTTCCCCAGAAGAAGCAGAGACCGTCCGCCAGTATGTGCTGGAGCAGAGCCAGGCGCGGCTGGGCTTTGTGCCGGAGGTGTGGCTGGCTTCCGCACGCAAGGGGCTGGAAGCGCGGGCAGGCGGTACGCTCAACGAAACACTGTGGCAGGAAAGCGGCCTGCACCAGCTTGAGAACTATGTCGATCAGCAGTTGGACGACGTGGAACGGCTGCGCCAGAAATTGCAGACACCGCTCCAGATTATCCAGAACGTGAACCGCGCCGCGCTCGAATCGGTCAAGGCGAATCAGGCCGTGCTCGATCAGTATCAGAGCATCGCCGATAATGTTCAGTCACAGCTTACGGCCTTCCGCCGCGAGGAAGAAAAGATCGTGCGCGATGCAGTGGATGAGGTCGGGCGTAAATTTACCGATACCATCGAGCGGGCGAACAAGGCGATTGGTGAGTCGTTCCAGCTTTCGCGCGCACCAGGGGCGGTCACGGCAGGATTGGGTGAGATGACCGGGCTGACGCGGCTGTTCCGGCGCGGGAAAAAGCAGTCGCGCACGCGGCTGGCGTTCGAGCGCCACCGCGTTTATGACCCCATCCGCGAACTGCCAGAAATTACGGATAAACTCGGGCCGCGCCTAGAAGGCAAGGACATGCAGGATGTCGATGATCTGGTGAAGTACGCGCAGAAGGAAATCAACGATCTGCCGCCCACCATCAAGGACAAAGTGATCGGCAAGGTGCAGTCACCCATTCAGTATGAGCGCACGGCGTTGCAGGCTGTCCGCCCGGAACTGGAAGCGGTGGAAGAAGAAGCCCGTGTGGACGAAACCGAAAAAATCGACGCGGGCTGGCGTAACGCCCTCATCATTCTCGGTGTCTGGGAATTTCTGACGATCCTCACGCTGATCATCGTTCTGGTGAGTGGAACGCTGGACTTCAACGAGCCGTCGTCGCTGCTGGTGCTGTTCGGTCTGTTTGCGCTGGCGATTGCGGGGCTGCTTATCATGCCGATTGCCGGGCGGCTCTTGCAGGCCTCGCACACCAACCGGATGCTCAAGCTGCAAGCGCGTTACATCGAGAAGCTGACCAAAGCGGCAGATAAGCAGGTGGCCTATGGGATGCAGCTTCGGCAGGATGTGGTCGCGCCGCTGACCCGGCTGGTGGAAGCGCAGACCCAACTGCAAACCGGGCAGCTTAACCGCTTGCAGCAGGCACAGCAGCAGATGACGGCCATTGAAGGGGAAATCTCGAAGATGGGCAAGCGTGGGTTACTGGGATTACGAGGATAACGACGCATGGTAACAATGGCACTCGACGGCCCATTGGCCGTGATGCGCGAGACGGAAATTGATCTGCTCAGTGATGTCGCCCACACGCTGGGCGAAATGGGCGACCACACGCAGGAAGACCGCAAGCGCCTGATGGACGTGGCGCAGGATTTGCGCGATCTGTTCTTTCTGGTGGTGATTATCGGCGAATTCAACGCGGGCAAATCCAGCTTTGTGAATGCGCTGCTACGGGATACGCTGCTGCCGACGGGCATTACGCCCACCACCGAAATGATCGAACTGGTACGCTATGCCGAACAACCCAATCGCAAGCCGATTATGCGCGATGAAAGTCTGCGCGAGTGGGCGCACCCCAACACGGGCGCACCGGGTGTGGCGATTGTCGATACCCCAGGGACCGGTTCGGTTTTTCAGCGGCATGAAAAGGTGGCGAAGGAATTTCTGCATCGCAGCGATCTGGTGATCTTTCTGCTTTCGGCCAAGCGAGCCTTTGCCGAAACAGAACGCATCTATCTGGAAATGGCAAAGAACTACGGCAAGAAGATCATCCTGATTGTGAATCAGGTCGATCTGCTGGACGCGAACGAACAGGTCACGGTGCGCCGCTTTATCGAACAGCAGGTGCGCGAACTGCTGAACCTTCAACCCTTGATCTTTATGGTGTCGGCAAAGGAAGCGCTGGCAGCGCAGGCCAGCGGCAACCCCGCCCCCAATGCTGGTGGAATGGACGCGGTGCGGGCGCATCTGCGCGGGCTGTTCGAGGAAACGCCGCCCACCAAGCAAAAGCTGCTGGCGCAGTTGGAGATGGCCGCCAGCGTCGTCCGCCGCTACTACGACCTCATCAAGTCGAAAGCCGATGCCGTCACGCTCGATACCACCCGTGTGAAGGAAGTGCAGCAGGAACTTCAGAAGCAGTCGTTGGGGCTGGACGCACAGTTGATCGAAGCGCGCGGGGAGATCGACAAGGTGTTCACCGGAATGCGCCAGCGCGGGATGCAGTTTATCGATGCCAACCTCTCGATTCGCAAGATCGGCAGCTCGATCAACAAGGACAAGCTGCAAGCCGAATTCCAGGACGTGGTGATCGGGCGGGCGCTGCGCGACATCAACGAGGCGACCAACGGCTATATCAACGCCGTGATTGACAGCAGCCGTGTGTACTGGCGTGGGGTGATTGATCGGCTGAACCAACTGCGCGAGATCCTTGAACAGGAACTCAGCGGGCTGGACGCGGGCATTTACGCCGAACAGCGCGAGAACCTTCAGGACGCGATTCGCATTGCCGAAGCCGAACTCAAGAGCTACTCTACCGGGCGCGTCGTAGAGGACATTCATCAGGAATTTGAGGATAACCGCGCCAGCTTCAACGTAAGTGCGATTGCGGCCTCGCTGGGCATCATCACCGCCATCGTCGCGGCGGGGCCGGGCGCTGCACCCTTCCTGGGCGTGGTGTTCTTCCCGGCGGCGCTGGTGGCGCTGGGCGGGGGGGCATTTGCGCTGCGTTACTATCAGCGAGTGCAGTCCGAAACCAAGAAGGATTTCAGCGCCCGTGTGGATCGCCTGATGCACTCCTATCACGAAGCCCTGGACGAACTCACACGCAAGGAACGGGCGCGGCTGAGCCAGTATGGAACGCAGGTGCTCACACCGATTTTCAGCCGCCTCGAGGTGCTGGCACAGCGCTACACTGTGCAGCAGTCGCAGTTCGAGGGCTATCAGCGCCGCGTGGAAACCCTCCGAAAGGGGATTGAGGAAAGCTGAGCTAGAGCTGGTGCAGCGCCTTGATCTGCTGAATCAGGGCGCTGATGTCCGGCTCTGGCCGCTGACTGCCTTTCCCAAGGGGATCGGTGATTGCGTCATCGCCGAGCAGGGCACGGGCGATGTTGGCGACCCCGTAACCGAGCGCTTCCAGGTTATAACCCCCTTCCATCACGAACACGATTTTGCCGCCGCACAGTTCCTTCGCCATCGCGATCAACTGGCGGGTGAGCGCGTCATACCCGGTCAGCGTCAGCTTCATCGCTGCCAGCGGGTCTGTCCAGTGCGCGTCGAACCCGGCAGAGATGAGAATCAGCCCCGGCTGAAAGCGCCGTGCAGCAGGCCAGACGATCTGCTCAAAAATCGTCGCGTAGTTCTTATCGCCCTGTCCGGCGGGGAGAGGGATATTGAGGGTGTAGCCCTTGCCGCTCCCGTTGCCCGTTTCCTCCAGGCGGCCTGTGCCGGGGTAAAAGGGCGACTGGTGCGTCGAGATGAACAGTACGCTGTCGTCCTCGTAGAACATATCCTGGGTGCCGTTGCCGTGATGCACGTCATAATCGACGATCAGCACCCGCTCGATTCCATACGCCTTCTGCGCATGTCGGGCGGCAATCGCAATATTCCCCAGCAGGCAGAAGCCCATTCCCCGGCGCGGAATCGCATGATGCCCCGGCGGGCGCACCGCCGCAAGCGCGTTATCGGCCTCGCCCCGCAGCACCAGATCGACCGAATCCACCACGCCGCCCGCCGCCAGCCGCGCGACCTCGGGCGTCACCGAAAGTGCGTAGGTGTCGTGGTCGAGCATCCCGACTTCATCGGGCGATAGCAGCGCGATCTGCTGGAAGACATCCAGATAGCGCGCCTCATGGACGGCAAGAATCTGCGCATCCGTGACCGGAGTGGCCTCTGCCCGCTTCATGCGTGAAGCTAAACCCGACTCTTCCAGCTTGCTCCACACGGCCTGAATGCGCCCGGCATGTTCAGGATGACCGGGAAGGTTATGTTCGAGATAACGGGGATGGGTTAGGTAAGCTGTGGTCATGCCTTTACTTTCTTAGAATTTCAGCCTGTCGTGCGGCTCAATTGGGATTTCAACTTTTTCTGCTCTATAATGATGTTTCAATTTAAGTGTAGACGCGAAAATCCCCCTTGACTAGAGATTTCGCTTTAAAGGAAACCAATACGATGCAGTATGAACGTCTGGTGGAATGGGCGCGCGGCGTTTGGGAAAGTCGTTGGCCGGAGCAGCCCTATTCGACCATCTGGGCTTCAGCGGAATGCAGCAATCAGATTGCGCAGAAGCAGATCAAAGCCGGGCGCAGGCTGCGCGGCAAAGCGCAGTACGATGGTGTCGAAGCGCTGGATTGCCCGGTGGTCGTCCCCATCAGCGATTATGGCTCTCGCGGCAAGCGGATGGTGCTCACGGCCACTGCTGGCGCGTATATCTTCAAATTCAGCGAAGGTGACGAAACCTTCGAGGTCGTCTACGCCAGTTCCTACTTTGACGACGACGGGCAGGATATGACCGCTATCGCGCTCGTCCCGCCCGATAAGCTGGATACCTGGGCGGCCTTCGAGTTTATGTGTGCCCGCGCCGTCCGTCCGCGCATCCGCCGCCGCCGTGATGTCTACATCATCGGTGGGACGGACGCTTTCTTTGACCCGACTGTCGATTGGGAAGACGTGATTCTCCCGGCGGATTTAAAGCAGCAAATTCTGGACGACGTGGAAGCCTTCTTCAACGAGGGCGTGGACATCTACAAAAAGCTCAAGCTCGCGCCGTTCCGCAAGCTGCTGCTGGCGGGCGTCCCCGGCACAGGCAAGACCATGCTGTGCGCGGCGATGGCGAAGCGGGCGATTGAGCAGCGGCGCATTGTCGTCTATGTCTCCGGCTCCGACCGGGACGGCGCATCGTTCGAGAAGATTCAGCGGGCGTTCCAGGCTGTCGCGGCAGCACGCTATCCGACGCTGCTGGTGGTGGAAGAACTGGATGCTTATCTGCGCGGCGATGACAAAGCCCGCATTCTGAACGTGCTGGATGGGGTGGAGTCGCCCAACAATCCGCAGGGGTCACTGCTGCTGGCGACGACCAATTATCCCGAAGCGATTGACGAGCGCATCGTCAAGCGCCCTGGCCGCCTCGACCGTGTGTTCATCGTGCCGACGATTCAGGACGAGGAACAGGCGGAAGCGATGCTCAAGCACTACATGGGCGAACACTGGCAGGACGATCACGCCTACATCGCACAGCGCTTGATCGACCAACCCGGCGCATTCGTGCGCGAGGTGGCTTTGCAGGCGCGGATGCTGGCGGCACATGCCCGGCGCACGGATGTCACGCTCGATATGCTCGAACAGTCGGTGGATGCGCTCACGTCGCAGATGCGGGCGGAGAAGGATTTTCTGATGCAGCGTCGCCCGCTTGGACTGGGCGCGAATCACCGCCGGATGACCAACCGCTTCAACGCACGTCCCGAAGGCGGGAACAACAACCGCTAATCCGGTTTTGTCCAGGCGAGGGCGGTGCAGTCTGTCCCTTTGCGGTCGATGTCCACCTCGAAAAACGACACCAGTCCGGCCTGCTGCCCGGCGCGGCGCAGGAGATCGGCCTGCCAGCGGGCGCACAGCAGCGCGATTCGGCCACCCGGTTTAAGCACCCGCGCCATTTCGACCACCGCCCGCGCCACCGTCAGCGTTGTGTCCCGGTCATAGGGCGGTTCGGTGGCGATGGCATCCAGGCTGTTGTCGGGGAAGGGAAGCGCCTTTGCATCGAAAATCGTGTGCCTTGCGCCCAGTTCCGCCAGCCCAAAACGCAGCGATGGGTCAATATCCCCACTTAGCACCATGTAACCCGCGTTGATGGCCTCGATCACCACGCCGCCCGCGCCTGCGAATGGGTCGAGGAACACGCCGCCTTGTGCTGAGAAAACCAGATTCACCAGCAAACAGGCATCAATCACGGGCAGGGCGCGGCGGCCATCACCCCGGTAGCCCGTCACGCTGCGGACTTCGCCCGCCCCGGTTTCCAGCAGGAAGGTTCGGCGGTCAGGGGCGCGGTCGCGCAGACGATCAGAGTCGCTCTCATAGAGGCGTTCGACCCGATAGGGCTGCTTCTGCCAGCGCACGAGGCCGGGCGTGTTGCGCCGCCACTCGCTTTCGGGGATCGCCACCAGTACATCCACCGCCTGGGTATAGCCGAGGCGCGGCAGGCGTTCCTGTGCGCGTTCCAGGTGTTCGGCTGGCACCGTCACCCAGAACACGCCTTTCTGCTCGCTCAGCGGCCCGCCGGGGAGCGCCTTTGGCGAAAGGTTGCGCAGCAGCGAGACGACTTCCATCACGGCTGCCACGCGCACTTTCGTCCGCGCAATCGTGGTATGGCAGATCAGGAGGCGGATGTTTGTGACTTCGCTCGCGCGGTCTCCCGCAGCATCAGCCATAACAGCACTCCCGTGATGGCCTGATGGACGATTGCGCCCGATGCGCCGAAAATGACAAAACCTTCATTCAACGAGTCTCCGATCACCAGAGCGGTGATATACCAGGACACGACATAGATCACGCTCAAAGCGGGTATCCACCAGTGCGCCTGTCGCACGACATCGCGCAGCACCAGCCATTGTGCCACGCCGACGGCCAATCCCGCGATAGGGGCGCGCATCAGTGTAGCATTCAGCGTTGTCTCCGCGCCAAACACCGCCACGCCAAGCCCAACACCCGCTGCCAGTCCGCCCGCTGTAGCAAGCGCCCAGCGCCAGTTTAGTTGAGGCCAGAGGCGGCGTAGTGCCAGCGTTTGTGCCGCGCCGATGACCAGCCCGGCTGCCGCCCCGCCGAGAATGCCTTCCAGCGGTGTCTCCATTTTACCAATCAGTGCAAGCGCCAGCGCTCCCCCCGGCGGGAAACCGAGAAACGCGATCAGCCAGGCGGGTATCCAGGTGCGTTGTGTGTCCATTGTCATGTGTCCTTTTGTGAGAAATTCAGATGCGAAGGGATAAAGGGCGAGGCGCGTCTCGCCCATTGGTGTGGTCGTCTCAGGCGAACAGGAGAATCACGCCCGATACAATCAGCCACAGCGACCAGACGATATAGCTGATGGCGTTAATCGCTCCGGCGGGCTTCCATCCGGTGGGTTCGAGCAAGCCTGCGAGAATACCTACTGCCGAGAGGATGCCCAGCCCACCCAGCAGCGCCGGGAACAGCGGCGAACTGAACATCATCACGCTGATGAGGATTGTCCATGCGGCAGTGAAGATGTAGCCGAGGTGTTCCCCGACCGCGACACCGACATACTGATGAAAGGCGTTGAAGACGACGGCAATCGCATCACGTCCAGCAGGGGTGGCAGAGGCATCGGTGTATTGAGCCGCTAACGAGGGAACAAGGAATGTCCAGCGAAACAGACCCATCGCCTGCACCAGTCCGCTGAGTACGCCCACGATGCCTGAAATCGCGGCTAACCGGGGCTGATCTTCTATAAAGACCTGTTGGAAGAGCAGCGCCATCGGAACTGCAAGCAGGGCGGTCAGCGCAAAGGCATACCACAGCGCGATCAGCCGTGCGCCGCCTGCCTGAAAGCGCGTCAGGATATGGTCGGTCGGTTTGCGAAGAATATCAGGATATTCGAAGGCACGACCGAGCGCGAAAAACACGACGTTAAAGGCGATGGGCAAAGCGATCAGAACGAGACCTGTGATGCGGTACAGTGTCATGGCGGTGCTGCTCCTATGCAGTTGAGATTGATAAAAACTCGGAAAACGAGTCCTGGTAAGAAAGGGTTAACGAGCTGGTGGGTTGGGCTGTAAGACCTGCATCATGAGCGAGATACCATGTTCCATCTGCTGCGGGGTGATCTCTGCACCGCTGATCTCGACGGAGGCCAGCCAGAACTCACTGATGAGCCAGCACAGATCGGCCAGTTTAGTGACCGTGTTTGCCTCATCCACGCCTTGCAGGACTCCGGCCTGCCCCAGCGCGTTGATGATCTCCCGAAAGCCCTCATAGCCGCGCTGCCGGATGGCGATATAGCGCTGATGCAGTTCGGAGTCGTTTCGCAGCAGGGCGATGATCTCGCGGTAGATGAAGCGGTAATCCCACATGATGCTGAAGTTGGCTTTGACCAGCGCCTGTGCATCCGCCAGAGTCGGCATCTGATTTTCAGGCAGCGCAAAGGTCACGTCCCACAGTGCGAACAGTTTCTCGAAGATCGCGCGGATGATCTCCTCTTTGTTGCGGAAGTGATAGTACAGGTTGCCGGGACTGATTCCCGCCGCTTCCGCGATGTGGTTGGTGGAAACCGCGCCCGTCCCCTGTTCGTTAAAGAGGCGAACTGCTGTTTCCAGAATGCGATCTTTCGTTTTGGTCATGCTGCCTCAATTAGAGTATTAACTCTAAAAAGAAGAATAGAGTAAATACTCTAAAATGTCAAGAGGTCAGTTTGGGGAAATTCCGATTGAGGAAAATGAGTCAGTTTGGCCGTTTGAGGATGTACTCGAATCCGTTCATCACAATCGTCTCGAACGGCTCGTAATAGGCCGTCAGCGCGAGATTCACTGGCGTGGGGTAGAACTGCGCCCGCAGAATCACGAGGCCGAATTCCTGCTGCTCGATCATGCCAACGAGGTTGCTGCTGTCATAGGCGCCCACCTGATCGAGAATGTAAAGCACAACCGGGTTGGTAATCACGTCGCGCTCATCGCGCAGGCTGAAGGCGGCTTCCTCGCTCAGCACCCGCGAGTCGGTCTCGCGCACGTAGTCCAGGATGCGATACCCGGCGTCTATGTCGGCCTGTGTCGTGAAGTGGCCGATGTCGGCATATGCCCCCGTTATACGCCCGGCGGAGTCATAAAAGCCGTTGTCGGCGTTCGGTTGCAGCTTCAGCACATTGGCGATTGGCTCAAAGATGGCGCCCGTTGTCGGCATGTGCAGCACGGCGCGTCCATAGCCCAGATACACCAGCGGCACGAAGATCAGCCCTAGCGCGGCAGCCAGGGGCGCCAGTTGGCGCAGAGGGGCAATCAGCAGGCGCGTGTAAAAATTGGGATTGAACGTCCAGTCGCGGTTGAGGAAGCGCACGGCGAATATGCCGCTCAGGATGCACATGGCGGCCACAGAGGTCGCATAGTAGCTGTCGCCCGCGCCCCACGTCCCGGCGGCCATCGCGTTCAGCAGCGTGACCACCACAAACCAAACGCTGTAAATCGAGATGCGGGCGAAGTAAACCTCATACAGCACGTAAAGCAGCGCGGGGACGATCAGGAAGCCGTGCAGACTGAACCACAGCCGGAACAAGCCCACCGCCTGATCGGGCAGGAAATCCTTCACATTGGCTGTGATGGTCTGCGTCCACCAGTGACCGTTGGTGCTGAGGTTGATAAGCAGGAAGATCGCGCCCGTGACAAGGCCGAAGCCGAGTCCCCATACCACCGCCCGGCGCGGCTGCCGGATGAACAGAAAGGCGAAGGCCGCAATGGCCGTAAACGCGGCAAGCTGCTTGGTATAGCCCGCTGCCAGCAGCAGCCCGACACCGAGCAGCAGCAGCCAGCGTCGCCGCTGCGTATTTTCGACCTCGTTCACCCGCGCCAGCACGACAATCGCCAGCGTCTCGAACATGAACATCGGGATATGCTGGCGGAACAGCGGGCCGATGTGATAGACGATGTTCGATGAAAGAAAGGCAAAACCGGAGAGAACGGCGATCAACCTGGCCGCCGGAGTTTTGCCGCCTTCCCGATAGACCGCATAGCCGATGGCAGCTGCCGTGACGAGTGTGGTCAGGAAGCTGAACAAGCGCCCATACCAGTATTCCGCGCCGAACAGCCACGCGAACGGCACCAGCAGGATGTGATAGAGCGGCGGGTAGATGCTGCCGTAGAACGGGTACTGCTCGATGTCCTGATACGGCCAGCGCCCCTGGCTGAACATCATCACATCCACCAGCTCGAAGCCTTCGCCCTGGTCATAATCGAAAGGGAAGCGAATCAGGTTGACGGCATAAGCCACATAGACGACGAAGTAAAACACCAGCACCACCAGCGCCAGCGCCAGCAGGATACGGCTGACCGTCCATAACGCCTTCGACTGGCTGTTGGCGGTTGCTCGGCCTTCGTGTGATTTGAGAGATTGTGCAGTCACATCAGTCATGGATAGAGTAGTTCGTCTCATAAAATGGCCGCTGAGTACATTGTGTTCCCGTAGGGGCAAGGCATGCCTTGCCCTCGAAAATGACAGGCGTATTATTGACGAGAAAAATCATTAAGCAGGGTCATTTCCAGCGGGAAGCAGCGACAGGCCGACCAGCGCCAGCAGCGCCAGCGCACCCAGCGCCACCCGCTGTACGGGGCCAATGCCGCCCTCGCGCCCGGCGTCCAGAAGGTCGATGGCGAATACAGCGAGAAAGCCCGCCACGCCGATCAGCAGCAGCAGCAGGCCGAGTTGTCGTTTGGTGAAGGTAAAGTCATTTCGCAGCATGGCGCGTAGTATAGCAGACGCGCGAGACGATCTTCAAAGGCATTTATTTCTCACCCGGAACATGCTATGCTTCCGTGCGAATTTCCACTTGAATAACCCAGACAACCACCGTTTCAACAGGAGCAGAAACCTATGATGAAGACACACACCTGTGGCGAACTTCGGGAATCGCACGCCGGGCAGACTGTGACGCTGGCGGGCTGGGTCAATCGCCGCCGAGATCAGGGTGGGTTGATCTTCATCGACTTGCGCGACCGCTGGGGGATTACCCAGGTTGTGATCGATCAGGCCACCGCGCCAGAAGCCCATGCGACTGCCAGCCAGGCGCGTTCGGAATATGTGCTTCAGGTACAGGGTGTCGTGCGCCCGCGCCCGGAAGGCACAGCCAATCTGGAACTGGCGACCGGTATGATCGACGTCGAAGCCAGCACCATCGTCATCCTCAACGAGTCGAAGGTTCCGGCCATCACGATCAACAAGGAAGAAAATACCGACGAATATCGCCGGATGCAGTACCGCTATCTCGACCTGCGCCGCCCGCAGATGCAGCACAATATCATCACCCGTCATCGCATGGTCAAGTTCATCCGCGATTTTCTGGATGAAAAAGGCTTTGTCGAGATCGAAACGCCGATTTTGTTCAAGACCACACCCGAAGGCGCACGCGATTTCCTCGTGCCGAGCCGCCTGCAGCCGGGCAAATTCTATGCACTGCCGCAAAGCCCGCAGCAGCTTAAGCAGCTTTTGATGGTGGCGGGGTATGAAAAATACTTTCAGATTGCCCGCTGCTTCCGCGATGAAGACCTGCGCGGCGAACGCCAGCCGGAATTCACACAGCTTGATCTGGAAAT
>JANRLJ010000198.1:0-23097 GCA_033762735.1 bacterium | reverse complement strand
ATATAGCGCGTTGCCTGCCGAAAATCGTGGCGGGTGTAAAATATTCAACGTGTCCATGAAGTAATCCCGAACGCATTCAGCAACGGGATAGGGGGTGCAGTAGTTCATCCCATGCGGGTTTATCCTGCATAAAACAGTCCCTCCTATGTCCATAAATGGGTATAGGAAAGGGAACTATACTTCGGTCATTCTGGCACAACGTTTAGGGATACAGACACATGACGTTCTGGACTGAGAATCGCTTTACCGTAACGGGCGGCTCTGGCTTCCTGGGCAGCTTTATTGTGGAAAAACTGCGCGAACGCGGCGCAACTGACATTTTCATCCCGCGCAGCCGCGATTATGACCTGCGCGATCACAGCACCATCGTCCGCATGTTACAGGACTCCAAACCGACCGTCCTGATCCATGCGGCAGCGCTGGCGGGCGGGATCGGCGCGAACCGTGCCCGTCCGGGCGAGTTCTTCTACGACAATCTGATGATGGGTGCGCCGCTGCTGCATGAGGCGATGAACAACGGCGTCCAGAAGTTCGTGACCGTCGGCACCGTCTGCGCCTATCCCAAGCACACTGCCGTACCCTTCAAGGAAGATGATCTCTGGCTGGGCTATCCCGAAGAAACCAACGCGCCCTACGGCATCGCCAAGAAAGCGCTGATGGTCATGGGGCAGGCCTATCGCCAGCAGTACGACTTCAACACGATCTATCTGCTGCCAACCAATCTCTACGGCCCTCGCGATAATTTCGATCTGGAAACCTCGCACGTCATCCCGGCGCTGATTCGCAAATGTGTGGAAGCGCAGCAGCGCGGTGACACCAGCATCACCGTGTGGGGTACAGGCAGCGCCAGCCGCGATTTCCTCTATGTGGAAGATGCCGCCGAGGGAATTCTGCTGGCGGCTGAGCACTATAACGGTGCGGAGCCGGTCAACCTCGGTAATGGGGAAGAAGTGCGCATCAAGGATTTGGTGGAGATGATCGCCGACCTGACGGGCTTCCAGGGCGAACTGATCTGGGACAGCACCAAACCGGACGGCCAGCCGCGCCGCAGCCTGGATACCTCCCGTGCGACAGCGGAATTTGGCTTCACCGAGCGCACCCCGTTCCGCGAAGGGCTGCGCCGCACGATTGAATGGTTCCTGCAAACCGAAGCCGTCCGCTCCTAGCGCCGGGCTGAACATGGCGGGCAAAGGCCTCGTGCCTGTCCGCCTCCCTTTTCCCTGATGGAACTCTCCCTTTTCACATCCCTCTACCGGGCAGAAGCCTTCCTTCCGGCCTATGTCGCTCATGTATTGCGCGTCGGCGGGGAAGTGCAGCAGAGCGGAATCGCGCTGGAACTGATTCTGGTCGCCAATGATGCCAGTGCAGCCGAACGCGGCCAGCTAGAGGCTTTCACCGAAAAAGCGCCCTTCCCTGTTACCGTGCTTCACACCCCGCGAGAGACGCTTTACGCCTCGTGGAATCGGGCGCTGACGGTGGCGGTTGGGCTGACGTGTGCGCCCTGGAACGTGGATGATGTGCGCACCAGCGCGGCGCTGATCGAGGGCGTTCGGCGCATTCAGGCCGGCTGCAAGCTGGTCGATTTCGCCTATACGCTGCAAACGCTCGTGGACGGACAGGAACACCGCACCGACTTTCCCGCCCTGCCCTGCGATGTCCCCGGCGCGAACGCCCTCGAACGAATGCGCACCGGGCCGTTCTTCATGTTTGCGCGTTCGCTCTATGAGACGGTCGGCCCGTTTGATGAGCGCTTTCGCGTTTGCGGCGATTTCGAGTGGAACGTCCGCGCTCAGGGAAAAACCGTCTTCTGTCGCAGCACCGTCAATGGCGGGATTTTCTCCGTGCACGGCGGCAACCTGAGCGCCGAACCGAATAATCCGAGTGAAGCCGAACTGAACGTGGTGCATCTGTTGTTCAATGACTGGACATATCTGCGCCCAGTCGCGCCCACGCTGATGCGCTCGACCTGGGAGCACTGGAAAAATCATCCACTGCCCGCTGCTGTCGAGGATCAACTGTGGGGGGTACAGGCCAAACAGACGATGCGAGAGCTGGAACGCGCCCAGCACCGGCGCAATCTGCGGCATGACTTGATGAAAACCGTGCGCACGAGCATTAACCCGGTGCTGTCATCGCAGACACGGCAGAAGCTCACCAGCGCGGCCAGAGGCGTTGCCCGCCCGCTTTATCACCGCGCTCGCGAAGTCCTTTCCCGCAGCGATGAAGCCGCCGCCCGTGCTCAGCAGGCACAGCAGATCGAAGACCTGCAACTGCTCGTCGGCGGGCTGCATACGCGCCTGCATCAAACCACGACCTTCATGTCGCTGCATGAGGCCGAATTTAAGGTCTTCTCGCAGTTTGGGGAAGACGGAATCATTCAATATCTGCTGCGCCATGTGCCGATTGAAAACCCGGTTTTCGTCGAATTTGGCGTGGGGGACTATCAGGAATCCAACACGCGCTTTCTGCTCACGCACAACAACTGGCGCGGACTGATTATCGACGGCGGGACGCGCCATCTGGATTTTATTCAGCACAGCCGCTACCAGTGGCGGCATCAGATCGACGCACTCTCGGCCTTCATCACGCGCGAGACGATCAACGCGCTTATCGCCAGCCGGGGCATTCAGGGCGACATCGGCCTGCTGTCCATCGACCTGGACGGAATCGATTACTGGATTCTGGACGTGATGGAGATCGTCTCTCCCCGAATCCTGATTACGGAATACAACAGCGCCTATGGGGCGGAGGCCGCCGTGACCGTACCCTATCAGCCGGATTTCTTCGTGACGAAGGCGCATCCCTCTAACCTGTACTGGGGTGCATCGCTGGCGGCTTTCTGTCAACTGGCCGAACGCAAAGGCTATCGCTTCGTCGGCAGCAACAGCGCCGGGCACAACGCCTTTTTTGTGCGGGAGGATGTGCTGGGCGATCTGCCCACGCCTACCGTTGAGCAGGGCTACGTGCAAAGCCGCTTCAGCGTCTCGGTCGATCCACAGACCGGGCAGTTCAACCGCGTCTTCGACCATCAGCAGCAGCTTCGCATCATCGCCGACATGCCGCTGGTGGACGTGCGCCACAACCGCACCGCGACAGTTCGCGAGATGTTCGGATTGGAACAGGTCTGATGCGCATCCTCTTTGTGACGCTGGCGCAAAGCGTCCATGCCGCTCGGTGGATCGATCAACTGGCCGGGACAGGCTGGGATTTGCACGTCTTCCCCGTGTTCCATGACGTGCCGCCCTATCCCGAACTCAAAGGCGTGACGCTGCACGATTTCTTTTACGGTGCGCCCGATCTTGCCGCGCAGGTGCGCCATACCGGAATCCGCGTCACCGCTCCTGTAATCGGTCAACCGCTCCTGCGGGTCGCGCGTGGCGCAGCCCACCGCCTGTGGCCGGGGAACTCTGTTGATCGGCTGGTATCGGTGGTGAAGCGCATCAAGCCCGACATTGTGCATACAATGGAATTTTCCAGCGGGGGCGGGCTGACGCTGGAAGCGAAAAAGCGCCTGGGTGATGCCTTCCCGCCCTGGATCATCGGCAACTGGGGTGACGAAGTGCAGTTCTTCTCAAAACTATCGGCCTATGGCGAGACGATCAAGGCCGTCGTGCGCACCGCTGATTATTTCACCTCCGAATGTGCGCGTGATCTGCCGCTTGTGCGCGAACTCGGCTTTCAGGGTGAAGTGCTCCCGGTCACGCCCGCAGGCGGCGGCTTCGACCTTGACCAGACGCGACCCCTGCGCCAGCCGGGGCTGACCTCTGCCCGTAAATGGATTCTCATCAAGGGCTATCAGGACATTCGTGGGAGGGCGCTGTTTGCGCTGCGAGCGCTGGAACTGTGCGCCGATCAGCTTGCGGGCTACCGCGTGGGTGTGTATGCCATCAACAGCGAGGAAGTCCGCACGATGGTCGAACTGCTCCAGCATAAAGGGCTGCCCATTGAAATCATCCCCCGGCTGCCCACCAACAACGACATCCTCAAACTGTTTGGGCAGGCGCGAGTTTACCTCGGCCTCAGCATGTCAGACGGAATCAGCACCTCCCTGCTGCAAGCGCTGGTCATGGGGACGTTCCCGATTCAATCAGGGACAGCCTGCGCGAATGAGTGGATCACGCACGGTGAGTCGGGCATGATCGTCCCGCCGCAGGACCCGCAGATGGTGGCCGAAGCGCTGCAACAGGCGCTCACAGACGATGCCCTGGTCGATGCGGCTGTGGCGATCAATGATGAGACCACGCGCACCCGGCTGGATAAAGCCATCGTCAGCCAGAACACCATTGCGCTCTATGAACAGGTGATGCAGCAGGTGCAGCCTACTGCGATGCCGGGCGGTCAGGTACAATAGCCGCCGTTTTACAGGAAGTGAGTTGATGGCGCGTCTGACACCCATATCATCGTCTACCCCAAAACCCGATGTATACGTCCCGCACAAACTGGTGATCGAACCACCGTCGCGCTGGACATCGCTGGAACTGCGCGAGCTGTGGCAGCATCGCGATCTGCTGTTCTTTCTTACCTGGCGCGATCTTTCCGTGCGCTACAAGCAGACCATCCTGGGGCCGATCTGGGCGGTCATGAACCCGGTTGCCTCCATGCTGATTTTCAGCCTGTTTCTGGGTGGGCTGGTCGGTGTCGCGTCGGATGGAGTCCCCTACCCGCTGTTCAGCTTCGCCGCGCTCGTGCCCTGGGTGCTGTTCACCAACACGCTCAACCGCACTGCCGTGAGCCTGGTGGGCAGCGCGGGACTCATCACCAAAGTCTATTTCCCACGCCTGATTATCCCGCTCTCGAATGTGCTTTCCAGTCTGGTGGATTTTGGGCTGTCGTTCGCTGTGCTGGTGATTCTGATGCTGGCCTATGGCTATCTGCCTACGTTGAACATCCTGCTGCTGCCGTTTTTCGTGCTGCTGTGCGTGATGATCGGCCTGGGTGTCGGGCTGATTCTGGCCGCAATGAACGTGCGCTTCCGCGATGTCGGGCTGTTCATGCCCTTCTTCCTGCAAGCGTGGCTCTATGCCACCCCGGTGGTATATTCATCGTCGCTGGTGCAGGGTGATCTGCTGCGCACGATCTACAATCTGAATCCGATGGTGAGCGTGGTGGAAGGGTTCCGCTGGTCGCTGCTGGGGGTGGGCAATTCACCGGGCACGACCCTGCTGCTGCCGATTGCGCTGGCGATTGTGGCGCTGGTGTGCGGCGTGTTCTACTTCAAGCAAACCGAACGCATCTTCACGGATGTGGTCTGAGGGAAATCAGCAAAACTTCATGGTCGATACCGCTATTCTCGTGGAAGGGCTGGGCAAGCAGTACCGCATCGGTGCGGCACCCGCCCAGAGCCGCAGCATGAAAGACGCCGCGCTTGATCTGGTGAGAGCACCACTGCGACGGGTGCGTTCGCTGCGACGGACGGAAGACACACCCAACATCTGGGCGCTGCGCGATGTGTCATTCGAGATCAAAGCCGGGGAAGTGATCGGGTTGATCGGACGCAACGGCGCGGGCAAAAGCACACTTCTGAAAATTCTCTCGCGCATCACCCCGCCGACAACCGGGCGCGTGACGCTCTCAGGCCGGGTTGGGTCGCTGCTGGAAGTGGGCACCGGGTTTCACCCTGAACTGACCGGACGCGAAAACATCTTCCTTAACGGCGCGATGTTGGGGATGCGCCGCTACGAGATCACACGCAAGTTTGACGAAATTGTCGATTTCTCCGGCGTGGAAAAGTTTATCGACACGCCCGTCAAGCGCTATTCCAGCGGCATGTATGTGCGGCTGGCGTTCGCGGTCGCGGCGCATCTGGAGCCGGAAATTCTGATCGTGGACGAAGTCCTGGCGGTGGGCGATGCCGCCTTTCAGAAGAAATGCCTGGGCAAGATGAGCGAGGTCACGCAGAACGGGCGCACCGTGATCTTCGTCAGCCACAGCATGGCCGCCATCACCAGCCTGTGCCGCCGCGTGATTATCATGGAAAAAGGCGGTGTTTTCCTGGATACAGATATACAAACGGGTGTGCGGGTGTATCTGCAAAAGCTGTTCGAGGGCGATCAGGCGGGCTTCCTCGCGCCGGGCGAAAAGCGCTTCGGCAACGGTGCGGTGCTGTTCACTGACTTCTGGATGGAAGACACCGACGGCAATACCCTGCCCGTCGCCCGCAGCGGGGAGGATGTGGTGCTGGCCTTCGCCTATCAAACGGCGGACGGAGCGCCGCTGCGGGGCAAACTCTCGGCGGGCTTTTCGCTGGTGGACGATCATGACCGCACCCTGTTCATCGTCTATAACGACTATACGAATCAGCTTTTCGAGGATGTGTCGGGACGCGGGGTGCTGCGCTGCCGCATCAATCGTTTCCCACTGATCCCGGCCAACTACCGCGTCACGGGAGTGCTGAACGTGGATGGCGAAGAAGCCGACCGTCCAGAAAAAGGACTCGGCATGATGCTCGTCACGGAAGGCGATTTTTACGGCACCGGGCGCACGGGTTCAAACGCCGCACCGTTTATGGTCATGGGCGACTGGTCGGTGTCGGCTGCTGAAAATGCTGCATCGACCCTGCACAACGCACTCAAGGAGACGACCCCATGAACGTGCTCAAACGCACCTACGGCAGCCTTCACTGGCGAGCCACCAGCTTTCTTCGGCAGATTCGGGCCCGGCAGCAGGCCGAACAGGAAAAACGCGCTCAGGTGCAGAACCTTATCACCGCCGCCCAGAATGCCAATCCCCTCCGCGTCATCCTCGGTTCGGGCGGCACTACCTATGAAGGCTGGATTCCGACCGATGTGCATCTGCTGGACATCACCAACCCGACGGACTGGCAGCGCTACTTCAAGCCCAACACGATTCAGCGGATGCTGGCCGAGCATGTGCTGGAACATCTCAGCGAACAGCAGAACCGCGCCGGGTTAGCCCTGTGCTATCAATATCTCGCGCCGGGTGGCATCTTTCGCATCGCCGTGCCCGATGGCAACCGATTGGATGCAGCCTATCAGGCTGAAGTCCGTCCGCCGAAGGACGGCCATCAGATGCTTTTCACGCTGGAAAAGATGACTGCCCTGCTGGAGGAAGCCGGGTTTACGGTCAGGCCGCTGGAATACTTCGACCGCGACGAGCAGTTCCATGCGACCTCCTGGGACAGCGCCGACGGCCACGTGATGCGCTCGGTGCGCTTCGACCGCCAGAAGGATTTCCAGCGTGGCGAGTTGTACTATACGTCGCTGATCGTTGATGCGGTAAAGCCGAGTTAGGTGTTCAGGAACGCCATGACACCGCGCATCACCATCATCACGCCGTCCTATAATCAGGCCAACTATATTGAGGCGACGATTCTGTCCGTCCTCAATCAGAACTACCCCAACCTCGAATACATCATCATCGACGGTAGCTCGACCGATAACAGCGTTGATATTATCCGCCGCTATGAAGACCGTCTGGCCTACTGGTGCAGCGAACCGGATGCAGGTCAGAGCGACGCGATCAACAAGGGGCTGCGCCGCGCGACAGGCGATATCATCGGCTACCTGAACAGTGACGACAAACTCACACCCGACGCGCTCAACATCGTCGGGCTGATGATGCAGCACACGCCGCAGTCGTGGATGTCCGGCGCGGTGCGCATCGTGAATGCACAGGGCAGCGTCGTTCGCCTGTGGGAGCCGACCTATCCCCCCGTGCCGCTGACAGCCGTCATGATGCCCTGGGGCGTGCCACAGCCAGCCTGCTTCTGGCGGCGGGAACTGTTCGACCGCTTTGGTTTGTTTCGGC
Organism: bacterium; assembly: GCA_033762735.1. Lineage (GTDB taxonomy): Bacteria > Chloroflexota > Anaerolineae > Aggregatilineales > Phototrophicaceae > JANRLJ01. The sequence continues at coordinate 15,330 of JANRLJ010000198.1, read as the reverse complement.
AGGATATGCACTACGCCTTCGACACCCAGTTTCAGCTCCAACTGCTGCTGGCCGGGGAAAAGCCGCTGCTGACCTCGTTCGTGCTGGCGGAAGCGCTGCTGCATGAGAGCAGTAAGACGGGTGCCTCTTTGGGCAAAGGCCACTTCTGGCAGGAAATCCGCCTGTTCCAGAAGGAATTTGTCCCGCAGCTTGCGCCCAGGGAAAGCGCCCTCGGTAAAGCCGTGCTGTGGCTTACCGACCAGGGCAGCACCCAGCCGAGCGACCAGAAGCCGCCGTCCCTGCCAGAGTGGATGCGAGCGGTGGCTTATGCGCCCCGGCTCGTCACCACCAGCGGATTGGCGGCGCTGGCACGGCTGACCGGGCTTCAAAAATGGAAGCCCCATCACTAAACTACCGACTGTCTAAATTTGCACTCCAGAATCGAGACATAACCCGTGAAACGACTTTATCAGACTCTTGTGCTGAGCTTTTTCCTCGCGCTGGTCGCGTTGGCGCCCGCTGCTGCGCAGGACAGCGAACAATCGCTGACGCTGCTTGTCCCCGAAGTGATTTCCGTCCGACCGCATGACACTGGCTCCTATACCCAGGGCTTGCTGTGGCATGAAGGCGTTTTCTATGAGAGTGCCGGAGAATATGGCGAGTCCGATATGCGCGAGGTCGATCCCGAAACCGGTGATGTGCTGCGCATCTATGAACTGGGCGAGGCCTTTTTCGCCGAAGGGCTGGCGCTGGTCGATGATCGCCTGATTCAGTTGACCTGGGTGAATGGTGTCGCTTTCGTCTATGACCGCGAGACGTTCGAGTACCGCCGCGCCTTCCGCTATGAGGGCGAGGGCTGGGGGCTGTGCTATGACGGTGAGGTGCTGTATATGAGCGACGGCAGCGAAATCATCGACGTGCGCGACCCACAGACCTTTGAACTGCTGGACGAAATCACCGTCACGTACAACGGGCAGCCCGTGAGCGAATTCAGTGTGCAGAACGTGCCGCTGGACGACCTCAACGAACTGGAATGCGTCGGCGGTGATATTTACGCCAATGTGTGGCAGAGCGACGTGATCGTCCGCATCGACAAGCAGACCGGAGCGATTAACGCGGTCGTGGATGCCACCCGCCTGCTTACGCCGGAAGAACGCGCCGAACTCACCTACAGCGCGGTGCTGAACGGTATCGCCTATAACCCGGATGAGGATGTGTTTTACATCACGGGCAAGCTGTGGCCGAAGTTGTTCGAAGTGCGTTTCGTCACGCCGGAATAGCAGCTATTTTCAAAGCGCTCCACCCTTCTCCGTAAGTGCAGATCAACCAGCAACACTACAGGGGCAGCGGTCGCATACAGCGATCACATTCTGCCCCTTTCCGCTTTCCTTCGACGACAGCCTTAATTGAGACTTAACGCTGTGGCACGGAAACTACGCCATAATGCAACACAGACCGATTCAAATCCGTATTAAACACTGTCTTCATTCATCAGGCACAGGAGCAGCAGTTCATGGCAAAGAACACCTCCAATCGGCAGGGCGATCAGGTCCTGGGTGTGGAAAACGTCACCAAAAGCCTCAAAAACGGGGAAGTCACCGTTAACATTCTGCGTGGGATTTCGCTGGAAGTCACACGCGGTGAATTTATGGGCATCATCGGCCCCTCTGGCAGTGGCAAATCCACCCTCCTGGGCTTGATCGGCGGGTTGGACACGCCTACGACGGGACAGGTTTTTATCGATGGCATCGACATCACCAACCTCAACGAACGCGCCCTGACCCGCGTCCGCAACGAGAAGATCGGCTTCGTCTTCCAGTTCTTCAACCTGATCCCGACGCTGACCGCCGTTGAAAATGTTGCGCTGCCAGTGCAGTTCAGCCGCAAGAACAAGCAGAATCCTGAAAAGCGTGCGAAAGAACTGCTGGAGATGCTTGGCCTGGGCGAACGCTTCCACCACCGCCCGACGCAGCTTTCCGGCGGGCAGCAGCAGCGTGTGGCGATTGCCCGGGCGCTGGCGAATAATCCGCCGCTGCTGCTGGCAGATGAACCGACCGGCAGCCTGGACACCGAATCGGGCGATATCGTGCTGGAGGCGCTGCGCCGCGTGCAGCAGGAAACCAATACCACCGTCATCATCGTCACGCACGATATGACGGTTGCCTCCGCCTGCGACCGCATCGTTTCGCTGGTTGATGGGCGCATCGCCTCGGACGTTGACCCACGCAACACTGCGCAGCTTACGGCTATGCAGATGCTCAAGGACAAACGCGCGACGGGCGAACTGAAAGCATTGGGGGACTAAGGCCATGTTCGGCAAACTCGGCTTTTACCTCAGGCACTCGTTCAACGATCTGCGCGTCAACGGCCAGCGGACACTGTTCGCGCTGCTGTGCATCGCGGCGGGCGTGGCCGCTATCGTCAGCCTGCAAACGCTGGGCGAGATGATTCGCTTCACGCTCAGCAGCAGCCTACAGGAAAGCAACCAGGGCGACATCCGCATTGAGGCCTCGCTGAATACGTTCGGCGCGGACGAAGGCGAATTCGAGCAGGTGGGCGAAGACCAGATCGTTACCCCAGGCAACGGCATGGGCATGGATTACTTCTCTGAGGAGAATATCGTGCGCATTCAGGCCTGGCTTGATGAAAACTTCCCCGGCGAAGTCGAACTGGCCTATCAGCACGTCTTTGGTGGACTGCCCAGCGCCAGCGCACCGGAGCAGGAAACAACGGCGACGTTCGTCACCCCTTACGTGGTCGATAAAAACATCTTCCCCTTCTATGGAGAAGTGACCGACGCCGAGGGACGTACCCTCCCGGAATTTCTGCAAGTTCCAACGGACATCGCAATCGACCGGACACTGGCGCAAAAGCTGAACGCAGACGTGGGCGATACAATCCGCCTTCCCGGCGCGACCAGCGATTTCACCGTGACTGCCATCATTAACGAGACGACTGGCGGCTTCTCACAGGTGTTTGCCTCCCTGTTCGGCTATTACTACCTCGACCTGAGCGCACTCGAATTGTTCCCGGAGCAGACCCTTCGCGCCAATATCCTGTTCTGGCGCTTGAACGACCCCGTGCGCACGGTCGAAATCAGCGACGCTTTCGAGGCGGCATTCCCCTACCTGGAAGTGACCAATACGGAAGACCTGCGCGAAGAAAATGCCGAAATTTCCGGCCAGGTGCTTGATCTGGTCAGTGTGATGGGGCTGCTCTCGCTGCTGATCGGCGGCATCGGCATCATCAATACCATGCAGGTGATCGTCCGCCGCCGCACGACCGAAATCGCGGTGCTGAAGACGATTGGGCTGGAAGCGCCGCAGGTGACGACGCTGTTCCTGGTAGAAGCCTTCCTGATGGGAGTCTTCGGCAGCATCCTGGGCATCCTTGCAGGCTGGGCGCTCACCTTCCTGCTGCGCGGAGCGGCGGGCGCCTTCCTGGGGCAGGATTTGCCCTTCCGCCTCACGCCCGGCCCGGCCATCACGGGGCTGATCGTCGGGACACTGGTCACAACCGTGTTCGGCTTCTTGCCCACGCTGTCTGCCGGGCAGGTGCGCCCTGGGCTGGTACTGCGCCCGCAGGATACGATTATCCCCCGCGCGGGTGTGCTGCGGTCGCTGCTGGCGGTGGCGGTCGTGATCGTCGCCCTCATCATCATCGCAGCAGGCTTTATCGGCCCCATCGCGGCGGCGATTGTGCCGGGTGCGTTCATTATCGTCGGCATCCTCTACCTGCTGCTGTCGCTGCTGATCTGGCTGGTGGGGCGCTTCGTCCCCACCTTCGGCAGCGTTGACCTGAAAGTAGCGCTGCGCTCGATGCTGGCCTCGCGGGCGCGGGGTGCTTCCACCCTGCTGGCACTGGCGGTGGGGGTGTTCACGCTCAGCCTGATTACGCTGCTGACCGGGACGATTCTCGGCCTGTTCCAGCAAATTCTGGTGCAGGAGACAGGCGGGAACGTGATCGTGTTTGCGCCGTCGGTGGGGGATACGCTGGGGCGGGTGGAAAGCATTCTGGACGAGGCGGAAGGCGTCAACAGCTATGCCGCCGTCGCCAGCTACACCACCACGCTGGTCACGGTACAGGACGGCGAGACCGGACAGGTCGAAACGCTGGACGAGATCAAGGCCAAAATCGACGAAGCCGGGGTGAGTGGCCCCGCCGCCGCTTTTGTGGATGAGGACTTCCGTCCCTCCGACACCTTCGATTTCCTGTTTCAGGGGATTGATGCCCGCGACGTGACCAGCAACCTGCCAGAGGTCGAGATGGTGGCGGGGCGGCAGCTCACGGCGGAGGATGCCGGGCGCAACGTGATCGTCCTGACGGAAAACGACCAGTTGACCACCGCTGGAATCGGCGTTGGCGATCAGCTCACGCTGGCGTTTGAAAGTCCGCGCCTGAATTTGTTCGGACTTGGCGCTGACGACCCAACCACCGCAACCTTTGAAGTGGTCGGGGTTCGTGCACAGGGACTCGGCGGATTCAACAGTTCCACCAGCTATGCGCCGACGGACGCTTTCCCCGAAAATGTGCAGCCTGCCAGCGTCAACGCGATTGTGGATGTTGAAGAAGCCCAGATCGGGGAACTGCGACGCGAACTGGAAACGGTCATCGGCATTTTCGTCATCGAAACCAGGCTGATTAACGATGTGCTGAACCAGTTGATCCAGCAGTTCACGTCCTTCCCCATCATCGTCGCCGCGCTGAGTCTGATCGTCGGCGGAATCGTGATCGCCAACTCGGTCGCGCTGGCGACGCTGGAACGCCGCCGCGAAATCGCCATCATGAAATCGGTCGGCCTCCAGCGGGAGCGTGTGCTGGGGATGCTGCTGCTTGAAAACGGCCTGATGGGGCTGATCGGCGGACTGATCGGCGTCGGCATTGGGCTGGTCATCCTGCTCGTCCTGCTCAGCACCGCCTTTACCGCAGGCAACGGCGCGGTTACGCCAACCGTGCCTTACGGCACCGCCGTGCTGCTGATGCTGCTGTGCGTGGTCATTGCGCTGGTGGCGGCGACCTTCTCTGCCTGGGGTGCTTCTGGCGAAAAGCCACTGAACGTGCTGCGCTACGAGTAAGGGCGTTCTAGCGCCTCATCGAACGTAACTAACGTAACCGGGTTGTGGGACTTCCACAGCCCGGTTTTTGATTTTGCAGCCCGAATTGTGCAACCCTGTGCGGTGGGCTGCGTAATAGGTTGTAACTGAGAAAAACAAACGCAAACGAGGAAACGTCATGAGCAGCATAACCGGGGAAAACAACAATCGCACAGCGGCAACGCTGTTGATCGGACTGGGCGGGTTCTTCCTGCTGACCCAGATTTTTGGATGGAGCCTCGGCACCCTGTGGCCGCTGTTCGTCATTCTGCCCGGCCTGCCGTTTCTGTATGCGGCCTTCAACGGTGGGCGCAGGGAAAGTGGGCTGATCTTCCCCGGCCTGATTATCACCGGGACGGGGCTGCTGCTGCTGTATCAGAGCATCACCGGCCACTGGGAATCCTGGGCGTATGTCTGGGCGATTTATCCCGTGCTGGTGGGAGCCGGGCTGCGGTTCAACGGCACACGCACCGACAATCAGAGCGAAATCCGCACCGGGCGCGGGATGATGACTTACGGCCTGATGGCGCTGGCTGGCCTGTGGCTGCTGTTCGAGGTTTTCATCTTCGGCAGCCTGTTCGGTGGGCTGACGGGCTGGCTGCTGCCGCTGGCGATGCTGGCGGGTGGGTGGTATCTGCTGCGCAGCAAGCATGATAGCGCTCCTTCTGCCACTACAACCACCTACAAGCACAAGAACCTTGAAGTCCCGGACATGCCCAAGCGCAAGAACGAGGCAGACGCAGAAATCAACGGCGCCGACTACATCAGCCCGAACCTTCGCCGCCGCATCGACGAAGCGCTGGCCGAGGACGATGTCAAGCACGTCTAGCCGTTGATCGACATCGATACTACATTCTGCCCCTGGCCGCCGCGCCGGGGGTTTTTGTTTTTGAAGGTGAGAACGAACCCTGCCTACCCTTAATCATGGTTGGTGTTCCCGCTTAAAAGCCTTACAATAGAAGCCGGATAATGAAATAGGGGTGGGGACGTAGCGCACATGGCGCTGAATACTGGGGATCAGGTCGGACAGTACGAAATCAGGCAGCAGATTGGTGCAGGCGGCATGGCGCTGGTCTACAAGGCCTATCATGCGCGGCTGGATCGCTACGTGGCGATCAAAGTCCTGCATCAGACGCATCTGCAAAATGACGCCTTCCGCGCCCGCTTTGAGCGCGAGGCCAGGATCGTCGCGCGGCTTGAACACCCCAATATTGTCCCGATTTACGACTACAGCGAGATCGGCACTCAGCCCTACCTGGTAATGAAGTTCATCGAAGGCCGTACACTCAGGGATGTGCTGCGCGAACGTCAGCTTTCCACCGAGGAAGTGCTGCAGCTGATGACGCCGATGGCGCAGGCGCTCGACTATGCCCATCAGCAGGGTGTGCTGCACCGCGACATCAAACCCTCCAACATCATCATTGACGGACGCGGCATTCCCTACCTGACCGATTTCGGGCTGGCGCGGCTGGCGCAGGCGGGCGAATCCACCATGAGCGCCGATATGATGCTCGGTACGCCGCAGTATATCTCGCCCGAACAGGCCAGCGGCAAAACCGAACTCGACTCCCGCACCGACATTTATTCACTCGGCGTGGTGCTCTATTAACTGCTGACCGGGCGTGTGCCTTACGGCGGCAGCACGCCTTACGCGATTGTCCACGACCATATCTATTCACCACCCCCGCTGCCGAGCGAGATCAACCCGTCGATTTCGCCCGACGTGGAGCAGGTGGTCTTAAAGGCGCTGGCGAAAAATCCAGTCGAACGCCACACGACAGCAGGCGAGATGCTCAGCGAACTGCGGCAGGCGATAACTCCACATACCGCACCGCCACCTGTCAGTCCTCAGAGTACGGAACGCCCTTCCGCACAGCCACAGGCACGCCCTCCGGCACGCCCTGCGGCGCCGTCACAGGCAGCAGATTCGGCATCAGCGCAGGATGTCTCTCCCCCACCGATCATGCCCAGGCCGGGAAGCCCCACGCCACCTGCACCGCCTCCCGTTCCCTCGATGGACGACCTGGGCAAGCAGCTTGGCGAGATCGGGGAACGCTTCGGCGAGCGAATGGGGCAATGGGGCGAGCGCTTCGGGCAGCAGATGGGCGAGATGGGTACACGGCTGGGCGAGTCGGTTTCCAGTACGTTCGACGGTGACAACCGCCGTGTCGCCGGACGCCAGCAGCCCCGACCAGGTGCAAAGTGGGTACAGAAAGGCTTTGATGGCCCCGGCTTTTACACGGTTGAAGAACTGAACGCGCACGAACGCACTGAAGAAGCTGATCTGAGCGAAGATGAGCGCATCCGCCGCCGGGTATTGAAGCGCATCGAAGCGCGGCGCGAGATGATGGGTAATCTGACCGCCTTTGCCGTTATCATCCCGATGCTGTGGATCATCTGGCTGTTCACGGGTGGATTTGGCTCGCACCCCTGGCCGATCTGGCCGACGCTCGGCTGGGGCATCCCCACCGCCATCGCCTATTTCAACTACTACAACGAATACGGCAACGGGCGCAACCGCCGCGAGGAAATGATCGAGCAGGAGGTGGAGCGTGAACGCCGCCGCCTGTACGGGGATCCCAGCAGCGCGAAGGCCAAAAATGACGACCGTTCCGTTCGCCTTACCGAAGATGGCGAACTGACAGACAGCTTCATTGAGGAAATCGACGCGCAGCAGAAGCGGAAGAATGAGCGCTAAGTACAGTAAAAGAAGCAATGAGCGATGAGGTTTTGAACTTAGACGAACCAACATGCCACGTTTTCATTTCGGCTGTACAAGTGCAGCACTCCACTACCGCAGATACAGACCAGATTTCTCATTCTGTCGGCGTACTGGATAGGTACACAAGTGAGACAATATGAACGATTCAATTCCTTCTGAGGCAGAACTTCGCAAAAAGGTGCTGAAAAAGTTTGAAGAACGGCGCGCGCTGTTCATCCATGCGGGGATATACCTGTTCTGCAACGCGCTGTTCATCCTCGGCTGGCTTGGCGACGGCGCGGAGGATTTCCCCGGCCCGCTGATAATCACCTTCTTCTGGGGCATTGGCATGGTCGCCCACGTCCTGTCCTACTACAACACCTATGGGCAGGGGGCGCTCCGGCGCGAGGAACAGATTCAGCGCGAAATCGAGCGAGAGCGCGAACGGTACTACGCCGTGCGCTATGGCGACAAGCGCAAGAACGAAGCATTAGCGCTTGATGAAGATGATGAACTGGTGCGTTTTGAAGATCATCCAGACGACTCTGCCGCGCAACGAAACCAGTATTAGATGCGTATAGGAGTCGGGAAGCAGCAGTCAACAACATCACTGGCATCACTGAACACATCATCTTCCTCGATGAGCAGCGACGAGGGGTTTTTCGATGGGTAATGACGACTACGACAATCTACCAATCACGGAAGCGGAACTGCGTGAACGGGCGCGCAAACGGGTAGAGGAGCGCGAGGAGGAACGCAGCGGGTTTCTGTACCACCTGATTATTTTCCTGGGCGTGAACCTGCTGGTTTTTGGCCTGGGTAACTGGCTGCTGGAAGTCTTTCGCGGCCAAGCCACCGAACTCCCCGGCACGTTGTGGATCACATTTTTCTGGGGAATGGGGCTGGTGGCGCACGGGGTGGAATACTGGAACGAGCATGGCCCAGGCCGGGAAAGCCGCGAACGCGAGATTGAGCGCGAAATCGAACGGGAGCGTGAGCGCATCTACTCGCTGACGGAAAAGCCTAAGAACGATTTCCGCAGTGGTGTCCGCATCGGCGAAGATGGCGAACTCATTGAAGTGACGGACGACGAAAAACGCCAGCGGCGTTAATTGATTGCAGGCAAAAACCTCCGCTGCGACGACTCAACGGAGAATAGAGGTGGTCTAATGGTTCTGCCCTCCACACAAGAAATCGGCCCCTATCGTCTGATCGAGCAGATCGGCGCGGGTGGCATGGCAACCGTCTACAGGGCGGTGCAGCCCAAACTGGAACGCCCGGTCGCGCTGAAAGTGATGCACCAGGCCTTCCTTCAGGATCCGCATTTTCGCGCCCGGTTCGAGCGGGAAGCGCGGGTGGTGGGCAGGCTGGAACATCCCAACATCGTCCCGATTTATGACTATGACGAGTTCAACGGCCAGCCCTACCTCGTGATGAAACTCATCAGCGGAAAGACGCTCAAGGATTTGCTGCGGGAGGGGCCGCTTTCGCTGGAGCAGATTCAGCGCACCATGTCGCAGATTGCCGACGCGCTGACCTATGCCCATCAGCAGGGCATCCTGCACCGCGACATTAAACCGTCGAATATCCTGATTGATGAGGGCGGCATCCCCTACCTGACCGATTTCGGCCTTGCACGCATTACGCAGTTAGGCGAATCCACCATGAGCGCCGACATGATGCTCGGCACACCGCATTACATCTCCCCGGAACAGGCGCAGGGGTTGGCCGATATTGACGCCCGCACCGATGTGTATTCGCTCGGCGTGATCCTCTATGAACTTGTGACCGGGCGTGTGCCGTTCATGGGCGAAACCACTTATGCCATCGTGCATAAGCATATCTATGCTGCGCCACCGTCGCCCTCGCAGTTGAATCCCGAAATTCCGCCACAGGTCGAATCGGTGCTGCTCAAGGCGCTGGAAAAGAACCCTGCCGACCGCTACGAGACGCCGAACGCGATGATGGCGGCCTTCGAGAAGGCTGTCACCCATTCCGGCCTGACCAGGCTCGATGAGTCGCGCGTGGAAACGGCGGCCAAAAACAGTGTACCCGAAGTCACGCCCGGCGGCGGTCGCTACGTCAGCATCCCCGCCCCTGTGACGCGCCCCGAACCGCTCCCCGGAGAACAGCGCCTGAACGAGTTCTTCCGGCAGATGAGCGACCGGGTGCAGCAGTTGGCCGTCGAAGCACAGAAGACCGACACCTGGAAGCGCATCGCCGAGTCGATGAAAGACCGGGTGCAGGTCGAGCAGAACGAACGCGGTGTCTCCATCCAGTTTGGCAAAGCCAGGATCGAAAGCCCAATCGCGCCGCAGGAACGTACACAAGAAGAACGCAAACGGGCTAAAACGGTCAAGGTGATCGCACAGGACTGGGGCACGGACGAGGAGTCGATCCGCCGCCGCATCGACAAGCGGATACAGGATCGCGCCGGGTTTATCGGCCACGCCGTCACCTATATCATCATGGCCTTTCTGTTCGTGATGCTTGAAGCGCCCATCACCGACGGCATCATCCAATGGCTTCAGCAGAACGTGCCGAGTAATCCTGACCTGCCTGAACAGCTTGCCACACCTGAATTTGCTGCTGCCTTGCAGGCCGTTCCATTTTCAGTGCTGGTTCTGCTGCCCTGGCTGGGGGGTCTGCTGGGGCATGGTTTATCGGTGTTCTATCGCTCTGGCCGTCGATTGGAAGCCCGCCGCCGTGCACTCCATCGCACCCTCGTCACCCGCTACGGGGACGATTGGCAGGACGTGATCGACGCAAAGGACTACAAGCGCGTCCGTCATGAAGTGGAGGAACGCTTTAAAGGTCGGCTGGGTTTTATGACCCACGCCCTCAGCACCATCTTTACGATCATCACCGTCTTTGTCGTCGCTTCTTCGGCCATTGACATGGGCAACGTCTTCGCGGAAGAACCGCTGCCGCAGTGGGTGAATCAGGTGCCGCTGGTCGTCATGATGTTCCTGCTGTTCGGTGTCCTCATTCACGGGATCGTGCTGCTGCTGGGCAATCTGGCGAACAAGGACGCCGCCGAAAAAGCGATTCAGCTAGAGATGGAACGGGAACGTCGGCGGATGAGCCGCACGTTGGGACTCGACGAAAAAGCCAAGCGCACCCCCCAGAAGGCCAAGATGGAAGACCTCTCGCCGCGTCTGACGGAAGACGGCGAATTTACCGACAGCTTTATCTCTGAACTGGAAAATGAGCAGCGCAGAAAATCGTAAAAGGGATACCGCATGAGCAGCCCGGAAATGGACGAACTACAGCTTTACGAAGCCATCCGCAAAAACATCGAAAAACGTTATGAATTCCGCACCCAGTTCTTCGGAAATCTGGTGTCGTTCATCATCTTCGTATTCCTGGTATGGTTCATCTGGCTTGGCCCCAGTATGTACGCCTTCCGCACCTATTGGTTTGCCGCCCTCATAACAGGGGGATGGGCGATTGGCGTCTTCACCCACTTCATCAACTGGGTGTTCTTTGAAATGCGCGAGAGTGCGATTCGCCGCGAAATGGATCGCTATGGGCTGCGGCCTGTTCTGCCCCAGATCGAAGCCGAAAAAGCCAAGCGGGAAAATACACAGCGTGAACGCCTCGTGCGGCTGACCGAGGACGGTGAGTTGGAAGAGGTCAACGAGGAAGACATATCCGCTGAGAAGCGCCGTTCGCGGGCTTAATCCCCTTACCCACCAATCCGATTGAAAACGCGACTTGTAGGGACACGGCATGCCGTGTCCGCGACAATGACCTGTAGTTTGGTGTCGATTATGGGCGCACACGTGGGAGCGCCCCTACACCAATTTCGGGAGATTGTTTTACCCGCTACCATTCCACCGGCACAACACAGCCTGTCTCCGCGCTTTGAATCGCAGCGAACACCATCGCCAGCGATTTGATGTTGTCCGAGGCGATGGTTTCGGGTGTGCGCCCTGTTCGCAGGCAGTCGATAAAGTCGGCTATCACGCCTGCATGTCCCCCGACACGCGCACCAGCAGCAACCTGCGGCGGCAGCACCTCGCGCATAGATGAGAAGAAACCGCCTTCGTCGGTGGCAATCTCCCCGCGAAAGCCCTCTGCCCCATCCCAGACAATGCTCCCCTGCTGGCCGATCACGCGCCAGTCGCTTTCCCAGGTGGTGCGCAGACCTTCCGAAGTCCAGCTACCGCGATAGGTATAGACCACGCCATTGCTGAAATCGAAGATAGCAACGGCGGAAGCATCGCGGTCATACCATGACCCCGGCGGATTCCACTCCTTGCAGAAAACCGACACCGGATCAGCGCCCGCCAGATAACGCGCCGCATCGAAGGTGTGAATCGCCATGTCGAGCAGCAGAATATGGGGCATGTAGTCGCGGAAATCGCGGAAGTGGGCGCCGACGTAAAAATCACTGTTGATGGTCGTCACGCTGCCGAGCGCCCCGGAGTCAAGCAGCGCTTTCAGGCGGCGGATATTGCTGTCATAGCGGCGGTTCTGCACGATAGCATACACCTTCCCGGCCTGCTGCGCGGCGGCGATCATCTCACGCGCCTGCTGCATCGAGGTCGCCAGTGGCTTTTCCCCCAGTACATGGCAGCCATGCTGCAGCGCTGTGAGGACGACGCCATAATGCGCGTCGGGATTGGTGCAGTCGAACACCACATCAGGCCGAGTCTGTGCCAGCACTCCGTCGAGGTCTGTACCGGTGATCGCGTCGGCGGTGCCATACTCGCGGGCGCGACGTTCTGCCGCCTCCGGTCGCAGATCAACAAACCCGACCATCTCAATTTCCGGCATGATCTGCGCCGGTTTCAGCCATGCTTCGCTGATCGACCCACACCCCGCCAGCACCACGCGCATCCCCATCACGTTCGCTCCCTGTCTACGAGTATTTTCTGCGGCAAAATCAAAAGCGACTTACAATGTCAGAACGTGATTTTAACAGGTGAAAAGAGTTCCGACATGGCAACCAACCCCATCGCGGTGATCCAGAGCGACAATGCCCGACTCCAGGCGGAAAACCAGCAGCTTCGGGAAGAAAACGCCCGGATGCGTGAATTTGTCGAAGTGCTGCACGACCTGATGACCAAACCCTCCCGACTGGAAAGCGACGCAGAGCTGCTGCCGCTGCTGCGCGACATCTTTTACAAGATGATGGGCGTTCTGAACGCGCCGGATGGCTCCCTGCTGCTGCTCGACGAGGACACCAATGAACTGGTGTTTGTGCTGGTGGGGGGAGATTTAGCGCCCAATCTGACCGGCTATCGCATCCCTGCTGACGAGGGGATTGCCGGATGGGTGGTCAGACACAGCGAACCGGCGCTGGTACGGGATGTGCGGCGCGACCAGCGCTTCTCACACATGATCGACGAGGCGTTCAAGTTCCGCACCCAGTCCATTATCGCCGCGCCGCTGATCGGGAATCAGAAGGTGTATGGCCTGATCGAAGCCCTCAATCAGCCGGGGGACGAACCTTTTTCAGAAAGTGATGCAGCGTTTTTAGGGCTGCTGTGCCGCGCTGCCGGGGAGCGCCTGGCCGACATCGACCGCAACAAGCCGGAAGGGGTGTAACCTAAACCTCACCCCCTTCGCTGACGCGACTCCCCCTCTCCAACGCTTTGGAGAGGGGGTTAGGGGGTGAGGTCGTTCAGAGCAAATCCTCGCGGCGGGCGTGCTCCATCGCGCGTACCGTCGCGTTGAGTTCCTGCCGCCGCGCCACGACCAGCGCATTTACCAGCCGATTCTGCATGTCGATGGTGTGCACCAGCATATCCACCTTGCGGTGCAGGTCGGCGATTTCCAGTTCGTTCTTCAGATTGACCTGATAGTCGTTATCGGCCACCGCGCGATCCTTCTTGGCCTGGCGGTTCTGCGACATCAGGATGATCGGCCCCTGGAACGCGGCCAGCGTACTCAGCCCCAGGTTGAGCAGGATAAACGGCGCGGGGTCGAGCGCCTGCGCACCCCAATAACTGTTGATGCCAATCCAGCAGGCCATAAAGACGGCGAATGAAATGATGAAGCGCCAGCTTCCGGCGAATTCCGCCATGTGATCGGCCACCCGATCCCCAAAAGTGGCGCGTTCGTCGATGTCGTCGTACACGTCATCGGTGACGGTGCGCGGGCGCAGATCACGAATGAGGTTCTGCGCTTCGGGGCTGAGGAGGTTATCCAGTTCCTCGATCTCGGTGATGAGTTCCTGAACGCGCTCGTCCTGGTCGTCGCCAACCGCAACCAGACGATCCAGCAGCAGGTCGTTGTACATGATGCACCTTCCTTCACAACATACTCGTGGAGCGAACGCCCGAAAGCGACCGCGCCGCAAAATACAGGGATTTATGCTGTTGTGAACAGATGCCGCCGTGTGGTTGTTCGGGAGTTTCTCTGCTTCACGCAGAGTCGGCGATAACGCGGGGAACGAATTCCCGCGCACCGCCGGAAGTGGCGTTTTAAGGGGGAACTTCGTTACCGCAGAGCGTTATCGCCGCCCGCCGCGGGCGGTTTCTGTTCGTGAGAACTACTGCTCTCGGTCATGATTCCTAACATTTCTCTTTGTCGGATATGTCGAAGGGAAAACGTTTTCTCCCTGCGACAACTTCAATAGTATCCAGCATCGCGATTTTGTAAAGAGGCCAATGCTTGAGAGAATCCAAATTTATGTCCAATTTTTCAGCGCGTAAAAATGCGAATCCCGTCTTCCTCATCCCGCACCAGCGCATCCTTTGGATAACGCAGCACCACCGCCGTCATCCAGAAATCTCCAATAGCACCCGCGCCATTCAGCACGACCGCTACAGCAATATATGATGCCAGCGAGTCCAGAGTCACCCATACCAGTCCCATGCCGACCAGCGTCAGCACAATCGCCGGGGCCAGCGCAATCACAATAAACTCGTACCGCCGGAACAATGCACCGTCCGCAGTGGCGTACAGCACATACGGCAGCTTAATCGACCCCTCAAGGTACTTCGCGCCGTAGCGAGGGCGATGCCCTGTCCAGGCAATCGCAAGGCCATGTACGAGTTCATGCAGCGGCAGCACCAGCAGCGTCGCCGCCCACAGCAGGAGCGACGGCACATTCAGTTCCCCCGGATTTGCGCCACGCGATGCCTGGGCAAAGGCCGTCCAGGCCACCATCAGCAGCAGAAACGGCACCACCAGAAACAGCGAATACAGATTGAGACGGGTGAGATTTTCCATCGAGGTCAGATGCAGATATTGCGTTTCCCGGTAGCCGTCGGGGAGTGATGTGATTGCAGGAGCCATGCGCTGCCTTTCTTCTCAAGATTGACGAATTGTAATCTGAAACTCAGCACTTTTGTTTCCAGTCAGGGTATCATGCTTACATAGAGTCCCGAAAGAACCTGCACAAAATTTACATCTGCAGGGGCGGGTTTGAAACCCTCTCCTACAAAAATTCGAGACCCTATATAGCGTTGTCCGGTACTCTAAAAGGAGTTATGAAAGTTCACAACGGCTCATTTGCCCTCACCCTAAATCCCTCTCCCAAAGGAGAGGGACTTAACACGCTTCCCTGGTCTTCTCCCCCTCTCCTAGCGTCAGCGGTTGGGA
>JANRLJ010000197.1:0-65226 GCA_033762735.1 bacterium | reverse complement strand
GGACGCTGGGCAGACCGCTCTCCAAAGCTGACCACCCTCTACAGCATTCTCATCTGGGGTGCATTTCTAAGCGCGCTGATTCCACTGGCAGCGCGTCCTGTGCTGCAACTGGCGGCGCGGGCGGTGGTGGATGTGGAAGCCGGACTCGCGCTTGGTTCGTTCGCGGTCGTGCTGGTTCTGTTCTCGATTCCGGTGACTCTGCTCGGTTGTGTCTCACCCTTTGCCATTCGTCTTGCGATTCAAAACCCGGCGGAAGCGGGCAAAATCTCCGGCCAGATTTACGCCATCAGTACACTCGGCAGCTTACTGGGGACGTTCCTGCCAGTCGTGTTCCTGTTCCCCACGCTCGGCACCTTCCAGACCTTTCTGCTGTTCGCCGGGATTCTTTACACCGTCGGCTTTATTGGTCTGCTGCGACAGGAAGGCACACGGGCGCTGCGCTGGGCGTGGATGCCGATTTTGATTGCGGTGCTCGCGATCTTGGCGCTGAACGGCTTTTTACGCGCACCAGAGGGTGACATGCGTGTCCTGTACGATGATGAAAGCGCCTACAACTATGTTCAGGTGCAGGAATCGCCCGACGGCACCCGCTATCTCTATCTGAATGAAGGTCAGGGTGTCCACAGTATCTGGAATGCCGAGCGCTATCTCTACGGCGGCACCTGGGACTTTTTCCTCGCCGCCCCGTATTTCAATGCTCCCCCTTACCGCCCGGAAAATGTCGAAGCACTGCTGGTCATTGGCCTCGCGGCGGGGACGATCCCGCGCCAGTATCAGGCTGTCTACGGCGATATTCCGATGGACGGTGTGGAGATTGACCCTGGCGTGGTGGAGGCGGGTGCGCAGTACTTCGACATGAATTCGGAAGCGATGCCATCACTCACGGTTCATGTGCAGGATGGACGCTACATCCTCAATCAACTTGATATGCGTTACAGCGTCATCGCCATCGACGCTTACCGCCCGCCCTATATCCCCTGGCATCTGACCACCGTTCAGTTTTTCCAGGAAGTGCGGGCACATCTCCTGCCGAACGGCGTGGTTGCAATTAACGTCGGGCGCACGGACACCGACCGTCGTCTCGTGGATGCGCTCACCACTACCCTGCTGCGCGTTTTCCCGACCGTTCACGCGCTCGATGTGCCGGGGTCGTTTAATACCATTCTCTACGCGACAATGCAGCCAACCAACGCGGATAACCTGATCGCCAACCTGAACAACCTTCCCGCCGATGCCAGCCCGATTCTGCGCGAGGTGCTGACCATCAGCACAACCGTGCTGGTGCCTGCTGTGGCTTCAGACCTGCTTTTTACGGACGACCGCGCTCCGGTGGAAACACTGGTCGATTCGCTCGTGCTCAACTTCCTGCTTTCCGGCCGTACAGAACAGTTACGGTAAACCCAATGGCAGAAGCAAGCCTTTCCCCGGTTTCGGTCGAAATCAAACCCGTCAATCGCGGGCTTCGGTGGACAGCGCGGCTGTTTCTGACGCTTGCGGTGCCTGTGCTGCTCGTGCTGTTCAGTGTCCGTCTGGTGATGACACCGCTGTTTCTTCAGTTGGAATACAATCGTCCCGGTTTCCCCGAAGATGACTATGGCTTCACGCGGGAAGACCGCCTGCGCCTCGCCCCTTACGCCGTCAACTATCTGTTGAATGACGCGGATATTGGCTACCTCGGCGACCTCACCTTCCCGGATGGCAGCCCGCTCTACAACGAGCGTGAGCTGCGTCATATGGAAGATGTGAAAGTTGTCACACGCGCAGCCTTCACCTTTCTGATTATCCTATCTTTAGGCGCTGCCGTCGTCACCGCAGTGCTGGCTTATCGTGCAGAAACACGGCGGGATTTACGTACAGGGTTGATGCAGGGTTCAATCCTTACCTTGAGCATCATCGGCACGATTATCGTGGTGGCGATTGCGGCCTGGGATTTCTTTTTCACCGCCTTTCATGAGGTCTTCTTCGAGAGCGGAACATGGCGCTTTCTTTACTCCGATACGCTCATCCGCCTGTTCCCCGAACAGTTCTGGTTCGACGCCGCGCTCACAATTGGCGGGTTGACGACCTTAGGCGCAGTCGTTATCTTTGTGAGCATGTGGCGGTGGGGGAAAAGCGCACCGTGATGTTAACCCTTCGGATGCTCCTGAAATGGCTGACGCCGGGTATCGGTGTCAAGCGCTGGCTGCTGCTGGCAGCAAGTGGCGTGTTCCTGATCGCCCTCAGCTTCGCCTTTGGGATTCTCAAAGTCCTTGCGCTGACGCCGCTCCAGGCGCAGGCCAGGATGAGCAGTTGGGGCATCGTCGCTGCCGCCCTGCTAATCGGGAGCATCATCGCCGCGTTCGCCCTGCTCAAGCTGTCGCGCAACGTCCTCGCGCCCTACCGCCGCAACGAGCCGCGCCGTGTCATTGACGTGGTTTACGAGCACAGCAAACGGCAGAAAGGCGTCCGGTTGGTTGCCATCGGCGGCGGCACAGGCTTGCCCTCTGTGCTGCGTGGGATGAAAAAGCACACCAGCAACCTCAGCGCGATTGTCACCGTCGCCGATGACGGCGGCAGTTCTGGCCGTTTGCGCCGTGATATGGGTGTGCAGCCGCCGGGTGATCTGCGCAACAACATCGCCGCGCTGGCCGACGACGAAAGCCTGATGACGCAGTTATTTCAGTACCGCTTTAACAGTGGGGAACTGCGCGGCCACGCCTTCGGCAACCTGTTCATCGCGGCGCTGGCAGGCATTCGGGGTGGGCTTGAGCCTGCGTTGGCGGAAGTGCAGCGTGTGCTCAATATTCAGGGGCGCGTTCTGCCCTCAACCCTGGATGACGTCAACCTGGTCGCCACCATCCGGCAGAACAACAAAGGCCGCGTGCGTATCTTGGGCGAGTCGAAAATTACCGAAGCAGGTGGGCAGATCGAAGAAATCGGGTTGGTTCCGTCGGATGTGCTGGCATACGAGGAAAGCGTTCGCGCGATTAAAGAGGCCAATATCGTCATTCTGGGGCCGGGCAGCCTCTACACCAGCATCATCCCAAATCTGCTCGTGCCAGGGATTGCGGACGCGCTGCGCACCACCAGCGCTTATAAGCTATACATCTGCAATATCGCCACGCAGCCCGGCGAAACCGAGGGCTATTCCGTCGCTGATCATGTCATGGCGCTGGAACGCTACCTCGGCAAAGGTGTATTGCATACGATACTGGCGAATAACGCCACGCCCACACTGAACGCCGGGGTAAACACCACTTATGTTGATCTTGCGCCGCCCGGTCATGAGATCACGCAGCGCTATCAGGTTTGCTATGTCGATTTAACCGACCCTGACCAGCCCTGGCGGCATGACCCGCAAAAGCTGGCGCAGGCTATCCTTAGCTTATACGATGCTGAGAGATCGGGGGACTCCCCGATCTTGCAGATTACAGTGTAAGGAATATTCACGCTTTTCCAGGAAAGGACAAGGACTCATGGCAATTCGTGTTGGCATCAACGGTTTTGGCCGCATTGGTCGTCAGGTACTCAAGGCGATGCGCGAGTACTATAAGGGCGAGATCGACATCGTCGCCTTCAATGACCTGGGTGACCTCAAAACGATGGCCCACCTGCTGAAGTACGACTCCAACTATGGCCGCTTCCCCGGCCATGTCGAAGTCAAAAGCGACGGCATTGTTGTGGATGGAGACGAGATCAAGGCGGTTGCACAGCGCGACCCGGCAGCCCTGCCGTGGGGTGATCTGGGCGTGGACATCGTCGTGGAAAGCACGGGCATTTTCACCGAGCGCGACGGCGCAGCCAAGCATCTGGCGGGGGGCGCGAAGAAGGTCATCATCAGCGCCCCGGCCAAGAATGAAGACATCACCGTCTGCATGGGCGTAAATGAAGACAAGTATGACCCGGCCAGCCACCACATCGTCTCCAACGCTTCCTGCACCACCAACTGCCTCGCGCCCGCCGCGAAAGTAGTCAACGACAGCTTCACCATCAGCAAAGCCTTCATGACCACTATCCACAGCTACACCAACGACCAGCAAATCCTCGACCTGCCCCATAAGGATTTGCGCCGCGCCCGTGCCGCTGCGCTGAACATCATCCCCACCACCACTGGTGCAGCGAAGGCCGTCGCGCTGGTCGTCCCGGAACTCAAGGGCAAGTTCGATGGCATGTCCGTGCGTGTTCCTACCCCCACCGTTTCCCTGGTGGATTTCGTGGCAACGGTCGAAAAACCATGCACAAAGGAAGAACTGATTGGCGCACTGGAACAGGCGGCCAACGGCCCTATGCAGGGTATCCTGGGCGTGAGCCACGAACCGCTGGTGTCGATGGACTACA
The DNA here is from genome assembly GCA_033762735.1 of bacterium. Lineage (GTDB taxonomy): Bacteria > Chloroflexota > Anaerolineae > Aggregatilineales > Phototrophicaceae > JANRLJ01. The sequence continues at coordinate 60,909 of JANRLJ010000197.1, read as the reverse complement.
AGGGCGACCCACGTTCCAGCATTGTGGACGCGCTTTCCAGCGACGCCAGTGGCAATCTCGTCAAGGTGATTGCCTGGTATGACAACGAATGGGGCTATTCGGTGCGCGTGGCCGACCTTGTGAAGTTCATGGGCGACCGCTTGTAAGCGACCGTCTCTAAACGGCTGATTATCATCTCGTGGGGCGTGTGCTGCGCCCCACGCCACCCGTTCCACCACTGTAAGCGCTGCAACCTCGCGAACCGCAAACTGCAAAGGCGAACCTGATGAACAAAATGACCGTCCGTGATATTGATCTTTCGGGCAAGCGTGTTCTCGTGCGCGTCGATTTCAACGTCCCCCTGGAAGGCGGCAAAATTACCGATGACACCCGCATCCGTGCCGCTGTCCCGACGCTGCAATATATCCTCGACCAGAAGCCCAAAGCGGTTGTGCTGATGTCCCACCTGGGGCGGCCAAAGGGCGGACCCGCGCCGGAATTTTCGCTCGCGCCTGTCGCCTCGGCTTTAAGCGAACTGCTCAACCGGGAAGTGCACTTTGTCGAGGCCAGTATCGGGGAGAAAGCCGAACAGGCTGTGACCGATCTGCCTGAAGGCGGCGTACTGCTGCTGGAAAACACCCGCTTCCACAAGGGTGAGGAAAAGAACGATCCCGAACTCGCGAAGGAATTCGCGAAGCTGGGTGATGTCTATGTGAACGATGCCTTCGGCTCTGCCCATCGCGCCCATTCCTCGACGCATGGCGTGGCGCAACTGCTGCCCGCCGTCGCGGGGCTGTTAATGGAAAAAGAGATCGACTATCTGGCGACCGCACTGGAAAACCCACAGCGGCCTTTTATCGCCATTCTGGGGGGCGCGAAAGTATCCGACAAAATCGCCGTGATCGAAAGCCTGCTGGATAAGGTCGATCTGCTGCTGATCGGCGGCGGCATGGCGAACACCTTCTTCAAGGCGCAGGGGCGCGAGATGGGCAACTCGCTGGTGGAAGCGGACGCTATTGAGACGGCCAAAGGTCTGCTGGACAAGGGCAGCGGGAGGCTGGTGCTGCCGTTCGATAACGTGATCGGCGACAGCTTCAACAACGACGCTAACCGCAAGACCATCGGCGCGGGCGAACCTGTGCCCGATGGCTGGTCGATCTATGACATCGGCAGCGAGACGATCAACCTGTTCGCCGAACGGCTGAACGGCGCGAAGACCGTCGTCTGGAATGGGCCGATGGGCGTGTTTGAAATGCCCAATTTCGCGACCGGGACGTTCGCCGTTGCCAAACTGCTGGCCGAAGAAACCGCGAAGGGTGCTGTTACCATTATCGGCGGTGGCGACTCCGCCGCAGCCATTGAGGAGTCGGGACTGGCCGACAAAATCACCCACATCTCTACCGGGGGCGGTGCCAGCCTGGAAATGCTGGAAGGCAAGACGCTGCCCGGCGTGGAAATTCTCAACGACCGGAGCTAATGGAAAAACCAACATAAGCACGAATGAGTCGGTGTACGGGCGAGGCGCACCTCGCCCCTACCATTGTTCGCATTTGTTTTGATTTCTCCATAAGACACAGAAACGAGATTTTACAGTTGTGAAACCAAATCTCGTGGATTGCGTAACAATTGTTGGTTTATAATCGCAATCGGTCGTGGATGGACTCTGGAGCAGCCCGATGGCATGGCGTGAAGGCGAAAAAATCGGTCCCTATCTACTCCTGGGGCAGCTCGGCCAGGGGGGGATGGCGACCGTCTATAAAGCACAGCACGTCGAACTCAACCGTCTGGTGGCGCTCAAGGTGATGCACCAGGCGTTGCAGGAAGACCCGTCCTTCATCACCCGCTTCCAGCGCGAGGCACAGATCGTCTCTGGCCTCGAACATCCGCACATCGTGCCGATTTACGATTACCAGCAGCACGAAGGCCAGCCCTATCTGGTCATGAAGCTGATCGAGGGAGAAACGCTCAAAAGCCGCATGAATCGCGGTGCGCTCTCCCTCGACGAAATCCTGGAAGTGATGACGGCGGTTGGCAGCGCCCTCACCTATGCGCATAAAAAAGGCGTCCTGCACCGGGACATCAAACCCTCCAATATCGTTCTTGATAAGGAAAACATCCCTTACGTGACCGATTTTGGCCTGGCGCGCATTGCCGCCCTCGGTGAGTCAACCATCAGCGCGGATATGCTGCTTGGTACGCCGCACTACATCTCCCCGGAACAGGCACGCGGAGGGCGCAATCTGGACAGTCGTGCGGACATCTATTCGCTTGGTGTGGTGCTATATGAACTGATTGTGGGGCGTGTGCCCTTCACAGGTGATACGCCCTACTCCATCATCCACGACCACATCTACACCCCGCTCCCGCTGCCGAGCGCGGCCAACCCCGAAATTCCGCAGGCAGTGGAAGCGGTACTGCTGAAAGCGCTGGCGAAAGACCCGGATGATCGCTACGCCACTGCCGACGACTGCATCAACGATTTCCGAGGTGCTGTGCAGACCAGCCATCTCACAGCCCTCAACCCTGACCGCGCTTCGGTCGCATCGGTATCGCTGGCAAGGTTGCGGGACGCCGCACAAGATCAGCAACCCACCCCACGCCGCGTCATCCCCGCGCCGCGTGCAGGCTCGACCGCCAGCAAAATGCTGACAGCACCGAGTGCGCGTGCCCGCCGCTTCTGGCGCACCAGCGGATTGGTCGCCTTTCTCACCCTCTGCATGGCAAGCGTGATCGTCAGCGTCAGCGCGGCGGATACCCTCAGTCAGCTTTTCCGGGAAATCAATTTTGAGGGACAGTCTGCCCTGCGCCCGTTTTTGCGTGAGGAAAACGCCCTCCCCTACCGCGTAAGCGCACAAATGCTGCTGGAGACAAGTCCCGCCACTTCCCCTGAAAACCCGGTTGATTATCTGATGACTGCACAGTCCGCCTGGATAGAAGGCGATGCGACTACCGCTGCCGAGGCGATTGAGCAGGGCTATGCGCTGACAGATGAAGATCCGCTGTACTGGCTGGCAGCGGCACAGATTGCCTATGAAGCAGCGTACACCAATGAAGCGATTGCCTATGCGCTGCTGGCTTATCAGGCAGCAGGCACCAATCCCGAATCGCTGATACAGGTCAGGACGATTGGCGGCGAATTCCTGTTTAACGTTGTCGAGTCCCATACCTTCGACCCGCAGGAGGTCGTGCGCTCTGTGCTAAGCGAAACCGACACACAGGCATTCACAACGGCCTCTCCAATTCTCCTGCTGCTCACCGCCAAACAGAACGTCCAGGCAGGCAGGCCGCGTATTGCAGAAGGACTTTTGGAACGCTTAAGCACCCAGTATGAGCAGCTTCCCGAATACCAGCTCGTGCTCGGCGAGCTTTATGCCGTGCAGGGAGAATCCGAACGCGCCCTGGCAGCATGGGACTCTATTCTGGAAACCGAGAACGTCCCGACCTGGATCACCGAAAAAGCAGAACTTTTAACAGAAACTCTGGAGGATTAACACGATGCGATTACCCATTATCGCGGGCAACTGGAAAATGTATAAGACGGCGCAGGAGTCGGTCGATTTCGTGAGGGCACTGCTCCCCCGGCTGGAAGGCATCAACGGTGTGGAGCGCGTCGTCGCGCCGACTTTCGTCGCGCTGGCAGGCGTGGCGGAAGCACTGCGCGGAACGCCCATCAAGGTCGCGGCGCAAAATGTGCATTGGGAAAATCAGGGTGCGTTTACCTCACAGATCGCCCCGCCCATGCTGCAAGGGCTGGCCGAATACGTCATCATCGGCCATTCAGAATGCCGCCAATATCTGGGCGACACCGACGAAATCGTCAACAGGAAGGTGAAAGCCGCCCTCGCACATGGCCTGAAGCCGATTGTCGCTGTTGGGGAAAGCCTCACCCAGAATGAAGCGGGCGAAACAGCGGGCTTTGTCGGCGGGCAGGTGCGCGCAGCGTTAGACGGCATCAGCGCGGATGCGATGCGCAATGTCGTCATCGCCTACGAACCTATCTGGGCTATCGGCACCGGGCGCAGCGCCAGCGCCGAAATCGCACAGAATATCTGTGGCGGCGTGGTGCGCGGTACGCTGCGGTCTATGTATGGGGATGAAGTCGCGCAGAACGTCCGTATTCAATATGGGGGCAGCGTCAAGCCCGACAACATGCGCGAGTACATGTCGCAGCCGGATGTGGATGGTGCGCTGGTCGGCGGAGCATCGCTCAAGGTGGATGACTTCACCACTCTGGTCGAACTGGCAGCAGAGGCGAAAGGAACGACGGCCTGAACGTCTTTGGGGCTGCCCTGCTGGTCATCATCTGCTTTAATGTGCTGCGGCAGCTCGAACGCTGGCTGCACCAGCACATTTTTAAGGTTGGCTGGCTGCTGACCAAAAACTACAACACGACCACTGTTTTTTACTACACCTTCTTCCTGCCCGGCATCATCGTCTACGAAGTGGTCTACTGGCTCGCGGCGGGTGTGCTGAATGTGCGGGCAGACCGCGCAATTGCCTTCCCCGAAAAGCAGGAAATCGGCGAACTGCGACTGACGTTCGTCAAGCTCTCCAAGAAAGCCCCAGCCTGGAAAGTCAACCTGATTAGTGCGGCTCCCCTTATTGCCGGAATTCTGCTGATCTGGCTGATCGCCACCAATATTCTGAACGTCGATGACGCGCTGCGTCCGCCTGCTGGCAGCACCAACTTCGATCTGGCTGTAACGCTGCGCCAACTGCTTGGCACCGCCGACTTCTGGCTGTGGACGTACTTCGTCTTCACGATTGGCAACACGATGATGCCCGATGCCTCTGTGTTGAAAGTGTGGCGCTGGGTGCTGTGGCCGATGGCGGGCGGGGTTGTGCTGCTGTTCGCGCTTGGCGTGGGCGAAGAAATTGTGGGCGAGGCGCTGTCCGGGCCGATTGCGCGGGCGCTGAACGTGCTTTCGACCGCCTTTATCCTGATCGTGGTGCTCAACATCACGGCGGTTGGCCTGCTTGGTGCCATCGAATCGCTTGTGGAACGCATCACCGGGGATAGCGCGACGTTCAAGAATGGGAAAATGATCACCATGACCCGCGCCGAAGCGCTCAAGCTGCGGCAGGAAGAACGCCAGAAAGCGCATCAGACCGCTCGGCCAGCAGGCGCGTCCGGTGGCCGACAGCGACAGACGGCTGCTCCAGCGCTTCCCCCTGGCGCACCGTCCATTTATAAATTTGCCTTCCCCATCCCCGCCGCGCCCGGTCAGGAACCCATCACGCAACAGGCCGCCGTGATCGTTGAGCCAGAGAAACCGCCCACGCTCCCCGGCGCAGAACGGCCAAAACGCATCGAGCCGGATGTTGTCACCAGCGAGGCAGAGAAAGCGCCAGAACCCGTACCAACGCCTGCGCCCACGCCACCCCCCCCACCGCCGCGTCCGATGCCCGTCTTCGGCGGCATGGCTGCCCTGCGTCAGCAGCAGTTGGAAGACGAGGACGACGAGGATGAAGCGGATGAGGACGATGTAACCTATGAGACGGATGATCTGGTGCACGCACCCGACGATGAGGATTTAGCCGACACGGATGAAGACGCCGAAGAGGAAATTGACGACGAATTTGACGAGACCGACGAACCGATTGACGAGGAGGAAGAAGACGAGGAAGCGTGAGCAGGTCGGTTTAAGCCTGCGATGAACTGGCGGCTTTTACCTGCGTGAAGCGATTCAGAACGATAAAGCCGACGGCGATCAGGCTCATCATCACCCCGAACGCGATAAACTTGTAAAGCTGGCTCGTGAGCAGCAGCGTCAGCGCCCCGAAAAACGCGCAGAAGACATAATACCCCATGACGATCTGCCGCTGGGTAAAGCCTGCATCCAGCAGGCGGAAATGCAGATGACCACGATCACCCAGCATCGGGTTGCGGCCTTTGCTCATACGGTTGACGACCTGCCACGCCAGATCCATCAGCGGCAGTCCAATCACCAGCAGAATCGTCGCCATCTTCGCCCCGCCGATAATGCTCAGCGTCCCCAGGGCATAGCCCATAAAATAGGCACCGCCCCCCATGAAAATCCGCGCCGGGTAGAAATTATGGAGCAGGAACGCCAGCGATGCGCCCATCAGCGCCAACGGAAGCAGGCTGACACTGGTCTGCGGTGGATTCAGCACGAATGCCCCATTCAGAAACAGCAGCGTTCCGGCGATGAAGGCCACACCACCGACAAGCCCATCCAGCCCATCCATAAAATTGACCGTATTCATCATCAGGCCGAGCCAGAACATCGTCAGCACCACCGTCACCAGATGCGGCCAGGGGTCGGTCTGCTGCCCGGTCAGCGGGTTATTGAAGGTCTCGATAAAAATCTGGAAGGCGATGGCGATGGCCGCGGCCAGAATTTGACCGATGCCTAAGACCACCGGCTTGAGTTCGTAAAGATCATCCAGCAGCCCAAGTAACATAATGATGGTTGCGCCGAGCGTCAGGCCGATAAAGCGGATCACTTCGTTGGGGTCAAAACGGGGGACGTTAAGGAATTGCGCTGCAACCGCCGCGATGATAAAGCCGCTGTAGATGGCAAGCCCGCCCAGCTTGGACACGCGGCGGAAGTCGCCTTCATTCAGACGGCGCCCCCCTGCTTTGGAGACAATGCCGAAGCGTTTTCCCAGCCTGTCCATCAGCGGAATCAGCGCCAGCGTGATGCTGAATGCCAGGGCAAAGACAATGAGAAAGGCGCTGAGTTCAGTACGAGTCATGCGGCGATTAGGTTCCGAACTGACGGTCGCCTGCGTCGCCCAATCCGGGGACGATAAAGCCGATTTCGTTCAGGCGTTCATCTACCGCCGCCACATAAATCGACACGTCGGGGTGTGCCTTCGTCAGCCTTTCGATACCTTCCGGCGCGGCAATCAGCCCCAGGAATTTGATACGCTGTACGCCCCACCGCTTGAGCACATCGACCGCTGCCACCGCTGAGCCGCCCGTCGCCAGCATCGGATCAAGCACCAGGCAGATTTCGACTGTCGGCGCCTGGGGCAGTTTATTGTAATACTCCACCGGGCGCAGCGTGTGTTCGTCGCGGTACAGCCCCAGATGCCATACCTGCACACTCGGCAGCAGCTCCATCACCCCTTCCACCAGTCCGAGTCCGGCCCGCAGAATCGGCACAAGACCGATGGTTTCTCGCGCTTTAAAACCAGATGCTTCGCCCATCGGGGTAGTGACGGTCGTCGGCGTCACGTCCATATCCTGCGTGGCTTCATAGCTCAGCAGCAGCGCAAGTTCGCGTACAAGTTCCCGAAAGGCGCGGTGATCGGTGGTCGCATCGCGCAGCAGGGTGAGTTTATGCTGGACAAGGGGATGCGTGGAAACGTGAACCTGAGCCATGCACTGCTCCTACAGGTCAAGCGCTGTCGGCAAAATCGCCGCGATTGTACGTGCGGCGGGGGCGGTTTGTCAAAGCATGAACACAAAATATCGCCCGGTTGAAAACCGCTCGGGTAAAAGCCGCTCGGTTGAAAACCGCCATTGCCTGCGGCGCACTCCCGGCTATACTTTGTCTTAGAACAAGTATTCATCTGGAGCAGTATTCATGTCCGACGACGGACGAGTCGTGACGGGTGGCCGACTAAAAAACGAACGCGACAACGTCGCCCTGCGCCCGCAGATGTTAAAGGACATCGTCGGGCAGGATCGCGTGCGCGAAAACCTCAAGATCATGATCGACGCGGCCAAAGGTCGCTCTGAACCGCTCGATCATGTGCTGTTCTATGGCCCACCTGGCCTGGGCAAAACCTCGCTGGCGCATGTGATTGCAAACGAGATGACCGCCAATATTCGCATTACCGCTGGGCCATCCATCGAACGTGCGGGTGATCTTGCCGCGATTCTGACTCATCTCAAGCAGGGTGACGTATTATTCATTGACGAAATTCACCGCCTGGGTCGTGCTGTCGAGGAAATTCTCTACCCGGCCATGGAAGACTTCGCGCTCGATATCGTCATTGGCAAAGGCCCTGCCGCGAAAAACGTTCGCCTGAATCTGCCGCGCTTTACCGTGATCGGCGCGACCACGCAGCTTTCCCTGCTGGCGGGGCCGCTGCGCGACCGCTTCGGCACACGCTATCGGCTCGACTACTATGATCTGCCTGCGATGGAGCACATCATCAACCGCGCCGCCGGGATGCTCAAGGTGGATATTCGTCCCGAAGGCACAACCGAGATCGCCCGCCGTTCACGGGGGACGCCGCGTGTGGCACTGCGTTTGCTGCGGCGTGTGCGCGATTATGCCCAGACCCGTGCCGACGGTGTGATTACAGGCCCGGTCGCCGGGGAAGCGCTGTCGCTGATGGACATCGACCACCTGGGGTTGGATGATGTAGACCGCCGCATCATGACCTGCATCATCGAAAAGTTCGGCGGCGGCCCGGTCGGGCTGGATACCATCGGCGCTGCCATCAGCGAAGACCGCTCGACGATTATGGATGTGTACGAGCCATATCTGCTCCAGCTTGGCTTTCTCGACCGGACGCCGCGTGGCCGTGTGGCGACGGCTGCTGCTTACGAACATCTCGGCATTCCCTACGAGCGCAAGGAGGACGGCAAGGTCGTCCCTGCCCCACCCGATCAGCCATCGCTGTTGTAAAACCTATGAACCTGAACGACTTCGACTACGACCTCCCCGAACACTTCATCGCGCAGACTCCGGTTGAGCCGCGTGATTCATCTCGCCTGATGATCGTCAACCGGGCAGAGCAAACCCTGTATCACACGGTTTTCCGCGAGATCGTGGACTTCATCAATCCCGGTGATGTGCTGGTGATGAACTCCACCCGCGTCATCCCGGCGCGTCTGCGGGCAACCAAAGCAGGGACAGGCGGCGCGGCGGAAATCCTGCTGCTCAAACAGTTAACAGAAACGCGCTGGCGGGTGCTGATCGGCGGAAAGCGCACCCTGCCTGGTCTGGTGCTGAATATCCATGACAGCCCGATCACGGCGACGATTGTCAGCGAACTGGAGGAGGCCGAGCGCGAAATCGAGTTCAGCGAACCCATTGCCCCATATTTGCAGCAGTTAGGCGAAATGCCGCTGCCGCCTTATATTCACACCCAATTGCAGGATAAAGAGCGCTATCAGACCGTTTACAGCCGGGAAGAAGGCTCCGCCGCCGCGCCGACCGCCGGACTGCACTTCACGCCTGAACTCCTGCTGGCACTGCGCGAAAAAGGCGTACATCTCGCCTACTGTACGCTGCATGTCGGGCTGGACACGTTTCTCCCCGTGCGCGTGGAGGACATCAAGACTCACAAAATCCACAGCGAACGCGCTGTGCTGACCGCCGAAAACGCCCATGTCATCAATCAGGCGAAGCTTGCGGGTGGGCGTATTATCGCCGTCGGCACGACTACCGCCCGAACGCTGGAAACGGCAGGCATCCTCAGCGCAGGCGGTGACCCGGCACATCCTGAAGCAAACGGCGAAGTCTGCGCGTGGCGGCCGGTCATCGCCTTCGAGCGTGACACCGACTTATTCATCTATCCCGGCTACCAATGGCGGGCGGTGGATGCGCTGATTACCAACTTCCACCTGCCAAAATCAACGCTTCTGATGATGATCAGCGCCCTGGCCGGGCGGGAATTTGTGCTGCGGGCGTATGAAGCGGCCAAGCAGGAAGGCTATCGCTTTTTCTCGTTTGGGGATGCCATGTTCATCATCTGAGAAAACAGGGGGCAGCAGGCAAAATCGAACGTTGACGCCTGCCGGACAGGTCGTATAATAAACGTTCTTGTCCCATTCATGTTCGTTCACTTTGGCAGAGACACCTCAGCCAATTTTCCCCGTGCGCTGGTCGGGCGGCAGCAGATGCAGCGGCGGCGGTAAGTGAAGATTGGAGAGCAATCGTGTACGCAATTTTCCGCTCCGGCGGGCGGCAGTATCGTGCCGAACCCGGCAAGGTCATCGACGTTGACCGCCTCCCCTACGAAGCCGATCACAGCTTCGACATTACCGATGTGCTGCTGGTTGGCAATGGCGACCAGACCGTCATCGGTCAGCCCTTTGTCGAAGGCGCGGTCGTGAAGGCCACCGTCGTCAAGGAATATCGTGATAAGAAGGTGATCGTCTTCAAGTATCGCCAGCGCACCAACTTCCGGCGCAAGCGCGGTCATCGCCAGTACTACACCCGACTCCGCATTGATGACATTGTTGTCGGCTAGAGTTTGATGGTTTGTTGAGAGGATTATCCCAATGGCACACAAAAAAGGTGGCGGTTCAAGTAAGAACGGGCGCGACAGCAACGCAAAGCGTCGCGGTGTAAAGCGCTTCGGCGGCGAATACGTCATCCCCGGCAATATCATCGTCCGCCAGAAGGGCACCAAATTCCATCCCGGCGAAGGCGTCGGCATGGGGCGTGACTATACCATCTTCGCAGTCGTGGAAGGCTATGTGGTGTTCGAGCGGATGCGCGGGCGCGACGGCCAGAAGCGCATTAACGTGGTGGCTGAAAACCCCAACAAGACGACCGCCCCGGTTGAACTTCAGGCGGCGGGCGACTAAACGGCCCCTAACCCGACCAAAGCAGGCAGGTCTGAGGGGCGCACTCCGCTGCGTCCCTTTTTATATCCGTATTCCGATCACGCCACTCCCGACCTCAGGAGCCGTGATCTACATCAACGAGGAGCATAAAACTCGTGAAAAAAGACATTCATCCCCAGTGGTATCCGCAGGCGACCGTTATCTGTGCCTGTGGCAATACCTGGAAGACCGGCGCGACCAAGCCGGAAATCCGTACCGATATCTGCTCGGCCTGCCATCCCTTCTACACAGGCGAACAGCGCATCGTGGACACCGAAGGTCAGGTTGACCGCTTCATGAAGCGCCTGCAGGTGCGCGATAATATCAGCGCACAGACCGCCGCTCGTGAAGCCGCCCGCACCCCGATGGATCTGCCCCTGGCCGATCTGGGCATCAGCGCCCGCCATGCGACCATCCTGGCCGAAAATGGCATGAACAACGTTGGTGAGTTCCTGGCGAAGCTCCAGGCCGACGGCGACGAAGCCATCCTTGAACAGACCAACGTCGGTCGCAAGACGCTGGCCGATCTCAAGAAGATGCTTCGCAATCGCGGCTACGATGTCCCCGCCAATCGGAGCGCCGTCGAAGCGGAATAAAGCCGTAAGGCAGTATTTTCAAAGGCAGTCACGCCCCGGCATGACTGCCTTTGTTATTTATAGACACAGGTTACTTTTTGGTTTCTCTTTTTCTCAGCGTAAAGGGGGATTGCATGAGACATCACAGCGGGCGAATCGAGGTCATCTGCGGCAGCATGTTCTGCGGAAAAACCGAAGAACTTATCCGCAGAGTTCGCCGGGCAATTATTGCCCAGCAGCAGGTACAGGTCTTCAAACACGCCATTGACGACCGCTACAGCCTCGATCACGTCAGCAGCCACAGCGGGCAGAACATCGAAGCGCAGTGCATCCAGCGCGCCAGCATGATTTACGATCTGCTGCTGCCCGCCACCACCGTTGTTGCCATTGACGAAACCCAGTTTTTTCAAACCGATGTCATCGAAGTGGCCGAAACCCTGGCAGATAAAGGCCTGCGTGTCATCCTCGCCGGGCTTGATCTCGATTTCCGCGCCGAGCCGTTCGGCCCGATGCCCCAGTTGATGTGCTTGGCGGAAGAAGTGACCAAACTCCACGCGATTTGCGTTATCTGTGGTGAAGAAGCCAGCCGCAGCCAGCGCCTCGTCAACGGGCACCCCGCCCGCTATGACGACCCGGTGATCCTCGTCGGCGCACATGAAGCCTATGAAGCCCGCTGCCGCGAACATCATCTCGTCCCACGAACAGAAGACGCTATAGCGCAACGCACGAACACTCGCTAAAATACTTTGCGACGCTAAATAAATTGGCGTTGATAACATCCAACCGACCGTAAATTGTAGGGGGTTGACCAATGAGTGTTTCTGCCGCGCGTCTTTCCGCGCCAACACAGCAGCAGGCCACCGAAGGGCTGTGGCTGCGCAACCGGAAGTGGGATTTACTTTTTATCACCTTAAGCGTTATTGTCGTTCCGCTGCCTTATCTGGTATATCTGCTGCTTGCCAACGCCAATGTGGGGCTGACGGAGGACTCCGCCCGCAATCTGGTGAATGGCTTTGTGGCGGTGGCGGTGGGTGGGCCGCACATGATGTCCACCTTCCTGCGCACGGGGCTGGACGAAAACTTTAAGCAGCGCTATCCGATGCTGGTACGCTCGTCGATCATCATCCCGATTGTGGTCGTGTCGCTGGCGTTTCTGAATCTGACGCTGCTGCTGACGGTGTTCTTCTTCTGGGCGGCTCTGCATGTGCTGCATCAGGTGACGTACATCGTGGAACTTTACAACCACAAGGAACACCGCATCGTGCGTAAGGGCAGCGCGGTCAGCCTTCAGGCAAGGCTGATCGACTATGCGGTGATTCTGACCTGCCTGTTCCCGCTGGCGGCGCTCAAGATCAGCCAGGGGTCGTTCGACATCGGCGTGAACGATCTGACGCGCGTCATCCCTGACCTGTTCCAGCAGCGGTGGTTCTTCGTGGCAATGAGCAGTGTGTTCGGTGTCGCGCTGCTGGCCTATATCTTCAAGACGGTGCAGGAATACATCGGCGGCTACATCAACTGGCCGAAGACGGTGTTTATCGTCTTTACCGTGATCGTAGCCTTTTCCATGCCCGCCCTGCCGAATCTGGATACGGCCTTCCAGGGGTTGAACACCTGGCACTCGTTCCAGTACCTTGCCATCACCTTCTACATCATCAAGATCAAACAGCAGTACGGCCAGCTCGATAAGGACGCGCCGCTGGTCGCCCGTTTCGGCAAGGGGAAGGACTCTCGCGGTCTGTATCTGCTGAGCGCGATCATGCTGGTCGGCTCGGCGGCGGTGTTCCTGGTCGTCTACGCCATCGCCCACATCGTCACACCCGGCTCGATTGACTCCAGCGACCCGCGCCTGCTGGCAAACTGGCGTTTCGATGTGGCCTATTACACGTCGATCCTGTCATTCCTGTGGATTCACTACTACCACGATCACTTCCTGTTCACCAATTTTGAGGCGCTGGACGACGCCTACCCGAAATAAGCAGCTTAAAGAACAACATAAAAAGGGATGGTCGTCGCTGACCATCCCTTTTTGATTCCTAACGGTCTATCGGCCTACGGAAACGCCTCTCGCACCCACTGCATGGGGTCAACCGCCACACCATTCACCCATACTTCCCAGTGGAGATGTGCCCCGGTTGCCCGTCCCGTCGAACCGACTGCGCCAATGCGCTGCCCGGTGCTGACGAAATCCCCCAGGTTCACATAGCGCTCGGAGAGATGCGCGTAGACGGTATACACACCCCACCCATGATCGATCATGAGCGTATTGCCGCGAATGTAAAGCGAATCCGCCAGCACCACGCGACCAGGTGCCGCCGCAAGCACGGGCGACCCAGGCGCACCTGCGAAGTCCGCACCATTATGATAACGATCTACAGGGCCGCCGTTATACGCACGGCTGACCCCGAAAGGCGAATTCATCACCGCCGCCGCTGGTAAGCCCATCGGCCCATCGAAATAGCGCTCTGCGTTGAAGCCGGTCGTCACCGCCCGCAGCAGATTCAGCTCGTTTTCCTCCACCGCAGGCGCAAGCAGATTGGCACGATCTTCCGGCAGGGTGATGTACTGTGTGCCGTACTGCCCGGTCTGCACCTGGATATTGATCGACCAGACGAGCGACTGACCGCCGTCCGGCGTGATCGACAGTTCCAGCGGGTAAATCCCGGCTTCCGTGCCCACAGGGACACCCAGAAATATGCGCTAGCTTTCCTGCTCAAAAATCACGGGAACGGCGGCGCCCAGGAAAGTTGCGGTCATCGTCACAGGCGAAGCTGCGACCAATCGCACCCGCGCGGTCTGCCCGGTATAAAGCGTTAGGGGGCGCACTTCAACACTCGTGAGGGACGCGGGCAGGTCTAAAGCGGTAACGGGCACATAACCACCCGGTATCAGAAGTTCCTGCCCGGCGAAAATCGTTTCAGGATTGGTAATGCCGTTCAACTGCTGCAGATCGGCCATCGACACGCCGTACTGGGTGGCGATTCCGAACAGCGTCTCCCCTGCCTGAATCACATGACGCACATCCGAGGCAATCACTTCGGCGGTCGCCTGTGGAATAGGTTCTGCGCCTGCGCTGATGGTGAGCGTCTGCCCGACATAAACGGTATTGATCTCGGTAATCGCATTCTGCGCTGCCAGTGCTTGCACGTCTAATCCATAGAGCGCCGCGATTCCGGCCAGCGTTTCCCCTGGCTGGACGACATGCACCTGCGGCTCAACTGCTTCCGGCGGAAGATTGAGCGGAATCAGAAGCCGCTGACCGACTACCAGAGCAGATGGGTTGGTGATGCCGTTAAAGCGGGCGAGTTCCTCAACGGTGAGTCCATAGCGCTCGGCAATTGCCGTCAGATTTTCGCCGCGCTGTACAACGTGAATGGTGACGTTCGATGCAGGGGGGGGTTCACCCTGACTGTACACGGGCGCGGTCGAGATGGCTGCCATCAGAACAAGGAGCAGGCAGCATAGAAGTCGTTTCATGGGCAGATGGCTTCAGCGGGTACATGCAAGGGGTACGGGCAGAAACATGGCCGCACCCCTGCACAGAGGACGAACTAGCGGGGCAGTGTACTTGCTGGCTCATCAAAACGCAATACATCGCCGATCTGCACCCGGTCGAGCACATGCACATTCGCTTCGACGTAATACTGCGCGGGCAGTTTCGGGGCATAGGCCGGACGCCAGGGTTTTGCCAGCGTCTTATCCACCACTTTCCCAGAAGCATCCATCCACACGACCGCAATGCTGAAGAACATGAAGAACATGTGGATGGTAGAAGTCACTTTACTCTCACTGGATGTAACAAACAGCAACCCCTGATTCGCGGGCAAATGGCGGACGAACTGCAAACCGCGCAGGTGGCACCAGAAGCTCGCGCACCATTTGACGCGCTCCAGCACCACCTCACCCGTCTGCTTGTTTCGCAGCACACGCCACGTTGCGCTCATTAACGCGCTCCGGGTGGGATAATCAACACTTGCCCTACATAAATCCGGTTGGGGTTGGCGATCCCGTTGGTGTCGATCAGCGCATTCACATTGACATTGAACTGCGCAGCCAGGCGGAACAACGTATCCCCATACCGCACCATGTAGGTCTGCACGGTCGGGAGCGGCGTGGCGGTCACTGCCGGGTTGGTCGGCACAGGCTGGCCGCCCGTTGCCGGGATAATCAGCCGTTGGCCGGACTGAATTCGGTTGACGTTCACGATACCGTTTAACTGCGCCAGCGCGGTGACGGTGGTATTAAAGCGCCCTGCGATGCCCGACAGCGTATCACCAAACTGCACGACGTACACCAGCCCTGGCGTCTGCCCGACCACACCGCCAATCGGCCCACCTGTGCCACCCGGCGCCAGCGTTGCAGGTGGCGCGTCCGCCGCAGCGGTTGCCGTCACCACCACAACCAGCGCTGTAGGCGTCGGTGTAACGGTCGCGGGCGGTGGCAGGCGCACCGGGATAATCAACCCCTGACCAACATAGATCAGCGCGTTCTCGTTCAGCCCATTGGCCTGAATAATAGCCTCGGTCGTGCTGCCATACAGCACCGCCAGATCAGCCACAATATCACCGCGGCGAACGGTGTGGATGATCGTATTGGGGAAGGTTTCATTGAGCGGCTGAACCGGCCCGCCAATGGCTTCCTGAGTCCCTTCCGCTGATTGCGCAGCATTATCGCTGTCGGTTTCTGGCTCGGCGGACTGTGCCTGCGCCACTGCGGTAGGCGGCTCGGTTGGGAGAAGTGTCGCCGTCGGCACATCCGTTGGCGGCAGCGGTGTCTCGGTCGGGATGTCTGTGGGCACAACGGGCACTTCGGTGGGAACCGATGTCGAGGTTGGGACGAGCGGGATTTCGGTAGGCACATCGGTCGGCAGCGGCAGGTCCGTCGGCGGCACAGTCGGTTCCACCACCAACGTATTAGTGGCGATAATGAAATCCTGTTCGACCGTCGCGGTCGCCAGCGGAATGATTGGCTGTGTGGCGGTTTCCGTCACCGATACAACCGCAGGCGCTTCGGTCGCGGTCGCAGCGACGCTTTCCTGGGTTGGTGCCGCGATCTCCTGTGTAGGCGCGGCCACGATAATTCCCACGTCTTCGGTGGCTTCTTCTGTGACCGTTTCGCTGCCCGGTTCGGTCGTCACTTCAACCACCGTCTCACCTGCATCCAGCGATACCAGTTCGGCTTCATCCAGATATACCGCCGTAATCGCTTTCGGTTCACCGCTGATGGTCGTGCGCACATATACCGTCACGGCGTTTGTGGTGGCGGTCGCATTCACGCTGTAGGGGCGATAATTGTCGTACTGCTCAGCAGGCAGCGACCATACAATCAGATCGCTGGCAGGGTCGGTGCCGCCGGTTGGGTCAATCCCGACTTCGACCGTCACATCCGCGTCTTCATCGCTTTCGTCCGGCAAATCCTCACGGTTGGACGACCACACCCAGGCATAAATCGTAAAGCGCAGTTCCGTGCCCGGCTCGATGCCGCTGGTCACACGCTGATAGATGCCACCGTCGAAGGTCGAAAAAATGGCAAAAATCTTCTGTGCGTCCTCACCGGCACGGATTCGCCCAATCTGCGGCTCAGCATCCGCAGAAGCAGGCGCATACTCCGGCTGGACGTTCTGGCCGACGCTCATCTCGTCTGTAGGAGGGTTGTACCAGGGTGTCCATCCAGCGGCCACCACGGGCGGCGGTGCGCCTTCCAATTCCTGGAAGGGCTGCTCCAGACCCGGATTTTCCAGCAGGTTGGCGGCTTGCCCCTGCGTGGGCAAGAGTCCCACCAGCAAGATAAAGCTCACAGCCAGCATCAACAAAAATCGGCAGGTGGATAATCGTCTCATAGGGACTCCCCACAAATGATGAGCGCCGCACAGAATTACTTTACAGTATTGTAAGGGTTCCGGCAGAATCGCGCAAAACCGCGCCGCCAGAATAAAAAACACCCCCAAACGACATTGCTTTGGGGGTGCTCAGAGTTTGATGCACTAACGCGCTTCGGTCGCTTCCGGAGTGCCTTCAGCGTCTTCGGTCGGCTCTGGTGTACCCTCTACAGCGGGCGTGGTCGCCTCCTCGCTGGCTTCCCCGGTCGCCTCGCCTGTGGCTTCAGCCGTCGCTTCGGCGGTGGATTCTGGCCCGATATTCAACGCCGCAACCTGTGCTTCGGCAAAGGCGGTCTGCAACTGCTGGCGCAGTTCTGGCAGATCACCGAACGCGATGCCCGTCAGCCCGGTTTCTTCCAGCAGTGTGTAGTTGGCATCTTCCGCCAGGAACCACAGGAAGGACTGTACTTCTGTACGCACGAGCGCATCCTGCCGCACAACCATCACAGCGGGGATCGTCAGCGGATAGCTGCCATCGGCAATCGTTTCTTCACTCGGCGCGATACAGCCGTTGCCGCCGTCGATGCTCACAAGCTGAATGCGTTCCTGTGCGTTTTCCAGCACATCCAGATATTCCGGCCAGTTCATGTAGGTCAGCCCGCCTTCCACATTGGCGACTGCCGCCGCGCGATACAGCGGGTCGGCGTTGGTTTCGGCAGCGTCCGCCCGCAGCGGCAGCACCGCACCTTCGCCCGTACCCAGCAGCACATCGGTGTAGTTCGCCCCCAGATCGGGCGATACCAGCGTCAGCGCCACATCAGGAAATTCAGCACTGACTGTGCTCCAGTTGATCACGGGCTGCGCCTCCCCCATCGGGGAAGACCAGATCGTGCGCACTTGCTCGGTCGTCAGGCAGGCCAGGTAATCGGTGGTGTACTGCGAGTCGGCGTTCGCCACCAGTACGGCAGCCAGTCTGCCGAGGTCGAACGACACCGGGACGACGTTATTGGCCTCGCAGTTGGTCGCGGTTTCTTCCGGCAGCGGCCCATTGGCAGCCGCGATGTCGATTTCGCCGTTGCACAGACGGCGGAACCCGGCAGGTTCGCCATCAATCTGTACGGTGGAGGTCACGCTCGGATAGGTGGTGGTAAACTGTGTGGAAGCCGAATTCAGGTAGTTGCCGACCAGGCCCGCGCCGCCAATGGTGAGCGTACCGAACAGATCGGTGGGAATTTCAAAATCGACCACATCCAGGCTGAACTGCCGCCCGGCTTCGCCACCTTCCAGAATGCTCTGGTTTACCGAATAGGCCTGTTCGGTCGGTGCGGTGAAGCCGGCGCTTTCGACCACAGCAGCGGCTTCAGGATTCGACAGGAACGTCAGAATTTCGATCAGGCCAGGCTTTTCCAGGCTGGCACGGTTGACATACACAAACAGCCGGTCTGCCAGTGCATAGCGGCGGTTCTCGATATTTTCCGCGCTGGGCGTATAGCAGCTTGCGTCCGCTGTACCGAGATCGACATTGGCGCTGCCTGTGTTGATGTCTGCGATGGTGGCATTATTGGCGAGCGCCGCGTTCAGGCTGACAACACCAATCGCACCGGGGGTATTGTTGACGGAAGCGATCAGATCGGCTTCATCGGCGATCACCGAAGCATCCCCACGCAGCCCCACCCCGACCACCTGCCGATCCAGCAGCGCGTAAAGCGGGGTCGTATCCGCCGGGAGGAACGTGGTAATCTGGGTGGATGTGGGGGTTTGCGCCGACCCCAGCGTGATCTGCGTCCAATTGATGATCTGGCCTGCCGCGCTCGGCTCGAAAATGCTGTTCAGCGCATCCAGGCTGAGGCACTGGGCAAAGGCCAATTCGGGATGGCGAACAACAGCCAGCACATTATGCCCCAGCAGGAATTCGGCATACTGCACACCATTGGCGTCGCAGTTCGCTTCTTCCTCTGCCGTGATCGGGCGGGCAGCAGTGGTGATATCGACTTCGTTCTGGCACAGGCTGACAAAACCCGCATCCGTCCCGTTGATGGTGACGCTGAGCACACCTTCGGACTCACTGGCATCCGCGAGTGTTTCGAATAACGGCGCGACAACCGCCGATCCAGCGACCGTAATGGTCTGCTCATCCTGCGCAAAAAGAGCAATGGGCACAACAAAAAGCGCCAGGAGGAGGCCAAAGCTCACTCCGCGCTGGAAAATTTTCATCCGGAACGCTCCCTCGGAACTCTTGGTATATAATTAATCGGGGAGATTTTACAGGGATGTTCATGATTGTCCAGTCAGACTTTGTAAGGGTAAGACCATGACCGAGGTTTCGGTTTACGATTTTATCGGCGGGGCGGAGACTTTCCGTAAGCTCGTCGATGCGTTTTACAGCCGGGTCGAGGCTGATCCCACGCTGCGTCCGATGTTCCCGGAAGACCTGGAACCGGGCAAGCAGTGGCAGTATTTGTTTCTGATGCAGTACTTCGGCGGCCCCACGGCCTACATGGAAGAACGCGGTCATCCTCGCCTGCGGATGCGCCATGCGCCTTTCCCAATCGACCAGGCAGCGCGGAATGCGTGGCTGGGTCATATGCTCGCTGCGATTGACGAGGTTGGCATCGCTGAACCTGCCCGCACGATGATGCGCGACTATTTCGAGCGGGCGTCCACCCACATGATGAACGCTTTTCAGCCCTGAACCAGGAAACCATCACTCGTGTCCAAAACCAGAAAACGCACCTCACCCAAACGCAGTCCAGCCAAAGCACCTGTCAAACGCGGTGACATCCTGACTACAATAACTGGCATCATCCTCGCACTGCCCCGCCTGACGCGCATCAGCATCGCCGGGCTGTTCGCGCTGGCGGTTACGCTGGACATCGTGGTCGCGTTCTATCTGGTGGATTCGGACTTCATCAGTACCATGCCGATTGCCTTTATCCCCGTCGTCCTGGGGATTGTGCTTGGACTGGCAATGTATGTGCTGGGCTGGATGACCATGGTGGGTACAATCGGGACGGTGATGTCACCCAATCGCCTGCTTTTGTGGTATCTTGGCGGGGGTTTTCTTGCGACACTTGTCGCACTTTACTGGTTTCTACAGACGTTTGCGGCCATTAACACGCCGATCTGAGAGGTGGATTCATGAAACGCAGCTTCCTGACAATATCAGCGCTTGTGGTGTGCCTTCTGCTGGCAGCGTGCGGCGGCAATGCCTCTACCGACCCCACCGCCCTTCCCGACCCGGCATCGACTGAACCTGTCAGTGCACCCCTAGGCGAAACCACCGAAGAAACCAGCGGGGTACAGGCAGAGGCGAGTCCTGTGATTCAGTCCACCTCCACACCGCTGCCCACTGCACGTTCCGGTCGTCCCACGCTGCCGCCAAGCTGGACGCCCACAATCGGGCCAACCTCAACCGCAGTCCTCACGCCCACACCATCCGCGACGCAGCCCGTCCCGCCCACTGCTGTGGTCAGCGAAACCGCCTGCCTGAATTTTGCCGTTGATCCCGAACGCACTACGGCATTATTCCGCCTGGGTGAAAGCCCGACGCTTGCCTGGACGCCGGTGGAAGGAGCGCGCCTGTACCGGGTCTATGTGTTTGATGCGACGGAGACACGCCTGCACGAGCAGCTTGTCGAGGCAACCGAATACTCAGTGCCTGCTGATGTCTTCCAGGAAGTCGGTGTTTATGGCTGGCTGTCCGAGCCGCTCGACCCGGTGGGTATTCAGATGTGCTTTGGGCTTGGGCGTGAACTGGAAGTGACGCGCTAACAACGTTCAGGGTGGGCGGAAAATCTTCACCCGCCCTGATTTTTATTCCTCTTTAGTGGATGACGGGGTTGATTTGAGGATATATTCCTCGAATGCCTCTGCCGTCCAGGGCAGCGCAGGTTTGAAGAAATGCTCGTAGATGGCCTGTGCATAGACGCGAATCTCATACTGCGCATCGTTCGCCATCCGCAGCCGCAGAAAGTGCATCAGATTGTGCGCATCCACCTTAATGACCCAGGTGTAATAGACGCTGAATCCCGGTAGGAACAGCCGCGCCATCTCCCGTGCAATACCGCTGTCCAGCGCTTCCTGATACAGCCGGAACCCTTCTTCGTAATGACGGAGCAATTTTTCCGTAAATTCTGCGTTCGGTTCCTCTGAAAGTTCGCCTTCGCTGGCCTGTTTATTGTCCTTCGCCTGTTTGCGCCACACCGAAGGCACATAGAAATCATCTTCCTCGAAGGGCGTATAGCGGCCAGACTGCGCATTCATGTTGAAGGTGCGATGGCGCACCCACTGCCACCACGTAATCAGCGGCGCATGGACGCGGAACTTGAATTCGACCATCTCAAAAGGCGACGTATGGCGGTGGCGCAGCAGGTAGAACAGCAGCTTTTTGTCGCGGTCGCTGCCTTTGCTCTCACCCAGGAAGCTGACTCGCGCCGCGTTCACAATTGCCAGATCGCCGGAAACGCCCGATGCCGGATGCGGCATCAGATCCAGCAGTTGCACATAACCCTTATCAAGCACGGGAACCGACATCCCGATCAGTGTATCCGTCACAGCATTCCTCAGGCGAAGTATTGCAGCGCCAGCCGCACCCGTTCTTCAACGTTTGCAGGCGCATCACCCGGCAAGGCCTGCACTGCCGTCTGCGCTTCAACAATGCTGTAACCCAGCGCCACCAGGGTGTCAATGACATCTGTGTTCACATCGTCGAATGTGGCGACCGGCGCAGCGTCCAGCCCACCCTTAAGCTTATCTTTCAACTCAAACAGGATTTTCTGTGCGGTCTTTTTGCCGATTCCGGGCACACGAGTCAGGATTTCCGCCCGGTCACTGACGACCGCATTGCGCAGGCTGTCCATGCTCAGGCTACTGAGAATTGCCAGCGCGATTTTCGGCCCCACCCCGCTGATCGTAATCAGGGTTTCAAAAAAGCCGCGTTCGGCAGGATTGATAAAACCGAACAGCGTCATCGCGTCTTCGCGCACAATCAGCGTGGTATGCAGCAGCAGGTCTTCGCCGAGGCTGTAATTGGCCGGGTGCGGTGTAAAGACTTTATAGCCCACACCACCGACCATCAGCACCAGGTAATCATCATGAATTAGGGCGGCTTTCCCCTGTAGGCTGGCAATCATGTTTTCGGCCTTAGTACATACTGCGATAATGCATCGAGTGAAGATCAGTAATCGCGACCGCCAGCGCATCCGCCGCGTCGTCAGGATAGGGAATCGCATCCAGACCAAGCAGCATCCGGGTCATTTCCTGCATCTGCGATTTGTTCGCACCGCCATAGCCCGAAATCGACTGCTTGACTTCGTTGGGCTTGTATTCGGCAATCGGCAGCCCGGCCTCAGCCAGTGCCAGCAGAATCACTCCACGCCCCTGCGCGACGGTAATCGCGGTGGTGACGTTCTTGGCAAAGAACAGTTCTTCCACCGCTGCCCGTTCCGGTTCGTGCTGCTGAATCACTTGCGTAATCACATCGTGGATGGTCTTGAGACGTTCCCACATCGGCTGGGATGGTGGAGTGGTAATCACCCCGTAGTTGACGGACTGGAGCGATCCATCGTGAAGTTCCCGAACCAGTCCGTAACCAACGGTGGCTGTGCCAGGGTCTATACCCAGTGTGAGCATTTTGGAGAGAAATTCCCTTAAGCCGTCTCGAAGGCGGTAGCAACTTCGTCCGTCACCAGCAGATTGAACGCGACCGACTGAACATCGTCCAGTTCTTCCAACTGTTCCATGATCTTCATGTTGGCGACAGCCTTGTCAGAAGCAACCTGAACTTCGTTGTTCGGCTCCCAGCGCAGTTCAGCTTCCTCGACTTCGATCTTCGCGTCTTCCAGCGCCTGTTCCACCGCCGCCAGCTTTTCGCGCGGGGTGTAGATCGTAATCACACCTTCGTCCTCGCTCACATCGTCTGCGCCCGCTTCCGCCGCGATCATGAAGACTTCATCGAAGTCAAGGCCAGCACTGGGCAGGGTGATATAGCCCTTGCGCGTGAACTGCCAGGCCACCGACCCGGCAGAGGCCAGGCTGCCACCACCACGGTTGAACACATACTTGACTTCAGCCAGTGCACGGTTGCGGTTGTCGGTGAGCACATCGATCAGGTAAGCCACGCCTTCGGGACCATAGGCCTCGTAGGTAATTTCTTCCATCTGCCCACCTTCAAGCTCGCCCGTGCCACGCTTGATGGCACGTTCGATGTTGTCTTTGGGCATGTTCGAGGCTCTGGCCTTCAAAATCGCCAGTTTCAGCTTAGGATTCGCGTTTTCATCACCACCACCCTCGCGGGCAGCCATCATGATGTCACGGCCCAGGCGGGTGAAAATCTTCCCACGTTTGGCGTCTTCTGCGCCTTTTTTGCGTTTGATGGTGGACCATTTACTATGCCCAGACATCGCTTTTTCTCCGGTTACGTTTACGTTGACGTGTTAAAGGAGAATTATACATGAGGCATGAAAGCGCGTCGAGATGAGGCCAGCGCCGCCAATCTGGTGCGGGGAGTGGTCAATTTTGAGGAGATCATTGGTAGGGGCGTAGCGCGCTACGCCCGTACATCTCCCTGATTTTTACCACTCCCTTGGTGCGGAATGGTCAGCAGCATCACCTAGCAGTTGTGGTAAAATCCAACGCTGTTTGCGTAAAGAGAAGTTCAGGGAACAATCAACTTGGCAGAAACGACCGCTGATCGTGAATTTTACCCCCAGTCCGCTGTGCAGCCGGAGCGGCTGGCGTGGGGAATTTTGCTGATCGCCTTTGCGATCTTCTGCTTTGGCTGCGCGGGTTCGGTCATGAGCCTGCACTGGTTCTTCTTTCAGTCATCGCTGCCGCTGAACGTGCTGGCGCAGAGCGGGCGCGGGACACTGGGCGTGAGTGACGCGTTCGGCAGCGATCAGAGTGTGCGGGCGCGGCGGGAGATGTCCCCCGGGATGGCAGTGCGCACCGATACAACGGATTTATGGTCACAGGGCACCCTTACCATCAGCGACAATGGCCGTCTGATCGCGCTCGTGACGCTGAAAAGTGATACCTCTGCCACGCTCTGGCAGGCTTCGCAGCCGCGCTTTGAATGGATGTCTTCCCCCTATCAGATCGACCTGACCAACGTCGTGGGCGATGTGGATGTGTATATTGCGCCTGATTTGCAGCGCGACATCGAAATGACCGTGCGCACACATTCTGGCATCTGGGCGCGGCTGGGTCAGAGCGGCAGTTATGGCATTCGCGTTACTGACAAGCAGGTTCGGCTGATGAACTACAGCGGCGAGGCACTACTGGTGGCGGGCGACGGACAGACCGCACGTTCCATCGCGGTCGGGCAGCAGGGTTTCGTCGAACATGGCACAACCGACATCCAGACCGAGCCGCTGCTGGTCAACCTGATCCGCAACAGCACTCTGGCAGCTACCCGCCCCGATCAGGTTACTGCCGGAATTCCCGACTGGTGGGCGTGCGGGAATGGGCCCAACAACGTCCCGCGTGGGCAGCATGAATTCGCCATCACAGATGATGGGCGGCCTGCGCTCCATCTGGTGCGCGGGGAAGGCGCGACCACCAACGGCATGACCTTTTGCGAGCAGAACATCGGCAGTGACCAGACCGGCATTGATGTCGCTGCCTATAACTTTCTGGAAATGCGAGTCTCGCTCAACATTCGATCACACTCGCTGAGTGCCTGCGGAACGGCAGCGTCCGAGTGTCCCCTGATGATGCGTATCACCTATCAGGGTGAAGATGGCGGCGCACGCGACTGGTATCAGGGGATTTACGCCTACCGCATCCCTAATGACGGCTATCCCAACGCCTGCGATAGCTGCCGCCAGTTCCATCTGCGCATCTGGGACAACGTCTGGTACACCTACGAAAGCGGCAACTTATTCGATCTGTTTCGTACTGCTGAGGAACGCCCGGTCAGAATCGTCAAGGTTATCATCTATGCGTCCGGGCACCAGTACGATGTGTACGTCGGGAATGTCTCGCTGGTGGCAGGCAATATCACCAGCACCACGCCGGATGCTGTAACGGATGCGCGGTAAAGCCTTTACATGGCAGGAAGGTGTCGTTCTGGCGCTGATCCTCCTGCTGGCCGCCGGGCTTCGGATGGGACAGCCAGGTATTACCGAATTTAAGCGGGATGAGGCCAACCTGTCGCTGCTGGCGCTTGATCTTGCCAACGGACGCGCCTTCCCGCTGCTAGGGATTGGTTCCTCGGTCGGCATCCCCAACGCGCCATTCAATGCCTATATCCTGGCGATTCCGTACTGGTTCAGCAGCAGTCCACTGATCGCAACGCAGTTCATCGGGCTGCTGAATGTGCTGGCGGTGCTGCTGGTGTACGTGCTGGCACGGCGCTATGCAGGCATCTGGGCAGCATTCATCGCGGCGCTGGTCTACGCCGTCAATCCCTGGGCGGTGATTTTCTCCCGCAAAATCTGGGCGCAGGATATGCTGCCGCTGTTCTTCCTGCTGACGCTGATGGCGGGCTTACTCGGTTTCTATGAGAGAAAGCGCTGGGCACAGTGGGCGTTTCTGCCGCTGCTGGCGATCACCGGGCAGATTCACTACGGCGCGTTTGTCATTCTGCCTGCGGCGCTCTGGCTGCTGTGGATAGGCAGGCGGCATCTTCACGCTGTGGTACTGGTTGGCCTTGTGCTGGCGGTCGTCCTTACCCTTCCCTATGTCTTCGGCGTGGTGCAGGCATTGGGAAGTGGTGTCTCGCTCGGCAGTGTGGTGGCGCAGCGCGAAAGCGAAACACAGATTGGGCTTTCCGGGCAGGCGATTCTCGGTGCTGGTCTGATGATCGCAGGTACAGAGATTCATTCACTGGCCGGGCCGGACGCTTTCCGCGATTACCTGAGCACCGTCCCCAATGCCTACCCTCTGTTTAGCGTACTGAGCCTCGGCGTCGCGCTGGCAGCCGTGTGGCTGATGGTGAAAGCGGTGCGCAACCCTACCTGGCGCACCCCTGTGGATGTGCTGCTGCTGCTGTGGCTGATCGCGCCGATTCTGATGTTCTCGATTGCCTGGACGACCTTTTACATCCACTACCTGATTCCCGTGCTGCCTGCCGCCGCGCTTGTGTTGGGCTTTGCAGTGCAGGACGGATGGAACATGCTGGCACAATCGCGCCTCAGAACAGGATTTTTTTTGGCCGGTGGCACAGCCCTCGCTGCTGTTCTGCTGCTGCAAGTCGGCTTATTCCTTTCCCTGCTGGCGTTTCTCAATTTCCGGCATACGCCGGGCGGCTTTGGCACACCGCTCCATCATCTGCTGCGTGTGCGTGAGGCCATTTATGCCGAATCGCCGCAGCAGGTCATTGCGGATGTGGGGGGTCTTGCCCTGATCTACGACGACGAGCCGACTATCTGGCGAACGCTGCTGTATGATGTCCCGGTTTTGCAGTTTGAAAATGCGGAAACGCGGGTCTATCCTGCCGAAACCGCTGTGTTCCTGACGAACGGATGCGACCTGCCAGATACGCAGATTTTCCTGCGGCGGGCGGGCGAAGGCTGCTATTCCCTGACCAACCGCCAGCGCAGTGATTTTGTGGCGACAGGGTTTCAACCGATTTCCGGCAGCGACACGGTTCTATTTGCCAACGGAGTTCGGCTTCTGCAATACCGCTGGGATGCCCCCTGCCTGAAACTGCTGTGGGAAATTACCCAAACGACAACGACTGATTACCAGTTCGCGGTGCATTTTTTCGATGAGAATGGCAATCGCATTGCAGGGGCAGATGGCCTTTCGTGGCCGGGCGTTTACTGGCAGCCGGGTGACTGGGTGGAGCGGCAGTTCTGCCTTGCCGAACCTGACGAACGCATCGTGCGTGTTGATGTCGGGATGTATACCTATGATGGCGCGACCTTTGCCAATGTCGATTTGCTGGACGCGAATGGCGCTCCAATCGGCCAGATGCAGTCCATGGAACTGAAATAAGGCTTAAGAAAAGCCAAGCTGCATCTCACGCAGCGACCGCCATTGTGCTCCAGCAATAATCAGATGATCGAGCAGCACAATGTCCAGCAGCTTCCCAGCCTCAATCAGCGTTCGCGTTAGCTGCACATCTTCCGGTGAAGGAGAAGGATCGCCAGAAGGATGATTGTGGACGAGGATAAGCGCGGGCGCATTGCGCGTCACCGCCTCCCGGTAGATTTCCGCCACCCGCAGCATGGCCGCGTTGACCGTGCCGATGTAAACCGTCGAAATCGCGATCACCCGGCGGGAGTTGTCCAGCAGAATCACCCGGATATGCTCCTGTGGCAGACTGCTCATATCCATCACCAGTTGTGCCGCGTCACCCGCTGTCAGAATCGGGCGGCGTTCTTCGGGTTTCAGGGTCAGGAGTCTGCGCCCCAGTTCCAACGCAGCGGCGATTTGTGAGGTTTTGGCCTGTCCCAACTTATGAACATGGCTGAGTTCCGCCAGGCTGGCCTGCGCTAACCCGGCCAGGCCACCATAATGCGCCAGAAGCCGCTCCGCCAGCCGCAGCACATTTTCTTCGCGGTTGCCTGTTCGCAGCAAAATCGCCAGGAGTTCCGCATTGCTTAAGGCCGCTGCCCCGTGTGTCATAAGGCGCTCACGGGGGCGTTCGCCTTCGGGCATTTCGTGCAGCGAGACAACGAGCGATGTTTCTGTGGGTGGCATGACGAAAACCTTTGGTGCATAGTACCGAAATATATTGTAGCCCACTCGCTCGTCTGGTGCCTTAAGGTGCGTTGCACAGGGTTCGCACGGCTGATATACTGCCTCCTGAGACAACAACACCGGAGTTTTGGGCATGTTTGGAATTGATTTTGGGGACGCGGGCGGCGCATTGACCCTTGTGATTGTCTATGGGGTGATGGTAATCGCTGCATTCTGGTTCGCGATGATCCTCTGGACGTACCGCGATATGCGCGCCCGTTCACGCGACCCGCTGGCGCAGCTTCTGGTGGCCGTGATGGTCGCGGTGCTGACACTCCCAGGCCTGTTGATCTATATCTTCCTCCGCCCGCGCGAAACCCTCTCCGAAGCCTATGAGCGGTCGCTGGAAGAAGAAGCCCTCCTGCAGGAAATTGAGGAAAAGCCCGCCTGCCCCGGCTGCGGCCAGCGCGTTCAGGCCAGTTGGCAGGCCTGCCCCAACTGCCACACGAGGCTCAAGAAGCCGTGCATTTCGTGCCATCAACTGCTCGAACTCTCGTGGAACCTCTGCCCGTACTGCGCAACCAGCCAGGGCTATGCTGCTGATCCCATTGTCACCAACTACCCGGCGCAAGCCCCCACGCCCGAAGTCCGTATCACCCGGCGCCAACGCACGAATGCGCGTTCGCCCCAGGGGGCGGATTCACTCGAATTTATCGACGGCGAGTAAGTGGTGCATCCGGCAAAAAACCGCATCTTCATTTCTGGTATCTCCGTAGGGGCGACCCGGCGGGTCGCCGCTACCAGAAATCTCAGGACTTACCAGATGCACCAGTAAGTTCTTTTATATGGGCGGATTTGAAACCCGCCCATATAAACGGCATGACTTAAAGCTCCGCGACTTCCCCGATTTTGTGCACCTTAATCAGGTTGGTCTGCCCGCCGACACCGAACGGGATGCCAGCGATGATGATGACCATATCGCCCATCTGCACAAACTGCTGGGCATGAGCCGCCTGCGAAATGATGCGGATCATTTCCTCTATCGTGTGAAATTCCGGGATGAGCAGCGGGATCACACCCCACACCAGCCCCATGCGCCGATAGGTAAGCTTATTGGGCGTCACGCACAGAATAGGCGAACGCGGGCGTTCACGGGCGACCCGGCGAGCGGTGTAGCCTGTGAGCGTGGTCGTGATGATGGCTTTGGGCTTGAGCGCTTCTGAAATGTGATAAACGGCCTCGCTGATCGCATCCGAAGTCGTATCCGAGCTGCCATCCGCCTGAAAGCGCTGTGTGTTCCAGGACTGTGGGCGGTTGTGCCACACATGCTGTTCGGCAATGGTGGCGATGGTCGCCATCGTCTCGACCGATTCGACCGGATATTTGCCTGCCGCTGATTCGTTGCTGAGCATCACCGCGTCGGTGCCGTCCACGATGGCGTTGTAGACATCGCTGGCTTCGGCGCGGGTCGGGCGAGGACTTTCCACCATCGAACTGAGCATCTGCGTGGCGGTAATGACGGGCTTGCTGGCCTGATTACAAAGCTGGATGATGCGCTTCTGGTGATAGGGCACTTCCTCAGCGGGCGTCTCAAGACCGAGATCACCACGCGCGACCATGATGCCTTCGCAGACGTTGATGATTTCCTCGATGTTTTCCAGCGCTTCGTGCTTCTCGATTTTGGCAATCACCGCCGCGTCGCCGCCGAGATGGCGCATCAGCCACCGCAGTTCGCGGATGTCGTCGGGGGTGCGCACGAACGACATGGCGATGTAGTCGGTATCTTTCGAGAGCGCGAACTCGATGTCTTCACGGTCTTTATCCGTGATCGCAGACAGCGTGAGATAGGCGTTGGGTGCCATGACGCCCTTGCGTGAGCTGAGCGTCCCGCCAATGACCACTTCCGTCACCAGCGCACGATTGCTCACGTCGCGCACGACAAATTCGAGGTTGCCATCATCCAGCAAAAGCTGCATCCCGGTCTTAATGTCACGCACGAATTCAGGATGCGGCAGCGAAACAACATTGTTTGTGCCGTCCGCCTGATCCAGCGTCAGCGTCACACGGTCCCCCCGGTTGAGCGTCAGCGGTTCCTTCACCGCACCGATGCGGATTTTTGGCCCCTGAATGTCGCACATCACAGTGACAACCACGCCTTCTTCATCGGCGACACGGCGCACGGTATCGATGGTCTGCCCATGTCGCTCATGATCGCCATGCGAGAAGTTAATTCGCGCCACGTTCATCCCCGCCCGAATCATACGACGGATGGTATCTTCTTCCCACGACGCCGGACCAATGGTGGCGACGACTTTGGTACGCTTGTTGTCTATTCTACTGTTGACCACGCATCGTCCTTCCGCAATCCCTTAAACGTCCATATTCAGGTTGGTAAACGCGCTGCGCCCGGCATAGACAGCAGCGCTGCCCAGTTCTTCCTCAATGCGAAGAAGCTGGTTGTATTTGGCGATGCGGTCAGTACGGGCGGGCGCACCGGTCTTGATCTGTCCTGCGTTCATCGCCACGGCCAGATCAGAAATGGTCGCGTCTTCGGTTTCGCCGCTGCGATGGCTCGCGACCACCGTCCAGCCATGCCGCTGGCTCAACTGCGACGCCGCCAGTGCTTCCGTCAGGCTGCCAATTTGATTGACTTTGCACAAAAGCGAATTGGCGGCCTTTTCCCGAATCGCCCGTTCCACCCGCTCAACGTTGGTCACAAGCAGGTCATCACCCACAATCTGCACGTTGTGGCCGATGCGCGACATCAGCAGCGACCAGTTCTCCCAGTCGTTTTCTGCCAGACCGTCTTCCAGCGAGATAATCGGGTAACGGGTGCACCAGTCTGCCCAGAAGTCGACCATTTCCGCACCCGTAAGGGTACGACCTTCGATCTCCAGATGATACTTGCCGTCCTTGTAAAGTTCGGAAGTCGCCGGGTCGAGCGCGATGAAAATTTCCTCACCCGCCTTATACCCCGCCTTGTCAATCGCTTCCATGATGACATCCAGCGCGGCCTGGTTGCTGCCCAGGCTCGGCGCGAACCCCCCTTCATCACCCACCGTGGTGGAGTACCCTTTATCATGCAGGATACCTTTAAGCGTGTGATAGATTTCCACACCCCAGCGCAGCCCTTCGCGGAAGGTCGGTGCACCGACGGGCATCACCATAAATTCCTGAAAGTCCGTGCTGCCCAGCGCGTGCTTGCCGCCATTCATGATATTCATCATCGGCACAGGAAGCAGGTGCGCGTGGATGCCGCCCAGGTAGGCATAAAGCGGCAGATCAGCGCTGTCGGCGGCGGCATGAGCGACCGCCATCGATACACCGAGAATGGCGTTCGCGCCCAGATTGCTTTTGGTCGGTGTACCGTCCAGCGCGATCATCGCTTCATCGACGGCTTTCTGATCCATGGCGTACATACCGACGATGGCTTCAGCAATCGGCCCCTTCACGGCTTCAACCGCCTTGAGAGTCCCCTTGCCCAGGTAGCGCTTCTTGTCCCCGTCGCGCAGTTCCAGCGCTTCGTGTTCGCCGGTGGAAGCGCCGCTGGGGACGATGGCACGACCAGAAGCGCCGTCGGTCAGATAAACTTCAACCTCGACGGTTGGATTTCCGCGCGAGTCCAGCACTTCACGCCCGTGAATGCTCTCGATAATTGGCATCGTTTTCGCTCCTTTTCCCGCTGATGGGTCGGTCTTCGTGTGATGCAGTGGTTCTGATAAGTGCCTCGCGGTATGCAATTATAATCGTTCCCCGCGCGGCTTGCATCAAGTTGCAGGCTGACGCGGCTGTTAAGCTGTTTTAAAATTGAACAAACTGCACAAGTGTGTGATGAGAGAAGGTGTCTTGTGAAAAAGCAGCGTTCTGTCTACCTCGATCATTCCGCCAGCACCCCGACCGACCCGCGTGTGGTGGAGGCGATGCTGCCCTACTTTACCGAGGTGTATGGCAATTCGTCCTCGGCACACAGCTTCGGGCGAAAAGCGGAACAGGCCATCGAAGATGCGCGGGAAACGCTGGCACGGATTTTCAACTGCAACCCTTCCGAGATCATCTTCACCAGCGGCGGCTCCGAGAGCGACAACCTCGCCATTCGCGGCGCGGCCTGGGCGCTTAAACAGCAGGGCAAAGGCAACCATCTCATCACAACTCCGGTGGAGCATCACGCCGTCGGCAGGACGGTCGAACAGATGGCTGCGATGATGGGATTTGAGCGCACAGTGCTGTCCGTTGACCAGTACGCCATGATCGACGTCGAAGACTTCGCCAACGCCTGTAGACCGGGGACGACGGTTGCCAGCGTGATCTACGCCAATAACGAGGTCGGCACGATTGCCCCCCTGCCCCAACTGACGGCGATGGCGCATGAACGCGGTGCGCTGCTGCACACAGACGCGGTGCAGGCCGCCGGGCAGTTGACGCTGGATGTGCAGACGCTTGGTGTAGACATGATGAGCATCTCGGCGCACAAGTTCTACGGGCCGAAGGGTGTCGGTGCGCTCTATCTGCGTGATGGAATCGAGCTTGCGCCAAGCCAGACCGGGGGCAGTCATGAAGCTGGCCGCCGTGCTGGTACGCACAACACCGCCTTTATCGTTGGAATGGCGAAGGCGCTGCAACTGGCCTATGAGGAACAGGACACCAGCCTCGCGCACTATCGCCGGATGCGCGATCTGCTGATTGAGGGCATTCAGGCGCGGCTGTCACAGACGCGGCTGCCACAGGCACAACTGACCGGGCACCCGGAGCATCGGCTCCCCTCCCATGCCAGCTTTATCTTTGAGGGCGTGGACAGCAGCCGCCTGCTGATGCACCTGGATATGAAAGGCGTAGCGGCCAGCGGTGGATCGGCGTGTAAGACGGGCAATCCTGAGCCGTCTGGTGTATTGCTGGCGATGGGCTATACGCGCGAGCAAGCAATTGGCAGTCTGCGCCTGTCCGTCGGCAAGCAGACCACCGAGGACGATGTCGCCTATGCGATAGACGCCGTCGCCGACGCAGTTGAGAAGTTAACGAAGTTGAGTGTGTAGAGTTGGAACTGTGACAAACGCAGATATTCGGGTGGTGGTTGCCATGAGCGGCGGCGTGGACAGCTCCGTTGCCGCTGCCCTTCTGGTTGAACAGGGCTATGACGTTGTCGGCATGATGATGCGGCTGTGGTCAGAGGAAACCGTCGCAGGCGGCGCACACAACCGCTGCTGCACGCCGGACCAGATGCACGACGCACGGCGCATCGCGGATAAGCTCGGCATCCCCTTTTATGTACTGGATACCAAAGAAGTCTTCCGCAGCAAGATCGTCGAGTTTTTCATCGACCAGCATCGGGAAGCGGTCACGCCGAATCCGTGTATGGAGTGCAACCGCCACATCCGTTTTGACTGGCTGTTGAATAACGCGCTGGCGCTGGATGCGGATTATCTGGCGACCGGACATTATGCGCGGATTGACCGGGGCGAGGGCGGAAAATTCCGGCTGCGGCGCGGCGTGGACAAAAGCAAGGATCAGAGCTACGTGCTGAGCGTGATGGGGCAGGAGCAGCTCAGCCACACACTGTTCCCGGTTGGCGAATTCCCGAAGGCGGATGTGCGCAAGATCGCGGAGAAATTCGGGCTGCCAACGGCCAGCAAGCAGGACAGCCAGGATTTATGCTTTCTGGGTGATGGCGACTATCGGCGTTTTCTGACGGTCTATGCGCCGGAGATTATGCAGCCGGGGCCGATTGTGCTGAAGACGGGCGAGGTTATCGGCGAACACAGCGGACTCGCCAATTACACCATCGGGCAGCGCAAAGGGCTGGGCGTAACGCATCCCGAACCGCTGTATGTGATCGCCACCAACCCCTATCGCAACGCCCTGGTCGTGGGGACAAAAACGGATTTAGGCGGCGACAGGCTTACCGCCAAGCGTATGAACTGGGTCAGTGGAGAAACACCCGTCGAGCCGTTCCGTGCGGAGGTAAAAATCCGCTATAAGGCAAAGGCTGTTCCCGCCTGGATCGAACCGCTGCCTGACAAGCGAATGGCCGTCACGTTTGATGAACCCCTGCGCGATATTACACCGGGTCAGGGCGCAGTCGTGTACGAGGGTGATATCTGCCTCGGCGGCGGCATCATCGAGCGGGCAAACAGGAGCGAGTAGGGGTTTTTCAGCCCCCCAGCAACCGCCCTACCTCGTCGCTGAACAGCAGCATCAGCCATGTTCCAGCGACGATGTAGGGGCCGTAGGGCAGCGCAGTAAAGGCGCTGTAGCGTGAGCCGGAAAGCGCCCGCGACAGTAGAAAAAGCAGCGCCCCGAATGCCCCCAGAAACACGGTAATGAACATGGCGAAAATCAGCGCCTGCCAGCCGAGAATCAGGCCGCTGAAGGTCGCCATCATCACATCCCCATAACCGAAGGCGACCTCGTTGATCTTCTGCCCACGCAGTATCCCCATGACGTAGGTGAACAGAAAGCCGCCGTTGTACAGGATGAAGAACACCACAAAACCAGCCACCCCGCCGATCAGCGCGTCCCGCACCGAGGGCGGTGCCATTTCCGGCGTGAGGATGGCTTCCAGCAGCGCAAATCCCCACGACGGGATAATCACCACGAACAGGATCAGCTTATGCTCAACATCAATGACCGTAATCAGCACAAACAGTGCCATGTAACCCAGCCAGAAGGCCA
Source organism: bacterium (assembly GCA_033762735.1). Lineage (GTDB taxonomy): Bacteria > Chloroflexota > Anaerolineae > Aggregatilineales > Phototrophicaceae > JANRLJ01. Next base: position 26,711 of record JANRLJ010000197.1, on the reverse strand, counting down.
GTTGCAGGTTGGTCACTTCCGGGTTGTCCTGCGTCGCCAGCACCGTAATCACCATCAGCGCAACAGTCAAAAGTTCGGTCAGCGGATAGCGCCAGTTCAAACGAACCCCATCCGGCGAAGTACGCTTACCGAACAGGAATGCCGTCAGCCCCAGCCACGCGATGAACGGACGGGGTTCATCGTCCAGCTGCGTGGTGGCGCGTTCGGCCTCGTCCCGGCTGTGCGCGGCGCGTTTTTTCGAGTCCGGGACGTAGCGCGGCAGGCGTGGAGTCCGACGCAGGGGGAGATCATCGGAGAGCGCATTAATCACACCCCCGGCGATCAACCCTAAAACCACAGCGATGATGAGTTTGATGGCGAGCAAGATATGACTCCTACGGAATGGAGGGCGCGGGCGGCAGCAGCGCCAGTGAAAACAGAATCAGCAGCGCGAACGCCAGCGCGGTACTGATAAGGATGGCCGCCTGCTGCGCCTGCGACAGGGGCGTGTCCTGCGTCGTCGTATCCGGTTCATTCAGGCCGATGTGCAGATACACCGGGGTCACGCGCCCATGCTGAATCGTCCAGGCGGCGAGTGTCGGTGTGTCACCTTGCAGCCCTACAATCAGGTACGGAGTCGCCCCGTAAGTAGCCTGCCGGATGTCGGTTTCCGAAGGGATCGCGGCGTGGCGCGGGTGCGAGTGATAGACCGCAATCAATGACAACCCAGCGGCTTCGATTTCGTGTATCTGCTGGACAAGCTGCCGGGGATTGGCAACATAGTTCGTCTGCGGAGTCTCAGCAACATTCTCCAACGGGATGATGCGGACAGCCCGCATCCCCTTCCCGGCAATCAGCCCACAGGCTTCGTTGGGTGCGTCGGCGCGGGCATGGTCGATAAGCTGCTGCACCTGCGCATCGGTCAGCCAGAGCGTCATTCGTCTTCCTGCGTCGTAGCGGGTGCATCCGCTTCCGGGATAGCAAAGGCTTCAATGCGGCGATCCTGCGGCGGATTGCGTGTGTCGTAAAACAACTCCACCGTCAGCGTGTATGTCCCCGCTGGTTCTTTGCGATTGCGGATATGCAGCGTGAATTCCATGTTGGCGTGCATCGTCTCGATCACGTTCAGTTCGCCCACGATTCGGTCGTCTTCGTCGTGCGCCACCAGCAGCAGATTGGGCCGCTCCTGAAACGGCGTTACCTTCACCTCGACGAATACCCGAAACCGATCCGGATACGGAACAACATTCAGGTCTTCGATTTTTACATTCGTGCGCGGCTGCGGCACCCGGTCGCCGTTGTCAAACAAATGAATTTCCATAGATGCGATTATATCCCTTGATGCTCAGGACGAGACGGAAGATTTTAATTGTTCAAGCGTTTGCCGTGCGGTTTCATACTGATGGCTAGAAACCAGCAGGTGATCGCGGCTGTAGGCAGCATACGGAAAAATATTGACACCCGCCGCAGCCAGCGCAGCACTCACCCGCGCCATAAAACCGACCAGTTCCAGCCCAAGCTCAACATCCAGCGTCAGCAGGCGGTAGGTCTTGTCACTGAGCGTGTGATCGGGCAGCCGTTTAGCAAATTCCTCAAAACCGTTTCGCTCCACGATCAGGCTGACCTCGTCCTTATCCACGATTAACGCCCCGAACGGCTCCGCGATTTCAGCCAGCACCCCCGCCGCCGCCGTCACCGCACGGGCGTGAAGTTTCACCAGCACATACTCCTTATCATCGCTGTAGAGCGTCGCCGCCGCCAGTGCGCTTTCTATTGAATGGCTCATCCCCGGCTCCTACTCGTCAAACTGATACGTGGCTTCGGCATAGTAGCGCACCTGCCGCCGTGCGATTTTGTCCTGAATCCAGCCTTGCAGTGCGGCGTTTTTGCTTTCCAGTGAGGTTTCCTGTTCACGCAGGAGCGCCATTGGATAATTCACGCGCAGCGCCCGTCCGTGAATGATATGGCGGCTGACCCCCGGCGGCAGATAGGCATGATGACGAGCGGCGGCCAGAATATCGCTTGGCTCATAATGGGGGAAAATCACCAGCGCGACGGCTTCGGGGTAAAGCGGCCAGATTTCGTCCGGCTCCTGCATCGCTGTCCGGTTCAGCACCGCGTTCTGCTGATAAATACCCACCACATCTCGCAGGAGTGTGTTCCGCTCATGGGTAATCTCCAGCGGCGCACCTAGCGCGATGATCTGCTGATCGGGCAGGACAAAATGCGCAACGGCATGTCCCTCTGCCCCGGCGTGAATTTCGACCCCGTTCAGTTGATGCAGCGCGTCCAGCAGCGCAGTTTTATTCCAACGGCTGACGACATGCCGCCAGGTATCCAGTTCCACATAGCCGCTGTCATAGGCCACCACCTGCACCAGAATATGCGGATAATCCAGATGGCGGAACGTATGACAGCGGTTCGCCCCGTCCAGGATGACGAACTGTTCTTCGCCGTGCGTGTCTTCAAGGGGGGCGACAACCGGCGGGTTAATCATCACCTCCGCCTGACGCAGATTTTCAATCAGGGGCAGCGAACGCTGGTCGTCGTGGGTTTCGTGAGGGAGCAGGGAGTCGACGGGGACAATGCGTAAATCGGGCGCAGGTGCGTTCGTCCTTGGCTGGAGATGTGGCGGCTGGAGCATTTTTCCTTCCATCCTGCTTTAGTGAAGGGGCCTTCTGTGGTGAAGGCGCGTCCGATTAGAGTAGCACGAAGCCGCTTGTGCGACAATTGCAACAGCGCTAGAGTTAAACGGGTCATTCGACCACGAAGATCAGAAAAAACGAGGGCGGTTTGGGCGCAAAAGGACAGGGCGCGGATGCTACACAGAATCGCTGGCTGGTGATCCCGCGCACACTATGTTTCGTGCTGAACGGGGATGACATCCTGCTGATGAAACGCGCACCACACCGCCGCGTCTTCCCGAATCTGTATAATGGCGTGGGAGGTCACATCGAGCGCGACGAAGATCCCCTCACCAGCGCCAGGCGGGAAATCAAAGAAGAAACCGGGCTGGATGTCCACACGCTGACTCTGTGCGCCGTGTATAATATCGACGCGGGCGAGACGACCGGGATTGTGCTGTTCGTGTTTACGGGCATCAGTGACTCGCGAGAAACGGTCGCGCGGGAAGAAGAAGGTACGCTGCACTGGATTGGGCGCGACGCGCTCGGTACGCTGGAGATGGTCGAAGACCTGCCGTTGATTCTGCCGCGTGTGCTGGCGATGCAGCCAGGAGATGCACCGTTGTTCGTCCACGTCAGCTATGATTCACAGGATGTTATTCAGATGCGTTTTGCCGGGGAGTAATGGGTGGCTGAGCAGGGACAACCGAAGGGCGCGGGGACAACCCCGACGACCGAAAATGTCGAAATTGAATATATTTTCCGCCAGAAGAAGCGCAGTCCGCTGTCACGCATCGGCTGTGGGGTGCTGCTGGTCGTCTGGTTTATCATCCTGTTTCTGCCGCTGACCATGTTCATACTGGCGCAGCAGGGGCAAATTACCATCTCGCACAGTGGGAACGTACCGGATAAACACGAGCATCCGCTGTTTCGCGTCCAGTTGATCTCCAACGTCGCGGATGATGGGACACAGCAGTCGGGCTTAGGCTTTACGACCTCGTCGCTTGATCGGGACGAAAACACCCTCTGCATTGAAACCAATGTGCGCTATCTGATGTGGGCGGGCAGCGGCGAACCCGCCCGCTATTATGACATTTACGAACGCGAGAACGCCGACGCCGATTGGGTTTACGTCTTCCCCGAAGGCGAAGCAGAATCGCGCCAGGGGTCATGTCCATGAGTTCGCTCCAGCAGTTGAACGAACGCATCCAGCGCGAGTCGGCCTTCGTGCGTGAAATCGTAGCGGAAACCAGCCGCGTGATCGTCGGGCAGGAAGCGCTCATCAACCGCCTGCTGATCGCGCTGCTGACCAATGGGCATGTGCTCATTGAAGGATTACCCGGTCTGGCGAAGACACTGGCCGTGCGCACCCTGGCCGCCACCATCAACGCCCGCTTCCAGCGCATCCAGTTCACGCCCGACCTGCTCCCGGCAGACTTAATCGGGACGCAGATTTACAATCCACGCACCGGCGAGTTCACGCCGCGTCCGGGGCCGATCTTCAACAACATCATCCTCGCCGACGAAATCAACCGCGCCCCTGCCAAAGTGCAGTCCGCCCTGCTGGAAGCGATGGAAGAACGACAGGTCACCTTTGGCGATCAGACTCACCCGCTGGATGACCCGTTTATGGTTCTGGCGACCCAGAATCCAATCGAGCAGGAAGGCACCTATCCTCTGCCCGAAGCGCAGCTTGACCGCTTTATGCTCAAGGTGGTCGTCAGCTATCCCAGCCGCGCAGAAGAACGACAGATCATCGACCTGATGGCCGCACAGACGCCCGAAGCCCCACGCCCCGTTGTTGGCGCAGAAGACATTCGCCGGGCGCGACAGGCGGTAAACGCCGTCTATGTCGATGACCGCATCAAGGACTACGTGCTGGACATCGTATTCGCCACCCGCGAACCTGCCTCCAACGGCTTCAAAAATATTCGCCCGCTGATTGCGGTCGGCGCATCCCCACGCGCCACACTGTTTATGGTCAAGGCCGCCCGTGCCCATGCCTTTCTGCGGGGACGGGGTTATGTGACCCCCGATGATGTAAAACAGGTCGCGCTGGATGTGCTGCGGCATCGCGTGGTGGTCACGTTTGAAGCAGAAGCGGAGGAAATCACCTCGGCACAGATCGTCCAGCAGATTCTCAACCGGGTCGAGGTGCCTTGATGTCACCTTCGCTCGTATCGCCAGAGACGATGCAGCGCATCCGGCAGATTGAACTGCGCACCCGCAAGCTGGTGGATGCGTCATTCGCAGGCGCGTATCACTCGGTTTTCAAAGGGCGCGGTCTGGCCTTTGAGAGCGTCCGCCCCTATCAACCGGGTGACTCGGTGCGCGATATTGACTGGAACGTGACTGCACGAAACGACGAAGCCTATGTCAAGAATTATGCGGAGGAACGCGAGCTGACCGTCGTGCTGGTGCTGGACAGCAGCGCATCGTGCCTGTTCGGGACGGTGAAGCAGCACAAGTGCGATCTGGCCGCCGAAGTGGGGGCGGTGCTGGCGCTAGCCGCCGCCCGTAACAACGACAAGGTGGGCGTGATGGTTTTCAGCGATCAGGTCGAGCGCTTTATCCCGCCGCGCAAAGGGCGCAATCACGTGCTGCGCGTGATCGGCGAACTACTGGCAGCACACCCTGCCAGGAGCACAACCAACCTGCCTGCGGCATTGCAGTCGCTCAATCGACTGCTCAAGCAGCGTGCGATCATCTTCCTGATGTCCGATTTTCTGGCCGCGCCGCAGGAATATGCCCGTGAACTGCTGGTGCTGGGTCGCAGGCACGATGTGATCGCCATTGTGCTGAGCGACCCACGCGAAAAGGCCTGGCCTTCCGTTGGACTGGTCGGCCTGAAGGATGCGGAGACAGGCGCGGAACACTGGGTGGATACCAGTTCGCAGGCCTGGCAGCAGCGCTTTGCCCGGCAGACCGTGCGCTTTCAGCAGTTGCGCGATAGTGTGCTCGCCAAAGCCCGCGCTGACCGGATTGATCTGTCCGTCGATGATGATTATGTGAAGGCACTCACGGCCTTTTTCCGTCGGCGGGAACGTCAGCTGAGCCGATGAAACGTCTGTTGGTTTTCGCGGGTATGGCCTCAGCCCTCTTTCTGTTCACGATGCCCACCGTCGCACAGGAAACGCCCGAAGCAACCGTGCCCGCAGAGGCGCAGCCTGCACCCCTTGCGGATGCGATCAGTGCATCGTTCATCGTGCAGGACTTATCGCCGCTGGTGGGCGAACCAGTCACGCTGATTCTGCAAATCGAAACCCCGCCGGATGTGACCCTGGTCGAATGGCCCTACATCCCGGAAAGCTGGGAAGCACTGAGCATTCACGACATGCAGCCGACGGAAAGCGAAGTGCTGGTGGATGACCGCCGTGTGCAGCGGCAGCGGATGATCGTTCGGGCGTGGCGTCCTGGAGAGCACGTTACGCCCAATCTGTTCTTCGGCTATCGCGTCATGGGCGACTCAACGATCTACCGTTTAGCCGTTCGCCCCTTTACCCTGAATGTCGAAAGCATCCTCATCCCCGGTGACACCACCCTGCGCGATTTCAAACCGCAGATCGGTTTTTTCTACCTGCCGCTGTGGGCGTTTCTGGCGCTCGGCGGCGGGATGCTTGTCTTTGGCTATGCAGGCTGGCAGCGCTGGCAACAATGGCAGACACGCCGCGCATTCGTGCCAGCCGGATTTTCCCCCATTGAGATTGCACAGCAGGGGTTGACAGCCCTTGCGGCTGAAGGACATCCGCCCTCGGTCGTCTTTGCCGAAGTCGCCGATATTCTGCGTGATGTCCTCGCCGCCCGGTTTGACCTCACCACCCGTGAATGGACGACGCCCGAAGTCATAAACGCGCTGCGAACACAACGAGTGTTGAACGAGGCCAGCCTGAACCAACTGGCCGCCCTGCTCGATCAGACCGATCTCGTCAAATTTGCTAATCTGCGCCCACAGCGTACCGCCGCCGGTCGCGTCATCAACGCCGCCCAGCAGTGGCTTGAAAGCCTCGAACCCGCCACACAACAGCGTTTGAGCCAGGAAAGCGCAGCCTGACGATGGAATTCCGGTTTGCCTATCCGCTGCTGCTTCTGGCACTGCTGATTCCCTTCGTCATCTACTATCAGCCGCGCTTGCGTCGTTTTCGTCCGCGGACGACTGCCGCCCTGCGCTACTCGGACGTGCGGCTGATGCGTGGGCTTCCCGCCGGATGGCGTACACGGCTGCGCTGGCTGCCCGATGGACTGCGCTGGGGCGCGTGGATGCTGCTGGTCATCGCCCTCGCCCGACCCCAGAGCGGGCAGGCACAGGAGATTGTGCGCGGGAGTGGGCTGGATATTGTGCTGGTGCTGGACATCTCCAACAGCATGGCCGCCCTGGACTTCGCGCCCCAGAATCGGCTGGAAACCGCCAAAGCCGTCATTGGCGACTTCATCACCGGGCGGCAATTCGACCGTATCGGCCTCGTCGTCTTCGCCCGCAATTCCTATCATCAGGCGCCGCTCACGCTGGACTATGACGTGCTGCGCCAACTGCTGAATGAAGTGCAGCTTGTGGCTGATGTACAGACGACGGACGGGTCAACGGCACTGCTTGACGGGACGGCGGTTGGACTGGGAATCGCATCAGCGGCCAATATGCTGCGTGAAAGCAGCACACCAAGCAAGCTGATTATTCTGCTGACGGACGGCGACAACAACGCAGGGCTAGACCCGCTCGAAGCCGCGACCGCCGCCGCTGTCCTGAATATGCGCGTTTATACGGTCGGGATTGGTCGAACGGGACTGGTCGAGATTCCCGACGAGAACGGCAACCTCGTCACCTTTGAAAGCCAGCTTGACGAAACCGCCCTGCAAGCCATCGCTGAAGCGGGGAACGGGCGTTACTTCCGGGCGGAAGATCGCGCCAGTCTGGAGGCGGTTTATGCCGAAATCAACACGCTCGAACGCTCTCCGGTCGAACGGCGCATCCTGGTACGCTGGAACGATCAGGCGGCCTGGCTCCTGCTGCCTGCCTTCATGCTGCTGCTCTATGAACGTTTTTTGCGTCGCACCGTGTTCCAGACACTCCCCTGAATGCCGCGCTGATGTTTGCTAACCCCGCCGTCCTCTGGTTACTGCTGCTGCTTCCGTTATGGATGCTGTTTTTCGCGTGGCGTACCTGGGCGCGGGAAACGAATCTGCGCCGCATCGGCGATCAAGCACTGGTCGCTGAACTCGCCGTAACAATCTCATCACAGCGGCGCTGGTTGAAATCGGCCTGCTGGCTGGGCACGGTTGCCGCCGTCATTGTCGCGCTGGCACAGCCGCGATGGGGCATCGAAACCGAAGCGGTGCAGGCACAGGGCATTTCGCTGCTAATCGTGATGGACGTCAGCGCCAGCATGGACGCAGAAGATGTACAGCCCAGCCGAATCGAGCGCGCGAAGTTTGATGCTCGCCGCCTGTTTGAAGCCGCCGCCGAAGATGAAGTCGGGCTGATTCTGTTCGCCGGCAGCGCCTTTGTGCAGTTCCCGCTGACGGTTGATACAACGGCGGCAGTGACATTTCTGGACGCCGTCAGCACCAATTCGACCACGCGGCAGGGAACCGCCAGCGAGGAAGCGCTGCGGCTGGCGATGGACACCTTTGATCCGCGCTCGACCGCCCCTAAAATCATCGTGCTTCTGAGCGATGGTGAAGATCATGAAGGCGATCCACTGGCAGCGGCGCAGGCCGCCAGCGAACTGGGAATCACGCTGCACATCATCGGTTATGGCAGCGAGGAAGGCGCACCGATTCCGCTGCGGGATGAAACGGGCAGCGTAATCGATTTCAAAGCTGACCGCGCCGGCAACCTGATTCTGACCCGGCTGGAAGAACCGATTTTGCAGCAGATGGCCGAGGCGGCCGGGGGGATTTACCGCCGCGCCAGCGAAGGCGGAATCGAAGTCGTGGACGTGCTGAACGCCATCGACAGCACTGAACGCGGTACGCTGCAAAACCAGCGCATCACCCGCCGGGTTGAGCGCTTCGGCATTTTCGCGGCAGCCGCCCTGCTGCTGCTCACGGTCGATATTTTCCTGCCGGAGACACGCGGCAGAAAGATCAGTTTCGACGTACTCAGCTTCGCCCTGCTGCTGACCCTCGTAAGCTGCGGCGTGGACGTGGCAGAGCGCAACAACACGGGGAACGCCGCGCTGCAAGGTGAACGCTATGAAGCCGCGCTGGATGCTTATCAGGCTGCACAGGTCGCCGCGCCTGACCAACCAGAAGCCTATTACAACGCTGCTCGTGCCTATCTTGGCACGGGGTCAGTGGAACAGGCGGAAGCCGCGCTGGAACAGGCCATCCGCGCCGGGCATGAGTCACTGACAGCGCAGGCCTATTACAACCTGGGAAATGTCTATTTCGGTCAGGCCGATTATGGCCGTGCCTACGAAGCCTATCGACGGGCACTTCTGATAAACCCTGACGATGCGGATGCCCGTTACAACCTCGAACTCTCGCTGCTCTATCTGAACCGCGTGACGCCGACAGCCATTGAGCAGCAGACCGAGCCGGAACCCGATGACACCGACCCGACCGTCACGCCGACCAATCAACCCGGCGGCTTCGATGGCCCCACGCCCACCCCGCCGCCCGCTGAAGGTACGCCCGATCTGACGGCTGACCCGATTGATGGCAGCACGGGCGAAGACGGAATTGCAGCGCTTACTCCCATTCCACAGACTCAGGGACGGATGACCGTCGAACAGGCCGAACGCCTGCTGGACGCGGTGCAGCAGGATCAGCAAACCCTGCGCGAGTTTTTGCAGCAGGCCGCCGACACAGGCGAACCCTCGGAGAAGGACTGGTGAGACTGCTGATTGTACTGGCGTTTGTGTGGTTGGTGCTGCCCGCTGCTGCACAGGAAGCAACGCCCGAACCAACGCCGCGCTTCCCACCCGGACGGGATACCTATCTGGAAGCATCCGTGAGCGAGTCGTCGCCATACGTGGGCGAACGCCTCGTGTACAGCCTGCGCTTCTATGCCTACATCCTCCCGGAGGAAGTTTCCCCCATCAGCCCAAACTTTGAAGGCTTCTGGCTCGGTTCGACTTCGCAATCCGCGCCGCGCATCGAGACGATCAACAACCGTCAGTACAATGTGCTGGAGGTTCAGACCGAGTTGTATCCCTTGCGTTCGGGTGCGCTCACGATTGACGCCGCCATCCTTGAAATCCCTGAAACCGTGTTCAGCGCAGGCGAACGGCTGGAAAGCCAGCCTGTGACGGTGGACGTGCGCCCACTGCCGCCCGATGCACCGGAGGCCTTTTCCGGCGCGGTCGGGCAGTTCAGCATCGAAACCAGCGTTGATCGGCAGGTCGTCACGCAAGGGCAGCCTGTACGCTATCGGCTGCAAATCACGAGTGCGGGCAATTTAGATCAACTGGTGCAGCCGCCCCCGCCCGTTCCGTCCGGTTGGCGCGTTTATGCCAGCCCGGCCACCACCCGTGCCAGCGATGTCGGTGGGTTGCGCCTGCTGGAAAAGCGCTATGAATGGCTGCTGGTGCCGGACGTGACCGGGACGCAAACACTGCCACCTTTATCGTTTGCTTATTTCGACCCACAGAGCGAGACGTACCAGACACTCACCGGAGAAGCCTTTACGATTGAGGTCTTTCCCGCTGCGGATGCAAACGCCCGGCCTGAATCGCCACAACGCGCCGTGCTGCCCCTGCGCGCGATTGATGCACTGGAAACGCAAACTGCCGAGCCGAGCGCAGGGTTCTGGCTGCTATGGTTTTTGCCACCGCTGGTCGTCTTCATGAGTTTCGCCTATGTGCGCGGGCGAACAGCGCAGGCACAACGCAGACAGCACCAGCGCCAGACGCAGGCTTTAAGTCGTGCGCTGCGTCAGCTTGATCGCGCCAGCAGCGAACGCGACCCCCAGCAGCAGCATGGGCTGATCGCTGAAACCATCACCCGTTATCTGGCTGACCGAAATGGCGCTCTAGCGGTTGATGAACCGGAGGCGTTTGAACCCAACAACTACAGCGCGGCATGGTCAAACGCCTTCAATCAGCTTAAAGGGTGCTATGAAACCGCCCAGGCACGCCGCTATGCGCCAGCAGGGGTAGACGCGGATGCAGCCGACCTGCTAACTCAAACCCGCGCCGCCCTTCAACAACTCGATGAGGTCTGGCGGGATGCGTAACGTGGGTATGGTCGGGATCATTGTCGTGTGCCTGATGCTTGGCGTAATGGGATGGGCGCAAACACCGCAGGACACGCTTTTGCAGGCGGAAGCGGCATATCAGCAGGGGGATTATGTGACTGCCGCGCCGTTGTATCAATCGCTGATCGACAGTGGCTTTCAATCCGCCGCGCTCTATCAGAACCTCGGCAGCAGCTACTATCAAATGGGCGAACTCGGCTGGGCGCTGCTCTATCTTCGCAGGGCACAAGTGCTCGACCCGCGCTACCGTCCCCTGGAAATCAACCTTCGCTTTGTCCTGGAAGAACGAATAGATCGTCTCAACGGCGAAGCCGAACTCATCGACAGCCTGGGGACGCTCACGAACGATCTGCTTACGCTGGAAGAACTGGCATGGATCACGTTCGGGCTGTGGACGCTGTGGTTTGGGCTAGTCGCGCAGTCGGTTCTGAACACGAGATGGCGCGGGCGACTGCGAATCCTGGTTGCGGGGATGGGGGTTGTGCTGCTGATTTGTGTCGCCCTGCTGCTGGTTCGTTCGTATGTCACCTATCAACGTCCCCCCGCAATTGTGACCGCGCTTTCGGCTCAGGTCATGAGCGGACCGGGTGAGGATTACCTGCCGCTGTATGAAGTGTACACCGCCGCCGAAATGCGCCTGCTGGACGAGCGAAGTGGCTGGGCAAGATTTCTCCTGCCGGACGGACGCACAGGGTGGATTTCGCTCGCGGCGGTAGAACGGGTGTAAGTTTTCCTGTAGGGGCGAGGCATATTTCACTCACGTGAAGTTGGGTCTTATACAGTTTTGCGCCATTGGCTAAAGCCAACGGCTACCGAAAAGCCAAGCCCACTCAAGGGGCTGTAAAGCCTAAAAGAGTTCATCATTCAGCGCCTTTAGTGCGCTTGGCAGTTTGGCAGCCGGATGCTTAAGCATCTGGCGGGGACAACAACTTAGCCTAATGTCTTTAAGGCATACGTTACCCTAAAAACACCTCGATGTTACTTCAACAGACCAGGGATTTCTTCGGGGTTGGCCGCCACGCGCACACCTGCCTCTTGCAGCGCGGCGATCTTTTCCTCAGCCGTGCCTTCCCCGCCTTCGACAATCGCCCCGGCGTGACCCATGCGAGTCCCCGGCGGCGCGCTCTTGCCCGCGATAAAGGCCGCGACAGGCTTGGTCATGTGCTTCCTGATGAACTCGGCTGCGTCCACCTCCGCCCGCCCGCCGATTTCACCCAGAATGGCGACTTTTTCCGTCTCCGGGTCGTTCTCGAACATTTCCAGCACTTCGACCATCGTCGTCCCGACAATCGGATCACCGCCGATACCGACGCAGGTCGATTGCCCCATACCCGCTTCGGTCAGCGCATTGATGACTTCATAGGTCAAAGTCCCGCTCTTGGAGACAATGCCGACATTGCCGGGCGTCGCCACATAACCGGGGATAATGCCCACCTTCGCCTGACCGGGCGTGAGCAGACCAGGGCAGTTGGGGCCGATCAGTCGGCTTTTGGTGCCTTTGAGATAGTTATAGACGCGCAGAATGTCCATCACAGGAACCGGGTCACTGATGCATACGATCAGTTCAATGCCCGCGTCCGCCGCTTCAAAGATCGCATCCGCCGCGCCGGGGCCAGGGACATAAATCACGCTGGCGTTCGCGCCCGTCGCTTCTCTGGCGGCCTTGACTGTATCGAATACCGGGACACCCTCGACCCATTCACCGCCCTTGCCGGGGCGAACACCGCCCACCACCGCCGTGCCGTAGTCGATCATCTGCCGCGTATGAAAGCGCCCTTCGCGCCCGGTGATGCCCTGGACGACGATGCGCGTATTCTTGTCTGCGAGGATAGCCATCTTACTTCAATTCTCCTTTGGCGGCGGCAACAGCCTTCTGGGCGGCTTCCGTCAGCGTGGCGGCTCCAAAAAGATTCGGGATACTGGCGGTGTCGATGATTTCGCGCCCTTCTTTGGCGTTCGTCCCCTGCAGGCGGATGACAATCGGCACCTGCGGCTTGACCTCGTTGTAGGCCTGGATCATGCCCCGCGCCACTTCATCACCGCGTGTGATTCCGCCGAAAATGTTGATGAGGATGGATTTCACATTTGGTTCCGAGAGGATGATGCGCAGCGCGGTCGCCACCTTTTCAGCCTGTGCGCCGCCGCCCACATCCAGGAAGTTGGCCGGGCCGTATTCATCCCCGCCGTAGAGCTTAATCATGTCCATCGTGGTCATCGCCAGACCCGCACCGTTGACCATGCAGCCGATCTGCCCGTTCAACTGAACGTAGCTGATTCCGGCCTCCCGCGCCATGCGTTCAGATGTGGGTTCAGCTTCGACATCGCGCATCGCGGCCAGATCGGGGTGACGATAGAGCGCGTTGTCGTCGATGATCATCTTGCCGTCCAGCGCCAGCAGTTGATTGCCTTCGATGACGGCCAGCGGGTTGATCTCCGCCAGGGTCGCATCGTTGGCGACATAGCAGCGCCACAGGTTCAGCGCGATTTTGGAGAAGGCGTCCCAGTGTTCGCGCGGCAGATTGATGGCGCTGGCGACGTTTTTGGTCTGGAAATCATGCAGGCCGAGCGCCGGGTCGATGTGTTCGCGGATGATCGCCTGTGGATTGGTGCGGTTGACTTCTTCGATTTCCACGCCGCCTTCCGACGACGCCATCAGCAGCGGCTTTCCCGTCGTGCGGTCATTGGTGATGCCCAGGTAAATTTCGCTTTGCGGTGGGGTGGCGGGGTCAACCAGCACCTTTCGCACCACCAGCCCCTTAATCCTGAGTTCGTTGAGGATGCCAGCGGCGAGATCACGCGCTTCTTCCGGCGTCTTCGCCAGCTTAATGCCGCCCGCCTTGCCGCGACCACCCGCCAATACCTGCGACTTGACGACGACCGGCCCGCCTAGCTCCTGCGCGATGGCGAACACCTCGTCGGGTGTAGACGCGACTTTGCCCTTCGGCGTGGGAATGCCGAACTCTGCAAAGCGCGTTTTGGACTGATATTCATGAAGGTTCAATGGAATGCCTCCAAAATAGCTCTAAGTAAGAACGGGAACGAGTATACCCCATTGTCCCTTTGGCTGACGAGGACGGCGGTTTAAGGCTTGCTCAAAGAATCTCGATTTCCTGCTTGACCAGCAGTGCGTCCGGGAAATTGGCCTCAATCCAGTTGATGACGTTGTGCAGCACTTCGTTAACGTGCTGGCTGGAATTGCTCACGGTTGTGACCGCGATTCCGGCGGACTGCCACTGATCGAGAAACCCGACCTCAGCGGCAGACACGTTGAAGGTGTTTCTCAGCCGCGCCAGCATCGACTTGATGACGCTGCGCTTGTCTTTGAGCGAAGTCATACCGGGCAGATAAAATTCGAGCGTACAAAGGCCGAGGATGGGATTGTTGGACATGGGGTTTACGCGCGGTTGAGTGGGAAGGTTGGCGCGTCGAACGTAAGTATAAGCCCCGATGGGTGTTTCTGGAATAGCTGCAAACCGGGCATTTTGCTTTGCCACTTCCCACCCGCACACGTTTTGCTATATTGATGTCAATTGCTTAAAATCACCGCCCTTATGCCAAAAGCTGACCCACGATTTTGCTAGATCGGAGCCTGTTATGCGCGACGAACTCGTCGCTATTGATTTAGAAACCACTGGCCTCAACCCCACCACAGACGACATTATCGAAATCGGCGCGGTACGGATGAAAGAGGGGCAGGTCATTGAGGAATTTTCAACCTTCATCAATCCTGGCAACCCCATTCCTCCGCATGTTACTTCGATCACAGGCATCACCAGTGCCGATGTCGCCAATGCGCCCACCATCCAGACCGTGCTGCCAAAGCTGAGCGCCTTTATCGGGAACGCACCCGTCCTCGCACACAATCTCTCGCTGGATATGGGCTTCTTGCAGCAGCGCTATGGCATCGTGCGTGGAAATACGCGCATCGACACCTATGACCTTGCCTCGGTGCTGCTGCCCAGCGCAGCGCGCTATAACCTTTCGTGGCTGGTACAGTCTGCTGGAATCGTGCTTGAAAACGCGCATCGCGCCCTGGATGACGCCCGCGCCGCCGGGCTGCTGTACTGGTGGCTGTGGCAGAAGGTGCTGGCGCTGCCGCATACGACCTTGCAGGAAATCAGCGCTGCCGCCCGCAATATCGAATGGGACGCCGCCGCCGTTTTCACCGCCGCCCTGCGCGAGAGCAAAACTTCCACACGCGACCAGCAGCTTTCGCTCGAAACGGATATCTTCGATCCGCCTCCTGCTGATCTTGTGCCACTGCAACAGGACGCAAATGTACGCCCGATTGACCTCGACGCGATCAGCCGGGTCGTGACGGAGGATGGTGCACTGGCACAGGTCATGCCTGAATATGAAGCCCGCCCCCAGCAGGCACAGATGGCGCGGGCAGTGGCAGAGGCGTTGAACACGTCCGACCATCTTGTCGTGGAAGCGGGAACGGGCGCGGGGAAATCGCTCGGTTATCTGATCCCCTCCATGCTGTGGGCAGAGCAGAACAACAAGCGCGTCGTGGTTTCCACCTATACGCTCCACTTGCAGGATCAGCTTTTACAAAAAGACCTGCCTGTACTGCGGCAGGCGCTCAAATCGACTGTCAGCGCCGTCGTGATGAAGGGACGCGCCAATTACCTCTGCCCGCGCCGTCTGGCCGCTGCCCGTCGTCGCCCGCCGATGACGGCTGTTGAGGTGCGGACGCTGGCGAAGATTTTTGTCTGGCTGCTGGAAAGCAAGACAGGCGACCGCAGCGAGATCAACCTGCGCGGCCCGGTGGAAAACACCGTCTGGCAGCGCCTCAGTGCCCAGGATGAAGGCTGTTCGCTCAACCGCTGTGAGACGGTGATGCGCGGCGTCTGCCCGTTCTATAAAGCCCGCAAGGCCGCCGAAGCCGCGCAGATTGTCGTCGTTAATCACGCGCTGCTGATGGCCGATGCCCTCTCAGAAAACGATGTGCTGCCGGATTATCGCTATCTCGTGGTGGACGAAGCGCATCATCTGGAAGAAGCGACCACCAACGGCCTCACCTTCCACATTGACCGGGCAGCGCTGGCGCGGCGGTTGACCGATCTGGGCAATGCGCAACGCGGCCTCCTCTCTGAATTACTGTATAATTTACGTGGGCATGTTACCGACAAGGTGATGGCGCGGTTTGAAGCGTTCGTGCGCGATATTGGCGAGACGGTCGCCATTATGGACACGCACATCTCGCGCTACTTCGAGGGCGTCCGAACCTATCTGGTGGAGGCGGGCGCGGCGCGGGGTGAGTACGTCACGCTGGTGCGGGTTGACCAGAGCGAACGCGCCAAAAACAGTTTCGTGCGGATTCAATCCGACTGGAACACCGTCGATGAACTGTTCGAGGTTGTCAGCGGCGCGATGTTTAAGCTGACAGGTGCCCTGGGTCGGCTGGCAGAGTCGGGTCTGCCCGGCTACGACGACCTGCTCAACAGTCTGGAAAGCGCCGGGCGCTACCTGGAAGAAACGCGCACAACCCTGAAGCAGTTCTCGCTCGAACCCCAGTCCAACATGATTTACTGGGTGAGCATGGCATCCGGCGGTGAGGGCGCATCCATCCATGCCGCACCACTGAGTGTGGGTGGTCTGCTGGATGAACATCTGTGGAAGCAGAAGGACTCGGTCGTGCTGACGAGCGCAACGCTGCGGGCGCAGGACAATTTCGACTTCATCCGCCAGCGCTTGAAGGTCGAGGATGCGCGGACAATGGAAGTCGGGTCGCCCTTTAACTACCGCGAGTCTACCCTGCTCTATGTGCCGGATGACATCCCCGAACCCAATGACCGTCAGGGCTATCAGCGGGCGGTGGAGCGTGGGATTATCGAACTGGCCGCTGCGCTGGACGGGCGAGTGCTGGTACTGTTCACGAGCTATGCCCAACTGCGCCAGACCGCGCAGGCCATCGCGCCACGACTCGCGCTGGGCAACATCGCTATTTATGACCAGAGCGAAGGTGCGAACCGTCAGGCCATGCTGGACGGATTCAAGGGCGGGCAAAAAGCCGTCCTGATGGGGACGAAAAGCTTCTGGGAAGGCGTCGATATTCCCGGCGATACGCTGAGCGCACTGGTGATTACGCGCCTGCCTTTTGCCGTGCCGACGGATCCGATCTTTGCTTCACGCTCCGAGGGCTACAGCGACTCGTTCAACGAATACGCGCTGCCGGACGCAGTGCTGCGCTTCCGCCAGGGCTTCGGGCGGCTGATTCGCACAAAGAATGACCGGGGCGTGGTTACGATCTTTGACAGCCGCATCCTAAGCAAGCGCTATGGGACACAATTCCTGGAAGCGCTGCCCGAATGCACAACCAAACGCGGCTCGCTGGATAAACTGGCGGACGCCGCGAAACAATGGATTGACCGAAAATCCTGAAAAACAAGGTGCGCCATTGGGCGAAGGAATGTGTAAATGCGTACACCTGCGGGCAAGGAATGCCGCCATTACTACGAAGACTTTTACCGGGGGCGCAATGTGCAGGAATGCCGCCTGGTGAAAGGCAACCCCGACTCGATGCACTGGCGGCCTGTGGACTGTTCGCGCTGCCCGGTGCCCGATATTCTCAACGCCAACGCCAGCCCCTATCTGGAACTGAAACTGACGATTAAGCCGCGTCTGCTCGGTTTGGGACGCAGAAATGAGGTCGAAGCCTCCTGCGAACGCCACCGCATCCCGATTGAGGATGCCTACACGGGCTGCCCCAAGTGCAATGCAGAGCGACCCGGCCTGGATGTCTTCCGCAAGGCGCTGGACGAGATCGACGATGATTAAGGCTGTCCTGCTTGATCTGGACAACACGCTGCTGGTCAATCCCGATCATGTCTTCGCACCGGCCTATTTACAGCTTGCCGAGGAATACTTTCAGAAAGCCTGGGGCTATTCGGGCTTCGCGCAGGTTTTGCTTGGCACGATGCGGGTCATGACGGGTGTACGCGATATGCGGCGGACGAACACCGCCGTTGCGCTCGATTATGTTCAGACTGCCGTCCAACGCCTGCCGGAGGCTCTACAGGCTGACCTCGCTGCGTTCTATCAGGAAGCCTATCCGGCGCTGGCGTCCTGCACACAGCGGGTAGAAGGTGCGCTGCGGCTGATCGAATACCTGCAAAAGCAGGATTACGCCTGTGTCATCGCTACCAACCCGCTCTACCCTGCCGAAGCAATTCGTCAGCGGTTGGACTGGGCAGGCCTGCCCGATGATTTCAGCCAGTATGCCTTTGTCACACATAGCGACAACATGCACTTTACCAAGCCCGATCCCGCCTACTATGCGGAGATTCTCGCTCGCGTCGGCATCGAGCCAGATGAGGCGATTATGGTCGGCGACAGTGTCGGGAATGATATTGCACCGGCTGCAACCATCGGCCTTCACACCTTCCATATTGGCGCAGATGACGCTGCGAAGGGCGGCACTCTGCTGGACTTCATGGTACACATGCAGAATCAGGAATGGTTGAACAATCTTTTGCCCGCACTGCTCCGTCCCTTCGTCATCGCGCCACAGTTTCGCGGCAACGTCGGCGCGTTGTTTGGTTTGCTGGACAACATCAGGCCAAGTTACTGGGGGCAGCATCCCGACCCGAATGAATGGTCGCCGCTGCAAATTGTGTGTCATCTGCTGGACAGTGAACAAACCGTGCAGCGCCCCCGTCTGGAACTGATCCTAGCCCAGGATAATCCCTTCCTCGCTGAGCCACGCCAGCCGGAAGGCCCCGAAGCGCCGGATTGTGACGATGACGGAATGCGCGTTGCAGTGAAGTTTCTGCAAGCACGGCAAGCCACGCTGGACTTTCTGCAAACCCTTTCAGACGAGGATTGGAATCGGCCAGCACGACACAGCATTTTTGGCCCCACAACGCTGCTGGAAATGGCGCATTTCACCGCACAGCATGATCGCCTGCACCTGACACAGCTTTGCCGCACGCTGGGGAACTGCCAATAGCCTTGTAATGTTACGAGTTTCAAACACAGGCTGATGTCGTCCGTTCGAGTTTAACAACGTAGCCCCCGTTTACTTTGTCCCCCTACGTCGATGTGATAAGATGTTCCTGAGGAAGGTGATCTTAGCGCAGCAAAGGCGTATGACGTGGTGAACGGGAACGGTAAAGCGGCGATAGCCCTTGTAACGAGTGAACTCCCAACCTGGGCCAACGACATCCTGAGCTACCTGCGTGAACAGGGCTATCAGGTGGACATGATCCAGACAGGTGACGAGGACGTTCAACTACCGCCGGGTTCGCTGCCCGATGCTGTGATTGCCCTCAATGTGCGCGGTCAGCAGCGCCTCTTCGAAACACTCCAGGCAGAAACGCCTCGTGCCCTGCGCGTCCTGATTACTGAAACGTTCAACGACGACCTGCCTTATGACTGGGCAGACATCATCCTTCCCCCCCGTCCCTCTTACATCGACTGCCAGTTGGAAATGCTGCTCCGGCTGCGCACCGAGAATGAAACCCTCAGGCAGAAGACCGCTGCTCTTGAGGCGCGCATCAAGACCCTCGAAACCGAGGCTGAAGACCGCAAGCGCATTACCAGCGAAGTCGAAATCCTCAAAAACGCGATTGTGCGCAACGTTTCGCATGAGTTGAAAACCCCTCTGCTGCACGTCAAATCAGCCGTGTCGCTGATCGCAGAGGACATGAAGGATCAGGAACTCATTAAATATGCGGTGAACGCCACTGCTCGGCTGGAAACCCTGGTGAAGAACATCACCCTGCTCGGCAGCAGTCTTGACATCAACCCTGGCCCGGTCATCGTCCGTGATGCGATTGAATATGCCCGCCGCAATCTGGGGCGCGTGTGGGAACACAAGGATGACGCCAGCCGTATTCAAATTCACGTGCAGGAACACCTGCCGCCGGTGAAGGCCGATAAGCAGGCCATCAGCACCGCCCTGCAACTGCTGATCGACAACGCGCTCAAATTCAGTGAAAAGCCAGTGGAAGTCAGTGCGACTCAGGAAGACAGCACCGTCAAGATCACCGTGCGCGATTACGGCATTGGTATTCCGAAAGAGCATCTTGACCGGATTTTTGACACCTTCTTTCAGATCGATCCTTCATCCACGCGGCGCTATGGCGGGACGGGCGTCGGGTTGTCGATTGTGCGCATCATTATGGAGCGCCACAACACCCGCATTTACGTGATGAGCAAGGAGAACGAAGGCAGTACCTTCTGGTTCTTCCTGCCGGTTCTCCTGATGTAGAAAGCACACATCCCGACTGCATGAAAGCACTCCTCCTCGCCCACATCGCCGCCACACTGCTGATGACGGGTGTGATTCTGTTTGTTCAGCTCGTCCATTACCCCCTGTTCAACCGCGTCGGAACGTCAGCCTTTGCCGCTTACGAGGCCGCCCATACCAGCGCCATCACCTGTCTGGTCATGCCGCTGATGCTGGTCGAGTTGTTCACGGCGCTCCTGCTGGCGGTGCAGCCCCCACACGGTGTCTCCCCACTCATTTTCTGGATTGGTTTTGGGCTGGTGCTCGTCATCTGGTGTTCGACCGCCTTTCTGCAGGTGCCGCAGCACGGGCGTCTTTCAACAGGTTTCGATGAAGCGGCTTACCGTGCGCTGGTGATGACCAACTGGGTTCGTACTGTCGCGTGGTGTTTGCGGGCGGGGTTGATGCTGGTCGTGCTGGCGCAGCTTCTCGCACTGCCCGCTTCAAACACCCCCTAAAAAGAAGACGTTTATAAGAAAAAACACCTGAATTGGTTGCTTCACAGCCTATTTCTATGTAAAATAGATTTAGTTAGTTCTAAACGTCACAAATTGAGATTAGGATAAACACTGATGACCACGCAAGACATGGTTCAGTTGACAAAGACAGCCACCCCTGTAGCTGCCGTCAAGCCGCACAGCCTGGAAACCGCCCTGGAGGCGGTTGAAAAGGTGATGTTTGATGTGGTCAACAGTGATGTGGCATTGCTCAAGGAAGCCAGCCGCCATATCCTCGGTGCAGGGGGTAAACGTGTTCGCCCGCGCCTTGTCCTGCTCACCTATCTGGCAATGGGCGGAACTGACCTCGAAAAAGTGTATCCGGTCGCTGCCGCGCTGGAACTCGTCCATACCGCCAGCGTCGTGCATGACGACATCAACGATCACGGTGTGGTGCGGCGCGGGCGGCCTTCGGTCAATGCGATCTGGGGGCGCACCTTCGCGCTTCTGACCGGGGATTTCCTGTTCACCAAAGTCTATGAACTCATGGCGCCCTACGCCGACCTCAACGTCATCTTTGCCGAAGCGACGGTCGCGCTGGTCGAGGGTGAAACACTGCAAGCTGCTGCGGTGAAGGAAAACAACTTCACGCGCGAGGTGTACTACGAGATCATCGCCCGTAAGACCGCCGCCCTGTTCAAGGCAGGTGGCAAGCTGGGTGCATCACTGGCGGGCGGGCGTGAACGCGAAATCGAAGCACTGGGACAGTTCGGCTACAACATCGGCCTCGCCTTCCAGATTGTCGATGACATCCTCGATATGACAGGCGATGAAAAGCAGCTTGGCAAGACCGCCGGGCTGGACGCCGAACAGGGCAAGGGCTTCGCTTTTGTCACCGATGAGGCCGATCCGATGGTCACAATCCGCCGGAAGCTGGGCGCGGCAGACACCGTTGCGGAAGGCCGCAAACAGGCCGAAAAGCTGGTACAGATGGCCGTCGCCGCGCTGGATGTTCTGCCCGACACCGAAGAACGCGACGCGCTGATTGACCTGGCCTACAGCGTCATCAACCGCAGCTACTAAATCTACCAGACAAACGGAGTAAAATTGAATCCGGCGCAGAGTTGCCGGATTTTTATTTTCACGCGATATTCTGCCGTCTGTATCATCAATCGCTGAAGGACGGCTCTGTGATCAAAATTGCCTCAATTGAAGAAACACGCCGCGTCGAAGCCGCTGCCGACGCCAACGGCCTCTCCTATGCTTCCATGATGGAGCAGGCCGGAACCGCCGCGGCACAACGTGCCCTTGCCCTGATCGAAGGATTGGACGCGCCGCGCATCACCGCCCTGATTGGTCAGGGAAACAACGGCGGTGACGGTCTGGTCGCGGCCAGAGTGATCGCCCAGCAGCGACCGGATGCGCTCGTGCGCTGCTACCTGCTGACGCGCCGCGACGAAACCGATGTGAATTTCAAGGCAGTTCAGGACGCGGGCCTGTTGATCGCCTATTCCGAGGATGACCATGATAACCGCGTCCTGCGCAATATGGTCGCCAGTGCCGATCTTGTGCTGGATGCAGTGTTCGGCATTGGCGCTCGGCTGCCCATCAAAAATGACGCCCTCAAGGTACTGCGAGGCGCTAATCAGGCCATTAAGGACCGCCGCGCCTTCCTGCCGCCAGAAACTCTGATTATCCCCACCCAGGTCGTCGCAACTCCGCTGGCAGGGCTGCCGCGTGTGCTGGCAATTGACTGTCCGAGCGGGCTGGACTGCGACACAGGTGCCCTCGACGCGAATGCCATTCACGCTGATGAAACCGTCACATTTATC
Source organism: bacterium (assembly GCA_033762735.1). Classification (GTDB taxonomy): domain Bacteria; phylum Chloroflexota; class Anaerolineae; order Aggregatilineales; family Phototrophicaceae; genus JANRLJ01. Next base: position 4,410 of record JANRLJ010000197.1, on the reverse strand, counting down.
GCGGCGAAACCCGGCCTGCTCACCTTCCCCGGCGCGGCAGCGGTCGGCAGACTGAGCATCGCACCGCTTGAAATGCCGGTTGATCTGCCCGAACTCAAAGCGCTTCCGCATTCGCTGGTCGATTCTGTCTCGGTTAAAAATTACCTGCCGAGTCGTGCACTGGACAGCAACAAAGGCAGCTTCGGGAAAGCGCTGATCGTCGCCGGGTCGGTCAACTACAGCGGCGCGGCGGGATTGGCAGCGAAAGCAGCCTATCGTTCTGGCGCGGGATTGGTCACGGTCGGCGCACCGGGGCCAGTCATCAGCGCCCTTGCCGCCGGACTGCTGGAAGCAACCTGGATGCTGCTGCCGCACGACATGGGTGTTCTGGCCGAAAGCGCCGCATCGATGATCTACGAACAGCTTGAAGGCTACAAAGCGCTGCTGCTGGGACCAGGCTGGGGACAGGAGGAGACGACGGGCGATCTGCTCAAAGCGCTCCTGCAAAAATCGGAGAAAATGGCCGCACGGAAGAACAAGCGCAGCATGGGCTTTGGCCTGACCAAAGAGACCGACGGTGCACAGGACGACAAAAGTCTGACGCTGCCGCCGCTCGTCCTGGATGCGGATGCGCTCAATCTGCTCGCAAAGATTGAGTCGTGGTGGTCGCTGCTCCCACCGAACAGCATTATCACCCCCCACCCTGGCGAAATGGGACGCCTGGCCGGCATTGAAACCAGCGATGTGCAAAGCAACCGGTGGCAGCTTGTCCAGCAGAAAGCGGCGGAGTGGAACGCGATCATCGTGCTGAAAGGCGCACATACCCTGATCGCCTCGCCACAGGGTCAGGTCGCCGCACTACCCTTTAAAACCGATGCGCTGGCAACCGCTGGCACAGGGGATGTTCTGGCAGGCATCATTGTGGGCTTACTGGCGCAGGGCATGGAACCGTTTGAGGCGGCGGTGTGCGCGGGCTATGTGCATGGACTGGCGGGTGAACAGGCCGCGCTCAGGCTCGGAGGTGGGCGCGGGGTAATGGCGGGCGATGTCGCAGAAATGGTTGGGCTGGCGTTCGGCCTGCTGAGCTGAAATCGCTCAGGGAACATCACTCACGGTAACACCAAACTCAGCGCGGCGGCGGCGGGCGGCTTCCTTGCCTTCTGCGATGCTGTCGTGAATGGGATCGGACGGAATTACAGACTCGATCTTTTCACGCACGGTTCGGCTGGTCGTCGCGCTGAGTTCCTGCCCCTTGTTCACCACGTCCTCGGCAGCTTCCTGCACTGTCTGCCGCACGTCGTCCAGATGAACGCGCGGGCCTTTGAACAGCGCGACCAGCCCCGCCAGAAAGAACCCGACGATAAACCCGGCAAACAGTTGATCCTCGTCAAGTCGATTTTCAGTCATCTTTTGTCAGCGCCTTTCTGCGGCGGCTACCACCGCTCATTGCCTTCCGCAACCCGCCCATTTCGCGCAGAAACACGCCTGTCCCGGCTAAAAATGCGCTGACCTTAATCAACGGCTCGGTCGCATTCTGGCCGATAAACTGCGCCGCGCCTTTGGTTGTATTAAAGGTTTCCTGTGCATTGGTGAGGATCGGCTTGACCTCGTTTTGCAGCAGGTTCACCAGCCGCGCGATCTGCAAAACGAGCGCCGCCAGCGCGAAGACGATCAGAATCAGTTCCAGACCCATGATGATGATGACGATATCACGCAGCAGTTGAATGCGTGGCGCTGTGCGTCCGGCGTCGGTAAAAATTGCCAGACCTAACCCGATGAGGAAAATCAGGGCGATCACCCCTGCCAGCGCACCGGCGGCGATCAGCGTGTACCGAACAATTTTTCCCCCACCCTTGTTTTCTTCTTCCGGTGGGGAACCAGCAGGAAGCGCAGGATTTTGACTCATATCACCCACCTCTTTAACGGCGAACGGATCGCTGCACAGTCAAGAAATGCGTGACGAACAGCGCAGTAAACGCGCCGAACGTCGCGGAAACGACACGCAGTACCCCGACGTTGAAGAAGTTGATTTCAAAGGCTACGCCCAGGATATGCCCGACTAAAAACCCCACCCACCCTACCAGCAGGAACAGTGCCAGGCGGCGGGCATCCCCGCCAAAGAGAAGATGGAAGACCGCGCCATACAACGTGGCGAGGATAAATCCGAAGGTGAGTGTTGGCCCTGGCAAAAGTGTTTCCCTTAAGGGTCGTGCGGTGGTACAATCCCTGCGTCGCGGGCAGAACGATGCGACGCAGACCAATCAGCGTGAATTATACGAGACTCTCGTTTCATCTGCTATGAATAATATCGATCAACGCATTTTAATTCCAATTTCGCCCAACGTCGTTTGGGATTACATGAGTGAAATTCACCACAATCCAGAGTGGCAGGTGGATTGTATCAGTGTGCAATTTCTGACCTCCTTCCAGAAAGGTCAGGGCACGCGCTGGCGAATGCAGACCGAAGGCGGGCGCGAATATGTGGTCGAGATTACGGCGTGGTATGACCGCCTGGGTTATGAATACCGCTTTATAGACGGTGCGCCATTCAAGCAGAATCTCGGTCGGCTGCGCCTGCAGGAAGTCCCCGAAGGCACATTCGTCCAGTGGACGTTCAATTATGAGCCGGGCGGGATGCTGGCCGGGTTGCGCAACAGCCTGGGGCTGAAACGCAGCCTCGAATCGTCCATGCAGGACAGCCTGTGGACGCTGTGGAAGCATCTGAGCAACCGCAGTTCTGTGGACGAGTTCGAGGCCAAATCTGCCATGCGGGAAGCACCAGACGTGGAAAGCCGCGCCCAGTATAAGCCCCGGCATCCCTCGGTGGTTGAGGAAGGTGCGCCCCGCCCCGATCCTGCTCAACCCGTGTTCAATCGTAACCCTGTCATCGAAGAACCGCCGATTGCTGAGGATGACACCCGTCCGCGTGTCGCACTTTCGGAGTCGCAGGTACGGATGGCACCTGTTCCAGAACCCGACTTCCTGCGTGATGTGCGCGATGACTTTGACGCACCGACTAATCCAAATGTTTTTGCGTCGGCGCAAAGCGAAACGATCAATCCTGAACCTGTCGTGGTCGAGCCGGTGGGCGAACCCTTCCACGATGCTTTCAGCCCTCCTGCTGAGAACGAAGCGCCCGCGCAGGCAGCCATTCTCGATTTACAGGAAACAGAAGTCGTTCGCCCGCAGCAGGTCGAAATTCCCGAACCAGAAACGGAACGCTTCTCACCATCATGGAACAGCGCCCCAAATGAACCGCTCACTGTGCCCAGGGATGAGCGGCGCGACACCGGGCAGGTCAGCATCTTTGAGTTATTCGGGGTGCCGAAACCGAGCGAATCACAGGAAAGCACAGTAGTTGCGCCGCAGATGGAAGAAGCGCCTATCGTTTCCACCACATCTGCCCCAACGCCGCCATCTATGCCGACCGTTAATGTAAACCTGCCATCTGTGGTATATCTTGCCGGAGGTGGACGGCAGGGACATCGCCTGATCGCGCGCGGCAGGCTGATAAAAGTCCGCCGCCCCAAGTCATAAGAATCAAAAAACGCCCTTCGTTGGGCGTTTCTTTTTGGGTGGCTAGTGGGACTTGAACCCACGGCCTCCTGGGCCACAACCAGGCGCTCTGACCAACTGAGCTATAGCCACCATACTGGCTGAAATTGTATCACACACCTGCTGTGCTTGTATAGTCCTTTTTTCGCGCCACCAGCACGGTTGCCAGGCTGCGCGGGCAGGCTTCCTGATGGAAAGTCACATCAAAACCGTGTGTGGCGAAGAAGGCCACGATCTGCTGCTGCATGATCGTCCCTGCGTCGTCGCGCTGCCCGGTAACACGATAGAGCCACTCCAGAAAGCGCCGCGCCAATCCACCGCTGGTGAACACACCATTGGGTACGATCACAAATACACCACCAGGCAGCAGCACACGATGCGCTTCCTGCAAGGTGTCCCCGGCGAAGATGAAATCGGTGGGAAAGGTGCTGATTACGGCCTTGAAGGACGCGGTAGAGAACGGCAGGCGCTGCGCCATCCCACGTACTAAATCTGCTGAAAGACGGTTTTTCGCCAGCTTGCGCCGCGCAATTTTGCCCATTGCAGGCGACAGATCATAACCAACCGTTCGATAGCCTGCCGCTTTCAGATCAATCTGAAGGTCGCCCGTGCCGTGTGCCAGTTCAAGAATCAGATCGCTACGCTGCGCATTGAGGTACTTTATGCCCGACCGCTGCCAGCAGCGCCATGCACCGAGCGAGACGACTTTGCTCACCGTGTCATACGTAAAGGCAAGTTCGTTGTAGAGCAGCCGAAAGCCAAAGCGGACGAGGTTCCACCACCAGCGCATCATGCCTCGACCGCAGCCTTTATCACATCCGGCTTATCAGTGATGACCACGTTCACCCCCAGCGCCCGCAGTTCCCGCGCACGTCC
>JANRLJ010000196.1:0-3769 GCA_033762735.1 bacterium | reverse complement strand
CGTCTCAAAACCTTAAGGCTTCGTTCCGTCTTGCTCCCCGGCTTGCCCTTGCCTCCGCTTGCGCCGATCAAGAGCAGCGGCGCGGCGCGTCGGTCTGCGGGGCTGCGCCCGTGCCGCCGGGTGGCCGCGTATCGTAGAACTTCCATTCTAAAAGGTTCGAGTGTTGTAACACTTGCTCCCGAAGCATTGCCAACATATACTCAACCACATGGAGATCAAGAACGCGACTCAACCGCTGGCAGACCGGATTCGCCCTACGACGCTGGACGAATTCATCGGGCAATCGCATCTGGTCGCGCCCGGCAAGCCGATCTATCAGGCCATCAAAAACAAGTCCGTTCACTCGATGATTTTCTGGGGACCGCCGGGGGTGGGCAAGACCACGCTGGCGCGTATCATCGCGGCGGAAACCGGGATGCGGTTTGTGCAGCTTTCCGCCGTGTCCGCCGGGAAAAATGACCTGCGCACGGTGGTGGAAGCGGCACGCGGTGACGATACACCGATGGACAAGCTGCTGGAACAGAACCACGCCAGCGAACTTAAACCGGGGGTGCTGCTGTTTCTGGATGAAATCCACCGCTTCAACAAAGCCCAGCAGGATTTTCTGCTGCCTTACGTTGAAGATGGCACGATTGTGCTGATCGGCGCAACGACCGAAAACCCCAGCTTTGAAGTCATCTCCGCGCTGCTGTCGCGCAGCCAGGTGTTCGTACTGCAGGCGCTTACCCCCGATGATCTGCGGGTGATGATCGAGCGTGGGGCGCAGGTGCTTGGCGTCAGGGTGACAGATGAGGCGGTTGAATTTCTTTCCGCTTATGCAAACGGCGATGGCAGACATGCGCTGAATTTGCTGGAGGCCGTCGCAAATTTATACGCGGCTGGCGAGACGGAAGACGAGCGAGTCGTGACCGTCGATCATCTGAAAAATGCCCTGCAATCGAAGCATCTGCGCTATGATCGCGCAGGCGAGGAACATTACGACACGATCAGCGCTTTCATCAAGAGTATGCGCGCCAGTGACCCGGATGCTGCTTTGTATTACTTAGCCCGAATGGTCGCTGCCGGGGAAGACCCGCTGTTTATCGCCCGCCGTATGGTGATCTTTGCCAGCGAGGATATCGGCCTCGCCCAGCCGACCGCGCTGGTGGTAGCGAATGCCGTTTTCCAGGCCTGCGAAACGATTGGCTACCCCGAATGCCAGATCAACCTTGCGCATGGTACGGCCTATCTGGCACTAGCGAATAAAGATCGCTCGTCCTATGAAGGTTTTTTTGAAGCATTAGACGATGTCAACCGTTATGGCAACCTGTCCGTCCCTATGCAGTTACGGAATGCACCCACCCAGTTGATGAAGGAACTGGGCTATGGCAAAGGCAGCGAAGCGGGGGAAGGCCTTCTGCCTGAGAAAATCAGGAATAAACGCTACCTGAAGAAGCCAAAGTCGTAAAATAGATTATACGAGAACGAAAGATAACCCGATGAGCAGCAGTCGGCAGTTTCGGAATTATTCCGCCAGATCAACCCGTATCATGGATACGGTCGCGCCGCCGCCCTGGGATTTGACGGGCAGCGGTTACATTTTTCTGTATAAGTTTCCCCGTGAATTTGTGTTGTCGCAGGGGTTCGTTCCCCTCGAATGGGAAAATCGCTTTATTGGCGGCTTCGGCGCGGTGATGATCGTCGATTACTACACCTCCGACGTTGGCCCCTACCGCGAACTGCTGTTCATCCCTGGCCTGTTCCAGCATCCTTTTGGCAAGCGCTACTCGATCACCAAGATTTACGTGTCGTCCATCGAGAGTGTGGTCAACGGGCAGGAAAACTGGGGCATCCCCAAGGAACTGGCCGACTTCCATTTTTCCAACCGTCTCAACGGGGAAGAACGGGTCATTGTCAAGCGGGATGGACAGGTCTTCTTCGATGCCACGCTGAAATCGAGTGGTCTGCGTTTGCCTGTGAACTCCCGGCTGATTCCGCTGAATTTGTCATTGGGACAGGAATATGGCGAACGGAGTTATGTCACGCGCCCGCACGCCAGCGGATGGGTCGGCCTGGGCGGCTTTAAGCAGGTGCAGGTGGACGAGCGCTATTTCCCCAACATCAGCGCACAGCGTCCGCTGCTGGCCGCCCGCGCGGTCGATTTCAAAATGACCTTTCCTGTGCCGCAGATTCACACGAAGTAGAACCGGGCGATGCGGCTGGAAAATAAGCGTATCGTCCTGACGGGCGCGGCATCGGGAATTGGCTATGCGCTGGCGGAAGACCTTGCACGGCTGCCCGTCAGACTGCTGCTGGTGGATCGTGACCCGCTTGACCTGAGCGGCCTGAAAAATGTGAAGGCGGAGATTTTCTGCTTCACAGGCGACATGGGCGATCCTGCGGAAGTCGATCAGCTTTTTGCGGATGCCGTGCAGCAGATGGGCGGGATTGACCTGTTCATTGCCAATGCAGGGTTCGCCTACTACGAGCGCATCAATCAGTCAGACTGGCACCACATGGAGACGATTTTTAAAGTCAATGTGTTGTCGCCGCTGTATGCAGTGACGAAAATGCGCGAACTCAATTCCGCTAATCCTTATCGCGTCGTGATTACGGCCTCCGCAATGGCGCATATGGCGATTCCCGGCTATGCCTATTACGCCGCGACCAAAGCCGCGCTGCATCGCTTCGCAGATGCGTACCGTCTTGAGCTTCCTGCACATGGAGGGCTGACGCTGGTTTATCCCGTCGCTACGCGAACCAACTTCTTCCGCACCGGGAGTCCTATACCTTACCCCTCGCAAAGCCCGCGCTTCGTCGCCCGGCGCATTCTGTCGGGCATTCGGCGCGACGCCAATGCTGTGTATCCGGCGACGCAGTTCTGGCTTTCGCTGCCCTTGATCCGCCTCGTTCCGTTGGCTGGTCGTCTCTACCAGCGCTTCTACGCCCGTTACCTGCCGAAATAAAAACAGGGGCGTTGGTAGTTGCCCCTGCTTCTGGTACATCGACCATCTAAAGTTGTCTACACGTAGGGGCGAGGCGCACCTCGCCCGTACCAACCCAAGCCATGTCAGTCATCTTGTCAATGTGCCTAGTCCAGTTTAGTCCCCGCCGACCACCTGCCGCCGCTCCTGTTCAGCCGGGGCATTCGTCACGTCCAGCGTACCGCGCTCAAGGATGATTCGGACGGATCGGTCATAGGTCAGATAGTTCCACACCCAGTTGATAAGGACGTTCAAGCGATTGCGGAAGCCCATCAACCAGATCAGATGCAGCCCAAGCCACGTCACCCAGGCCAGGAAACCCGTCAGTTGCAGCTTGTAGTACGGCCAGGCAACGGCGCGGCGGCGGCCAATCGTCGCCATAATGCCCTTGTCGTGGTAGATGAATGCTTCTTCCGGTTCCCCCTGCAAACGGTGAAGGATGTTCCGCGCCAGCAGCTTGCCCTGCTGCTGTGCGACCGGGATAACCTGCGGATAAGGGCTGCCTTTTTCGTCGGTCAGGTAGGCGAGGTCGCCGATCACGTAGATGTCGTCGTGACCGACCAGCCGCAGCGAGCGCTCCACCGGGACACGCCCGCCGCGCTGGATTTCGACACCGAGCAGATTTCCAAGCGGGTTGCCCTTCACGCCCGCCGCCCAGACGAGCGTATGGGTGTGGATGATCTCACCGTTTTTCAGGCGAATGTGGTCGGAGGCGACTTCCTCGACGGACTGACCGAGGATGACCTCAACGCCGAGCGACTTTAACTGTTTGAGTGCCGATTTTTGCAGGTAGGGCGTATACGGCG
>JANRLJ010000195.1:0-17075 GCA_033762735.1 bacterium | reverse complement strand
CCTTCGCTTGGTTGGGACGCTATCGACGCTTAAGCAAGGACTATGAACGGTGTCCCAAGAGCAGTGAGGGCTGGGTCTACCTCGCTTCTATTCGTCGTTTGCTCAACCATGTCGCTGTTTAATTTTCAGATACGCTCTAAGAGTAATTAAGGATATGGTACACCTATATTTTGATTTAAATGCTTCTCAACACCACCAACTTAAAAGGCTCTATCTCGAACCGAATACGGCATTCTATGTTTTTGGTTGCTTTAAAAATATTGAAACCGTTTTTGAACTACAGTCCCCCAATGTCTCTATTATAGATTTTCTTGGAGCTTATATTGCTGTTCCTATCCATCTTCTCAAACCGGATTGTGCAAAGATTGAATTTCTTGTATCAGGTCATTCGACTTTTGGGATCCCAAATCAGTTTAAAAAAGTTACATGTATTAGTCGATCAAATTCTTCGATCTCTCTTAGAAAAAAGGATTGGCTATTTGGAAGTGAATTGATCGAATGTTTTGCAACCGCTCAGATTGGACAAAGGATAAATCCCGGTGAAAAAACGAGCCACACCCGACTACCTACTCATTTGCTCCACACTGGCAGTGCAGAAGAAGCAGTATCGCAGCATGATGAAAAATCAGAGGTAATCGTGCAATTATGCCTTTTTGACGAACCGATTTCAGGCTAATTCACCATCTACTGAGAAGATATCATTGACATTCAATGCAAAGCCGGGGAACAGCGCCGAGGTATCGACGGCATCGCCTTCACCGTAAATAGCCGGGGCTTCCTGATCGCGGCGGTACTGCCACAGCGTCTTATGCCAGGGATAGATCACCCACACTTCCAGCGCCCCGGCCTCGAAATAATGCGCCAGCCGCTTGCTGATAATGGCGTTGGTCTGCCCCGGTGACATGACTTCAACCGCCAGATCAGGCGCACCGGGGAAATCGCCCGTCCAGTCGAAATCGTCGGCGATGCGTTCGCGGCGCACAAAGGCGAAATCGGGCTTACGGGCGCGTTCCACGCGGTTGGGTGTGCCTTTCAGGATAAACCGTGCGCCATCCGTGAACACGCGCCCCAGTCTGTGATTTTTCAGATAAGCGACGAACAGCAGGTGAAGGTTCTGGATGATGAGGACGTGAATGAGCGGCACGTTGTTTTCGACCTCGATGATTTCCCCGTCTTCAACTTCAATCCAGCGTTCTTCCGCGTCCAGCCGCAGCAGTTCAGCCTGCGTGATGGCGGGCATCAGGCCGGACGTGACCCGCGCCTCGCTCATCGCGTTTTGCCCCCGTAAAGCTGCTCCATCACCGACGCGACTTTGCTGTCCTCGTCGTTGGGCAGATGTTCCAGCAGAATCCGCAGGCAGTCCATCAGGCTCGCCATGCGTTCCTCGCCAAGCAGATCAGCGAATTCGGCCTCGACCTGCTGCTTCCCGGCCATCGCATCCAGCTTGAACCGGGTGCCGCGTTCGGTCGCCTTCACCAGCGAGGCACGGCGGTCGGCGGGGTCGTCCTCAATGGTGAGATACCCGGCTTCTTCCAACTCCTGCACCAGCCGCCCGATATACTGCTTGGTCGCGCCCACACGGTCAGCCAACGTTACAATGCGCGTCCCGTCGTTATCCAGGTACGCCAGCACCGAGACGTGCGCCAGCCCCAGCCCCTCATAGCCCTCCGCCTTGAGCTTCTGCATCGTGAGTGCGCTGTAGCCCCGGTAGACGTACAGCATCAGCTTTCCCAGGGAAAGCTGGGCCGGGAGTGCTGGAGCGCCGGGTAGGACTTTTTTCTCATTCATGGTCATTAGACACCCTGGTTGACAAATTTAGACAACTCGGTTTACTATAAAGGCAACCTGGTTGTCTATTTGAACTTCATCATAGCACGATTTACCAGGGGCAGCAATCAATTTTGTGTAAAAACCGCAACAGAAGCGCGACAGGAGACACCGGATATGGCCTTAATGAGAACACTTGAGGGGAAAATCGCGCTGGTGACGGGCGGTACACGCGGGCTGGGCAAGGCGACGGCGCTGGGACTGGCGAAGCTGGGCGCGACGGTCATCATACAGGGCAGCGATGAGGATCATACGGCGCTGGCGGCGGCAGAACTGCGCATCGCCAGCGGCAGCTCGAAGGTCGATTATGTGCTGGCCGATCTGGGGTCGATGGCGTCTGTGCGGCGCATGGCACAGGCCGTCAGCACCAACTACGATTCGCTCAACATTCTGGTCAACAGCGAAACGGTGCATGAGCCGGAACGCCGTATCACCAGCGATGGGCACGAACGCACACTGGCCGTCAACTACCTCGCGCCGTTCCTGCTGACGCATCTGCTGCTGCCGCTGCTGCGCCTGAGCGAAGGGGCGCAGGTGGTCAACCTGAGCGCGGAAAGCCACCGCTTCGCCCGCATTCAGTTTGAGGATTTACACAGCGGCTATGATTACGATGCCTCTCGTGCCCATGCGCAGGCACAACTGGCGCGGGTGATGTTCACTTATGAACTGGCGCGGCGCGTCAGCCGTCATGGAGTCACGGTGAACGTGGTGGAAACCGGGCTGGATGAGCAGGGCGTCACGCTTACGATGGCGCGGCGGGCAGGTCTGCGCGGCAAGCTGGCAAAGCTGCGCGGGACGCTGGCGCAAAGTGTCTCAACCGAACAGGCGGCGGCGACAGTGCTGCGAGTAGTGGCGGACTCGGTGTATGAAGGACTGACCGGGCGCTACTTCAACCATCAGGGACAGATGATACGTTCCTCACGCGAATCGCAGATGCAGATCGATAGCAAAATGCTGTGGGACATCAGTATGCAGCTTTTGCGCATCAACCGCGATCTGTCGGTACGAGTGCTCGATCTGCCACCTCTTGGCGATGCCTCGCTGGTCACAGCCAGTTAAGCGCCGTCTTCACACACACTCATCCAATTTTAGCCGGATTTTTCTTTGCTCCTGATTTCACCTGCGTTACTCTGAAACCTGATCGTTCAGTAAGGGGCACTCCCCAACGAGGTTTTTATGGCATCGCAACCTGAAAAACAGGCCAAATCCGAAGCAGAACGTATCACCCTGGGCACACCCGCGCCTGACTTTGAACTCCCCAGTGCGCGGGGTGGGCAGGTGCGCCTTTCCAGCTTCAAGGGACAGAACAACGTCGTGCTCTATTTCATGCGCGCCTTCAACTGTATGCAGTGCCGGACGTTCGTGGGCAGGCTGGTGAATGCTGCGGCGGAGATTGAGCAGGCAGGCGGCAGGGTGGTCGTACTGGCACCCGGCTCTCAGCGTGAGGCGGAAAAGTTCGATCAGGCTGTGAACCCCAACGGCGCGATTTCGATCCTCTATGACAGCGAAGGCGTGGCCTATGACCGCTTTGCGCTCGACCGCGCCTTCTTCTCGCTGGTGCAGCGCAGCGCCGCCTTCGTGCTGGATGCAGATGGCACCGTGCGCTATGCCCATTCGTCGCTGAATCCCAATTACTGGATGGGCAAGGATGCGCTGAATCCGGTGCTTCAGGACTTGAAGGCACTGTAAAGCCCTTACTGCCTTCACATCTGAACTGCTGTTGCAGGGGGTGCAGAATACTGCGCCCCTTTTCCCCTATCGAATATCGTTGTTGGACATGGGCATAATCAGGGAGATGTACGGGCGTAGTGCGCTACGCCCCTACTACGATGTCCTCAAAATTCACCACTCCTTCGTCGTTCGCCACACCATGCAGCGCACACCAACGCGGGTACAATAAAGTTCAATGATTCAATCATTGGTACTGCCTGATGACCCTGACCTGTGTTGACGGTGATCCACTGCACACCCGCGCTCATGTGCTGGCCTTCGGGCACAACGCCAGAGGCCGCACCGAACTGGGTGATTTTGAAACGCACCTCGCCTCACGCTATCCTGCCGCTTTTTCCACCTATACCCGCCTGTGCAAGCAGGAGCGTATCACGGCAGGCACATACTGGCTGTGGCGCGACTCCCGCCCCATACTGATGTTTGCCGTGGTCCGTGCCAGCGCGACCGGGGCGACACGGCTGCGCTACGTGCAGTCCATTGCGTTGAAGCTCGCACAGGAGTACCGCCTGGAAGGACTCAGAAGCGTGGCCTTTGCGCCGCTGGGCAGCGCTATCGAGCAGGCGGAACTGCGCCCGATTCTGGAAACCTGGCTGGGGCGGAGTGCGCTGCCCGTAGTAGTCTATCGGTCGATCATGCCAGGTGTGCAGGCAGTGGAAGGGTTCGAGCAGGGACAGCCGGGATAGAGGGAGCCGCGCTGCTGACATGCCATCTTGGAAAACGTCTCTATTGTCCACAACGCGACTCTGGGCTAATCTAGTCATCAATAGGAAATGCGTTTGAGGCGCGTGTAATTTTCATGACCAAGAACCGGGCTGCTCCGTCATCTTCGACCGACTCATCCACCGCGGTGCAACCAACGCCACGCCAGGCCGCGCCCAGAACGCCCTCGCGCGCTGCGGCAGGCCGTCCGCGACCGACAGAAGCGATCTCCTCTATGAACACCGATCAAGATGCACTCCTGCGCCAGTATCAGACCCTGGTGGAAGCCGCTGGCTACGTCATGTTCACGCTTGACCAGAACGGCCATCTGCTCTACGTGAGCGGCGCGGCACGCATGACGGGCTATGACCCCGACTCGCTGCGCGGCCAGTACTTTTTCGACATGGTACATGCTGACGCGCGGGAAGAAGTCATCGCCTTCTACCAGCAGCAGCAGCAGCAGCGTGTGCGTGAATCCAACCATCAGTTCCCCATCGTCACGGCCAGCGGCGAAATGCGCTGGATGGAAGTGACGATGGTGCTCAACGACGACCTGACCTTCCAGGCACTCTCACGCGATATCACCGACCGCCGTATGATGGAAGATGCGCTGCTCCACAGTGAGGAACGCAACAACGCCATGCTGGAAGCAATCCCCGACCTGATGTTCGCAGTCAGGCGGGACGGCACCTATACCGATTTCAACTGGTATCACGATGTCGCGCCCATTGTCCCGCGCGATCAGATGATCGGCCTCAACCTGCGCGATTTTGGCTTCGGGCAGGATATGCTGGAAAAGAGCTTCGAGAGCATCGAACGCACCCTGACCACCGGCAAGCTGCAAACCTTCTTCTTTGAGTCTAACGCCAACGGCACTGTCGGCGCGTTCGAGGCGCGGGTCGTGCGGCTGGATGAAGAAGAAGCGCTGTTTATCGTGCGCGACGTGAGCGACCTGCGCCATGCCCAGGAGCAGTTGGCGGAAAATGTACGCCAGCTCAGTACGCTCGTCGAATTTGAAGAAGAACTGGCGGCCAGGCTCGATCTCGATTATGTGCTGATGATGGGGCTGGACGCGGCCATGCGCCTGAGCGGGGCAAATTCCGGCTACATCGCGCTGCAGGAAGAAGACGGCAGCATGCACGTCGCGCAGCTACTCGGCGATCATAACCGTGAACTTTCTGATCAGTTGCTTCGCGCTGGTAAAGGCGTGGTGGGGCGTGTGCTGCGCCAGCGCTACGCTGAACTGGTGCCGGATGTAAGCGCTGATCCCGATTACGTCTCCAACCGCAGCCGCACCCAGGCATTGATGGCCTTCCCGCTGCTGTCGCAGGATACGCTGGTGGGCGTGCTGAACCTGGAAACCAACAAGGCGGCCAATTTCACGCAGGAACGGTTCGATCTGGTCAAGCTGATGGCCGCCCGAATCGCGGTCGCGGTGGATAACGCCCGCCTGTATCGGCAGGTCGCCACGCAGCTTACCCAACTGCGCGATCTGTACAAGCAGGTCAGCACCCTCGAACAGATGAAGACCGACATGATCCGCATCGCCAGCCACGACCTGCGCAATCCGCTGTTCGTCATCACCGGGCATCTGGAGATGCTGCGCTGGGACATCAAGCGCGGCCCGCTGGAAGTCGCCCGTGTGGGCGAACATGCCGATCATATGGAAAAATCCGCCAAGACGATGCAGAAGATCATCCACGACATTCTCTCACTGGAGCGCATCGAGAATTCGGTGAATGAAGATACGTCGGTTGTGTTCGACCTGTGCAAGCTGGTGGAGCAGGTCTTTGCCGACCAGCAGCCGCACGCCCACCTGCTCAACCGTAAGTTGCAACTGAACCTTCCCGACGACGAACTGATGGTGCGGGGCGACCCGCCGCAGATGCGCGAGGCCGTCGGGAATCTTGTCAGCAATGCGATCAAATACACCCGCGACGGCGGCCAGATTCATGTGCGCATTTGGACGGAAGGCAGCAAGGTTCAGTTCGAGGTGGTCGATAACGGCATCGGCATCCCCGAAGACCAGCAGGGGCGGCTGTTCCAGGCCTTCTACCGGGCACAAACCCCCGAAACCGTGCGCGTGGAAGGCACCGGGCTGGGGCTGCATCTGGTCAAGAACATCATCGAGCGGCACGGTGGCAGTATGCGCTTCAAAAGCGAGTATGGCGTGGGCAGCACCTTCGGCTTTACGCTGCGGCTCGCCCCGGACGTGTAAAGGCGGGGTTGCGCTGGCCGCTATGCGCCGGGTGCCGCTGCTGATTGTCCCCCTCGCGTGTGTGTGTGCGCTGCTGATGGCGCTGGTGCTCGGCCTTGCGCCGGGACTGCCGCGCGGCGCACAGATCGCTTATGTCCAGGCACAGAGTGGCCGTTCGCACATCTTCCTGCTCGATCTGCGCAGCGGTGCCCATCATCGGCTGACCTCAGAAGAAGCGCTGCACACCCCGGTGTGGACGACCGATGGCGCGGGGCTGGTGTATGAATCCAATCGGGGCAACAACATCAGCCTGTTCATGCTCGACCTCCACCTGGCCGGCTCGGTCGAACGTCAGTTGACCTTTTACAGCAGTGATGAGGTCGATGCGCTGATTGCCCCCGGCTTCGATCCTGCCGTGCCGCGCCTGCTGTATACCTCTGCCCGCACCCCCAACGGCGATCTTTACCTGCTCGACGTGCCGCCGCCGGGTGTCAACCGCTGGCCGGAGCGCGTGACCGAGAACGAATCCGCCGAATATGCCCCAACGTTTTCGCCCGACGGCACATGGGTGGCCTATGTCGCCACCCGCCGGGGCAACATCGACCTGTTCGCCCGTGACCTGCTGACAGGGGCGGAACACCGCCTGACCGATCACGCCGCCATCGACTCCAGCCCGGCATGGTCGCCCGATGGCCGCTGGCTGGCCTTCCACAGCCTGCGCGACGACAACTATGAACTCTATCTCCTGCCGATGGACTCGTTTGAAACCGCGATTCCGACTGCCCTGCGCGTGACCGATCACCCCAGTGAAGATCGGGACGCAGTCTGGTCGCCGGATGGGCGGCGGCTGGCCTTCCTCTCCAACCGTGACGGCAACATCAACATTTACGTAGTGGAGGTTGCCGAGGTGGGCGCAGGCATGCTCCCGCAGATACATCCGCTGACCGATCATCCCGCGCTTGACCGCGAACCGGCCTGGTCGCCGGACAGCCGCCGCATCGCGTTTGTGTCCTACCGGGACGGCTATGCGCAGGTCTACAGCGCCCCCGTTCCCCGCAGCAGCAAAGCGCCCCGCCCCTACCGCCTCACAAGCGCCGCGCTGGACAGCTATACCCCGGTGTGGCGACCATGATATGGAGTTATAAGTAACAAGTGCTGTTTACGTGAGGGGTACAACAACTCGGAGACGAGGCGGCATCCTACTGCCACCTCGCCATCGCATTCTTTAGAGGTAAGTATGCTATGACTATGACCCGTACTGGGTGAACGTGATGTCGGTAAAGGGTTCTACGGCTTCTTCAACAAGGTCTGTACCAGCATCGCGCACATGCTCATCAAAGAAAGCGGCAACCGCTTCTGTAATTACCTGGTATGACGTGTTCGCGTCAAGTGTGCCTACTGAGGCTATTTCTCCAAAACCAGGGAGGCGCGTTCCCCAGAAGGGCAAATCGGTTGCGAAGGTGTTATGGAATGCGCCTTCAAGCACGATTTCATAGCCAGCAGGGGCGCTTTCCAATGCCGTCAGCATTCCCTCGCGTGAGGCTGTCTCAATGGCTTCAACCTGTTCTCGCGTAATACCCGCCGCCGCAAGCTCTGCATCTGTTGGCTGCGGCTGATCCCCTGCCAGCAGCAAAATGAAAGGCCGATCCACCCCGTTTTCGGCTGCATCGTTATAAAGCGCCCCGTCCAGATCAGCAACGGCCTGAATCCGCTCATCCTGTACCATCGCGTTTGTCGCCGTCGCACCGCCGAAGGAATGCCCAAAGGCTCCAACCTGGGAGAGGTTGAGGGTGCCAGCCAGTAACGCATCTTCCTCATTCAAGCGCGTGAGTTCATCCAGCACAAATCGCATATCCTGCGTCCAGACATCAAGCACAAGATCGCGGTTGGCAGGGTCGTTAACACTGGCTGCTTGCGGCAGAATCGTGACCACGCTGCCATCGGGAAAAACAGTCATCAATAAGCTGTAGGAATGACTGATTGCGGCCACAACATAACCGCGACTCGCCAGTTCCTCAAAAAGCGAGGTAAAGAACTGGGTGGGCAGTCCCATTCCAGGAGAAAACAGCAGCACTGGATAACCGCTCTCAGTGGGCGCAACCGGGATATCCGCATAGGCATGGGTCTGAACATTGTCAAAAATCGTCGCGGGAATACCTGTCACCTGTGCAAAAGCCTCTGCTTCAGGTTGGGACAGATAAGACACAGGAGTGTCGCTTTCAGCGGGTGTACCAGGGTAATAGACGGTCAGGACAATGGAGCGATTATCTTCTTCGTCTTCGGTAAAGACTTCGGTGCGTTCAGAATCACTCAAGCCATACACAGCCCGACCTACCTGATATTGCCCGGATGGTTGTGGAAGGATACTGTTTTCTTCCTGGGTGGTCACGATGATAGTTCCCATAGCGGAGAAGACGATCAGGATGATGAACCTATGAAGCATGATACTGAAGTTCTTCATGTACTGCTCCTTGTGTTTCAAATACGGACAAAGCCTAGCATAAAGCGGGATTTACCCGGCGGATACTTCCCAGGATGAACAGGAGATGAAGGTTTTTTGTTGAATCAGGATGCCCGTTTTGTAAGCCACAAATTCCAGACTCCAGGAAGGGAAATAAACGAGGCTACCCTGGTTATGCCTCTAGGCCTTTCGTCCTGCTTAACCATTCCCTAACCATTTCTCACGGCATTTAGCCGCTAGGTACTGTTTACCATAAGGGGAGATTGTTCTAAGCTGGAAACAGGATTAAGCAAGACGGTTTACCGGGTTTAAATCTTATGCTAAGCGCAGCATCCCAACACCCCATTCTTGCACGTTATCTCGCACGTCGGCGCACGCTGCTTCTGATCGACTCCCTGCCGCTGGCGATGGTCGCGGCGGATGTGGCGGCGGTGTGGGGCGTGGTGGTCGATGAGACGGCCTTCCATAACCGCGATGTGGCCGATGTGGTGGCCGAGTTCGAGCGCCTGACGACGCACGAACGCACCATGCTGGAATGGGCGATTGTTGATAACATCAACGCCTACTGCGCGTGGACGCCTGCGCCGCTGCGCAACCTGGCGACCGCGGCTCGCTGGCCGCTGAACCGCCCGGCCTATCTGAATCCCCTGCGCTATAAATACCCCAACCGGGCACGGCGAGGAGCCTCCCGCGCATAAATCCGGGTACTTCCCAGTTTGTAGTGAAGGTGGGTGCAGTTTTTGGACGGGCTGCACCCACTTATTTTGTCCGTTTTTATGGTACAAGTAGAAGTGGCTAAGGCTGTACAATTGCTGACCCCTCCCTTTGTCCCTCCCCAAAGCGTTGGGGTGGGGTGAGCCGCCTCCGGTTTACAGACCCGTAACCCAGGGCGGGTTGTGCCTTCATCGTCTCCCGCATTTCGGGTACGATGTGAGCGCCTGACCCTGCTTCATCCAGAGATCGCATGACCGTCCACAATTCCCGATTACAGCCTCATCCTTCATCACAACCCGCCGCGCTGTGGTGGCTTCTGGCCGCGCTGATTCTGCTGGCGTTTGCGCTGCGCATTTATCGGCTGGATGCGGTCGCCCTGCGTGGGGATGAAGCCTTTACCGCCGTTCACTGGACGAAAACGCCGTTTTCCCCCGACTGGCTGTTCATGGCGCAGTACGAGCCGAACCCCGGCGCACAGGTGGCTTACTGGGCATGGAGCGGGCTGGTTGGCACCAGTGAATTTGCGCTGCGGATGCTGCCGCTGCTGGGGAACGTGTTCGGTCTGGCGGTGATGGTGGCGCTGGTGCGGCGCTTAAAACTCGGCTGGTACATGGCGCTGTGGTGCGCGGCGTTGTGGGCGGTCAATCCCTTCTTTATCTGGCACGCGCAGGACGCCCGACAGTATGCGCTGATTACGGCGCTCACGCCGCTCAATTTTTATCTGCTGCTGCGGGCGGTGGATAAAGGCGGGCGGCACTGGGTGCTTTACGGCTTCGTCCAGACGATCACGGTTTACGTCTATTACATCGAACTGTTCTGGGTAGCGGCGCAGGGAGTCTATCTGCTGCTTCGGCATCGTGACCGACTGTGGCACTTCTTCATTACGTGGTGCGGCATTGGTCTGCTGCTGATCCCGCTGGCGGCACAGGTTTACTATGTACTGTTCGTCAACGGCTACAGCGGCACGGCGGCGCGGGCAGATTTCGGGCAGTTGTTTTCAGTGTTTCTGCCGGGGCTGCTGCTGGGGGAGCAGGCCACGCTGCCTGTGGTGGGCGGCATGGTGCTGTTCGCGCTGCTGCTGATCGGCGTGTGGCGGCTGCGGGAACAACGGGTGCTGCTGCTGGCATGGCTGCTGGTGCCGATGGTGCTGTTTTTCATCGCATCCACACAAACGAGCCTCTTCCGCCCGCGCTATGTCATCGCGACCACGCCTGTGCTGCTGCTGGCGCTGGTGGGGACGCTGGCGAATTTCCCCCGCACCTGGCGCGCGAGCGTCAACGTGGTGATGGTGTTTCTGTGTGTGTTGTCGCTGGTGGCGGTCTATGGCTATTACGTCGTCGATCCGCCTAAAGCCCCGGACTGGCGCGGGCTGACCCGCTACCTGCGCGAACGGACGACCTCGCGCAGTGTGATCGTCTCCGACTCTGCCGATACCGCTCTCGAATACTACAACCCCGGCACAGGCGAGATTTACTTTATCCCGTTCGGCTATGTGCCCTCGGAACAGGACGCGCTCGATCTGCTGCGCCAGCATGACGCGATCTATGTCCTGAGCGGCAGCCGCACCGGTGATCTGGCGCAGTATCTCCAGAGCAAGGCGCAGCATATCCCCGGCGACACGCTGCCAGGCATAAACCAGTATCGCCCCTGGTCGGTACGCCTGTCAGAAATCGACGTGCCGCTGTATGTGCCGATGGGCAATATCGCCCGGCTGCGCGGCTATACGCTGCTGGGGGACAATACGCTGCTGCTGTACTGGGAAGCGGTTGGGAAAACGCCGACCGATTACAGCGTGCTGCTGCATCTGGAAGATCAGCGCATGAGCGGGGAAGGCATTCCGCCCGCTGCTGTGCTCGATCATGGCATCGCGGGGGCGGTTGTTTCCACGCGCACCTGGACACCGGGGACGATCTACCGTGATCCGGTGGCGCTGCCGCAGAACCTCCCGCCGGGGCAGTACCGCATTCTGGTCGGGATGTATGAGTCCATATCCGGGCGAACGCTGCCCGTTGGGCCGGAAGCGGCGGGTGAAGATCGGCTGTTTCTGGGCAGAGTCACCCTGCGCTGACCGTCCTTGTGCGCGTTGGGAAATACAGTCAGGGTATTGATAGGTTACTTCATTACGGTCGTATCAGGCGCAGTTCGTGGACAGCCCCAAAGAAAATGCAGGATGATTTCCGTAGGGACACGGCATGCCGTGTCCGATGCGTACCAAGTGAAGCTATTGATGGTATGGGAGGACATACTGGCGAAATCGCCGTTAGTCCTCCCTACAGAGTTGTGAACCGTAGGGATGGGGTAACGTCACCGCTGTTGTTGGTGACGTAAGCGTATCGTGCAACTGCATGTCCGTCCGTTTAACCACCCCAAAATCCTTAACTTGGTGCATATAGGACATGGCATGCCATGTCCCTACAATCCTACCGTTTTACATGGGTTGTCCTTAAAACCCTGATCCGCTGGTTTTTGGGAAAGCGTCGCGCCCGTTGTTAAAATATTTTCAAAGTTTAAAATAGGAGCAAATGGAATGGTTACGACTCAGACTCCCACCACACTCCCGCCTCGCAGCACCATCGCCAAAGAATACACCTGGAATGCCGAAAGCGTCTTCATCAGTCCGGCGCACTGGGCACAGGCCGCCGATGACGTGATCGCCGCCATCCCGCAGGTGCAGCAGTTCAAAGGCCGCCTTGCTGAAAGCGCGGATACCCTCGCCAATTATCTGGCTGCCGCCGAACAGCTCACGCGCAAAACGGGCAAGGTGTTCGTCTATGCCAGCATGTCCAGCGCGGCGGATACGGGCGATCAGGAAGCGACCGCGATGGCCGGGCAGGCGCGGGGATTGTATGGGCGCGTGATGGCGGCGATTGCCTTCGGTCGCCCCGAAATGCTGGCGATTGGCCGCGAGACACTGGAAAAGTGGATGGATGAAGAACCGCGTCTGGCGAGCTACCGCCAGTATGTGGATAACCTGTTCCGCACCGCGCAGCATGTTCGCTCTGCCGAAGTGGAGGAAGTGCTGGGGATGGTCAGCGATCCCTTCGCCACCGTCCAGACGACCTATACCCAGTTGACCAACGCCGATCTCAAGTTTGCGCCAGCAGTGGCCGATGTTACGGATGAAGACGGCGTGGAGCATGAGGTCACGCAGGGGACGCTGGGGCGCTACCTGAGCAGCAGCGACCGCGGCCTGCGCCGCTCTGCGTGGGAAAATTACATGGACGGGCATCTGGCCTTTAAGAACACCCTCGCCAGCAGCCTTTTGACCTCGGTCAAGCAGGATGTGTTCCGGGCGCGGGTGCGCGGCTACCCGACCTGCTTAGAGGCGTCGCTGTTTGAGAACAACATCCCGGTCGAGGTTTTCCACAATCTCATCAACACCTTCAAGCGCAACATCCCCACCTGGCACAAGTACTGGCGCGTGAAGCGGCAGGCCATGAAGCTGGACAGCATCCACACCTACGATGTGTGGGCGCCGATTTCCGCTGATACCGAGCCGCACGTGCCCTACGCACAGGCGGTCGAGTGGATCGCGCAGGGCATGGAACCACTCGGCAGCGATTATGTGAACGCGATGCGCAAGGGCTGCCTGGAAGATCGCTGGGTGGATGTATATCCCAATCAGGGCAAGCGGCAGGGCGCCTTTTCCAGCGGGGTACATGACACGCATCCGTTCATCATGATGAGCTATAACGACACACTCGGCGCGATGAGCACGCTGGCGCACGAACTCGGCCATTCGATGCACAGCTACTATTCGCGCAAAACCCAGCCCGCCATGTATTCGGGCTATTCGCTGTTCGTGGCCGAAGTCGCCAGCAACTTTAACCAGGCCATGACCCGCGCACGCCTGATGCAGACGCAGACCGACCCCAACTTCCAGATTGCGCTGATTCAGGAAGCGATGGGCAACTTCCACCGCTATTTCTTCATCATGCCGCTGCTTGCCCAGTTCGAGCTGGAAGTGCACACCCGCGCTGAACAGGGCAAGGGCATTACAGCAGGTGATCTGAACGGACTGATGGCCGACCTGTTCGCCGAAGGCTATGGCGAGGAAATGACGCTCGACCGCGAACGCGACGGCATCACGTGGGCGACGTTCGGCCACCTCTACAGCAATTACTATGTCTACCAGTACGCCACCGGGATCTCCGCCGCGCACGCCCTGAGCGAAAAGATTCTGGCGGGCGATGCCGATGCTGCCAAGCGCTATGTGGAATTCCTCAGCCTGGGCAGCAGCGCCTATCCGCTCCAGGCGCTGGCACATGCAGGCGTGGATATGACTTCGCCGGAAGCGGTGGAGACGACCTTCGCCGTGTTTGCGCGCTATGTGGATCGCCTTGAAGAACTGACGCAGTAAAGAGACTTTTGAAGGGGGAGATAACCGTTGTCTCCCCTGCCATCGGTTTTCAGGGATTGTTCAGGCGAAGTTCGTTCTACTCCAGCACAATCGTGATCGCGACCTTGCCAGGGACAAAGCGCTTGTCGTACATCGCGCTGCGGAAAACAAAAAACGGGCACGGTTGCCTATGCCCATTTCGCCCGACAGCTTGATTTGAAAGCGGTGGTTGGCTACCGGATTGGCACGTTGTTCAGATCGCCCGCACGGATTTCCACAAAAGGCGCGAACACCCAGCCCGGCGTCCCACGCCACACCACCTGCAACCACTGGTTATCCGCTGTGCGCCCCACCACAGGCAGGAACGCGCCCCAGGTGATGCGCCCGGTCTGTTCGCTGGCGGTTGTGGGCAGGGCACGCAGCCGCAAGCCCGCTTCGGTTTGAATGCGCACACCTGTATCCGGGAAGCCCGCCAGTCCCAGCAGCACATTCCCGCTCACGACCGGGGCGGTGAACTCGTTGAAGTTGAAGGCCAGATAGTAGCCATACGCCCAGCCCTGATAGCCGCCCAGTTCCAGCAGGAACCAGCGCGCCCGTTCATCGCGCCCGACGACGGCATACGTCTCACTGCGGCGGATGCGGGCAATGCGGTTGCCGCCCAGCGACGGTGCATCGCGCACGTTCAGCACACTGGCGCGAATCACGGTGGCCGCCAGCGCACCGGGCGCAATAGCCGGCAGAGGGGTGCGAGTGGGGATCGGCGTTGGGCCAAGCGTGGGCGCGGGACCAAACGTCGGCGCGATGCCGGGTGTCGCCACCCCGCCTTGCAGCCCCCACTGCACCTGGATGGCCGCGTTCCCAGCGAACTCCACCACATCCACCTGGAGCGTATGTGCCCCGGCGGTGAGGATCACAAACGCCTGCGCTTCGATGTTGGGATTGGAAGTCGTAAGCACCTGCACGTTGTCGATCAGCAGCGTGGCCTGATCGTCCGCATTCACGCGAAACAGATAGGTTCCGGCCTGGAAATTCTGCGTTGAGGTAAAGCGGACGGAAAAGTTATCCGCGCCAACGCCCGTAATCGGCTGGCCGCTGGCATTGGTGGGAACACCTGCCGAAAACAGATTAAGCGCGGTGTAGCTGGCTGTGCCGACCGGGTTGGTAAAATTGGTGGCGTTGAAATACTGCGCGAACCAGGGGCCGGTGCCGAAGTCCTGCGCCACAACCGGGACGCGGCTGTAGATAAATACGCCGAGCGCCAGCGTCAGAAGCAGTGCGAAGGCCATCAGGTGGAGTCGTCTGGACATGAGCCATCTCTCCGTTAAACTGACTCGATAAAGGGCGAATAAAGAACGCATTTGATGATTTAGTATAGCTTGAGACGCCGCACCTGCCTAGCACCCTGCTGACCCACTGGGACAATCGTAGGGGAAGCGGCGGTTAGTGCCACCAGACTTCGTCGTCGAAAATGCCCCTGCGCCAGCCGCCCTCTGCCCGTGTATAATCGGCGTCCATTTACTGCGCGGTGAATCGGTTGGCCGCGCACCCACACCAGGAGCTTGCGCCATGATTAATGCCAAGACACGGCCTCGCGTGCGTCATGAGGCGGTCGAACGCCAGCCGCTCAAAATCAGCGTGGTGATCCCATGTTATAACGAGGCGGCCACCATCGAGACGGTGATCGACCGGGTGCTGACGGTGGAGCTGGCTTCTGAGGTGATCGTGGTCGATGACGGTTCGCAGGACGGCACACGCGAGATTCTGGCGGAACTGGAACAGGGCGACTATCCCGGCCTGCGCGTCATTTATCACCCGCAGAACCAGGGCAAGGGCGCGGCGGTGGTCACGGGCTTTCAGGCCGCGACGGGTGACGTGCTGCTGATTCAGGACGCCGACCTGGAGTATGACCCGCGTGAATATCCCGCGCTGCTGAAGCCGATTGAGGAAGGCATTACGGAGGTCGTCTATGGCAGCCGCTTCCTGGGTGGGCCACGCAAGGCGATGAACTTCTGGAACATGGTCGCCAACAAAATCCTGACGCTGACGACCAACATCCTCTACAACGCCATCCTGAGCGATATGGAAACCTGCTATAAGGTCTTCCGCGCCGATGTGGTGCGTGATCTGAACATCCGCGCCAAACGCTTCGACTTCGAGCCGGAGATCACTGCGAAGGTGCTTAAGACAGGCCGCCGCATCTACGAAGTGCCGATCTCCTACAACGGGCGCGAATGGACGGAAGGCAAGAAGATCAAGTGGACGGATGGCGTGATCGCGATGTGGACGCTGTTCAAGTACCGCTTTGTGGATTGATCGATAGTTTTTAGTTGTTCGTCATTCATGCTTGGATCATGGTTAAGCGTCATGCGTTGTAGGGGCGAGGCATGCCTCGCCCTACCCTTCAACAGACCAGTCGCTAATCGTTAGTATTCGCATTTTTCACAGCGATTTTACCAATGGATTATCTAAACAAATTCCTGCAAGAAATCCAAAGCCCCGATCCTGAAGTTCGCAGAAAAGGAGCTTATGGTCTTTGGAAACGAGCGGATCCAGTGACATTTCCTTATCTAATGAGTGCGCTTGATGATGAAGATTCCCGTGTGCGTACTTACGCAATTGCTGGTTTAGGTTGGATTGGCAATACGGAGTGTGTTCCCAGGCTTATTCAAGCCCTTTCTGATGATGATTACATGATTCGTGCTACTGCGGCGGAGTCACTCGGATATTTAAAGGACGTGCGAGCAACCCCCGCTCTTATAGAACGCCTTGATGATAATGATAGGTCTGTGCGTGAAGAAGCGGTGCTATCACTTGGAACATTTAAGGATCCTGTCGTATTACCCCATTTAATGCGGATGCTGCAAGATGAATCGCTTGATGTTCGTTGTGAAGCGGCTAGTGCGTTAGGTCGGTTCAGAGATCAACGTGCTGTCATCCCCCTTATCGGTTTATTGAATGACTCTGAAGAAAACCTCAGGGCTGAAGCGGCATCCTCACTGGGCGACCTGGGTAGCTCAGAAGCGGTTCCAAAACTATGCGAGCTAACTCAGGATTTGAGTGCCAATGTTCGCACAAGGGTTACGGAAGCTCTAGGCGCAATTGGCGAT
>JANRLJ010000194.1:0-36000 GCA_033762735.1 bacterium | reverse complement strand
CGCCGTCACGGTCAGCATCAGCGCGGCGGGCACGGGCAGCCCGGCCTACACCCTCAACACGACCTCGCTCACCTTCCCGGCCAACAGCGTGGACGGCGCGACGCAAAACGTGAGCGTCACCGTCACGCAGGCCGACGCGGGTGACAAGCTCACGCTGAACATGGGCGTGGCTGGCCCGGCGACGGTCGGTGCGCGTGGGGTGCATACGGTGGATTTCGTGGGGCTGGAATGGTGTCAGACGTTTGATTTTGCTTTAGACGATGGGGGTTTGATTGGCATTTACGGCGGATGGTCAAATGGCGCGTGGAGAAGTGCTAATCTTACGCCTCATGAGCGTGTGGCGATGCGTATTGCTTTTCCGTCGACTCAATTGAACACCATTCGCATCAAATACACCTGCTCAAGGCCGTCTGGAGGTGGTTCGCGCCGTATTGATTGGGATTGGTCGGAGACGTCGGGGACGGTCTTCCAGGCCTACGGAACACTGAGCGCGAATTCCGGCAGCTTTGATACGACCTTTACCAAAACTGTGACAACAACGAAACTGCGTGTTTTGATCGACACCGCTTCTGACATGACGGGTGAGAACACCATAACTTATTTACAAGTTTGTGGTATGGGCGCAAATCCCTTTATCTGATTTCCCCGCGCACTCCTCGCGTTTTGCCCCCATAAAGCCGTTCCCGCACAATCCATAAACTGCTACTATCGCCTCAGTTATCCGTGCGCATGTCGAGCGGCAGATGGCCGATGTCGTTGTACGACATGAGGAACATTTCACCGTCGCTGTCCACAAGGATGCGCGTGATGCCGCAGTTGTTAATCATCAGGCTCGTCCAGCTTTCGCCGGGGAGTTTGAGCGCAGCCGTGACGAAATAGCGGATGATGTTGCCATGACAGACGATCAGGTCGTGGACGTTCGCGCCATTCAGCGGCGGACGGAAGAAGTGCTGGAAGGCATCCTCGAACTGATCGGTACACTGCGACATCTCCTCCGGGTTGTACTGCGGCAGACGCATGGTGAACAGCGCAGCCAGATGACGCGGCATAGAGGGCACACACTCGCGCAGGCGGTCGGTCGGCACCAGGCTGATTCCGGGCAGCGCTTGTGCGATGATTTCTGCCGTCTGCACAGCGCGGCGTACCGTGCTGACGTGCATCGTGCCGAAGGGCAAGTCCTGCAAGGCCTGCGCTGTACAGTGTGACTGTGCCTCGCCGAGCGGGGTAAGTTCGCCCTGATCATGCTGGCGCAGGTTGTATTGTCCATGACGGACGAGGTAGAGGATGCGTTGGCTCATGGCTGGCAGGTCGTGTCCATTCAGCGAACAGGATAAGGTCGAGCGGCGGGTGCGGTCTAGCGGGTGACGCTGGCGACGAACAGATCAAGCGCCAGGTCAGGGTCAATCCGCCCGGTCTTCATCTTCAGGTCATAGTCCAGCAGCGCTCGCAGGATTTTTTCAAGCTGGAGGATGTTAAAACTGCGTGACTGCTGCGCCAGTTTTTGCGCGGTGAAGGGCGCGACGCTCAGGGCACTGGCAATCGTTCCCGGTGCGCCGCCGGTGGTCAGATGCTCCTTCGCCAGCAGCAGCAGCCGGAACTGGCGGATAATCATGCCGAACAGGCTGAAGGCATCACGGTCTTTTTCGTGCATCAGGCGGTGCAGCAGTTCCAGCGCTTTTTTGCCCTGCCCGGCGGCCAGCGCATCGACCATCTCGAAGATGTTGGCCTCTGGCACATAAGGTGTCAGCGCGGCGACCGCATCCTCGGTAATCGCGTTCCCTTCGCCCACGAACGATACCAGCTTTGCCAGTTCGTTGTCGGCACGGCGCAGATCATCGCCGACCAGATCGGACAGCGCAGAAGCGGCGCGGTTTTCGATCTGCGCGTTATATTCGCTGTGGGCGCGTTTCTGAATCCAGGCGGTCGCGTCCTTCGGTGCAACGAACGCCTTCACATAGCCGTTGGGATGGCTCCCCGCGAGCTGCACCAGCTTGTCCTTGTCGGAAAGTGCCTCTCGCTCCACCAGCACCAGCCGGGCATAAGGCGGCAGGTTGGGCAGTTCTTCCAGCAGCTTTTCAACACCCTGCTTCCCGGCCTGACCCGCACCTTTGCGCGTCAGCCAGCCGATCAGCCCCTTGACGATCACCAGCCGTCGATCCGAAAGAAACGGATAGGACGAAACGGCGTTGATGATTTCCGGTACGCTGGCGCTGTCGCCCTCGAATTCACTGGTGTTCAGGTCAGCGTTGGAGTCGCCGCCCATGCTGGTGCGCAGTTTCGCGACGGCTTCGTCGCGCGTCAGGCTGTCATCGCCGTGAAAGATATAAAAGGTAGTGGTTGGTTTTTCGCTCATGCTTTCGATTCTACCATAGAGCGGGCGCTGCACATCGTAAGAAGGACGGATTTTTTACAGGTCTTGATCCGGAAATTCTTTGCAGCCGACTGCCCCTCATCTTTGCCGCAGCGGAATGCTATCATTCGGCTTTTCAGGAATTCAAAGGGGCTGCTGTTGTTTGATGTGCTGCGCACCCATCCGTTGAAAGCGCTCGTCGTCCTGGTGATTCCGGCGCTGGCAGCCGTCGTCTATCTCGCGGCCACGCTTGATCTGGTGCGGCAGGAGAACGACGGACAGATCGGCGCGGTGCTGGACGACACGTGGATTCACGTGCGCTTCGCGGCGCAGATCGCGCAGGGTGAGGGGCTTTCGTACAACGAGGGCGTGCTGACCACCGGGGCGACGAGTCCGTTATGGGTGCTGCTGCTGGCGGCGGTCTTCCGGCTGACGACACCGGATGTGATGAGTCAGGTCAATACAGCCATCTTCATGAGCGCCGCCGGGCATGTGCTGTGTGTGCTGGCAACGGCCGGTTGTGGCTACTTCATCAGCCGCCGCGCCTGGGTTGGGCTGCTGGCGGGGCTGCTGGTCGCGCTGACCGGGCGTTTGGTGTGGATGGGGCTTTCGGGTATGGAGATCACCACCTTCGCGGCACTGTGTGTGCTGGCGCTGTGGAGCCATGTGGATGATGTGCGGCGCGGGCGGTCGTTTGGCTGGCGCACAGGCATACTGGCAGCGCTGGCGACGCTTGGCCGCCCCGAAGGCTATCTGCTGGCCGGGCTGATCTGGCTGGAATCCGTGTTGTCCAATAGAACAGTGAAAACGCTCTGGGAGAAGGGATGGGCGACCTGGCGCGGCGTACTGGCCTATGGGCTGCTGGCGGGCAGCTACCCGCTGGTGTGCCTGCTCATCAGCGGCTACCCGCTGCCTAACACGTTTCGCGTCAAGTCGATGCTGGGGCGCGAATGGCCGAACCTGCCGTTTGCCTTTTTCTGGCAGCCGCGCGAGGATTTCGGCTGGCTGCTGATCGTGCTGGCAGGGGTGGGACTCGTGGCGCTGGTGGTCTGGGCGCGGCAGACGCAGCGTTTACGGCGGGCGGAGCAGGTACACACCGACCTCCCCTGGCGCAATGGAACCGGGAAAGTGCCCATTACCCCGGCGGTACTGCGCAACGCAGGCTGGGTATTCCCGCTGTGGCCGCTGCTGTTTGTAACCGCCGTGCTGTTCATGGGCGCGGATCGCTACGTGGTCAATCACTCGCGCTATGTCGCCCCCGCGATTCCGTTCTATGTGCTGCTGGCCTCGGTGGGTGTGCTGGCATTGGGGGAAAGCCTTCAGCAGTTAGCGGTCAGCCCGCCCTCAACCCCCCGGCCCCCTTCTCCCTCAGGGCGAAGGGGGAGTGTCCCGTCTTTAAGAGAGCGGTTTGGGGTGAGGGCGGCAAGTCACAACCGCACAAATCCTGAAACAAAAACCTCCTGGCGCTGGCGATTTATCGCACTGCGTCCTGGCGGTTCAATCTCGTTTCTTGCTGCTTTACTGCTGCTCGCGTCGGTGCTTTTTTATGGACGCGAGGAACCCGCGCAGGTGGCGAATGATGTACTGCAGCTACGCACCATGCACGTGGCCGCCGGGGAGTGGCTGCGCGGTGCGATCCCTGACGGGGCAACGGTGGCGCTCAACGATGTGGGCGCGATCACGCATCTCTCCGACAAACGAGTGCTGGATTTAGAAGGTCTGGTCAGCGCGGAGGTCATCGAAGCCACGCGCGATACCGAACGCTTTTCCTGCTCGCGGGATTTGGCGCTGATGCGGCTGATGGTGGAACAGCGTCCGGCGCTCGTAGGGATTTTTCCCTGGTGGTATCCGTGTATGGCGGGCTGGCCGGGGGCGCTGCAAGCGGAGATCGTGTTTTCCATCACCGGGCCGACCGTGATCGCGGGCGGGGAGATGGTTTTCTATCGCCCGCAGTGGGAAGCCTGGCCGCTGCAAAGTGCGCTGCCGCCGGAAGCCATCCCCATCGAAGCGGACTTCGAGCAGGAAATCCGGCTGGTGGGGTATGAGACGGAAGCGGTTGAAGGTGGATTGCTGGTGACGCTGTGGTGGCGGGCGACCGGACAGCCGGAAGGTGACTATACCGTTTTCGTGCATCTGAACGACGCATCCGGCGAAATCATCAGCCAGCATGACCGTGCGCCGCAGGATGGACGCTTCGCCACCTCGCTGTGGCGCGAAGGGGACTTGCTGTGGGACGCGCATCTGATCCCGCTGGAACCCGGTTTTGATGTCGAGCAGGATGGCCTGTTTCTGCGTGTGGGGTTATATCCACCCGGCGGGCCAAACCTGCCGCGTTTGACCGCGCCCATCGACCAGCCAGACAGTGTGATTCTGCCGCTGCCTTAACTTGCCAGCGCAGCAGTCACGGTGGGCAAAAGCTGCTTTTTGCGGGAGACAACCCCTGCCGCGTCAAGCACCCCGTCATTCAGGCGCGGATAGGGCAGTGCCGCGATCAGTTTAGCACGTCCCGCCGTGAGCAAACGGCTGTCCGCAGTGAGGATGTCGGTCACGAGCAGCAGCGCGAGGTCGAGCCGCTCGGCTTCGGCATAGCCGCGCAGAGCGCTGTGGAGTTCTCCCTGCCGCACCTCGAATTCGCGAAATGATGAGACTTCCACCTGACCGATGCCGACCGCGTGGTTGTGGAGCGTATAGGTTTTGATGTCGCTGGTGATGATCGACACGGCGGAACGGCTGCCGAGTCCCGCGCCCGCCGCCAGTAGTTCCCCACCGAGCGCCTCAATCGCCGTCAGCAGCGCGTCCCGGCTGGGCTTCTCCCCGGCTAAACCCAACATCGCGGCCAGCCATACCGCCGCCTCTTCATCGCGTGGGGTGGTCGTGGGCGAACGGAAGACCAGCGTATCCGACAGAATCCCGCACAGCAGCACCCCAGCGATGCCCGCTGGAAATTGCAGTCCGCGCTGCCGTGCCTGTTCGCTGACCAGCGTGGAGCAGCTTCCCACAGGCTCGACCTGAACCCTGATGGGGGCGGTCGTCGCCAGATTGCCCAGGCGGTGATGGTCGAGAATCTCGGCCAGTTCCGCTTCTTCAACCCCGGCAACAGCCTGCTGCGCCTCGTTATGATCGACCAGAATAAGCTTCTGGCGTGGTGGTGCCAGCAAAGCGGCGCGGCGGCACAGGCCAACATACCGTGCCTCGCCGGCGCTGGAGTCGATCACGATGTAGTCATCCGGGTCAGCCCGCAGCAGACTCCCCACCACATCGCGGATCATGTCCTGTGCGTTCAGCAGCAGGCTGCCGGGTGCGAGTCCGCTGGTGATCGTCGCCGCCAGCGTTGACTGAATCGCCTCAGCGGAACCCGAACTGAGCACACTCACCAGTGCCGCAAACAGGCTTTCCCCTGTGACCAAGCCAAGCGGTCTATGACTGTCGCGCTCCAGCAGCGTTTGATCTGACCACAGCGGCGCCACCGCTTCGGCAATATCACTCAGCCTGGGATAGACATCGCTCACCAGCAGCGGCGGCTCGACGTTGAAGCGCCGCAGGGCATAGGCGGTCTGCGCGTTGATCTCCCCCGCGCGGCCAGCGATGAAGCCTTTGCCGCCGTTGTCCGCGTCCTGATTCAGCACCCAGGCATAGCCAATCGCTGACGCAATCGCGTCCATGTCGGGGTTGCGGTGTCCGATGACCAGTGTGGAGGGCAGGAGTGGCATACGGTCTCACAATGCAGATGCGAAATTTCTAAGGCTGATTGGTGCGCGGTTTTTCCATGTACCACTCGCGGAATTCGCGGCAGCGGCCTTCGCTGTCAAACTCCAGCAGGAAGATGTTGTCGAACTCGGTGCGCGGTGTCTTCCCGTCATCCTGGAAATACTGGCTGCGCCCATTCACGACGGCGCGGCTGCCGTCGAGCATGATCGGCTGATAGTGCGCGTCATAGGTGCTGGGCGCGTCCTGATTTGCCAGCCACGAGGCGACAATCGCTTCCCGCCCCAGCAGCGGCTCAGCATACGGCCCATAATAGTAGCGCGCGTCTTCGCTGAACAGGTCGCCGATGGCCTGCGGGTCATAGCTTTTCCACGCCTGTACATAGCGCTCCAACCAGGCAGAGACTTCGGAAGGAGTCATTTGGATTTTCCTTTACGTAAGCTGGCGTTGCTGTAGTGAGTGAGTATAGCAAATGTTGGCGTTATGCTATACTGCCTGAACAAACAGTTGCGGAAGGAACGGCAATGGCCGCACAGCCTGAAATTCATGTAAAGCAGACCGCAGCGGAGTTCGAGGCGTTTATCGCGCTTCCCGAAAACACAGACCGCCACTTTGAACTGATCGACGGGCAGATCTCATCGAAAAGCCTGTGCCCACGCAGGAACATGGTCGGACGGTGATGCGCTTTGGCGCCCGGCTGCATGTCTTTGTCGAGGAACGCGGCCTGGGTTACGTCGAGGTTGAAGTTCGCTACCGCACATCGGAAGATGACACGAACACGCGCCAGCCAGATTTAGCCGTTGAGGTGAAAAGCCCGGACCACACCTTTATCAAACTCCACGAAAAGGCCATTTACTACCTGAAAAATGGGACGCGGCTCGTGCTGCTGTTTTTCCCTGATCGCAAGCAGATCGAAGTGCATACCAGCCATCATCCGGTGAAGACGCTTGGCCTGGACTACATTCTGGACGGCGCTGGTGTTATCCCCGGCTTTACGATGGCGGTGAGCGATATTTTCCCGAAGTAATGGTTTGGGTTCGATAACGTGTTAAAGGCAAACGCCCCTGCTGGAGAGGGGCATTTGTGTTTGTCGCAGAGGGTTCAATCAGCCGAAGCTGGGTTGCTGTGTCTGAGATTGGGTGCGTCCTTCGCTTTCGTTGAGCGAGCGCAGCAGCGACAGATCGAGCAGGCTGAAGCCCACCTTCGAGAACATCGGCAGGAAGACGAACAGGAATGTATCAACTTCCTGGCTCACAAGGCCTAATCCCGACGGGCCGATCAGCCAGGTGAGCGGGTAGCCGATCCAGAACAGAGTCAGGTACGCCGCGAGGGTGCGGTAAATCTGCTGCATCCGGTTGTCCTGTGTCGCCATCACCCGTCGGTTCAGTGTCACCCAGACCAGCCACATAATCACCAGGAAGGCCGCCACGCCCAGCCCATACCAGATATAGCGGATGGGCGTTTCGGAAAGGTCGGCGATCAGCCCGCAGACGATCATAAATACGTCCGCGCCCATCAGGGATGCAATCAGCGTGACATCCTTCGGCTTTTTATACATGGCGGTAAGGGACAGCGCAAGCAGCAGCAGCGGCGTGGTCACAATCCAGTCCAGATAACGCGCTACGTAGATGATCTGACCATCGATCTCGATTTTGCCCTGTCCGAGCGCCAGCGCCATATAGGCCGCGCCTGACCAGATCGGGATGAACATGGCGATCAGATATTCGTACTGGGGGACACCTTTGGGATTACGGCTCCAGAGAAAGAAGATGAGTGCCCCCAGAAGCATGACACCGACGTAAATCCAATGCAGTGTACTCTCCATGAGGATTCCTTTGTGTATAGCTCATCAATTCGTGAGCCTCATCAAACAGCATCCACTTAAACCTGAACTCGGTAGGGGATGAGAACCGCCTGAAAACAGGCTCAGCATTATCAAGTAACATTTGTGCTATACTTTTTGAACAATATATTCGCCTTAAACGACTAAAAATTGGATGTCGATTGAAACCTTTGAACGAAGTGTTCGGTTTTGCGCCGGATGATTTTTCTGAAAGGGCGGAACGTTACCGGATACATCGCTTATGCCCTTTCAACAATCGCGTCGCGAACTGCACGAAGGATAAAGCGAATGACCCTCTGGGCGTTTGTAGCATGGTTGATTCGACTGGGAGTCCGGTTATCACGTGCCCGGTTCGCTTTCGACAGGATTGGCTTATCCTGCAGGATGCGGCTGCCTTTTTCTTTTCACCAGACTTGAAATGGACATCGCTCACTGAAACTCGGTTAGAAGACAGCGAAGGTGTTTCTGCTGGAAATATTGACCACGTTCTTGTTGCATATGATGCACAAGGGCGTGTGATGGATTTTGGAGCAGTAGAGGTTCAGGCGGTCTATATCTCTGGCAATATTCGACGGGCTTTTGAACATTACATGCAAAACCCCAAAGAACATATTACGAGTGATTGGAGCCGTGAGCGCAACTACCCCCGCCCGGATTACCTTTCCTCCTCGCGTAAACGGCTTGCACCGCAACTGCTTTATAAAGGCGGAATTTTGCATACCTGGGGAAAGAAGCAGGCAGTTGTACTTCATCGCGCTTTCTTCAACACGCTGCCTTTGATGCCAGAGGTTGATGAAACCGAAGCGGAAATTGTCTGGCTGATTTATGATCTGAATCGCGGAAATCAGGAGCAGTATCAATTGACGCTCTATCGGAAAGTGTATACCCTCTTTGAAGCCGCTTTAAGTCGTCTGGCGACTCCACAACCCGGTGCTATACAAAACTTTCTCCTGAATCTGCAGAGCAGGCTAAATGCAAAACTGACAAATGGTGATACTCTGTCAGACATCACGCTGCCTTCCGATATCCTTTAAGGCTGCACGATGCCTCAGCTTCCTTTACCCGGTTTTACGACTCCCAATCGAGTAGTCAATGTCGCTTCTGTTCCACAGAGAAGTCCCTTTCGCTATCCTGGAGGCAAAACATGGCTCGTTCCGGTCATCCGTCAATGGATGACGAGCTTTGAGATACGGCCACGCACCCTTATTGAGCCTTTTACGGGTGGCGGCATCATTGGCCTGACAGTGGCTTTCGAGATGCTGGCCGAACAGGTACATCTGATTGAGATTGACGAACAGGTTGCTGCCGTATGGGAAACGATCATCACCAATGGCGGTGGATGTGAATTGGCGGAAGAGATCAGGCAGTTTGAACTGACTTCCGAAAACGTCGAACAGCTTCTCGGCCAAGTACCCCAAAGTGTAGCCTTCCGTGCCCTGCAAACTATTGTGATAAATCGCGTCAATCGTGGAGGTATTCTGGCAAAGGGGGCAGGACGGGTTAAGGCAGGCGAAGCAGGCAAAGGACTGAAATCGCGCTGGTATCCCGAAACGTTAGCCCGACGTATCGAAGCGATTGATCGTATTCGCCATCGTCTTTGCTTTACAACCGGGGATGGCATGACTATTCTGAAAGAAAAAAAGGATGTTTCAGACACGGCATTTTTTATTGATCCACCATATTCTGCATCGGGCAAAAAAGCAGGACAGCGGCTTTATACCCATCACGCACTGGATCATAAAGCCCTTTTTGATTTGACTGCCGAGCTTCAAAGCCCCTTTCTTATGACGTATGACGACAACGCCTATATCCGTGATCTTGCCAAGCTGCACGGTTTTTGTGTCCAGACGGTAGCGATGAAAAATACGCATCATGCTAAAGCACAGGAACTTCTCATCAGTCGTGATTTTAGCTGGTTGGTCTGACTGGCCTGCTTCGGTTCAGGTTCGTTTGCGCTACAATAGCCGCTCACCAGACACCCATTCACACCGCGTAGGAGCAGTACCATGTCAGATTCACCCGAAATCCGCGACCAGGTTCGCGCCTTGAATATGAACAGCCGCACGCTGGTGGCCGGCAACGACCGCGCCGCCGCCCGTGCCATGCTGAAGGCCATCGGCCTAACTGACGACGACCTCGCCAAACCCCTCATTGCCATCGCCAACACCTGGACGGAAGTCGGCCCGTGCAACTTTCACCTGCGCCGCCTGAGCGCCAAAGTCAAAGAGGGCATCCGGGCGGCGGGCGGGACACCGCTGGAGTTCAACACCATCAGCATCAGCGACGGCATTACGATGGGCACGGAAGGCATGAAAGCGTCCCTCATCAGCCGGGAGATGATCGCCGACAGCATCGAACTCGTCACCCGCGCCAATTACTTCGACGGCATTATCGCGCTGTCCTCCTGCGATAAAACCATCCCCGGCACGATCATGGCGCTCATTCGGCTGGATATTCCCTCGCTCATGCTCTATGGTGGGAGCATCGCGGCAGGCCACTACAACGGGCGCGACCTGACCATTCAGGATGTGTTCGAGGCGGTCGGCGCTTATGCCAGCGGGCGCATCAGCCAGGAAGAATTCAAAGCGGTTGAAGACCTGGCCTGCCCTGGGCCGGGCGCGTGTGGCGGGCAGTTCACGGCCAATACCATGTCGCTGCTGGCCGAACTGATGGGTATCTCGCCGATGGGCATGAACGACATCCCCGCGATGGACGAGGCCAAAGACCGCGTCAGCTTCAACGCAGGTGAGATGATCCTCAAACTGATCGAAATGGATTTGCGTCCGTCGAAGATCGTCACGCGCGAGTCATTGGAAAACGCGATTGCCTCTGCCACCGCGACGGGCGGCAGCACCAATGCCGTGCTGCATACGCTGGCCTTCGCGCGGGAGGCCGGGATTCCGTTCACAATTGACGACATCGAAGCCATCAGCAAGCGCACCCCGCTGATTGCCGACATGAAGCCGACTGGCAAATACACCGCCACCGATCTGTACCGCGCGGGCGGAATCCGCTTGGTGGCGAAGCGGCTGGTGGACGGCGGCTACGTGCACGGCGACGCGCTGACTGTTACCGGGCGTACGCTGGCGGAAGAAGCAGCCAATGCGCAGGAAACAGCGGGGCAGAAGGTGATCGTCCCGCTGGACAGCCCGATCAACACCAACGGCGGCCTGCATATCCTCAAAGGTAATCTTGCCCCGCGCGGCGCGGTCATCAAGCTCAAGGGCGACGAGCCGACCTATCACAAAGGCCCGGCGCGTATTTTCAACCGCGAGGAAGACGCCATGTACGCCGTGCAGACGCAGCAGATCAAGGCGGGCGATGTGGTCGTCATTCGCTATGAGGGGCCGGTCGGCGGGCCGGGGATGCGCGAGATGCTGGGTGTCACGGCGGCCATCAACGGGCAGGGGCTTGGCCGTGATGTGCTGCTCATCACGGACGGACGTTTCAGCGGCGCGACACGCGGCATGTGCGTCGGGCATATTGCGCCGGAAGCGATGATCGGCGGGCCGATTGGGCTGCTGGAAGAAGGCGATCTGATCGAGATTGACATTCCCGCCCGCCGCATCGCGATGCTGGTGGACGAGGCAGAAATCGAACGCCGCGCGGCGCAGTGGACGCCACCCGCGCCCAATTACACCACTGGCGTGCTGCGGAAGTATGCGAACACAGCCTATCAGGCAGATGATGGCGCGGCAACGAATGTAGTGGGCAGCCGTTAGCTTTTAGCGGTTCGCGATTAGCGAGGGTTTATTCGCAGGGGCGACTCGGCGAGTCGCCCCTACTGTTTTATACAATTGACCTGCTAAACCGTCTCGGCCAACTGCGGCACAAGCGATTTCGCCCATGTATGAATCGCGTCCCAGTCGCGCCAGTCGCCTTCCTTCAACGCCGGGTCTTTGGAGTGCGAGAACAGGAAGCGCCACAGCGGTTCCAGTCTGGCGAATTCCACTTTCCCCGCGAAAATGGCTTTGCTGAACGACGGACGGATGTCCTCCAGGGTCACGAGATAATTCGCCACCTTTGCACGATTTTCCGGTGTATCCTCCCGCATGGTCATACACACGGCGAAGTAGGCGGCGGCTTTCTGTGCGAGATCAGCCCTGAACCTACGGGCAAATCGCAGCGCCTCCGGGAACACATTACCGTTGCGAATCCCACTGCCGAGCACAACTGCCTGATAGCCGTCCAGCTTTTTCACGCTTTCCACCGGGCACACGTCCACGTCTTCGCCTGCCTCGCGCAGTACCTTGCCGATGAACTCCGCCACTTCCTGCGTCGATCCGGCGCGGGTGGCATACGTCACAAGAATCCGATGATGCTCCATGTGTATCTTCTCCTCGCGGAACCACATCGATCAGCATTTTCAGCCTAAGGCTTAAGACGGGCGGTTGTCACGTGGCACACGTCATCATTTCGGGTTGCGTTTGTCACATATGGGGGGAAAGCAATTAGCAGTTAGCGATTAGCTTTTAGTGATGAAACATCAAAACGATCTTCAGAAATGGTATGATGGGACAACTTGGGATTTAAACATAAGACGAGTGAGAAGACTCTAATGCTGACTCGATTAAAACTGACCAACTTCAAAAGCTGGCGTGAACGTGATCGTGATATTGAACTTGCCCCGGTTACGCTTCTTTTCGGAACGAATAGCTCTGGAAAAAGCAGTATATTGCAATCACTTTTGTTGATAAAACAAACGGCAGAAGGCTTTGATCGTGGACAACATCTCAACTTGGGCGGTGAGATACGTGATTACATTAATCTCGGCAGCTACAGAGATTTAATTTATAAACATGATGAAAACAATGATTTAGGTATAAGTTTTACTTGGGAGTGGGAGGATGGTCTTACAGGAGCGAGTGAATATTATCCAGTTAAGATAGACACAGAACTAATTTCTTACTCTGCAATTTGGAAACAGGTTGGAGACACGATAAGACTTACAAAACTTCGTTATGAAGGACTTGATCGAAATGTCACACAACCTAAAGTATTTGTGGACGTAGAGTATAAAGCGCAAAAGTATCAGTATCGTGTTTCAGAACCGTATAAACTACAACTGCCTGGTATTCCAAGTGCTTCACGCAATAGCGCAGATGGTGAGGTCACGTCTGAGCCAGAGAGTGGGTATCGCCTCCCAAATGCAAATTTAGAACAACCTATTTATCAAGAAAATGTTAGCGGAGAGCAAGAATGGATGGGTACTGAGGAGATCAGTACGGATAAATTTAACACAGCCTTTGAATCGATCATCGAAGCGATGTTTTATTTAGCGCCTTTACGTCAATATCCAAGGCGAACCTACCAGTGGTCGGGTTCAATACCTAAAACAATTGAACCTGATGGCGGTAACGCGATTGCTGCACTGATTGCGATGGGACGTAGAAATGAAAAATTATTACAACAAGTTTCATACTGGCTTGCCAAGCTGGGAATTGTTGATGATTTCCAGATACAACCGTTAGATAGAGACAAGCGCTTTTACGAAGCCCAAATCAGAATTGGTGAGACAACAAGTGCACTTCTTGATGTTGGTTTTGGCGTGTCTCAAGTTCTTCCAGTCATTACCCTGCTCTTTTTCGCACCAGAAGGCTCGATCATTCTTCTGGAACAACCGGAACTCCATTTGCATCCCCGCGCACAGGCCGTGCTTGCAGATTTGTTTCTTGAAGTAGCTGAAAAGCGCAATCTGCAACTGATTGTCGAAAGTCACAGCGAACATCTGCTGCGGCGGATGCAGCGTCGTATTGCTGAAACCGAATACGCCTGGGCAACCCCGGAAAAAGTAAGAGCCTATTTTTGCTCATCAGGCGAGGAAGGTTCTCAGATAGAGGATGTCCAGATTGACGAGTACGGCCAAATTCGCAACTGGCCGGATAAATTCTTTGGGGATATTTCCGGTGATCTCAGCGCTTTAATGAATGCAGCTCTGCAACGCCGCCGTGAGGAGTTACGTAAGCTTGAGCAATGAAGTTGCGTATGTTATCGATACAAACGTGTGGATACTAGCGGATGGCAGCGGAAACAAAGGTGAGGGTAAACGGGTAGGAGAATTGTCGGAAGTTGAACTTGAGTGTATTCAAAACTGCTTAAACTGGTTGATAGAATTCTCTCAAAGTGGTTATAAATTAGCTGTAGATTTGAATTACCTAATCCTTGGTGAATATGACAACACGTTTGGGAAAGGTGGGTTAGCCGAAGCGATTTTGAACCAATTTCGTGGGCAAGCAGGTTCTATAATCTACGTTAATATTAAATACTATGAAGAGGGAGGACACAAGATCGCCATTGTTTCTGAAGACTTACAGATTATTGATAAATCAGATCGCAAGTTCGTAGCAGTTGCTTTAGAGGTCACACCTAGACCATCAATTATTAATGCTAGTGACACGGATTGGGAAAAGTCCAAAGAAGTATTGTTTAAGAACAACATTAGGGTAGAAGAACTTTGCCCCAATTACATAGCTAAAAAATTTCGACGTAATTCGGGTTAATCCGCTAGTAAACTACGATTCTTCGCTGTCCCCCACCACCCAGTTGGGATAGAAGCCTCCGAGGGTGGGCAGCGCGTTCACGTCACTGCCATCCGCCCGCATCAGAAAGATCACGGCTTCCCCATCGACCTCGCTGTTGAAAAGCACGAACTGACCGTCTGGACTGTAGCTCATGCCCCACTCGTAGCCGGGGCCATCGAAGATCACGCGGCTTTCCCCACCCGCGAAGGGCACATTGGCAATCGCAGCGCGGCCTTCCCCGTCGGTGGCATAGATGATGGTTTCGCCGTCGGGGCTGAATGAAGGGGAAGCATCGCGCATATCGTTATCGGTCAGGGTGCGCAGTTCCCCGCTTTCGATCTCCATCGTCATGATTTCCCAGCGCGTCGCGTCGTCCTTGTCACCGCTGGTGAACACCAGAAAGCGCCCGTCGGGGCTGTAGCGGGCGTGGCTGTTGCGCAGGCCGTTGGTCAGCAGCAGTTCCACCTGCCCCACCGTGCCGTCTTCCCCCACCTGCATCCGGTACAGGTCATGGTTGCCGTCGCCGCGTGTATCCGACGACCACACAATCCATTCACCATCAGGCGACCACGTGGGCAGGCGGTCGTTCACGTCGTTGTCGGTCAGGCGCTGTAAATTCGTGCCGTCGCGTCCGATCAGATAAATGTCGAAATCGCCGTCACGGTTGGACATGAACACGAAGCGCTGGCCGTCCGGCGACGGCATGGGATAAGTATCCGCATTTTCGTTTTCGGTGATCTGGCGCTCGGTGCCGTTTTCAATGTTGTAGAGGAACAGGTCGAAGTTGCCGTCGCGCTCAGCGAAGTAGACAAAGCGGATGGCCTCCCCTTCGCCGATGGCCGCTGCATCTTCGGGGGGTACGGTCGGCAGTTGAGTCGGCTCGCCTTCGGGTGTGCGTTCGGGTGTGGGGATGGGCGTGGCATTGAGATAAACCGCCGTCGCATCCTGACGAAAGCCGGGGATCAACTGGTTGCGGGCGGCCTCACTGGTCGGGTCGAGCGGGCGAAAGCTGCTCCCACCGGAACTGCTGGTCGGGGCGGATTCTTCGGTCGCGTCGCCGTTCATCAACTGCCCAAGCACCACCGCGCCTGCCATCACGAGCAGGCTCAGCAGCGCACAACCAATAATGCCGCCCACCAGAATGCTCGGCCAGAAGGCGCTGCGCTTCGGTTGTCTGCGCGGCACACGGCGCACACCGGAGTCAGTTGGCACGGGTATCCCACGCCCGCTCGGTGTATTGACCAGGGGCAGGTTCGGATAGACGGGTGGCTGCGGCGGCGGTGACTGCACCTGATAAGGGACGGGCTGCGGCAGCATCACCTGCGGCTGTGGGTCGGGACGAGCCTCACGCGGCATATAGCCCGAAGGCTGCGTCATGCCCATGTCCTGCTGCATCTCGCGCACATTGCTCGGCTGCGTATCCAGCAGCGCTCCCGGACGCTCCACCGCCAGCCGCAGGGCTTCTGCCAGTTCCACAGCGTTCTGATAGCGATTCTCCGGCTTCTTCTTGAGCGCCTTGAGGATAACCTGTTCAACCGGGCTGCTGAGCGATGGATTCAGATTGCGCGGAAACGGCGGCTGCTGTGTCACCTGCATCACGGCGACGCTGTAGGGGGTGTCGCTCTCGAAGGGTCGCTGCCCGGTCGCCATCTCGAACAGCATCACGCCGAGCGAATAGACATCGCTGCGTCCGTCCAGGGTATGACCCTGCGCCTGTTCAGGCGACATGTAGCTGGGTGTTCCCACCACGCCCTGCGTCGTGATCGTATCGCCCTTTGCGCCGCTGCCCAGGATACGCGCAATGCCGAAATCGGTAATATAAGCGCCGCCGTCATCGTCCATCAGAATGTTGGACGGCTTCAGGTCGCGGTGGATAATGCCTTTACTGTGGGCATAATCCAGCGCAGGCGCGATCTGCTCCACAATGCTCACAATCTGGTCAATCGCCAATGGGCCGCGAGCCAGCAGGTCATCTACGGAACCACCTGGCATATAACGCATGATGATATAGGGCTGGCCGTCATAATCGCCGGAATCCAGCACGGGGACGATGTTGCGATGCTCCAACGTGGCGACAATCTTTACCTCGCGCTCGAAGCGGGCGAGGTAGGTGTCATCGCGCATGAAGTGACGCGGCAAAATCTTCAGCGCCACCACACGATTCATCGAACTCTGCCGTGCGCGGTAAACGGTCGCCATGCCGCCCACGCCCAGCCGATCCAGAATCTCGTAGCCGCCGATGTGCTTGCCGATAAATTCGTCTGCCATGCCGCCGCCTGTGGGATGCTATGCGCTCCATCGCATTATACGCCATGCTGGTGACTGATGCGATTACGACCTGTTGTA
Source organism: bacterium (assembly GCA_033762735.1). Taxonomy (GTDB): domain Bacteria; phylum Chloroflexota; class Anaerolineae; order Aggregatilineales; family Phototrophicaceae; genus JANRLJ01. The sequence goes on along the minus strand of JANRLJ010000194.1, from coordinate 19,235 downwards.
TTAACGTAAAACGACAGGCAATCGACAGGCGCAATTCTCGCTCGCATCGAGTAAAATTGGGGGCTTGACACATTTTGTTTATGGATGTATTGTTCACCTATGAACATTGATAGACACCTGAACGCATCACCGGAAGAAATGACGTTCCGCGCTTTGATGATGACCTGGCGCTCGCTGTTCTACATGATGGAAACCACGCTGCAGGAAATCGACATGAGCGGGCCGCGCATGTGGACGCTGCGCCTGCTGGAAGACGCGGAGTCACCGCTGACGATGTCACAACTGGCCGAACGGACTGCATCGGTCAAGTCGAACGTCACGCAGTTGATCGACCGGATGGAGAGCGAACATCTGGTGCGGCGGGTGCGCAATCCCGATGACCGCCGCAGCGTGTTTATCGAAGTCACCGATCTGGGGCGGGAACGGCTGGCCGCTGCCGAAACGATTGCACAGAGCGATATCCGGCAGGTCTTCGGCAAACTGAAACCGTTTGAGCTGGAACAGATGCGGGATTATCTGGAACGGCTGCGGGGGGGCGTGGTCGAATGCGAGGCCGTCTGGCATCAGCGTCATCAGGTCGAACCGGATAAACAGGAATAGATGCTTTAACCCATTCAAAAAAATTTACTTAAAATGTTCAGTGCTGTATTTTACAGTAGTGAATATCTTGCAGACGAAGCGAAGGGAAGGGCGATATGTCATACGCGACCATCATTGTTGAAGATGTCTATAAGACCTATGGCAGTATTCAGGCGCTCAACGGCGTCAGCCTGTGGGCCGAAAGCGGACGAGTACTGGGGCTGCTGGGACCCAACGGCGCGGGCAAAACTACGCTGGTGCGAATTCTGACCACCCTGCTGCATCCTGATGCTGGCCGGGCGACCGTCGCGGGAATTGATGTCGCCGCGCATCCGGAGCGCGTTCGCCCGTTGATTGGCCTGGCCGGGCAGTACCCCGCCGTTGATGAACTGCTGACCGGGCGGGAAAATCTGGTCATGGTCGGGCAGCTTTATCACCTCAGTGGCAAAGAAGCCCGCCGCCGTGCTGATGAACTGCTGGAACGCTTCACGCTGACGGACGCCGCGAACCGCCCCATCCGCACCTATTCCGGTGGGATGCGCCGCCGCCTCGATCTGGCTGCCAGCATCGTTGCCCGCCCGCAGGTGCTTTTCCTCGATGAACCCACCACCGGGCTTGACCCACGCACACGCATGGATTTGTGGGATTTTATCCGTGAGCTGGTGCGCGACGGCGCAACGCTGCTGCTCACCACGCAGTACCTTGAAGAAGCCGACCGCCTGGCCGACCGTATCGTGCTGATTAATCGCGGCAAGGTCGCCGCTGAGGGCACTTCTGACGAACTGAAGGCGCAGCTTGCCAGCGATGTGATTGATCTGCGCGTGGAGGGCGAAGCTGCCTTGCGTCAGGCCGCCGCCGTGCTGACCGAAGCGAGCCAGGGCAAACTTCAGATCGACGCGGACGCCTGGCAGATCAAAATCCCGGCGCCAAACGGCGCGAAAAGCCTGATTGAAGTCGTGCGCCTGCTGGATGGTGCGGGCGTGGCCGTGTCCGACATCACGCTCCAGCGCCCCTCGCTGGATGATGTCTTCCTCGCGCTCACCGGGGAAAAGGCAGGGGAAACGAACGCCGCTGCCCCGGTACAACACTAGCCCTGATTTGCCTCATACGCATTGCTTGTCCTAAGGAGAGAACTGCCCAATGGCTCAGTCAACGCTTGCCCAGTCTGAAATCCTTCTGCCTGTAACGCCGAACACCTCTGCCCTGGCGCGCCTACGCTGGAATGTCATAGACACCCTCGTCCTGATGCGCCGCAACCTGACGCACATCTTCCGCCAGCCGCAACTGCTCATCTTCTCGCTGGTGCAGCCGATCATCTTCGTGCTGCTGTTCGCCTTTGTCTTCGGCGGTGCCATCCAGACTCCCGGCAGCAATTACATCAATTACCTGCTGCCCGGCATCATCCTGCAAACCGTGATCTTCGCCGCGACCCAGACCACAACCGGCCTGACGGACGACCTCGCCAAAGGCATGATCGACCGCTTCCGTGCGCTGCCCATGTCGCGTTCTGCCGTCCTCGCCGGGCGTACCCTGAGTGACGCCGCCCGCTCGATCATCACGATTGTCATCATGCTGCTGGTCGGGACGGTCATCGGGTTCCGTGCGGAAGGCGGGATTCTGGGCGCGGTCGCGGGCGTGAGCATGGCAGTGCTGTTCGGCTATGCCTTCACGTGGATTGCCGCCTTCATTGGCCTGCTGGTGAAGACGCCGGAGACTGCGCAGGTGGCCGGGTTCATCTGGGTCATGCCCCTGACCTTCGCCAGCTCGGTCTTCGTCCCCACCCAGACCATGCCCGACTGGCTGCGCGGCTTCGCGGAAAATCAGCCAATCTCGGTCGTAGCCAATACGGTTCGGGCGTTGTTCTCCGGCGCACCTGTGGACATCGTGCCCGCGCTGCTGTGGGTGGTGGTCATTCTGGCGATCTTTATCCCGCTGTCGGTGCGCCAGTACGTGCGCAGCGTGAATTAGTGCGCGTCCCGCCGTCCGCGCAGCACACCTACGCCTCTGAACCCTCAGAGGCGTTTTGTCTGTTCGCCAGAATCGATCAGGCAGAAGTCTGCTGGACGACGCTGCTGTAGCGCACGTCGGACGTATCGAACGAGAGAAATTCGTCTGCGATATTGATCCAGTCCGTGATGACGGTCATATTGGTCGTGACCGCCTGTGCCGCCACTGCCGCCTCGCGATTTTGCCAGCGGACAATCAGCAGCCATTGTTCGCCGGACACCTGAATCAGTTCCGAGCCGAGAAAACCCTCAAACGACCGCAGCGCTTCATCTACAGCGGCGCGACGGGAGAGAAAGTCGTTGACGTGCGGTTCTGTGACGCGAAATCGAATGAGTTCTACCGCCTGGTTCATCGCAAAGGCCTCCGGCAAGTTGGTTGAATGGGAAGATGCAGCCTTCGATCATACCGTTTCAGCAGGCTATCATGGCGGATTGTGGATTAAGAAATTGAGGCAATTGCGTAAAGCTTTCCTTAAAAGCGCTTTTGATGGGCAGTGGTGAACTTCGAGGACATCATTAGTACGGGCGTAGCGCGCTACGCCCGTACATCTCCCTGATTTTCACCATGCGCTCTTTGATGTGAAGTTGTAATCGCGTCGGCTGCTCTGCCATAATCCGTCTGTGTCGTGAAGCTCTGGAGGCTGCCCGGTGAATGTCCTGATCGTCTACGCACATCCCGATCCACGCTCGTTCCAGGGGGTCATGAAAGACCATGCGGTTGCGACACTGGTCGAGCGCGGTCATGCCGTGCAGGTGACGGATTTATACGCGATGGGTTTTGAGGCAGCCGCCGGGCCGGGTGACTTCACTCATGGGCTGGGGGATGCGCCCTTTGATTTGCAGAACGAACAGCTTTACGCCGCGCAGAACAACACCTTCTCACCGGAACTCGTCACCGAACAGCAGAAAGTGCTGTGGGCGGACTGCCTTCTGCTGCAATGCCCGCTGTGGTGGTATTCCGTCCCGGCCATCCTCAAGGGGTGGATCGACCGGGTGCTGGCGTATGGCTTTGCTTATGGGCAGGGACACAGCCTGACCGGGCGGCGGGCGATGGTGGTGCTGACGACGGGCGGGCCGTATCGCGTGTATACACCGGAGATGCGTACCGCGCTGGTCGACCTGCTCGACCCGCTGCTGCGCGGGACGCTGTTTGTGTGCGGCTTTCGCGTACTGCCGCCGTTTGCGGTTTATGGTGCTGCCAGCGCGACCTCTGAGCAGCGGAACGAAGCCCTGCGCCAGTACACAGAGCTTCTGAATACGCTGGAGCGTATTCTGCCCATCAACTACAGTGCGGGGTGAGGATTTCTGGCTCAGGAACGACCCCGCGAGTGGCCGTCGGAAACCTCAACCGTTCCTGAAATTTTGTACGTCCGTACTGTAAGGGAGCACATACGGGTGCTCCCCTACGAGAATTTCAGATCGAGTTCGCTGCGCGTCGTGCCACAGAAGCCGCACGTCCACAGGGTAATCACTTCCGGCATCCCCGCCGCTGCCGCAACCCGTGCCGGCCAGCGCTGCTCACCCGTGCGGGTAAAATCGGCTTTGGTGCCGCAGGAAGGGCATACCGTCCGCCGCGTCAGTGCGCCAGTCACCCTGCGATGCTCGCCTGTGCCGTGCTTGACGCTGGTCGGGTTCTGTCCGGTGTTGCGCTCCTGGTTCAGCATGAGCCTCACTTCTTTCATCGTTATGTATATTCAATATACGCCCAAACGCGGCTGAATGTTCCCGAATTGCACAATTCCCCGACAAATTCAATCATTGTTCCAACATAAGTCCATTCATAAGGGACGGGATCGAAGAATCCGACCTATAATGGGGATGCTTCCGACGCTGTGGGGCAGGCTTTTCGTGGGAATTGAATAAAGGAGCGCTGTATGAAGCCGCAACGACCTTTTCTGATCGCGCTGACCGTACTGCTGCTGACGATGCGCGGTTCGCTGGCACAGGCGCAGCAGGGCGAACGAGTGCCGATCAATTACGGCGATCTGGTGACAGGGGAACTGACGCCCATCGAACAGGAACAGCGTTACCGCTTCGAGGCCAGCGCCGGGGATGTGATCGTGGTGGCGATGGCGGCGGAGTTCGACACGCGCCTGTATCTGCTGGACTCGGACAATCGTGAAATCGCGGGGGATGATGACACGGGCTACAGCCGCAATTCACTGGTCTACAACTTCACCATCCCGAATGATGGCACCTACACCATCCGCGCCACCAGCTACAGCGGCGGCGAGAGCGGGCGCTATGGCCTGTTTCTGGATACGGTGGATGCACTGCCAGCGCTGGAATATGGGCAGGAATTGAACGGAGACGCGGACGGGCTGATCGGTCTGTATCAGATGCGCGGTGAGGACGGCGACTTTGTACTGCTGACTGTCGGCGCGGCGGGCGTGGATTCGGGTGTGCAGTTGATCGACCCCAGCGGTTACAGCCTGGCGGAAAGCAACACCGCCAGCGGGCAGAACGCGCGGCTGGGGCCGGTCGTGTTGCAGCAGACCGGGGATTATCTGGTGTTCGCCGCCGGGCTTGGGCCATATCGCCTGACGCTCGACGAGGTGAATGTGGCGGAAGTCACGCTGGGCGAGGCGGTCGAAGGTACGTTCAGCAATGGCGGCGGCCTGTACTATGCCTTTAACGGGGAAAGCGGCCAGATTCTCAACATCCTGGTCAACAGCAACGGTGTGCTCGATACGCGCCTGACCCTGCTGGGGCCATATGGCTTCGAGGTCGCCAGCAGCATTGATCTGCCGGGGACGGTTGATCCGGGCATTACCGAGTTCATCCTCGACTCCGATGGGCGCTACTTTGTGGTCGTGGAGCCGCAGGTTGCGGGCATGGCGCTGAATGGGCAGATCGAACTTCGGGTGGAAGCCGCCCAGCTTACCAGCCTGGAAGACGGGCCAGTGACGATTGAACTGGATACCACTAAGACCAGCCAGAACCTCACCTTTAACGGACGGGCGGGGGAAACTGTGCGGCTGACGTTTGAACTGGTCGAAGGGGACAGCTTCGCGTCGCCTTATGTGGACGTATCGCAGGGGAGCATTCCGCTGCTCAACCTGAGCCTGCGGGGGATGCAGCGCGTACAGTTTGATTTCATCGTGACCGCTGATGGCCCGGTGAACGTCAGCCTGGAGTCGTACAACGCCGTGACGTTCAACATTCAGTTCGAGCGGGTGACTCCCTGATCGGGCAGAACGTCCATCACCAGCACACCGACAAGATGAGAATAATGGTTTGCGTTAGTACGGGCGAAGCGCGCTTCGCCCCTACAGATAGGCAACTTTAGATGGTCACTGTACCAGCAGACCTAAATGCAGGAGGGCGTGGGGAATGCCCTCTTTTTTGTGTCTGATGCAGGGCAGACGTTAACGCCTGGCGCTGTGCAGGGTGCTGATGTCCTTCACGGTGCGGCTGTCGTCGCTCAGTTCATCACTGGCGCGGTCACGGCCTTCGCGCATGGACAGAGGCATAGGGTTGGCCGACTCACCCAGCGTCAGGCTGTTGACAGCGGGCAGTTCGCGAGTGCTGCGTTTGGGGTGGTGCGATGCGCCGGGCGTGTATGCAGAGAACATGTCGGTTTCCCTCTGGCTTCCTTAAGTCTGCATTGTCCTCTTTATCATATCTACACTTTCGGTAGTTCTGCATTGACGTTTTGGGTGAACTTTGAATCCCCCAGAAGACGGATGTTTTTCTCCTCTGCACGGGTAGATCGGCACAGCATCTTGCTAAGCAACAAGGCCTAAGCCATCAGCAGTTGCAGTATCCCCAGAGTCACCAGCGGGTCTTCCTGTAATACACCGAAACGTTCCGTTCGCTCCAGCAGTTCTCGTTCAGGTTCGGGCAGATCAGGCGCGACCGCCACCACCTGAAAGCGCTTGTTGGCTTCGCGCTGCCACTGTGTGATCAGGTCGTAATCGTTGGGCGAGGCATAGACCATCAGCAGCGTTCTGCCAGCGACGAGGTCGCTTTTCAGCCCGTTCTGCAATGCGGCGAGCGTCTGCTGGCGTTCGGGCGAAGCGAAATCTTCAACGGTAAAGGGCGCTTTGCGGCGATGGGCCTCTGCCAGGCTGCCATACAGCTTGAACAGCGGAATCCCATTGGGACGGCGGGTTACTTCCATCAACTGCTTCAGGGTGACAACTTCCCTGAACGGTACTTCACAGGCAGCCAGCGCCCGTTCCAGATAGGTATGCTGGTTGGTGGTGTAGATGGCCTTCCAGGGGAATTCAGCCAGCGTGTAGAAGATGGGCGGCGGGGATTGTTCCTCGAAGTATTCAACGTGCCGCCTGAGCAGTTCTTCGCGTCCCCTGCGGTCGGCAAAGAAGGTGAACAGCTTGCGGTGGGTGTAATTGCCCGGTATCGGCCTTTTCTCGATTTCGCCGATGAGCGTGTGTGCCAGCTTTTCGACGGACGGCCAGGGAAGCTGGGGCGGTGTCTTGCGCCCTATATACAGCATCAGCTTATCGCCTTGCAGCATCTTCGCCAGCACCCGATGCACCGGCTTAATCTCCGGCGCGATGCTGACTCTGGGGATGGGCGGCGGGGTGGGCATTGGCTGGCGCTGGAGCAGATCGCGGTAATCGCTGATCTCAACGTTCTTCATCAGCGCTTCCAGTTCCCAGCAGATCAGGGCGCTGGACATGAGTGCCAGAATTTTGCGCTCGTCCTGGATATGGCGCAGGCGCACCACATTCAGCGTCGCCATCAGCAGGCTGACGAGATATTCCTTGCGACTGCCCTTCATATCCCACGTGCCCTGCATCCCGAACGCAAGTTCCTGCAGGCGCGTAATCACCGCGTAGGCACGGCGGACGTAGGGCTGAAGCGCATCAGCCAGCAGGGCTTCATTCGGCTTTAGCGGCGGATTTTCATCCGAAGGATCGCGCGGAATGCGGAAACGGCGCAGGGCTTCCTCCAGCAGCAGGAAATCGCCCATCGAAGGCGCGAAGATGGTGCCGTGCGGCTGCATCAGGCGGAATTTAATGTCGGTTTCCAGAATGACGAAATCGCGCATGATATGGCTTTCGTAGGTGCGGTAGAAATCGATCAGCAGGCAGCGCCCGTCGGTCTGATCGACCATGATGTTACGCCCGGTCAGGTCGCCATGCGTGATCGAAAGATGCACATTCATCCACAGCAGGCTTTCGTTGGTGCGCAGCCATTGGATGGGATTGATGAAAGGGTGAGGCATTCCGCCCAGGCTGAGCGAGGGCTGATCGGGCGTGTAGTCGGGGATCAGTTCACTGATGCGGTCGATGAGCTTCTGCTCGTCCAGATCAAAGGCGTTGTAATAGAGCTTCGGCAGCCACCACCGCTCGCGTTTGCTGTGGCTGTCATACCAGTTATGGCAGGTGTGCTGGAAAATGCGGGCGACCGTATCGCGCAGCGGGCGCAGTTCGATGCTGCGGTTGTTGTAATAGGCGTCGAACTCGTCCAGCGGGCCGTTCTGCCCCTGCGCGAAGGTGTAGTGCAGCGCACCCAGATCGCGGGAGAAGGCGGCGTTGGTCTGCGTGATGGTCGTCCCGGCCAGGTAGTCCCGTGCGTTTTCGTTAAAGCGCGTGTGTTCGGTTTCGGCCTTGTCGCGCCGCGCGATTTTCACCACATAGGGCTGGCTCAGGCGGCCATCGCGGCGTGAATAGACGCGCAGCACCGATGCCCCGGTCAGACCGGGATTTAAGAGTTCGATGTGCAGCGCATCCGATTTGTTGAACAGCTTCCCCAGCAAGTCCTGTACCTGCGGGATCAGTTCTTCCAGCGGCGCGTTCATCTTCTCGATTTCATGGTCGCGGATGAAGGTGGCGATCTGCGGGATCAGGGGCATGGTGTTGTGCAGATAGTCCAGATCGAAGCGGATGCTCAGTTTTTCCTCGAAGGCGCTTTTCAGGGCGGGGAGCAGTTTGGTGGCGTAGTGGTTTTTGTGCAGGTAGCGATACACGCCCAGGTCATTGAGCGATTCGATAAGACTGTCTTCATCGGGATAGGCAGTGAGGACGATTCGGGCGGTGCTCTCGCGCAGGTACTTGTTGCTCACGATGCGCTGGAGCAGTTCCAGCCCTTCCTTGCGGCCTTCGGCGGGTTCTTTCAGATGCAGGTCAACGACCGCTACATGAAAATGGCGCTGTTCCACGCAGGCCAGCCCTTCCTCCAGGGTGGTCGCCAGGATGACCTCGTAGCCTTCTTCTTCCAGCCAGCGCTTGATCGTGCGGTAGTAGTTGGGGCTGTCTTCCACCAGCAGCACCCGCCTTCGATGTACCCACTGTCCCTCGCTCATGGTTGTCCCTGTCCTGTTGATGCCCTGCATCGCGCTGCGCAAACCGCCACCCTCTTTCTATTGTACCAAGCCTCGCTGGTCTTATCGCTTTTGTTCCCGCAGGTCCGGGCGGGCTTCCAGCGGCAGATGCAGCAGGAACGTGCTGCCGACCCCAACCTCTGACCATTCCAGCAGCAGCGTCCCACCGTGCACCTGCGCGATCTGCTGGCAGTAGTGCAGGCCGACACCCCGCATCAGGCTGCCTTCTCGGTTCTTGGTGGAGAAACCCGCATGGAAGATAGTCTCGAAGTGATCGGGCGGGATACCCTTGCCGTTGTCGGTCACGCGGATGTCTACGCCGTCCCCGCCGGGGAGCACCAGCAGCCGGACAAACGCGCCTTCGGTGACATCCGCCAGCGCGTGATAACTGTTGAGGATCAGGTTTTGCAGCAGCAGTCGCAGCCATTGGGCATCCGCCACAATGCTTATATCGAGCGCCTCACCCGCGTATTCAGTGTGAACATGAGGTGGGCGGCGGTCTTCCAGCGCTTCCACCGCCTGCTGCGCGATCACTTTTAGCAGGATCGACTTCGGCGTGAAGTGCTGGGTGCGGACGAAATCCTGCAATTTCTCGCTGATGTGGAGGGTGCGGTTTCCGATAGCGCTGAGTTCATCCAGCGGCGCGTCGATGCTCCCGCCCCTTGCCAGCTTGCCCTTGATCTCGTTAACCAGCCCCGGCAGCGTCCCCACCATCGGGCCGAGATCGTGCACCAGCCCGGTCGAAAGCGCCGCAATGCGTTCGCGCCATTCGCGGTCACGTGCCTGGCTGGCTTGTTCGCGCAGTTGAGCGCGTTTTTCCGCCAGGCTGATAGCGATGGACGCGGCCTCGGCGAACAGCCCGTAAAAGGTCTTCTCAAAGTCGTCGAACTGAGTCACGGCGCGAAAGCGGAAATTGAAGAACAGGCAGCCCACACGGTGGTTCGGGTCAAGCTGGCCGTCCTGCTGTGCCCGCAGCGGGAAGGCGATACTGGCGATAAATTCTTCCTGAACCGCCAGCGGGTTCGACAGTAGTTCGGGATAGTCGTTGTTGGTCAGCGGCTCATCACTGGCGAAGACCGCCCGGATTACGGCATCCTGTTCCAGTGGGCCCAGCAGCTCCACCACGTCGGGATGGCGCAGACCGCGCTGTGCGCCGAGCGTGAGATGTCCGGTGGCCGGGTCGATGTGATAGAGCGTCACCGCGTCCAGCGTCGGCAGCGCTTCCATCGCGTCCTCGACCAGTTCGTTGAGCACGGCGGTCAGGTCGAGGTTGTCTTCCTGGAGGCGGCGGTAGATGTGCAGCAGGCAGTTGAGCGCTCGCGTTCGGTTGACATATTCCAGCGTCATGGCGAACTGATCCACCAGATTGTTCAGATGCCCGCGCAGCGCCACGACATCGCGATTCTTGCCCTGCACATCCAGCACGGCCATCACGCTCTGCGCAATCGTCACCGGGAACAGCAGGCGGTGATCGTTCGGCGTGAGCTTATCGCCCGTCTGGAACACCCAGCTCGTGTGCTTGTCCAGCATCACATCCCGCTGAAACTCGACATCATCAGGCGGCACAAACGCATATCTGCTCCAGCGTTCGTCGGGGTCGTTCAGGATCAGCTCAACCTTCGCATCGCGGGTGGTCTGTGCCACGCTGTTGAGCAGCCGCTTGATCTCATGATGCAGCGCCGAGTCAGACGCATTCGGCGCGATGATCGACTGGCGCAGGTGATCGCGCATGTCCTGCAAAAGCTGCTTCTGTGCCTCGATGCTGGCGTAGGTGTGGGCGCCGCGAATGGCGATGGCGGCGAACTGGGCATAAAAGCGCATTACGGCGATCTCGGCCTCGGTGAAGCGGTGCGGCTCTCGCCAGTTGATGTACAGCACAGCCACCGGGTCAGCGGCGGATTCGCCCAGACGCAAGCCGATGAACGAGCGGATTTTCTCCTGCTGGATGAAGCCGCTTTCCGCCACCCGGTAGCCACCGGGCAGCAGCGCGTCTTCCACGTCTTCCACGTCCCAGTATCCCTGGGAGCGCTCGATGATGGTACTGGTGATGCCGCCCGTCGCGCTGGGGATGTCGGTCGCGTCCAGCACGGAAGGCGGATAGCCCGAAATGTTGCCCATCTCATAGATACGGCTGCCAGGGTCGGCCTCCAGCCGCAGCATGTAAATCACGGCGCAGTCCGCCCGCATCACATCACAGGCCTGCCGCACGATCTCGTCCAGCATGTCCTTGACATCGCTGTTGGTAATCAGGGTGCTGATGGACTTCTGCGCATCCAGCAGGCGCACACGCATCTGATGCAGCGCTTCTTCCTCGTCGGCGCGTTCCGCCGCGTCCAGCAGCAGCGCGACCTGGCTGACGAAGGTTTGCAGCAGTTCATAGCGTTCGTCCGTAAGCGGGTCGCCCGTCACGAAGTCGTCCACATAGAGGATGCCCAGGGTGCGCTCGCCTGTGTTGAGTGGCAGCAGCACCCCGCCCATTTCCGGCAGCTGCCCCAGCACACGCCGCAGATCGGCGGGCAGGGCGCGCGGATGCAGCTTGTTACGATGATCGACCAAAGGCGCTTCATACAGCCGCGTGAGCGCGTTTTCCTCGCCACCGCGCACCGGATAAATCAACTGCTCAACCGAGGCCTGCAAGGTGCTGGGGCGAGGGGGTTCCTGCAGGATCAAGCCGATCAGGTCTTTCATGCGCAGGGCACTGCGGGCGTTGTAGTCCGCCTCGGCCTGTTCGCGGCTGGTATGGCCGACCGCCAGCCGACCCCGCAGCGCCCGACGATGTTCGTCATAGAGGAAGACCAGCGCCCGGTTAAAGCCCAGTCCCTCGCCTGCCGTGATCCCCGCCAGCGCCAGCCGCAGCAGCAGATGTACTCCGGCGCGGGAACGGTGTTCGAGCATGGTGGTGAGCACGAGGTTGAGGTTATCAAGCTGTTCGGCGCGTTCTTCCGTAGCGGTCAGATAGCGCCGCGCTGCCAGCCGCGCCCGCAGCGCCCGCGCCGCCTGTCGCAAAAACTGCGTGAGTTCCCTGATTTCCTGCCAGCGCTGCATCCCCTGATAACGGCTGAACAGCCCACCGATGATGACCAGGCCGATGGCGTCGTCTTCTGGCCCTTCGGCACGGAGGGGAATGAGCAGTTCATCGCTGGAAATCACCGAATATTCTGGCCCCTTGAGCGCGTTGAGCAGTTCAGGGTATTTGATGCGCTGCGAGGTGCGGCTGGTCGGTGCGCCGGAAGGGCTGGGCGGATACACCCGCTTGAGCACACCCTGTCCCTGATCGTGATACAGGCTGATGGCGCTGTCGGGATAGAGCGCCCTGAGGCCATCCCCCAGATATTCAAACTCGCGCAGGAGGCGGTTGGCCGAGCCGCGTCGCGAAGGGCGAAAGGGCGGGCGTTCGTCGGAGCCGGAATAAATGGCGGTGGTGATGGTGGTGAACAGCGACGACTTCACACGATGCGGATCAGCCTTCAGCGCCCGCCCCAGATGTTGAATCGCTTCCCGCCACCGCCCGTTCACCACATACAGGCTGCCGATCTGCTGCGGCGTAAAGTAGCGCTGGAGCAGCGCCGCCCACAGCGGGCACTTGACCTGATACACACCATCGCGCCGCGTGAACATCCCGCACAGATCGAGCGGAGTCGGTGTTTCGCTGTAAGCAGGCAGGAACAGATCGCGCACCGGGATGCTGCCGTTGTCCAGAATTTGCAGCGCGAAGGACAGCAGTTCCGGGTCGTTCTCGAAGGCGCTGAACGCTTCCGGCAGCACATTCAGGCACTCGGCCAGCAGCTCGGCTTCAGCTTCCGCCAGCCATTCCAGCCGCAGCCGTTTGCGCCCCTGCAACCGCCGCATCATCAGGTTCAGCAGCGAAGTCAGCAGCAGACGATCACCCATCGTCTTCCTGTAGAGGATATCGATTACCTCTTCGCTGATTCGGATGCCTCGCGCTTCACACTCTGCTTCGATAAAGGCAGCCGTTTCCGCGGTCGTCAGGTCATCAATCAGGACAGCGGGGGCGAAGGCCTCAAAGCCGCCAGCATCCGGCGAGAGGCGGGAAAAATGCACCGAGCCACAGACGACCACGCGCAGCCCCCCGCAGCGCTCGGCACCACCGCGCAGCACGTTCAGCAGATCGCTGACGAGATTGGGCGGTGCGCTTTCCAGATGATCCACAATGATGGCACGGGGGGGGTGTGACTCACAGAAGGCCATCAGTTCGCGGGTGAAGTCCTCTTTCGAGTGCAGCTTGCCCGCTTCCAGGGGTGAGACGGTGCCCCCGGTGAAGTCCTGCAAAATCGTCTGCCACAGACCGGAGTAAAACACGGTCTTGCTGCCGAAGGCCGCACGGCGCAGATCAAGCTGCGCAGTATGAAAGCCGCGTCCCCGCAGCGCCTCGACCAGCGCTTGAACGACCACGCTCTTCCCGCGTCGGCTTGGCCCCAGTACACGGCAGGCCTTCGCCGCTTCCAACGTCGCCAGGATGCGCGTAACAGGGCGTATATTCCAGATTGCCTTTGGGGTCGTCAGTTCGCGCTCAGTCATCTTGGCCTTCCTGCAGGAACACGGGCAGCATCGCGATTTTCACGGTGCGCTTCTTATCAAATATCGTGGTTTGGGTCGTATTGTTGACAGCAGTCGTTACCACCATTATAACGGATTTCTGCCTTGCGGTTCCCTAACGGTTGGGGGGCGTGGGTAAAGCGTGGGGTTATCTACTATCTTTAACGCAGCGTAGGGTGGCCGTAGGGAATCGGGTGCTGGCGCGTCCATTCCAGTCGGAAGAGGTTGCCGTATTCTGGGGTCATGATCCGAAACGAACTGATACGAGCCACAGGGAGAAATCATCATGCGTAAGATTATGGCACTTCTCACCGTTCCCGCCGCCGCCTTCATCATGGCCTGTGGCAGTGGGGATATGGTGCGCTATCCCAACGAAGACGGCATCCCGAACAACTGCGAATCGCCCACGCCCGACCCGGCCTACTACCGCCCGGAAATCTTCCCGCGCTTCGACCTGAACAGCAATACGCTGTCGCTGGTCAACTGGAGCACAGGCGAAACCGAAGCTGTGCTGGCGACCTATGACAGCATTGCCCACATGCAGGTTTTGGACTGGTCGCCCAACTGCCGCTATTTCATGACGCTGCAAGGCGGTGACGGCGTGATCTGGGATACGGTCAGCGGGCAGGAACTCGTGCGCTACAGCGATGTCCCCAATTTCACCAACTTCAGCACCTCGATTACGTGGGATCCCAACAGCCGCTACATCACGGTTGAATCCGGCGGCGACACGTACCTGCTTGACCTGCAAACCCGCGCCAATCATCGGCTGACCGATCATTACTTTATCCGCCAGTACTGGGACGTGGCGCGCGGGCTGCTGTTCACCATCAGCGAACGGGAAGTGGCCGCCTATGACCTGAACACCGGCGCGAAGGTCGTGACTTATGCAGGGCTGGACGGAAGCTGGCGCTTCGTGCAGTCGCAGGATGGCAGCAAAGTCGCGTTTTATCAGGATAACATGCGCTTCCGTGATGACGCCTTCACCCTGCATGTGTTCAACCGCGACGGCAGCGGCCATGTCGAATTCTACATTGGCGATTACGTCCTGCCGGGGCGCATCGCCTTCAGCCCGGACAACCGCTACGTGGCGCTCGGCGGCTATATGCTCAGCGTGTGGGACTTGCAGAATCCGCCTACCCAGACGACCGAACGCGAACCGCTGTATGAGTATGCGGGGCCGGGAGCCTATATTGAGACGGTGCGCTGGGCAGAATCAGGCGTGATCGAGACGACCAGCAGCGAAGGCACCATGCGCTGGAACCTGACCGATGGCGGGCGGGTCACAGCGCAGGCGAACTAGCGAAGCAAACGACTCATCAGGTACGGGCGAGGCGTGCCTCGCCCCTGCAAACGCTTGAAGATTTGAGGACACGGCATGGTCGTGTCCTTTTGATTTACTGCATCATAGGTTGTGGTGAACTTCGAGGGCATCATTGGTAGAGGCGTAGCGCACTACGCCCGTACATCTCCCTGATTTTCACCACTCCTGCATCATGATCCCCAACATCCCACACACACTTTCAGGCTATAATCAGCCCAATAGAACGGATGATTGACTCCCGGACTGCCAACGGATGCACCCTTCTCCCCCAACCGATCTTACCCAATGGGTGGCGCTCACGCTGATTAAAAATCTGGGCGGCGTCACCTTTCGCGCCCTGCTGACCTGCTTCGATTATGATCTTGACGCGATTTTGGGCGCGGATGAGGCGGCGCTGCGGCAGGTGCGCGGGATTGGGAGTGTGGTCGCCCGTGCGATTCGCGGCCTCGATCTGAACGCGACCGACCGCGCTATTGACCGCTGGAAGCGTAAGGGCGTCCACATTCTGACCTGGCATGATGCAGCCTATCCCCTTCCCTTAGCCGATCTGCATGATGCCCCACCGACGCTGTTTGTTCTGGGCAATCTGTCGGGTTTAAGGGCGCTGCATGGCTATGCCATCGTCGGGACGCGGCACCCCTCGCCGCTCGGCGTGCAGATGGCCGAGCATCTGGCCGGGGAAGTCGTGCGGCAGGGCTTCACCGTCGTGAGTGGCCTCGCCTATGGAATCGATAAAACTGCGCATCTCAGCGCACTGGCGGGCGGGCGAACCGTCGCCGTGCTGGGCAGCGGTGTGCTGAACCTGTACCCGCCGGAGCATCGCAATCTGGCGGAAGCGATTCAGCGGCAGGGTGCGCTGCTGTGCGAGGTCGCGCCGGATGCGCCTGTCAGCACACCGGGACTGGTCGCCCGCAACCGCATCATCAGCGGGCTGAGCAGAGGCGTGTTCATCGTGGAAACCGAGGACGACGGCGGGGCGATGCACGCGGCGCGTTTCGCAAAGGTGCAGGGGCGGTCGCTGTATGCGGTCGATGTGGCGGTGAGTGGGAATCAGGCTTTAATTGCCTCTGGTGACGCGGAACGAGTCGCGCCGTTGATACAACCGCTGGCGCTGGAATAAGTCGCCTCAAATCTCCTGTGCGAAAACAGCGGCAACCTCAATCTGCAAACCAGGGAACAGCGTCGGCGCTTCGAGGATATCGCCCGCACGGTAAAGGTGATACGTGCGCGTCTTCGGGGTCAAATTTTCCTCACGTCGATACACATGGATGACCTGTGCGCGGGGATAGACTGCCCACACCTGTTCGGTGCCCGCCGCAAAATAATCGCTGATTTTCTCGTCTAAATCCGTCTGACTTTCGCTTTCAGACACCACCTCAACTGCCAGGTCGGGTGCACCGGGGAAGGTCTGATGAAGGTCGAATTTTTGCAGGCGTTCGCGGCGGATGAAGGCGATGTCGGGAATGCGGGACTCACGCACGGTGTTCGCCATCAGCGACAGGACAAAGGTCACGTTATCGCCGATGACCAATCCAAGCTTGTGCTGTTTGGCAAAGGGTCGCAGGATGTCGAGGACATTGGCATTGATGACCCCGTGAATCACATACGCTGCGCTCATGTCGATCTCCCGGAGTTGCCCACGCACGACTTCGATGCGGCGATCTGCACTGATGCGCTCCAGTTCTTCCAAGGATATCCCGATTTGCGTTTGTTCAAGCATCGTTTTGTCAGCGTCCCAATTCCATCAGACACATTATAGCCTCACCTGTCGTCATGAAAACCACATTCAGAACAGTCTTTTTGTTCCATTCTGAATAACACCTTTTGCGCTATAATCTAAACAATCTGCTTCCACCCTCAGCCGAGCGAAATGTATGGCCTTCGACCCGACCCAAATTCAGTATGACGTGTTCATCAGCTATGCCCGCAAGGATGCGGCAATCGCGGCGTGGCTGGATGCAGCCTTGCAGCGGGAACATTTTTCCACTTGGCGCGACACACGGATGATTGATCCGGGGCAGGACTTCACCTCGGAGATCGAGGACGGCATCACCCAGTCGCGGCTTGTCGCTGTCTGTGTGACAGAAAATGCCAAGCGCAATGACAGCTTTGTGCGCCGTGAGATTCAATATGCGCTCGCGTTGAAAAAGACCGTGATCCCGCTGCGATTTGAGGCTATTCCACCCCACATCTCGATCATCAATAACGAATGGCTGGACTTTCACCGAGATCGTGACGCTTACTTACGGCGGTTGTGTGAAATTGCCCGCGACCCACGCATCCACCAGCCGAGCGAAAGTCCATCACCCACACCCGCCGAAGACCCCTATCGTGATTACCTGGAAAATCTGCTGAACGAGATCGTGGATTACCTCCGTGCGACGGTATTCAGCATGATCGAGGTCAATGTTGCGGAAACGCCCGACTATGTGACAGGCAAGGTGGCGAAGCGCCCCCGTTTAACCGCCAGCTTCCGCGCACGGGCAGGCCTTCACGACGAGGAAAAGCCCGTCCAGAATTTGCACGAGGGATTCGAGAAGTTCGAGGGTCGGCTGCTGCTGCTGGGCGAACCCGGCGCAGGCAAGACGACGGCGCTGTTCGCCTTCGCCCGCGATATGATTTACGCCCGCCTGGAAGATACGACCAGACCGCTGCCCTTCCTCGTTCGCTGCCCCTCATGGGATTCGCAAAAGCAAACACCAATGGTCGAATGGCTGGTGGAAGAAAGCGGCATTAAGCAAGAGACGGTTCAAACGCTGCTGCGAGACGGCAAATCTCTGCTTTTACTCGATGCGCTCGACGAACTCGGCAGCGACCGCGAGGACGAAACGACCAAAGAACGCTACGACCCGCGCAAGCGTTTCCTGAGCATTCTCCCAGCCAATAACGCAATCGTCATTTCTTCACGCATCACCGATTACGATCAGATCGGCGAAAAGCTGCCCTTCCCCGGCGCGGTCACGCTGCGTCCGCTGACCAATGAGCAGATCGAAGCCTACTTGAGCGACATCCCCGGCCTGTGGGAAGCGATGAAGAACGACGATGCGCTGCTTGACATGGCGCGTACCCCGCTGCTGTTGAGCCTGATGGCCTTCGCTTTCCATGACGCACCGGAAGACGTACAAAAGTTAGGCAGCCTCAGCGAAGGCGACCTGCGCGATGCGATCTTCGAGAGGTACGTGCGCGAACGCTATGCTCATGAGGAGCGCAGTGGGCGAACGATGCCGTTTACGCTGGAGGAGATTCGTGAACATCTAGGCAAGTTGGCAATGTATAATATGGTCGGTTGGGATGTAACGCCAGGACTGCTTAAACCAGACGATACTAAGGACGTACCCAAATCCGACGATTTTGAGGCGCTGATGGTGAGACTCAACCTGCTGCTGCCCGACGAAAAAGGATATCGCTTTATTCATCTGGGTCTGCGCGATTCCTTTGCTTATTATGCTGCTCTGCGGTGCTTGCGCGACCGGAAATGGGATATGCGCTATCGAGCCGTCGCCGCCTTAGAGAAGATAGGCGACTCTCGTGCTGTCGAGCCGCTGATAACCGCCCTGCGCGACCGACATTATGATGTGCGCCGTCGTACCGCCAACGTTCTGGGGGAAATGGGCGATGCACGTGCCGTTGAGCCTCTAATGATTGCCCTACGTGATCTGTTTCCCCAAGTGCGCAGCAGTGCAGCCTTTGCTCTGGGGAAAATTGGCGATGCACGCGCCGTCGAGCGGCTCATCGCTTCCCTGAGCAGCCTGCATGGAGATGTCCGCAGCAGTGCCGCCTTTGCTCTGGGGAAAATTGGCGATGTCCGCGCTATCGAACCGCTGATAACCATCCTGCACGACCCGGATAAGGACGTGTGCTGCATCGCCGCGGAAGCCTTGGGGTGGATTGGGGATGCGCGGGCGGTGGAGCCGCTGATCGCTGCGCTACGCAAAGGGAGCTGGCAGATTCACAGCAGCGTCACCTCTGCATTGAAAGAGATTGGTGCTCCTGCCGTTGAACCTCTTGTCGATACCCTGCGCGATCAAAAGGAGTGGGTCCGTCACCGCGCTATAGAAGTTTTAAGCCAAATGGGTGTACCCGCTGTCGAGCCGCTTGTCCATGCCCTGCGCGACCCCAATTGGGATGTTCGCAGCAGCGCCGCCTATGCCTTAAGCAATATTGGTGTACCCGCTGTCGAGCCACTTGTCACTGCCCTATATGACTCGGATCGGGAAGTCCGCAAGATCGCCGCCGACACGTTAGGGAATATTGGGGAACCTCACGCCATTGAACCTCTTATATCCACCCTGCACGATTACGATATGGATGTGGATGTCAGTTTGTCTGCTCGCTATGCCCTATTACGCCGACAAGATTAATCTGACGGGTTGAGATAAAGTGAGGGGCATGGACAAACATAGCGTGACCCTCACCGACAAAGAACGACGAAAGCTGGTTGCCATCGTGACCAAAGGGCGGAATAAGGCGTCGTACA
>JANRLJ010000193.1:0-4256 GCA_033762735.1 bacterium | reverse complement strand
TTCGCCCGGCCTGCGGCTTTTCGACGGGCGGTGTCTCATCTCCTGTTGTGTCTACAGGGGGGGTGGAAAATCGCCACCTCCGCCTCTTCCCCTCCCACTTTTCAGAAGATGAGAACTTTATCTTGACAGCTATGGGGCGACTCGCCGAGTCGCCCCTACAGGCAAAGATCGTTGAACAGCCGCTGTACTACCCCTCAATTGGCGCTTTGAAGTCATAAATGCCATCGCGGATTGCATAACGCAGACCCGTTTTGAGGTTCACCAGCGTATCCCCCTCGCGAGTTAAGTCGCCGCCGTCTTCGGGATCGGCAAAGATGAACGGCGCGTCAAGATTGGTGATGCTTTGTCCCTGGGCTGTCGCTCGGATGAAAATGCTGGGCGTGACCATCAAACCCGTCCGTTGTAAAGTGCTGTCCAGCGTAACCAGTACATCGGTCGGCACCAGCCGCTTGAGCGCGTTCAGTCGGAAGAATGACACTGGCACACGCTGTCCTACGCTGAACCCGGTGGCTTCAAGCTGCTGCTGAACATAAACCGGGTGAAAGTCGAAGTTGAGTTCGACAAATTCAACGGGTTCTTCTGTATACGGACTCCACGACTGACTGCCAAGCGTATAGCGCAGCATCGCTTTGAGATTGCGCTTGTTGGCATGTTCCAGGATAAAAACGCCCTGCGGCGTAAGGACACGGCGAATCTGCGCCATTGCTGCCGGGACGTTCGCCAGATGATGAATCACGCGGATCATGGTCGCGCCGTCGAACACGCCCGGCTGAAAGGGGAGCTTGTAGAGATCCGCCGCGACGTAAAGATAACCCTCGTCGCCGTAGCGTTCCCGTGCATACTGCAACTGTGAAAAGGAATAATCCAGCAGCACGACCTGCTCATAGCCGCTGTATTCCTCTGTCAGCCGCCCGAACCCTGCGCCGATTTCCAGCAGGCGTCGCCCACCTTTCGGCAGCAGGCGTCGCAGCACGATCCGCTCGGCCCGGTCTTCATAATCACGTCCCCGGCCTTCCCAGAAGTCGGTGCGGTAGTTGGAGCCTTCGTAATCGCAGATTTTGGGTGTCTGGCGCTCTGGCACGGCTTATCAACCTCCGCCCGGTGTGGGAATGATGCCAGTGTCTTCGGAGTCGCCGCTGGCAGGGGGTAGGGTTGGTGTCGGGGGTATCGGGCTATTGGCCGGGGTCGGAATCACCCCTGCGTCGCCCGGTGGGGTGGGCGCGATATCTGGCCCGCCTGTCGCCTGGCCCTCCGGCGCGATAATACCCGCATCTTCGCTGGGTACGGTCTGCGCCTGCACATTCGTAGGTGTTCCCATCAGCGAGACGTTGGGGACGATGGTATACAACAGACCGTTGTAGTAGATGGGGTTGAGGCCAAGCTGCTGGAGGTTGGCATAGGCCTGTTGATTGGCTTCCAGCGGACCGCCGAACAGATCGTAAATTTCGGTACGGTCGTTCAACTGCTGGTCGAGCAGGGGGATGCCGCCCAGTTGAACGATGCCCGTTTGCAGCGGGCGGTTATCATCGGGCACGGGTGCATTCAACAGATTGTCAGGGTAATTCAGCCCCGCCGTGATCGAATAGCCCGGCCATCCGGTTTGCAGATAGTTCTCTGCATCCGGGTTTTCCAGCAGGTTGAGATCACCGCTGAACAGCGCCCCGACAAAGCCACCACGCCCGTAGCGCTCTCCGCCAAATACCTCGCCGAAGTTGTTGGGCAGGCTCACCAGCCCGACCGCCAGCGGTTCGAACAGCAACCGCAGATTTTCCGCTACGTCATGAAGCTGGGTTTGCTGCAAGGGGATGACGGCACGCACATCCAGCGACACAGGCAGGCTTTGATCGCGTACTGGCACATTCAGATCAAGCGCGACGGGCAGTTCAGTATTCTGCGGCAGCGTCAGCACGACCGTCACCGGGCCGCCGAGAATATCCACACCCTGCCGCAGAATCGTCGCGGTGACAGTCAGGGGGACGGGTTCGGTCAGCGTCACAATCGTATTCTGCTGGAGGGGGATATCCAGGTTGACGGGCACATCGGCGCGGACGGGGATCGTCCAGTCAATGGTGGCACGATCAAGGCCGACGAAACTGCTGTGCAGGCCAGCGACGAGCGGCTGCGCGATGTCGTTCTTGATCGTGAAGATCAGCACCACGACTCCGATCAGCACCGCGACCAGGATGATGTTCACGATGAACGAGAAGATCACCATGAAGCGCCAGATTGCCTTGCCAAGTCCTCTTAGAAAGCGCATGTCTTTCCCCCTGCGTCGTGCTGCCCGTGTTTGTTCCAAACCAGAAATATACATCCAGACGGGCGAATCCACAAAGCCCGCTGCTGACAAACAGAAAGGGACGCATCACTGCGTCCCCATCCGTTTTGAAGCCACTGTTTTGGAATTACAGACCAGCGTCGCGGCGCAGCGCTTCAGCCTTGTCGGTCTTTTCCCAGGGGACATCCAGATCATCACGGCCAAAGTGACCATAGGAGGCCACCTGCTGATAAATCGGGCGGCGCAGGTTCAGGTCGCGGATGATGGCCGCCGGGCGCATGTCGAAGTGCTTGTTGATGAGTTCGACAATTTTGTCATCGGGGATCACGCCCGTCCCGAAGGTTTCCACCGCCAGCGAGGTCGGCTGTGCGACGCCGATGGCGTAGGAGACCTGGAGTTCAAAGCGCGAGGCCAGCCCGGCCTTGACCACGTTCTTGGCAATGTAACGCGCCATATAGGCCGCGCTGCGATCCACCTTCGTGGGATCCTTGCCCGAAAACGCACCGCCACCATGACGCGCCACACCACCGTAGCTGTCCACGATAATCTTGCGCCCGGTCAGGCCAGCATCGCCCAATGGCCCACCCACGACAAAACTGCCCGTCGGGTTCACGAAGATGCGCGTGTTTTCGTCCAGCAGTTCCGCCGGGACGACTTCCTGAATCAGACGGATGACCGCTTCGCGGATTTCGGCCTGGCTGACTTCGGGAGCATGCTGGGTGGAGATGACAATGGTATCAACGCGCTTGGGCTTGCCGTAGGCATATTCAACCGTCACCTGGCTTTTGGCATCGGGGCGCAGCCACGTCAGTTCACCGCTCTTGCGTGCATCCGCCAAACGGCGCACCAGCTTGTGCGACAGCGACATGGTGAGCGGCATCAGCTCCGGCGTTTCATCGCAGGCGAAGCCAATCATCATGCCCTGATCGCCCGCGCCCGTTGCTTCAATCTGCTCGTCTGTCATCGAGTTCTCGCGGGCTTCCAGCGCCTTGTCCACGCCCTGCGCGATGTCGGGCGACTGCTTGCCGATGGAGACGATCACGCCGCAGGTTTCAGAGTCGAAGCCATAGGCCGCATCGGTATAGCCGATCTTGCGCACGGTGGCACGCACGATGTCGGGGATTTCGACATAGGTGCTGGTGGTGATTTCGCCGAAGACGATCACCAGCCCGGTCTTGGTCGCGGTTTCACAGGCGACACGGGCGTTGGGGTCCTGCGCCAGGATTGCGTCCAGCACCGCGTCGGAAATCTGGTCGCACATTTTATCCGGGTGGCCTTCAGACACCGATTCCGACGTATAGAAATACTTCGGCGAGGTCATAAAGGTCGTGTTCGATGTTTGCGGGCGGTCTTGCACGTTGTTCATGTTGGTTGTTTTCGCTCCTCAGCGACTAAAACAAAAAGCGCCTCTTCTTCAAGGGGTTTGAGGAAGAGGCGCGTATGACGACACCTGTCAGAATTCCTCATCTCCCAGAGTCAACCTCTGTTGGACGTGGCACCTTCCCGACGCTTCGGGGGTTGCCGCGGTTTCACAGGGCCATATCCCTCCACCGCTCTTGATGAGTGCTCAAAGCACAAGTCAGTTGTTAACCGAAAACGCTTCCGGCAACATTAAGCGCGGGAGGATACCATAGCCCTCCCGTGAAATCAAACCCGAAAATTCACGCGCTCCTGGAAGACCGAAGGGGCAGATTTTCTTCCGTAGCAGGGGTGGAACTGTCTATAAGGGGATGTTCGTCGTTCAAATGGCTGTCGTGAACCTGATTCTTGCGTTTGCTGAGCGCGGCGTAATGCGGATTTTGCGAAAGGAACAACACCGCATCTCTGGCTTCCTGTGGGCTGCAATGTGCCAGGGCGCGATAAAGGCGGGCAGCCTGTGACAAGCGTCCGGCAGCGATTTCTGAGCAAACTTCCGCGTCTGATGAAGCGAAGGGATCAAGGTGCATGGCCTGAAACGTGCGCTGTACCGTCTGGTCAGCGG
>JANRLJ010000192.1:0-1675 GCA_033762735.1 bacterium | reverse complement strand
GAACAGCCACGAGATATGCTCCCGTTCCGCAGCATGGGTCAAGCACATACACGCTCGGATCGGCTAAGCCATCGGGAATACCGAGTTCAGTTTTCAACGCCAGATCGACACGGGCAACCATGTATTCGACCACTTCCGGCGGGGTGTACCACACGCCAAGCTGCCGCCGCAGTTCCGGGTCGAAGGCTTCAAGAAACGGCTCATAAAAATACTGCACCGCCGCACCTTTATTGAAGGTGGCAAAAAATGTAGTTCGTTCCACTCGATTGAGCGCGTCGGTTGTCCATTCCAGAATTTGCTCAACAGACAGCGGCAGGACGGTTCCGCTGGAGAACTGCTCGAACAATTCGCTGATAACCGGGATGTTCATGCGGCGGGTGTCGCGCCACAGGTCAAATTTGCCTGAACCGGGATGCTTCTCATGCCACAGTACCCACGCGCTGAATAACCCATAAAACAGGGTTTGCACCAGCGTGGAGCGGAAGAATTCTTCAGCAGTTTCATCCTGAAAGCGCACCCCCAGTGCCGCCTCCAACTGCTCCCGAATGGTATTCAGAGCGGTCAAATCGGCTTCACCCGCCTCCATACGCGCTCTGGCTTCGCGGGCATAACTGGCGAGAATCCAGGCAACATCCTGCGGCGTGGAGAGCGGCGCGTTTCGACGCATCACCCGCATCAGATATTCACGCAGCGCGGTTTCATGCTGCTGTGCCAGCACACGCGGCTGTTTGACCGCTTCCCAGAAGGTGTTGGCGTTGGTGGTCAGATCGTAGCGTTCTTCAATCACAGGCAGCCCGGTTTGTGCATCTCGCGTCACCAGCACAAACTGGTAGTAGTTCGTCACGAGCGCCTGCCCATAATGAGCGACATAGCGTGCCACCTGTTCACCCTGCGCGATTTGCATCAAATCATCGCTCACTGGCTTGGCTTCGATGATGCCGCGTGCCGGTTTCTGGTCAACGGGCTGGTTCTCATCGAACAAGCCAAGATCAGGGATGCCCACCCCCGTATTCTTCGGGTGAATCACTGCCTGAACACGGGGACGCAACCCTGTGCCAATATCGTTCAGCAGCGTTTGCAGGGCGGCATAATATGAGGTTTCCGGGACGGTTGCGTGTCGTAAGCTCGCCAGTGTGTTGAGATAAGTTTCAAGTACAGACATGAAGGTGTCTCAATTCGGTCAGCAGTACGGATACGAGTCGATTTCAATGAATGCTAATAATTTTAGCTCAGGAGAGAGATTTATGCCGAAACCGAGTAAAATAGGTTGAACGTAATGATGGAGCAGGTTCAATGATTTCGGAACACCTGATTGAAGAACTACGACAGCTAAATCGCGTGGAAAAGCTGCGCGTTATCCAGATGCTGGCGAATCAAATTGCCGAGGAAGAAACAATTTTGGCAAACACGGAGTATGAGGTGTGGTCGCCTTACGATGCTCCCGGTGCTGCGGCGATTTTAACGGAGATGCTCGAAGAAGATCGGCGGCGGAATGAGTGATGTGGCATCGTTTCCGTATGTCGCGGTCAAAAATGCGCGTGGTAAGACAGCGCTGGGCCCATTGTTGCCCGTAACACTCGCTTATGGTGGCACTACTGTTGAAACAACCGGACTACTCGATACAGGCGCAGACGTCAACGTACTGCCCTACCATCTGGGTATCACACTTGGTGGG
>JANRLJ010000191.1:0-9893 GCA_033762735.1 bacterium | reverse complement strand
CGTGACAGAAGCACAGCTTCATACAATCTATGAACGCGAAGGCAAAAAGCTGTTCAGGTATTTCAAGGATTACAGCCCCGATCCGCCTGCAACAGCGCATCAGATCAAGGGAAAAACCTATCTGGAAGTCGGGCAGGATTTATTTGTACGACGCACCCTGCAAAAGGAACGCATGAACGCGGGCTGGCGCTATCAATATCTGACGATTTACTGCGCCCGTGAGACAAAACGCTTCGAGAGCATTTCTGATCTGGGGTTAGCGGAAGCAGATTTCAGCGCCAAGATCGAGCGTACCGACAAACCGGGTGAGTACGTTAATCTGTACGTGTCGGTCAAAAACCGTAAGAACACGATTGGCGGGCAGGATTTTCCAAAAGCGGTACAGGCGCTCGAAAACATCGCCAGCACAGACAAAAATCGCATTGGGCCGTACTGCTGCATCTTCGGGATTACGATTGATCGAGGCACTCGCCAGATACGTTCAAACAAGCAGGGGAAACCGCATTCGCAAAATACGGAGGTATGGCTTTCAGACTTCTTCTGGCCGTTTTTTACGAACTGCACCTATGAAGAGATTATGCTGGCGGTGCATGATGCGCTGGAAAGTCAGCGAGAGGACGACCCGCTTCCAACCGAGGTTAGTGCGCCGCGCCAACTTCTGGAAGCGTTTGGAAAATCCTGTCTGACAGTAGGGTTAATAAACGAACTGGGTGTTTTTGATGATTCATACAAACTTGTCCGCTTCTTCTGCGGTTCATGAGATTTTAGGGAGAGTCTATTCATGACGCTTGAAGCAGAGCAAACCACGATACAGCGTTTAGATGCGCACTGCAAACTCATCTTTGGCGACAGCCGCCAGGTCTTAAAGCAGTATCAGGGGCAGGTTGACCTGATCGTCACCTCGCCTCCTTATGCGGATGCGCGGCGCAAGCACTACGACAGCATCCATCCTGACCAGTTTGTCGATTGGTTTCTGACCTTCCACGAGCCTTTCTTTAACGCGCTGAAACCGACAGGCAGTCTGGTGATTAACATCAAGGATAAGGTGGTCGATGGTGTGCGCCATCGCTATGTCTGGCGCACGATGGAAGCCTTAGCCGAGTGCGGCTGGTTCTGCATTGACGATTACCTGTGGCACAAGCCCAATCCCATGCCGGGGCGCTGGCCGAACCGCCTGAGCGACGGCTGGGAATACTGCTTCCATCTCTCCAGGACTAAACGCCCCTACTTCAACCCCGACGCTGTGCGGAAACCAATTGGCAACTGGGTGGAATCACGGCTGAAAAAGCTGGGGCCGAACGACACCAGCCGCCACAATTCCGTCAACAACAGCGGCTTCGGACGCGACATTTCCAAGTGGGTGGGCAAGGAAACTGTGCTGCCGACAAATGTCATTACGGCGGCGGTCGTCGGTGTAAACAAAGGCCATCCTGCGGTTTTCCCGATGGAACTACCGACTTTCTTCATCAATCTGCTTACGCCTGAAAATGGCCTGGTGGTCGATCCGTTCGGCGGGAGCGGCACAACAGGCCTTTCCGCGATGTCGCTGGGGCGGGACAGCGTACTGATCGACAACAATTACACCTACTATCAGGAAGCGGTCAAACGGCTGCGGAGTGAGGGCTACGAGGTCGAAACCAGTACCTTTGTGCGGCATCAGATCGAGGACAACACGAACTACAATTATGAGGCTGCATTTCGAGCGCACGCCGCTCAACACCGCGCCATAGGCCGTAGGCTCAGGCATCAGCGCAAACAGCAGCGAAAGGTCTTGCATGACCAGTCAGCGCCTTTACATCGTCACAACCGTGCCGGAAGACCGTCTCGCCACCGTGCTGGACGCCATCTCAGGAGCGGGCGGCGGTATCGTCGGCCACTACACGCACTGCGCCTTCACGAACATGGGCTTGGGCCGCTTTAAGCCCGACGAACAGGCCAACCCCCATCTCGGCGAAAAAGCGCAGATCAATGCGGTCGAGGAATGGCGGGTGGAAACGTTCTGTGACCGAGCGGTCGGCAAAGCGGTTGTACAGGCGATTCGCGCAGCGCACCCCTATGAAGAACCCGTGATTTACATCATCCCGCTGCTGGACGAGCACGACCTGTGAGTCATTCCGGCAGGTGCGCTTCCCACACGCGCAGGTTATCGAAGGCGATTTCCGCCACCGTCCCGCGTCCGGCTGCAACCACAAACCCGGTATAGCCGCTCTGGTAGCTGGTGTCGGTGGTTTGCGCGACGAGTTCATCGTTCACATACAGCGCCAGCCGATCTCCCACACAGACCGCCCGGATCAGATTTGTCCCCGCCCCTTCCCGAACGGCGCCGCTGCGTGCCCAGTCCACCAGCGGCTGCGGATCGCCATTCGTCCCTTTCAGGATGGCGTAGCTGCCGTTCGCACCGATCAGGAAGTAATAGCCGCTTCCGGTGTCCGCGCTCAGCCCACCCCGGCAGATGATGCCAAAGGCATTGTTTTCATCCGGCGTGCGCTGAAGGGCTTCCACGTCGATGATCGCATCTGCGTGGCGTGCTGTACCAAAACCGCGCACATATTGATTCACATCGGTGCGCATCCGGTACACGCCGTTCTGCACACCGATCTCCACACCGCCGCTGGCATTTTCCTCCCAGCCATAGCCCGTGCTGAAATCTTCTTCCAGCAGCAGCTCGCCCGTCTCTGCCTGGAAATTCCGCCCGCCGCAGCCTGCCAGCAGGATCATTAGCAAAGTCATCATCCATCGCATAACCGCCCACTCCCTTTATGCCACAAGATTTGCCCCATCCAATCTCGTATGTATAATGGATGAATAGAGTAGGCAAAGTGCCGTTGGTAGCGGTACAATGATTTCAGATGGCCCAATAGACAGTGTAACCAAAACACTGAGAGTTGAGAACGTGCGATGATCGAGGTTGTAATTGACAGCATCCGAGTCAGCCTGATGTCCCAGCACCGCATTGTGGTGCTGAAGGATATGAACAGTGAGCGCTATCTGCCGATCTGGATCGGCCCGTTCGAGGCCGACGCGATCACGGTCGAGCTTCAGGAAGTGGCGCAGGCTCGTCCGTTGACCCACGATCTGCTGAAATCCGTGATCCGGGAAATGGGCGGACGGGTGGTGCATGTCCTGATCAGCGATTTACGCCAGGACGTTTATTATGCGCGGATTGTGGTGGAACTGAACGGGAAACAGTTGGAGGTGGATTCGCGCTCCAGCGATGCAATTGCGCTGGCAGTGCGCGTGAAAGCGCCGATTTATGTGGCGGACAGCGTGATGAGCCGTGCCGCTATTGAACCGGATGAAGATGTCGAGAACGAAATTGTGGCTGGTGGAGACGAACCCGTCCCCGGAGAAGAAGTCGATGAACGCCGCTTAAGTGCGTTTGCCGATTTCGTCAATTCGCTCGATCTTGATCTGGACGAAGACGAAGACTAAACCCTCGCGGCATTCGTTCAAAAGTCCTGCCCGCTGGGGCATCCCTTGTTTTTGAAATGGTGAGAAGCGGCCCGTTCGCCCCCGGCGGACGTGCCGTTTTCTTTCCCTGTGACCTTATCGAGTAATCGCTTGTGCTGAACCAACCTGCTCCGTACAGCCAGGAGGCGGAAGAAGCCGTCATCGGCGCTGTGCTGATTAACCCAAATGCTTTTGTAACAGTCTCGTCTTTTCTGAAGGACGATGATTTTTTCTTCGTGCGCCATCAATACCTGTGGCGCGCTTTACTGGGGTTGAGCGAACGGCGTGAACGCATCGACTATCTGACGCTGATGGAGGAGCTGAAAGGTCAGGGACACCTTGAAGAAATCGGCGGCCCGGCCTTCCTTACGCAGTTAATTAACGCCACGCCCACCTCGGTTCACGCCGAAGTCTATGGACGCATTGTCGAACGTGCTTCCATCCGCCGCCGCCTGATGGCCGCTGCCGACGAGATCAAAGGTCTGGCCGCCGACGAAGCGATGACCATCGAGACGGTCACGGGCGAGGCCGAAGCCCGCCTGTTCAACGTGACGGACAGGCAGGTCAAGCGGGAGTTCGTCTCGCTCTATGAAGCGATCAACGAATATTCCGACCGGGTGGAACACCTGATGCACAACCGCGAGGAGTCGATGGGTGTGCCGTCGGGCTTCCGCGATCTGGATGAACTGCTGGGCGGGTTGCAGCGCTCCGATCTGCTGATCTTCGCGGGTCGCCCCGGCATGGGCAAGACGAGCTTCCTCCTGTCAATGGCGGTCAATGCGGCGCGGATTGGCGCTCGTGTAGCGATCTTCACAATGGAAATGGGCACGGAACAGATCACCCAGCGCGTGATTTCGATGGAAACCGGGATCGGGACGCAGCAGCTTCGGCTCGGTCGGCTGACACCGCAGGAATACTCCCGCTTTATCGAGGCCGCCGGGCGCGTAAGCAACTTCCCGATTTACATTGACGACACGCCCGCCATGACACCGCAGCAGATGCGAACCAAAACGCGGCGCATGGCGCATGAACACGGCGTTGACCTCGTAATCGTGGATTACATGCAGTTGATGAACAGCGGCGGTGTGTATATGAACAACCGTGTGCAGGAAATCAGCTATATCAGCCGTGCGTTGAAGGAACTGGCCCGTGAACTGAACGTGCCGCTGCTTTCCGCCGCGCAGCTTTCCCGCGCCGTCGAACAGCGGCAGGACAAGCGCCCTGTGCTGAGCGACCTGCGCGAGTCCGGTTCCATCGAACAGGATGCCGATGTGGTGATGTTCCTTTATCGAGACGCGATTTACAATGAGGCCACCGAGTTTCCCAACCAGGCCGATATTATCGTCGCCAAGCACCGCAATGGCCCGACCGGAACGATTTCCTTGTACTTTGAAAAATCCATCACCAAATTTATGGACGGCGCGATTCGGCGGGTTGACCTGGGGGATATGTAGCCGATGGCACAAGCAGGGCGCAGCTTTGAGGGGTTTACCGCAGAGATGTGGGGGGACACGGTTCGGATTCCCGCCGCGTTCTTTACCGACCTGCTGCCGATGATCGACCACGCGGGCGAACTGCGGGTGCTGCTGTTCTGCTTCTGGGCGCTGCCACAAAAAGGTGGCGAATTCCCCTATCTGCGCCGGGAAGATTTTCTTTCGCATCAACCGCTGATGGCCGCACTGGAAAGCGAAGCGATGCTGGACGAGTCCCTGGCGAAAGGGCTTGAACGGCGAACGCTGCTGTGGGCCGAAGTGCGAATCGGAGAAGCGGCGGAGATGCTGTATTTCGTCAACACGCCGCGCGGCAAGCTGGCTGTGCAGCAGATCGAGGCAGGTGAATTCGTCCCTGGCAGCGGGCAGAATGTGATCGAAATCCTGCCTGAACGCCCGACCATCTACCGCCTGTATGAAGCGAATATCGGCCCGCTGACGCCGATGATCGCCGAAGAACTCAAGGATATGGCGGGGGAGTTTCCGGCGGAGTGGATCGCCGAAGCCTTCCGGGAAGCAGTACGCGCCAACGCTCGTAAGCTGAAATACATCCGCGCCGTGCTGGAACGCTGGCAAACGGAAGGGAAAGCTGTGCCGCAGTCCAGCGAGGAGCGTTTTGAACGAGACGGAAAACATTATGTCACAGGAAAATACAGTGACTTCATCAATCACTGACGAGGAAGCACGTTGCCACCTCTGTCATAAGCAGAATCTCTGCGGCGGGCTGGGCGTGATTCGCTACGCTGTGCCGATGGAGGATTCGCGCTTCGGTAAGCTGTTCCGCTGTCCCAATCACCCCACAGAACAGGACGCCGAACATCAGGATCGGCTGCGCCGCCTGGGGAATCTGTCGGCCTTTGTAGATCGCAATTTCGAGAACTTCCAGACCAACCTGAGCATGCACACGTCCGACGAGCAGGCCTCGCTGAATCTGGCGCTGACGACGGCGCGGCGCTTTGCGGAAAATGCCGAAGGTTGGCTGCTGCTGGAAGGCACATATGGCTGTGGCAAAACGCACCTGGCGGCGGCGGTCGGGAATGCGCGGCTGGCGAAGGGCGACTTCGTGCTGTTCATCACAACGCCTGATCTACTCGACCATCTGCGCAGCGCTTACGGCCCATCCTCAGAGATGGGCTATGACGAAACCTTCGACCGCATTCGCAGCGCCGATGTGCTGATTCTGGACGATCTTGGCGTGGAAAATCCTAGTCCCTGGGCACAGGAAAAGCTGTTCCAGCTTCTCAACCACCGCTACAGCCATGAGATGCCCACCGTCATCACCACCAATGTCGATGTTGATCTGCTCGATCCTCGCATTCGCAGCCGCCTGCTGGATGTTAATCTGATTCGGCGGGTAAAGATCGCCGCGCCGGATTACCGTTCGCTGGCGCAGAACCAGCGCACCCAGTTGCAGTCGAATCTGGTGCTGTATAACGGGATGACCTTTGACACCTTCGATTTCTACAACGACGTAACCGGTGAAGAACGCCATAATCTGGAAACGGTTGTGCGGGCGGCTTATCAGTATGCACAGGAACCGCAGGGGTGGTTTATCCTGCTGGGGAAATATGGCACAGGCAAAACGCATCTGGCAGCGGCTATTGCCAACTACTGGCAGGAGCGCGTCAAACCGGACGCACTGATGTTCATCACCGCGCCTGATTTGCTCGACCACCTGCGCTTCACCTACAGCCCGAATGCGCCCGTCAGCTTCGACCAGCGCTTCCAGGCAGTGCGCAACGTCCCCTATCTCGTCCTCGATGATCTGGGAACGGAGAACGCTACCAGTTGGGCGCGGGAAAAGCTGTTCCAGATTCTCGACTATCGCTACCTGACTCAACTGCCCACCGTGATTACGTCGGTAAAGGAGCTGGACGGCTTCGACGAGCGCATCCTCACGCGCATTCTGGACGACCGCATCAGCAAAATCTGGTCGATCACCGCCCGCAATTACGTCATCCGCCGTCGTCGGAAGTAAGGCCAGCGCGACTCTGCGAGACTTCACGTGGATACCTCCTACACCATCACGCCCTATGAACGCCGCTATCGCCAGCCGACGCTTGATCTGATCTTTCACAGCGTCCGCGTTCACACCCATCTGGACTGGCACGAAACCGGGCAGTGGCTTGATTTGCAGGAGGCGACGGTGTGGCTGGCCTGGGCGGACTCCCGTCTGGCAGGGGTTATGGCCGTCTCTACGCCGATGAGCGGGACCTGCTGGCTGCGTCTGGTTGCCCTGCGTGATGATGTCCCGGCAGCGTCTGTCCTGGGGGCGCTGTGGGAAGCGCTGAACCCGACACTGCAGCAGTGGGGGGTGCATGTGGTGGCGCTGCTGATTGTGAATGACTGGCTGGTGAACCATGTACCCGCGCTCGGTTTTCGCTATGATGAGGATATTGTCACGCTGCGTCGTGATGGCACCGAACTCCCGCCGCTGCGCCCTGTCGCGGTGACGGTGCGCTCCGCCGGGCATGAAGACCTACAGCGCATGACTGAGGTCGATCAGACTGCCTTTGCCGCGCCCTGGCAGTTGACGCTCGGCGACTTACGGCAGGCACGGCGCATCGCAGCCACCTGCACGGTCGCGCTGCACGAGGGCGAAATCGTCGGCTACCAGCTCAGCACGCTCTATCGGCAGAGCGGGCATCTGGCGCGGTTGGCGGTGATGCCCACCCTGCAAGGAGTCGGTGTTGGCAGTACACTGCTCGATGACCTGATCCGGCGCTTCCTGCGGCGCGGCGTTCGCACCATTACGGTCAATACACAGGCCAGTAACCACCGTTCACAACGCCTGTATGCCCGCTATCAGTTCGAGCGCAACGGTTATGATTTACCGGTGTGGACGGCAGAAATCACAGCTTAGGGCAGCCTCAGAATCAAAACCTGCCAACCTGTTGTATGATCGTTGAGGCGCGTGACGCCTGAGCGTGAAATGGAAAGTGCACCATGACGATTGTGTATCATCAAGAGGACGCCAGCCTCGACTCACTGGCCGGGAAGATTGTCGGCATTGTCGGCTACGGCAGCCTGGCGCGGGCCTTCGCGCTGAACCTGCGTGACAGCGGCGTTCGCGTGATCGTCAGCGGTACGCCTGAAGAACAGGTCGAAGCCAGCGAAGAAGGCTTTTCCGTCGCCACGCTCATCAACATCGCCCCCCATGCTGACATCCTGATCCTGATGCTGCCGGATGAAGCACTGGCCGAAATCTACCAGAAGCAGATTTCGCCGACGCTGCGGCGCGGGATAACGCTCATCCTGAGCAGCGCCTATAACCTGGCTTTTGGCTTTATCGAACCACCGCCTTTTATCGATGTCGGGCTGATTGCGCCGCGCAGTACCGGGCAGACGGTGCGCGAAGCGTTCCTGAACAGCGAAGGCTTCTACAGCTATGTGGCGGTTGGGCAGGATGCGAGTGGCCGTGCCTGGGAAACTATCCTCGCGCTGGCCTTAGCGCTTGGCTCGCTGCAGGGGGGCGCGGTCGAAGTCAGCCTGGAGCAGGAAGCGGCGATGACGCTGTTCGTTCAACAGGCGATTATGCCCGCCATCCATCATGTCATGGTCACAGGGGCGCAGCTTTTGCTCAAGCTGGGCTATCCACCGGAAGCCGTGCTGCCCGACCTGTATCTCTCCGGCAAATTCTCTGACTTTATGGCACAGGCAGAAGTGGACGGGCTGCTCCACGCCCTGCAGCAGCTTCCACAGAGCGGGCAGTATGGGCTGCTCAGCCGCCTGAATCGTTTCAGTGAGATCAAGCTGGAGCGGCTGATGGAAATCACTCTGGAAGAAATCCGCACCGGGGATTTTGCCCAGGAATGGAAGCGCGAGACGCTCGACGGCTACACCCGGCTGAAGAACCTGATGAAGCAGCAGACCACGCTCCCCCTATGGGATCTGGAAGAACAGGCGGTTGATCTGCTGCGCGGCTACGAAGGTTAACCAACCTTAACGGCCAAATGACAAAATGATGTTAAGATTCAAGCGTTATAGTTAGCACGGGGAAACAAACGCATGGCGACGATCAACCAGGACAGCATCATCAGCCTTATCAATGCCCTGGACAGCAACGATTACGATGACCAGCAGGCAGCCGCGATTCAACTGATCGAAGTTGGCGCGAACGCCGTCCAACCCCTGATTGAAGCCCTCAAGCACAAAAGCTGGCGGGTGCGCTATCTGGCGGCGTGGGCGCTGGGCGAAATCGGCAACGAAGCGGCGGTTGAGCCGTTGATCGCCATGCTGCACGACCGCAGCACCGATGTGCAGGACTGGGCGGCCAAAGCCCTGGGCGAAATTGGCGACTCACGTGCTGTCGCGCCGCTGCTGCAACTCCTTTCCGATGATAATCCGTCCACCCGCCGCAACGCCGCCTCTGCCCTGGGCTGGATTGGGGATGAACGTGCGCTGCCCACGCTGATCGAAAAGCTGCTGGATGTGGATGACACCGTAAGAAGCAGCGCCGCCGCCGCGCTGGGCAATCTGGGCAGCAAACATGCCGTTTCCGCCCTGCTTTCCATTCTGCATGATAACGACGAATGGGTGCGTATTCGCGCGGCCAAAGCGCTTGGCAAAATCGCTGATTACCGCGCCACACCGGGTTTGATCGAAGCGCTCAGCGATGGCCGTGAGTGGGTGCGCTATAATGCGGCCTGGGCGATGGGGCAAATCCGGGATGGACGCGCTTTTGATCCGCTGTGCAGGGCGCTGGGCGATGAAAGCGCCAATGTACGGCGGGGCGCGGCGGAAGCGCTGGGCAAAATTGGTGATCCCCGCGCCATCGAGCCGCTGAAGGCACTGCTGCTCAGCGATCAGGACGACAGTGTAAAAACCGCACTGCATACCGCCCTCAAGGAAATTGGACACTAGTACGTCAACAAGATGAGAATGCTTGGTAATGGTGACGGAAAACACGACGCGCATCGTCCACGGAGAAACGCCAATGGATTTTGGCAGATT
>JANRLJ010000190.1:0-64755 GCA_033762735.1 bacterium | reverse complement strand
CACAATCAGCGGCTTTCGGTCGGTCTCGCGCCTGAAGATATTCCCAGCCTGCTCAAGCAGCGCGGCACATGGGCGGTCGATACCTGGCGCTTGTTCCTGTTCGATAACCCCCTGTTCAAGCGCGGTCTTACTCTCTCACAGCGTCTCCAATATCTGGAACTGGGGATGTTCTACGTCATGTCGTCATTTCTGATGCCGATGCTGATGTTCCTTCCGCTGATTTCGTTGGCGACAGGTAAGTTTATCGCGCTGCCGGGGGCGACCCTGTTTCCCTGGGTGTTGATGTGCTTCCTGTATTATCTGATTCTGGCGCGTGGTCGCAGCCTGTATATGCTGCGCATGTGGCAGTACTGGATCGGACACTGGCCGACCTTTCATAGGGCCTTCTGGATTGCCGTGCGTGCGCGTCACCGGAAGCCCAAATACGTCGTAACGCCCAAGACCCGCACCACTGGCTTTTATGGACGCCTGATCTGGCCGCAATTTCTGTTCATTATTGCGAGTGTGATCGTCATCGTCCGTGCGCTGCTCTGGATGCCTGAGGTGCCATTCGCGACTCGTTTGATTAACAGCTTCGTGCTGCTGTTCTTCATGTTCATGACGAGCGCGATCTGCAAAGCAGCTTTTTATGGGACAAGCCTGTTCAGAAGCTCACGAAATCGTTCCCTGTCAGGCGTTGTGAAACATCCGCCGACCGTTCGCCCCTGAGTGCCCCGTCCGTTTTACGGCAAAGGAGAATGCTTTTTGCCTCGTCCTTTTAGTGCGCTTATTGTCTGTCTGATGATGGTGTGGCTGCCCCTTTCGTTCAACACCGGGGGGCAGACCGATCAAAACCGACCTGTTACGATCAGGTTGTGGCACATCGCCACGCCCAGCGACCCCTTTCATCCCGTTCTGCAGGACGCAATCGAGCGTTTTAACACGTCGCACCCGAATGTGCTTATTGAGGCACACGCGATTGATAATGCCAGCTTCCAGACACACTTGGCAGCCGTGATGGGGACAGACCAGCAGCCGGATGCCTTTCAGACGTGGGGCGGGGGGATGCTCCGTACTTATCTGGAGGCCGGGTTGGTGCGTCCAATTCCTGAACTGGGCAGCGGCACGACTTCCCCGTTTCTGCCACAGGCACTTGCAAACGCGACCTTTGACAATCAGGTTTATGCGGTTCCGGCAAATCTGGCGGGCGTTTTTCTATGGTACAACCAGGCGTTGTTCATGCAGCATCAGCTTGAGCTGCCGACGACGTGGGATCAGTTGATCCACGCCTGCGGTGTGTTTCGGCAGGCGGGCATTACCCCGGTCGCGGTTGGCAACCAGCAGCGCTGGCCGGGCGGACTGTGGTGGAACTATCTGGCACTGCGGCTGGGTGCCTGGGAAGATTCAACTTCTGCGACGACACCCATCGACACCAATGCCATTTTCGCCCGTGCAGGTCATCTGCTTCTGCAGGCGGTTCAGGCGGGCTGCTTCGAGGCGAACCTGAACCAGACTGATTACGGCCAGGCTCAACAGATGTTGGCGCAGGGGACGGCTGCCATGCAGTTGCAGGGAGATTGGAATCTTCCCGGCCTGCGTAATGCGAACAGTACCCTGGTAGACGAGTCCATCAGTGTGCTGCCTTTTCCCACGCTTGAAGCCGGAACACCGGTCTACCAACATGCGTTGTTGGGTGGGACAGGCCAGGCGTTCGCGGTTTCTCACCATGCGCCACCCGAAACAGCAGCCGTTCTGGTTGAACTGCTGACGTCACCGGAGTTTGGGCAGGCGGTGGTTGCAGCGGGCTTTATCCCTGCATTGAATGGATATGAAGCGCAGTTGGCGCATCCGCTGGTGCAGCGCATGTCACAGACGATTCGGGAGGCTTCCGCTGTGCAGCTTTACTACGATCAATCGCTGCCGCCTGCTGCTGCCAACACCTATCTTGAACTTGTGCGCCAGCTGCTTGACGTGCAGATCACCCCTCAGCAAATGGCTGACCAGCTAACGCTGGCGACGCGGGGCGAGGCTGCCGACGCCTTCGCCTCGGCTGAGGCGGCTGTATCGCTGCGGGGTTTAGCCGAGGCACGAGGAATCGCTATCGGGAGCGCAGTTGCCATTGATCCGCTGAGGAACGACCCCACATATGCTGATGTGCTGCGGCGGGAATTCAATCTCATCACCCCGGAAACATCCCTGAAAATGGATGTGCTGCGCCCTGACCGCACCACTTATAACTTCAGCGAGGCCGACTCCATTGTGGACTATGCCCAGGCCAACGGGATGCAGGTGCGTGGACATACGCTCGTATGGCATCGACAGTTACCCGGCTGGCTGGAGAACGGCACATTCAGCCGAGATGAACTGATCGCTATTCTGCGAGAACACATTCACACCGTTGTGGGTCGCTATCAGGGACGCATCCGCGTGTGGGATGTGGTCAACGAGGCATTCAATGAGGACGGAACCCTGCGCGACAGTGTGTGGCTGCGCGGGATTGGCCCAGAATACATCGACTATGCCTTTCAGTTCGCGCATGAGGCTGACCCACAGGCAATCCTGTTCTACAACGACTACAACACCGAAGACTTATCCCCAAAGTCAACAGCGGTGTATGCGCTGGTACAGGGGATGGTTGAGCGGGGGATTCCCATTCATGGTGTCGGCCTGCAAATGCACATCACCATCAGTCACCCGCTTCCTGTCGGTGACGTGCAGCAGAATTTGAATCGTATTACCGCGCTGGGCTTACAGGTGCAGATCACGGAAATGGATGTGCGGCTTCAGGGGAGCAATCTGTCCAGGGAGGAACAACTTCGCCAGCAGGCACAGTATTTTGCGGCCATTGCTGATCTCTGCTTTCAGACCCAGGCCTGTACTGCATTTGTCGTGTGGGGCTTTACCGACCGCTATACCTGGATTCCCGGTTACACGGGCTATCCTGATCAACCCCTGCTGTTCGATGCCGACTATGTCCCCAAACCTGCCTATTATGCGCTTGTGAATTCCCTGGTGAACATCGTTGAAAGGTAGCAATGTGATGGTATCTCAGCCGCCGAGTACCTCAACTTCCGATTGCTTTGCAGGGCAGATGCTCGGCCCCTATCAGTTATTCGAATTGCTGGGCAAAGGCGCGATGAGCGCAGTCTACCGGGGGTATGACACGCGCTATCATCGTCCGGTCGCGGTCAAAATTCTAACGATAAACGACGGTGCGGAGCGCTATAACCTCACCCAGCGTTTTCGGTTGGAAGCGCGGACGATGGCGTCTCTCAAGCATCCGAACATCGTACCCTTTTACGATTTCGGCGTAATTGACGATGTCTCTTTTCTGGTCACACGGTTGATGACAGGCGGTACGCTGGAAGATCATATTCTGCGGTTTCATCAGCAGAGGCGGCTGCCATCGCTGCCTGAAGTGACGCAGATCATCGCCCCAATTGCCGATGCACTGGCTTATGCCCATTCACGCGGTGTCCTGCATCGGGATGTCAAAGCCAGCAATATCCTGTTTGATGGGCAGGGACAGCCTTACCTGACCGACTTCGGTATCGCCAAGCTGCTGGATGGTGGTTTGAACCTGACCCATCCGCACATGGTTGTCGGGACGCCGGATTATATGGCACACGAACAGTGGCGCGGCGAAACCCTGTCGCCCGCAGCGGATCAATATGGGCTGGGGGTTGTCGCCTATCTGCTGCTGACAGGCCGACTGCCGTTCGATGCGCCTTCCTCACATGGGCTGATGTATCAGCATCTTGATACCACACCTGCCCCGATTTCTCGCTTCCGCCCCGATGTATCACCGCAGCTTGAAGGAATCGTGCAAAAGGCGCTGGCGAAGCTATCGCAGGATCGGTTTGGTTCGGTGCTGGATTTCGTAAAGGCATTTGCTGAGGAAATTGAGCGCTCCGCCCTGAGTACGACTCCACCTGAATTTGTGAACTACCCGCTATCAGAAACGGTCGAAGTCACCGTGCCGAGCCATTCACCCTCGGTGCCTTCGCCGCTGTCATCCCCATCGTCGGTGCGAAACTTTCCTGACGCAGGAACTCGCCGTTTGTCTGCACCGAGGCCATCATCCCCTCGTCGCTCAAGGCAAACCGCTCTCCTTATCGGCCTGGGTGGTGGATTGGCGCTGCTGGGTCTGATGACAGTTGCGCTGCTGGCTTTCGCCATGACCCGCCCCGCGCAAACAACCGTGATGATTGTGACGTCGGAGGCACTGGAAGCCGAAATCACACCTGCCGCTGTTCCTGATGCTGCGGCGACGCCAGGGCTGGATTTATCCGCTGTTTCCGTCCTTCCTGTTTTCGGGAGTGAGCAGAGAAACGCAACGCCCACAATTGCGCTTGTTTCCACCGCGCCTGATCTGCAATTGTTCCATTCTTTTTCAGCAAACGCGCTGACGGTGCGCAGTGTCGCGATTGATCCAACCGGGCAGCGCATCGCTTTCAGTAACGGGACATTTGCGATTGAAATCTGGGACATCGCCACACAGCAGCGGCTCCAGACGCTTGAAGGACATACCGATACGGTGCATACCCTCGCCTTTAGCCCTGATGGTCTTCAACTGGCATCGGGCAGCGCTGATGGCACGGCTCGGCTGTGGGATCTTGTGGCTGAGCAGACACGCTTTGTCTTATCATTACAAACAGGCGAAGTTCGCGGGCTGGCTTTTAACCATGCCGGGACGCTGCTTGCATTAACCGGAGAGGACACTTCAGTGCATCTGTGGGACATGGAAACAGGTACACTCCAGGCGTCGCTGGAAGGCCACACCAGCCGCATCCTGAGTGTGGCCTTTAACAACGACGATACACTGCTCGTTTCCGGCTCGACCGATTCAACCGTGATGGTGTGGAATCTTGTTACAGGTCAGCGGTTGACATTGACCGGACACACAGGCGAGGTTCGGTCGGTCGCGTTTCATCCGCTGGAAAACATCGTCGGGTCGGGAGGGATCGACGGTACGATTCGGCTGTGGAACGCGGAGACGGGCGACTTGATTCGCGTTCTCGACGGGAGCGCACGCGAACTGGAAAGCATTGGGTTTAGCCCGGACGGTGCGTTTCTCGCTTCCGGGGATCGGGCAAATCAGATGATGGTGTGGGATGTGTTCAACGGTGAAATCGTGGCCGAAAACGGAGTGCACAGCGGTTGGGTTTTCGACGTGAAATTCTCACCGACCGGGAACTATCTGGTTTCGGCTGGTGGGGACGGGGCCGTGAACGTGTTTTCGCTGGAATAGTCGAAGGGGTACGATCATCCGTACCCCGTTCGTTTTGTGGGTCAGGATTGCGCTGTATGGTGCAGCGCGAGAAATTGAATCGTTTCATTCTGCTTGAGCACATGATAGCGCTCCAGCCTGTAGTACTCATAGGCCCCAAGGCCTTTTTCAACGGCCTCACGATGCTCCGGTTGCGCGGAGGCGAGTTTTGCCTCCTGCTGCTGGCTCCACAGGCAGAAGGACAGGCATTCCCCGGTCGAGAGTGGGGTGCCGATAAAATAAAAGAGAAAGCCAGGGAGCGACCGGGCGGCGCTGGAGGCGCGGTTGTCTAACTCGGTGAGCAGGGCTTCGTCTGCATCAGCGCGGTGTTTGCTGCGGAAGACGACCAGATACCACTGGCCTTCCCGGACATGCGCGAGGCATTCTGTCCAGTTGAACCCGTCTTCAATCGGCAGAAGCATGTAGTGGGGATGAACCGGACGTGGTTGCTGATAAAGCGTAGCGGGAGCTGCTGCGATCATAGCGTGATTTTAGCTTTCGTTTTCGATAGAGCGGCGCGAAATAAACTAGAGTCGAGAATCGTTCAATAGCGTGATGACAGGCAGGGTCTTCGTTGTTACAACACATCACTCGTTTCCTTTCGTGAGATGTTCCGGAATGGGGTAATCACTATTCCAGCCAAGTTACAGCATCTTTGGCAAAATACGTCAGAATCATGTCTGCGCCTGCCCGCTTGATGCTGATCAGGCTTTCCAGCGCTGTCCGCCGCAAGTCGATCCAGCCGTTGGCCGCTGCCGCTTGCAGCATGGCATATTCGCCGCTGACCTGATAGGCCGCTGTTGGCAGGTTGTACGTCTGGCGAACGGTGCTCAGGATGTCCAGATTTGGTAACGCTGGCTTAACCATCAGGATGTCCGCGCCTTCTTCCACATCCAGCGCCACTTCGCGCAGCGCTTCCCGTCCATTGGCCGGGTCCATCTGATACTGATGACGATCTCCGAAGGCAGGTGCGCTCCCGGCAGCTTCGCGGAAGGGGCCATAAAAGCTGCTGGCGGTTTTGACTGCATAGCTCATCACCGCCACATGCTGGAGCAGGTTTTCATCAAGTGCTCGTCGAATTGCCCCAACCATCCCGTCAATCATGCCCGAAGGAGCGATGATATCCGCGCCAGCTTCGGCGTGGGTGACTGAGGCCAGCGCCAGCAGATCAAGCGTCGCGTCATTGAGCAGATAGCCGTGTGGCAGGCGGTGGTTGTAATGCTCGTGGTCGGGGGTGTTGATCAGCCCACAGTGTCCGTGATCGGTGTATTCGCAGAAGCACATATCGGAGATGACGAGTAAATCAGGAGCAGCGTCCTTAATGGCGCGAATGGCACGGGGGATGATGCCATTGGGGTTAAAGTTATCGCTGCCGCGTCCATCCTTATGCGCGGGGATGCCGAATAAAATCACGGCTGGAATACCCAGTGCAGCAATCGTCCTGGCTTCTGCTGCAAGCTGATCGACCGACAGGCGGAATTGGCCTGGCAGGGCGCTGATCGGCTGGCGAATGTCCCGCCCATCCTGCACAAACAGCGGATAGATAAAGTCCGACGGCGAAAGGGAAGTCTCCCGCACCATCCGTCGCAGGGTCGCGTTCTGGCGCAGACGCCGGGGTCGAAC
The DNA here is from genome assembly GCA_033762735.1 of bacterium. GTDB lineage: Bacteria > Chloroflexota > Anaerolineae > Aggregatilineales > Phototrophicaceae > JANRLJ01. Next base: position 57,884 of record JANRLJ010000190.1, on the reverse strand, counting down.
GGTCAGATCACGGGAACGAGTAGCAGGCGTTTCCTGAGACTCCAGGGAAGGCCAGTGTTCATGAAGCATCGAAATATTCCTCAAGACTTTCAATCAGATCAGGTAAGGTATAGCAGTTTGGCATCACCGTCACCGCCAGGCCAAGCTCAAGGGCGGTTTGCCGCGTGGAGGGGCCGATGCAGGCAATCACGACTCCGTTTAAATCAGGTATTCCACCGTTCTCGCGCTGCATCCGTTCGGCAAAACCGCGCACAGCAGACGAACTGGTAAAGGTAATGGCGTGGACGCGGGGTGATTCTTCTGTGCGGCGCTGTAGTAGGACGGGGAGCTTCGCGCCGCCGCTGCCCGTCGTCGTGCGGTAGATGGTGTAGCGGTCTACCAGGAGTCCCATCGCGGTTAAATCTTCTTCCAGAGCAGCCGGAGCGAGATCGCCCTGCGGCAGCAGAACGCGCATCCCCGACTGGGGAAGAATCGCCCGCGCAAGTGCCTGTGCCCGATATTCATCCGGGAGGGCAGCAGCCTTCAATCCCAGAGAGGTCTCCACCGCTTGTGCCGTTATCGGTCCGACCGCTGCGATTTTGAGGCGGATCTGCGTGGGTGCAATTCCCAGAATGTGTAAGCGCTCCGCAATGAGTGTCACCACATTAAAGCTGGTCACCATCAGCCAGTCATAACCGCCCTGTCTGGCTTGTTCCAGCGCCGCATCGAACGCGGAAAGCTCCTCAACCGGGGTGATCGCGATGCAGGGATAGAGAATCGGCGCGGCGCCGCGCTGTCGAAGCAAAGACGCCATCTCGTTCGCCGGATGAGCGGCGCGCGTAACGACCACATATTTGTCCTGCAAAGGGCTGCGTGCAGGGGGATGCCCTTGATGCAAATAGCGCAGCAGTTCCGTATTCATGACAGCACCTCCAATAAACGGGCACCACCCTTTGCCAGTGCCTGCTGTGCAAGGCGTGCTCCGGCGGCGGTTGGGTCTGCGGTTGAGAAGGTATCTTCCACATCAATCTGAACTGAACCATCAAAGGCGATGATGCGCCCGCGCAGACGCAGTTCATCCGCTGTTGCGGTTGCATAGGCGGCGACAGGAAGCGCACACCCTCCCCCCAGACCATGCAGGAAACCACGTTCTGCTGTGACAGCCACCGCCGTTTCCGCGTGATTGAGCGGCGCAAGCAGCACCCGCCAGGCCGCTTCTGCGCGGCACTGTACTGCCAGCGCGGCCTGCCCCGGCGCGGGCAGCATCACATCAAGGGGCAGGGTTTGACTGGCGTCTTCCAGCCTGCCCAGCCGTTCCAGTCCCGCCCGTGCCAGTACAATCGCATCATAGCCGTTGGCGGGGTCATAGGCCTTGCGAATGCGCGTATCAACGTTGCCACGAATGTCCTTGATCTGTGCATCAGGCCGCTGATGGCGCAGTTGGGCAGCGCGGCGTCGGCTGCTGGTGCCGATAACTGCATTGTCTGGAAGGGTTTCCAGCGTATAACCTTCGCGGCTGATCAGCACGTCTGCGGCATAGGCACGGGCTGGAAGCGCACCAATCTGGGTTCCGGGCGTGAGGGCAATTGGCATATCCTTCAGGCTGTGGACGGCGAGGTCGATCTGTCCTTCGAGCAGGGCGCGTTCAAGCGCAGAGGTAAACACGCCTTCTCCAGCGATCTGTGGCAGCGGCTTGTCCGTGACCTGGTCGCCCGTTGTGCTGAAGATGTGCACCGTGATGTCCAGCATCGGCCAGTGCTGCCGCAGTGCAGTCACGACTTCATCCGTCTGCCGCCGCGCCAGTTCGGAGCCACGTGTACCAACGCGCACCCTTGCCGAAATATCAGTCACCGCTGGCGGCCTCTGCCACGTTGCCCTGCACCAGTTGGCGCAGTTCATCCAACCCCACGCGCAGGCAAAAATCGCCGAAAGACTCGTCGGTGTGCCGTGCGTCTCGATAATAGGCCAGCACCGGGCGCAGCGTGGAAACAAGATCACGCAGCGGCACCAGATCGAGGAAAGGCCGCGCCAGCCGCGTCCCGACCGGGCTGCCACCCAGGAAGACCGAGTACTTATCCAGCGACCGTCCGACAAAGGCGACTTCTGCCACATAAGGCCGGGCACAGCCGTTCGGGCAGCCGGTCATGCGGGCGACGATGGCAGCATCGGCAATGTCCAGTTCGTCGAGCGTCGTTTCAAATTCATCAATGACCGCCGGGAAGACGCGCTCCGCTTCCGTAATGGCAAGGCTGCATGTCGGCAGGGCAGGGCATGCCAGCGCCGCCCGACGAACCTGGCTGATCTTCTCGACCGTGCGTATCTGGTACTCGTCCAGCAGGGCTTCGATGGCGGGGCGATCCTGCGGCTGAATATCGGTCAGCAGGATATTCTGCTGCGCGGTGAGGCGGACGCTGAGGTTGAACTGTTCGATAATGGTGCGTAAGCCCGTGCGCAGTCGATAGTCCCCGCGATCCACAATGCGGCCATTCTCCACCGGGATGCCCAGATAGAGCGTGCCATCACCCGCCTCATTCCAACCCAGATGATCGGGCGCGAGGAAGACCGAGGTCGGGCGCACGGGCTGAAGCGGGAAGCTGACACGCCTGGCGAGTTCGGCGCGGAACCACTCAACGCCGCGTTCTTCCAGGATGTATTTCAGCCGGGCGTGCTTGCGATTCTCGCGGTCGCCAAAGTCACGGTGGATGGTCACGACTGCTGTCACTGCTTCCACGACCTGATCGGGTGCAATAAAACTGACTTCATCCGCCAGCCGGGCATAGGTGGCATCGTTGTTATGAGTCATTCCCATGCCGCCGCCTGCCAGCAGGTTAAACCCAAGAAGCTGCTGAGCCTCGTCAAAGATGGCGACCAGCCCGACATCATTGGTATAGACATCAACGCAGTTATCGCCTTCGTAAGCGATGGCGATTTTGAACTTGCGCGGCAGATACGTCTTACCATAGAGCGGATCTTCTTCAGCAGCAGGAAGCGGACTGTCGTCGATGAGTTCCTGCCCATCCAGCCAGATCTGATGATAGGCATTGGTGCGTGGGAAGAAAGCGGTTGTCAGCTCAAAGGCGAAATCCTGCACAGCCTTGCGCTGCGGGTCAGCCGTCGGCGCGGGGCAGGCCATCACATTGCGCACGATGTCGCCGCAAGCGCCCAGGCACGTCACCAGTGCGGCATTCAATGCGCGCAGGGTTTCCTGCAGGTCGCCCTTGAGGACGCCGTGAAACTGGAAGTCCTGCCGGGTGGTAATGCGCAGGGTGCTGTTGCCGTACTGAGTCGCCAGATCGTCGTGGACGATGTATTGCTCTGCCGTAAGCTGCCCACCCGGAAGTTTGGTGCGCAGCATGAATTGATGATGATCGGCTTTACGGTCGATCTTGCGCCCGTCCCGGTCTTCCTGCTGGTAAATGCCATGAAACTTCAGCAGCTTTTCGGCGGCTTCTGTAAAATAGCGTTCGCTGTTTTGTACTTCCTGCGCTAAAGTTCCGCGCAGTCCCTGGCTTTCTGCTTTGACTTTTTCATTGTTGATCTTTGCCATTGATTCCGCCTAAGCTCTACAAACAAAAACGCCCCGGCTGTGTTAGCCAGGGCGCGGGGTGTACGCAAACGTGAAAAATAAAACGACGTTAAACGGTCACGTCCAGGCTAAAGCCAGCGTGTGTAACACGACAACACATGATGACCATAACACAGGGAAGGGACGGCATTGTGAAGAAACCTGCTGTTTACCTTATCGTTGGATTTCACAAGAGAGTATAGGGGAACGTCCCGTTTGTCAACAGCCTGCTCCAGATTTGAGGTTAAGATCACGTAAAGCATGACTGGTTATCCTGTACTGCTGGATTTAAAGGGCAGGCATTGTGTGGTTGTAGGAGGGGGTAAAGTCGCCGCCCGCAAGGTGCGCGATCTGCTGGGAGCGGGAGCATCGGTAACGGTTGTGAGTCAAGCATTCAACGCGGAATTGCTTTCACTGATGAAAGAGGGAAAGCTTGTGCTGATCGAGCAGGTCTATCAACCCGGTCTGGTGCAGACGTTGTTTACCGATACGCTGCCGCTGCTGCTGTTCGCGGCGACCAATAACCCCGCAATCAACCAGCAAATCGTGAGTGAAGCGCAGCAGCTCGGTATTCTTGTCAATCGTGCGGATGACGCTGATGAAGGTGATTTTCATAATATGGCTGTCGCGCGGCGGGGAAGCCTGACGATTGCTGTCTCCAGCGGTGGTACATCGCCTGTCCTGGCGGCCTACCTGCGCGATCAGGCACAATTGCTTCTCACCGACGCGCTCGTGATACTGGCAGGGTGGATGGAAAGCAGTCGAGAGGCACTGCAACAGACGGAACCCGACCAGGCGCAGCGGCGCATAATCTGGCACCGATTGATGGACTCCCGTGTCCTTGATCTGCTGCATGAGGGTGATCTTCAGTCGGCGCGTTCCCTGTACGATAAAATTATGAGTGGAGAGACACCTTGAGCAAAACCGCTGTCATCCTTGCCGGACATGGATCACACATCAGCCCGCATACCGCCGGACTAGTCTGGTCGCAGGTCGATCAACTGCGGGCGCTGAACGTTGTTGATGAAGTTACGGCGGCGTTCTGGAAAGAGATGCCTTCGTTTCATACCGTGTTTGATTCGCTCAACGCGAGTGATATAACTGTTGTGCCGCTGTTCACCGCGCAGGGCTATTTCACGCAGACGGTCATCCCGGCGGAAATGGGACTGACGGACGCGGTGACACTGCGCGACGGCAAAACCATCCGTTATGCCCGCACCTTGAGCGAATATCCCTATCTCGAACAGGTCGTGCGGCAGCGGGTAGAGGACGCGATCAGGCAGCGAATGCAACTTTCTAAGGAGGCGATTTCAGCCTCACAAATTGCGGTCGCCATCATTGGACACAGCACCCGGCGCAACTCGGAAAGCCGCAAAGCGACCGAAGCGCAGGTCGAAGCGATCCGCCGCTTGCAACTAGTGGCTGAGGTGTACGCGGTCTATCTGGATGATGATCCTTCCATTCCGCAGATTTACGAGATGAGCGCTGCGCCCTGTATTATCGCCGTTCCCTATTTCCTCGCTTATGGCTCCCATACATTGATTGATGTACCTCGTGCATTGGGATTTGACGATGCAGGGATTGATGAGACGGCAATGCAAAGCCGCCACAGCCGCATCAACGGGCGAGATGTGATCTATACACCGCCTGTCGGGATCGGTGATGACCTTCAAGGCGTGATTCTCGAACTGCTGCGCGAAGCTGGTACACCTTTAAAGCCCGTCAGTGCTGGGACACTCTGGGACAGCTTCCCACAGCGGGCATTCAGCGCCCTTTCGTCATTTACCATCCCGTTTCGTTTTGGGCAGCTCTGGATAACGGAAACGGAAATTCGCCATGTCGATGAAGATCAGAACGCGCCGCCTTGTCTCTCGCTGGATGAACTCCGTGCCAGAGTGCGAGAGAGTCCATTTCGGTCACTGGCAACCTCGGCTGATGTGCCGAAGGGGTGGTGCATTTCAGCCATGAGGGATTACGAGCGCACCTGTGTCATTGAAACCGTGTATCCGGGCGTACTGGGTACTGCCCAAGCCGTGCAAGAGTCGTCTCATGCAGCCAACCCCTTACCAACCGTCATCGCACGGCAGACCGGGCAGTATCAACGACTGGCCGCGCTGGATGAGACGCAGGTCAACCGCGTGATTGAAAACGTGTGCAGTGGGTGCGTTCTGTATCCGGCTTGGGCAGGCAGGGATGTTTCCCATGATTCGGAACTCCCTTGCCGTGAAGCCTGCAATCACTGGCTTTCAGCAGCAGTCGAGGAACTCGAAAGAGAGATTGCGTCTCATGGTCGGTAAGGTCTATCTGGTGGGGGCAGGTCCCGGCGATCCCGGCCTTATCACCGTGAAAGGATTGGAACTGCTGCGCGGGGCTGATGTCATTGTCTACGACCGCCTGATTCCGATGGAACTGCTGGCACAGGCGCGACCCGACGCGGAGCAGATCAATGCCGGGAAACTGCCGCAGAAGCATCGGCTATCACAGGAGGAGATTAACGCGGTTCTGGTTGATCGGGCCCAAAAAGGGGCGATGGTCGTTCGGCTGAAAGGCGGTGATCCGTTTGTCTTTGGGCGGGGCGGGGAAGAAGCGCTGGCGTGTGATACGGCGGGGATTCCCTTTGAGATCGTTCCCGGCGTGAGCAGCGCTGTCGCGGTTCCTGCTTATGCCGGTGTTCCGGTGACACATCGCCAGATCACCAGTGCCTTTACCGTCTTCACCGGACATGAAGACCCGACCAAAGACGAAACCAGTGTTGATTACGCAGCGCTGGCTGCTGCTGCACGGCTTGGGACGCTGGTGCTGCTGATGGGCGTGGGACGGTTGCCCCAAATCACCGACCAGTTGATGGCGCACGGCGTAGAGGCGAACACGCCTGCGGTGTGCATCGAGTGGGGCACAACCCCAGGGCAGCGCGTCGTCGAAGGCCTTCTGAGCGACATCGCCATCAGAGCCGCTGCCGCCGCGCTTCAACCGCCTGCCCTGACCGTAATCGGCGATGTAGTCACCCTGCGAAACAGTGGCCTTCAATGGTTTGGGGAGTGAAAGCCGTTCAGGGGCAGGAAGCTCGCCCCTGAGGGTGGTTTTACATCAGAACGCCGGGACAGGCTGAACAGGGTTGTTTGCAAGGTTGCGTCCGCGCGCGTGCCATAACTTGTGATTAGCGTTCGCCCGGTGATCCGGGTTCAGCTTCATCCCCTGCGAGAAATAGCGCATAGTATACCCGCAGCGGCGGCGGGGGCTGGTGTTGGCTTTTGCGCCGTGAATCAACCGTGCGTCATGCAGAGAGCATTCATTGGGTTGAAGTTCAAAATAAACGGCCTTCGATTCGTCAATCAGTTCAGGCTTAATCTCTCTGTCAAAAGTATTCGAGCGCCAATCGACCTTCTCGTATTCGCTGAAGCCGTTGGTGTGGGTGCCGGGGATAACGCGCATACAGCCGTTCTCCACGTCTGCCGGGTCGATGGCAAGCCAGACCGTCACAATCTGATCCATCCGGTCAAAGCGGCCTTCCCAGTAGGCAGAGTCTTCGTGCCAGGGGGTGGCTCGCCCGGTAAAAGGCTCTTTGGCGATGAAATGGCTCGACCATAAGCCAATGTCCGGTCCAATCAGCGGTTCGACCATGTCCAGAATTTCGTCTGCCAGCAGGAACACGAACAGGCGCGGATCGTCGAAGTGGGGCACGTCCAGTTCATCAATACGCTTATTGACGGACTGCGCTTTGGTTTGCAGTTCCTCGAAGATCGCCTTCAACCGTGCGAATTTCTCCTCGGCAAAAACGGGCTGCTTAAATAACAGATAACCATTGTCCTGGTAAAACTGAACATCCTGCGGGTTTAAACGCATTTTGTTGATCTCCATAAACTGCTATTTTGTGAAAATAACACCTTGTGCATACTACTAAATCGTTTGCATAAAGTCGTGGGTGATTTTGTCCTGTGCAATTTTTGCGTCTGAAATCGACAAACCCGGTCAATCAGGGGCTATAATGGGGAAGTGATGTGCTAAAAGGGAGCAACCATGCGCCGCCGTGATGACTGGCTGGATGACGACGAATATCCCGATGATCGTGATATTGAAGATTTTGGCGAGGATTCACCAGTCGATTATCATGCGCTGACAATGGGCTATGTGGGGGGTAAACGCCCACGTTTCTGGACGAATGGCCGTATCCTGATTGCACTGGTAATCGTACTGGTGCTTGCTGCGCTGCTGCTGCCGATGATCCTGCCGCTTCTGCGGTGATGTTTGCTTCTGCGAAGGCGAGGCAGACCCCGCCCTTCGCAACGCTGTCGTTACCAGCGCTGGCACGCTTCTTCCTCTGCTTCTGCCAGTGCGTGTCCTCGTGCAATCCGTTCGTACATCAGCCGTCGGATTTCCGCCTGGTGCTGGGTCTGTGTTTCCAGTTGCTCGTCGTGGATATCGCTGGTGGATGCGGTCTGCGGAACGTCGTGATGGTGCGTTTCTCGCAGGAAAATTTGATTGAACATGACCCGTTCTCCTTTCCTTCGTGTCGTCCTTTGCAGAATAAGCCGATTGCGCTTTGGCCTCAAGGACATATGTCCTCAACTCGAAGTGAGACTGGGGTAGAATGGAATTGGTTCCAATAAGACAAGAATGGAGACTTGGTGATGCGTGTCGCCCAGGCAGAGTCAGCGATCCAGCGTTACGTCGCCAAATTTGAGATGACCAGCTTCCTGAACGATCAGTTGCTCAGCCACCTGCAACTGTTCCACTTCCCGGCGTATTCCACCGTGTTCATCGAGCAGGACGAACAGGATTTTCTGTATTTTCTGGTGGAAGGGCAGGTGCAGTGTCATCACTATCATCTGAACGGCAAGCTGGCGGTATTCGCGGTATCCAACCCATTTACGGCGATTGGTGATCTGGAAATCATCAACAAAGAGCCTGTCAGAAGTAACGTGATTGCCACCAAGGACACGACGATGCTGGGCATTGCCAGCCATTATGTGCATCGCTATGGCACCGAAGACCCGCGCTTCCTGCGGTTTATCATTGGTCAACTGTGCGATAAGCTCTATAAAACCAACAACTTTCAGATCAACCACCTGCTGCCGCTGGTCAATCGGCTGGCGGTGTATCTGCTGGCACAGCATTCCAACGAAGATGGGGCGGTGGTGCTGCCGGACAAAGAAGGGTTGGCTTCGCTGCTGGGTTCATCAACCCGCCACCTTAATCGTGTGCTGAAAGACCTGGTAGAAGGGGGCGGCATCCGTGTGGACTACCCGTGTATTTACATCCTCAATCGTCCGATGCTGGAAGCGCTGACCCTGGAATAAGCAGCGCTTCCTGACTTCCCCTTAATGGCGGAATAGTGACAGCGGAGAAGGCCTTGCAGCCTATTCGAGAATTTGATACTGACCTGCCGAAAGCGTCTTTCCTTCGACGGTACGGGCTTCGCCAGCAAAATTGACGCGCACAGCGACTCCGGACGAAAATACCGTTTCCTCCACCTGCCCATCCTCGCTCAGGTAACGGTGTGAAAGCATTTCATCCAGACCAATGCGCCGATGCCAATCCGCCACATGAGTCAGCTTTTTTATCCCCGCCAGGTTCGCTTCCCATGTCTCGCGCTGTCGGAAATCCCACAGGAGCATATACCCCCATAGCAGATCCGTCAGGCCGTCATCCACCGGACGCAGATAGCGAGTGCAGAAAGCGGCATCATGGAACACCAGCGGCCACAACGGAATTGAAACGCCCGGAGTGCGCATGTGGCGGTTCTCGATCCATTCCACCAGGGGAACACCAAAGTCTGAGCCTTCCTCACTGCCGACAATCTGCCCCTCGTCACGGAAAAACTGAAGCAGCGCTTTTTTGTCGCGCAGGTCATCCGCGCGTGTCTGCAACGCTTCGGGCGCATAGTTCTCGTACATCTGAACACCAATTGTGGTATCAATGAACATGGCCTGTGGGTTCAGCTTGCACAGTTCATTCCAGTTATGACGTGCATTTGCCAGTCCATCACGGGCGTTAATCAGATACGATTGTCCCCCAGCCCAGACACCGCCACGCATGAACCTGCCATTATGGGTGCGGATTATGCCTTTCGGGAACGAGGGTGACTGTGGATAAATGTCCTGGTAGTTGTCGTGCAGCGCCGCAGTAAACCTCTGATCGAGTGCGAGCAGCCCTTGCAGTTCATTGACTGTTCCCAGCGAAGGCTCATAAGGGAAAATATCGGGGTGCGACTCATCATACCCGCCGTTAATCCAACCGCGCAGTACGACCAGTCCCCGCTCTGCGCCTTCTGCTCGCGCATGGTCGATTAACCGCGCTGCGTCAGTATAGCTGATATAAACGTCGGGGGATTTCCCTTCCGCTGGTAAATCCCCGGGCACGGGCCAATAGCGGTCTTCATAGCGGTAGCGGTGTTTGGCTTCGGCCATAAAAAATGACAGGACATGCCCACCGAGCAGGCTGCGGCCAGCAGGACGCTCGTCCAGCTTTTCTGCCAGAGAACGAAACATTCCCTGCTCAATGGCATAAGCGCGGTAGGCTTTCGCCATGCCCACGTAGCCGCCGCTGGTGAAACCGTAGCGCACCACTCGTTCCCCGTTCCATTTGCCCATCGACCGCAGCCACGCCGGGGATGCGGAAAGTTGTGTCGCCAGTGTGCCACCGTCTGCATAGCCTTCGTGCAGGATGGCGATCCAACCCTGATCGCCGCGCAGCCCACCGAACCAGCGCATCCGCAGATGCACCGGATACACCCACCAGTAGGGCATGTTGAGCGGTTCTTTCACCCACCGTCCCTGATTCTGTGGGAAGATCAGGCTTTCGGACTCAATCGGCGTCGGGAAAACCAGGCTGGGGAGCGAAGCGTCAATGTCGAAGATGCGGAAATCCAGCCAGGAGCCGTTCAATCGGGGTTCAACACAGAACTGGCCGACTGCTTGGCCTTCCTGCCCGATCAGGGTAAAACGCAGATGGTCGCCTTCCACCTCACCGCGAAAGCGCGCCGGGTACTCCTCGCAGGGGGAGCGCTCCGTCCGCAGCCAGCAGTGACCCCAATCGACAATGTTGTCCTCCTGCATCGCTACCCGCCCCATTTGCCACATCGCGCCCGTCTGATGGTCGCGGATGGAAGCAGAAGCGTCCTCGAAGAGGATGACGCTGAGATGCTCGTTTTCACCTTGCCATAAAACCATGATGATGTACCTTTGCTGTGTTCAGTGCTTGAACTGCGGACTTCCAATGAAAATTATTCTGCGCGACGACGATACCAGCACTTTCACCCACCCGGACATGCTCGAACAGGTTTACGCGCCGCTGTGGATGCGCGGCCTGCCCGTGTGCCTGGGGGTTATTCCACTGCATGATGCCAGCATTCGTATTCCCGGCGCTTCGGGCACATTCATCGACCTGAACATTCCACCTGCCTTTCGCGGGCAGGAGAAGCACTTCCCGCTGACCGACAATCCAACCCTGTGTGATTTTCTCTACAGGCTGGCAAAGCAGGGGCTTGTCGAACTCTGTCTGCACGGCTATACGCATCGCTGGCTGGAATGTGTGGTGGAAGCGGGAAAAGCAAGCGACACTTTCCGCCATCACCTGGAAGCAGGACTGGCGATGTTCGCAGAAGTATTCCCCGGCATCCCCATTCGCACGTTTCTCGCGCCCTACGAAGCCATCTCCGCGCACGCCCTGGCGCATGTGCTGGATGCGGGACTGACGATCAGCCTGCACCCGGCGAATGTGCCGCCACCGTTTGGGCAGGTCCCCGCGCATCAGGCCATCAAAGCGGGCGGCGGTTACATCTTCGGAAGTGCCGCGCCACATCCTTTCGATGACCTGCTCCTCTGGAATCGGGCTTTAGAAGCCGATGAGCCAGATGTGACGTTCGTCTGCCTCAATCACTACTGGTCGTTCTTCGCCGACTGGAGTGCGCCAGAAGCCGACGCCCTCCAGCGCTGGCATGGCTTTTTGCAGCGTCTTGTCACGCAATATCCCGACAGGCTGACCACTTTCGGTGCGCTAAGCCTGTGGACGTAACATAGCCTATTCGTCAATGTTCCAGAACATCAACTGGCCGAAGACGCTGGGGTTCATCCACGACTGGTCATCGGTGTCATAAGCCGACCAGATCAGCTTGGTATCGCGCCCATCCCCGGAGGAGCCATTCAGATGCACCTGGAAACCCAGCGTACCACCTTGCTCCGGCGTAATCGACCAGACCTCGGTTTGCAGAGGAACACGCGCTTCTACCCGATAGCCGCTCTCAGTGCGGACGACAACCGCCTCCACCTGGGCATCAGCTGAGCGGCTGCCGCCCACCAGCGTTTCGCCGTCGCTGTCAATATTCGCGGCAGAAATCCCAATCTGCACCACGCCGGGCTGATAATCCGTCAAGGTAAGGTTCCCCGTCGTGTTCAGATAGAATTCGATGGAGTCTTCCTGATACCAGTTCGATACCGGGTCAACCTCTCCATAAACCACGTTTTCATCCGTAATTTCGGCCAGGAAGTAGAAGTATTCGGCATCTGCTGCCGCAGCAAACGTCGCCGCCGTCGTGCCATCTTCCAATGGGCCTTCAAAGACGGTATCGCGGGGGATATTTACCCAATCTTCGGCTTCACCGTCCAGCGTAATGGAGACCGGGAACGCAACATAATACAGACCGCCGTGTGCGCTGTCCGGCGCAAGCTGGTCGGGATCGGACTTCTGTGGCTCGCTGATGGAAACCGTCACCGTCGCAACATCCGTGAAGGCCGCAATCTGCTCATCCGATAGAATCGGCGGGAGTTCCAGCGACCGCGCCAATACGTCTCGCATGGCATCATACGCCGGGTTCGGCTCGAAATCGTCGTTGAACAGCAGTGGGCCTACTTCGGGATTGGGCGACCACTGCGGGTCACGCAGCCATGTGCTGGCATCATGCACACCCCAGGTGATCAGCCCGGTGCAGAAGGGCGTACTGAGGCACGTTTCAAAAATCTGGTAGTATGTCCCGGCGATGCCCGCCCGGATTTCGTCATTCGGTGCGCCACGATGGGCAACATCCATTTCCGTGATTTCTACCTGCAAGCCCAACTGACCGAGCCGCCGAATGTTCTGATTAAGCGATACCGGATCGAGCAGGCCACCCTCACCCACCTCGCCGAGCGTGACGTGCATCTGCATCCCGACGCCGTGAATCGGTACGTCCGCCAGCCGAAGGTCGCGCACCAGTTCGTAAATAGCGTTCGATTTGGCATTGATGATTTCGCCGTCAGCATCGTTATAGAACAGCAGGGCGTCGGGGTCAGCCTCATGCGCGAAGCGGAAGGCGAGTTCGATGTAGTCATCCCCAATCCACTGCTGCCACATGGACTCCTCGCGGCGGCGGCCATCGCTCACGAACGCTTCATTGACCACATCCCAGACCGCAATACGCCCGCGATAGCGCCCCACCACTGTCATAATGTGTTCGCGCATGATGGCAATCGCTTCCTCGCGGGTGAGGTCGCGCCCGTGCAGCCATTCCGGGAAGCAGCCGTGCCACACCAGCACATGCCCGCGTACCTGCATGTCGTGCGCTTCGGCGAATTCGATCACGCGGTCAGCGCCCGCAAAATCAAAGACATCTTCCTCCGGCTGGACGATGCACATCTTGACATCGTTCGCCAGCACAATCGTATTAAAGTGTCGCGTCACGGTATCTTCATACTGCGCGTCGCCCAGTTCCCAGGAATTGACCGCGCCCCCGATGCTGATTCCCCGCGCCTCCGCCAGCTCGCGCAGGGTCATGGATGTAGTGTCCTGCGCTGCTGTGAGTCCAACGGCCATCAGCACCAGCAGCAGGCAAAGCGAAAACAGACGGGAGTGTTTTGCCAACATTTTCCCTCCAGAGCGTTTTAATGTTTGAAAAAGGTGCAGTGCTTTTACTCTACGAGGCGAAACTAGCTCTTGATCGCCCCGGCGAACGCCTGCACGAAATAGCGCTGCAAAAAGATGAACAGGATGATGACGGGCAGAATGCTGATGACCGCCCCCGCGCAGATCAGCGTCCACTCGCGGGAGTTCAGCCCCACAAAGGCATACATCCCAATCGACAGGGTGCGAAGGCTGGGGTTGCTCAGCGTGAACACCAGCGACAGGAAGAATTCGTTCCAGCCCTTGAGGAACATAAACAGCCCCAGCGTCCCCAGCATCGGTCTGCACATGGGCATGATGATGTAGAGATAGCGCTGCCACACCGTTGCACCGTCGATGATCGATGCTTCCTCTAATTCACCCGGGATAGAGCGCATGTAGCCATAGAGGAAAAAGGTGTTCATAGGGATGCTGCCGACGGTCACGATCAGAATTACCGGGTAAAGCGACCCGATCAGCCGGAACTTGGTCATCACTTCATACGTGGAAATGATGGTATAGCCCTGTGGCAGCAGAAAGAGGATGCCAATCAGCGCGACAATGCCGTTCTTTCCGGGAACATCCAGCCGCGAAAGGGTATAGGCCGTGATTGACCCGAACAGAATGGAGAAAAACGCCACCGACGCCGCGATGAAGACAGTATTGAACATATACTGGCTGAAGTTGGCACGTATCCACGCTTCCTGAAAGTTCTGCCATTGCAGTTCCCCCGGCGGCAGCGGATTAATCCCCTGAGAGAAGAACTCACGCTCGGTTTTAAGTGCGCTTCCTACCACCCAGACAAACGGAAAAATATAGACCAGCGCAATCGCAATCAGCACCGCATGGAGAATCCACTCGCGCCAGTAGCGGGTAATAGACTTATGGGAAGATCGGCGGCCAGGCCGGGGGGCAGCCGCTGGATAAGCAGTCACGGCGCTCATGCGTTTCGCCTCATTCGATTGGTAATCACATAATTGGTCACGGTCAGGCCGAGCATAATCACCGCGAAGAACAGCGCCGCCGCCGAAGCATAGCCGAAGTTGGGCGTGAGCTGTGTGCCCGGTTGGCGGAAGGCGTAGTTATAGATGTAGCCCGTCACGACCTGGCTGGCGAAATAGGGGCCGCCGCGCGTCAGCACAAACGACTGTTCAAACACATACATGCTGCCGATGAAGGCCATGAAGATCACAATCACGCTGATGGGGCGAATACTCGGCAGCGTGATGTGGATCAACTGCTGGAACCAGTTCGCGCCGTCTACCTGTGCCGCGTCATAGAGTTCTTCCGGGACGGTTTGCAGCGCTGCCAGGAAATAGATCAGGTTCACGCCGAACGAGTGCCAGATGCCGAACCCGATGACCGATACCAGTGCCAGCCGTGCATCGCTGATCGGGTTGACGGGCGGGTTAATGCCGACCAGTTCACTCAGATTAATGCCGAAGTTGCCCAGAATCAGCCGCATCACCACCGCCACTACCGCCACGCTCGTCACAGCAGGCAGGAAGAAAATCGTGCGATACAGAACGGCAAACTGCATCCGCTTGCGGTTTAGAATCAGCGCCAGCATCAGCGCCAGGCTTAGCTGAATCGGCACCAGCACAGCCGTATAGGTAACGGTGTTGCGGAGTGAACGCCAGAAAATGGGGTCTTCGATCACGTTTTTGACATGCCGCAGCCCGACGAACTGGCTTGGTTCGCCAAAGCCCTGCCAGTTATAGAGCGCCACGCGGTAGGAATCGAGCATGGGGTAGACCGTCAGCAGGATAAAGCTGGCAAGCCAGGGGAACAGCAAAACCATACCCCACGTAATCTCGTCAATTTTGATGCGCTGACGCGGCGCATCGGCGGTGGTAGGTGTATAAATCCATAAGGGGATCAGCAGCAGCAGATGCCCGAACGCGCCGACAATCGCGCCAATCAACCGTCCCAGTCGAGGGTTGTGTCCTTTGCGGCGGAAGATGTTGCCCGTGATGTAGGTGCCAATCGCTGCACCATACAAAGCAAGGCCAATCAGCGAGGTAATTTCAAACGCCACTGAGTCGCCGGAACGCGACCGCGCGATCTGCATTGCCAGCGTCAGACTATAGAGCAGCATGTTCACAAAGGTCAACGCTGCCATAATGCCGAAGCGCGTCCGCTGCGAAATTGCTACCGGGCGATTGAAGTAGAGCTGAATCACCAGTCCCATCGCGCCAGACAGCGACAGCCAGAAGCCAAGATCAAGCGCACGGCTCTGGCGTGGCGTCCCGGCGATTTCCAGCAGATAAACTCCGCAAATTAGCATGATCGCCAGCCCAACCCACGCGATGAAGGCGGGGACGCGGGCAGCTTGACCCGAACGCATCAGGCTGAACAGAACGGCACCAATTACCACGATGCTCAGCAGGGGCACCAGGGCGATAAAGGCACCAATGCCCTGTGTGAGCGTCACCCCTTCCAGACTGCCGTTGGTCATCAACTGCCAGCCTGTGACTGCCGTTCGCTCATCCACCCGATACCAGAAGCCGTTGACAAACTTGAGCAGGACGAGAAGCGCAAAGCCAAGCGTAAGTGTATCCGCCGTGATGGCCTGCCGCGCAAGGCCGACCAGGGTTTCAAGGAAACGGTTTGCCGTTTCCCGTGCGAGACTGCGTGAAGCGGGAAGGGACGTGGCTGGGGAGCGGGTTGTCGTAAGTTTTACCATTGCCAATAACTTTGTTTTGATAAACAGTGGGAAAAAGGATTTTCAGGGGCGCGGCGAACTGTCGCGCCCCTGCTTCTTTATTGATGATGGATTGCCACTACTGTGACGCGCCGGGGTAGTGACCGGGTTCCAGCGGTGTGGTGTAGGGTTCTTCCGGCACCCAGTCGCGCACGATAAAGTCCTCGATGGTCAGGTTTGCACCTGCGGCCTGGGCGTCTTCCAGCGCGATTTCAAAGGCTTCGGTGTAACGCGCGTCCAGATCGGCCAGGGCTTCGCGCCAGTCGGTGATCTGCCCACTGAAGATGCCGACTAGCACATCCGCTTCCGTTGGGCCAATCAGCGTTTGTTCAAGCCGTCCAACGTCAGGATTGCGACGGGCCAGCTGTGGTTCAGGATCGGGGGCGAAGAACTGGGCAGAGGCAAAAGCACCTGCGTTCTGCTGCGTGGCATACTGCTGCGGGTCGCCCGGTGTGAAGATGCTCAGGCCGTTGCCCGTCTCTGCCCAGATGCGCCCGAACTCTTCGCTGTAGATGAACTTATACCATTCCCAGGTTGCCTCCAGCAGGGCAGGGTCTTCTGCCGCAGCGGTGGAAATCGACAGGAAGACGCCAGCCGGGTTCTGCGGATAGAGTTTGGTCGGAGCATCGACACCGACAAGCGGCACCGGAACAGAGGTGTAATTGGTGAATTCGGGATGCGTCTGCTCCCAGCCCGTGATCGCCCACACACCCGTCAGGATGTGCGCGACCTGATCCTCAGCGAAAAGCGCGCGGTTGGGTTCATCGTCAATCGCCAGCATGTCGGGCGGGAGAATGCCGTCGTCGCGCATCCGCAGCAGATCGGTGATGATGGTTTCAAAGCAGGGATTTTCCGCTGCCGTGAATTCGCCCGTGCGCATGTCATAGCCGAAACCGCGCGGGCCGTAGGCGATGCTGGAAAGGTAGCATGTCCACCAGTAGAAACCGAACAGACCCGGATTTGCACCCGGATAGCTGAACCCGTAAGCGCCCGTCGCTTCGTGGATGGTATAGGCGTTTTCGACCATTGCTTCCCACGTGGAGGGGATTATCGGGTCGCCGTTGTCGTCCACAATACCCGCCTGCTCATACAGGTTCAGGTTGATGTAATACTGGTGCCACCACTGGTCGGCGTCGAACTTCATCGACACTACCACATCATCATAGACGTTCTGGCCGGGCGCGACAGCGGCGTCGGGTGCGGGGAAACGGCTCAGGAATTCTTCCCAGTCGGGGAACTGATCGAGCGAATAGACGTAGCCCGCATCGACCAGGCTCCGCATCTGGGCCGGTTCGAGAATGTTGGCAATGAAGACGTGCGGCGCGGTGCTGGGGTCGGTAAAGGCGAATTGCAGCACTTCGGCGGCGTTGGTCAGCACTTCGCGCTCGATCTGCACACCAGGATGATCAGCCTCGAATTGTTCAATCGCCAGGTCGAAGGCTGGCGTTTGCACGACCAAGTGGTCAAGCTGGCGGATAATGATGGGATCCTGGGCGCTGAGGGGAACGATATTGATGGCGAGAACAAAAAGCAGCAGGATAAGCGGAGCAAAACGTAACTTGGACATATTTTTTCTCCTAACCAAATAGAGGGTGTGGCTAACTTTTGGGCAGCGCGTCCTTGTCGTGATTGCGTTCGGTTTTGCCTCCTTCCCACTCATTTTCATTTCATGTTATCGAGAACATCTGATAAACATATAGCATGGAAAATTTTAGTTTGTCAAGAAATTGCTCTAAGGTCGTTCAGGGTTGTGGTGGGCGTGTGCTTTGGCGCAAAATCAGTTCTGGCAGCAGAATGCGCTGCATCCGGGGTGTCTGCGGATTTTGCAGCAGTTCAAACAGATACTCCGCTGCCAGCCGCGCCAGCAGACCTGCGTTGTTGACCATCGTTGTCAGTGGTGGCGAGAGGAACGAAGCAAAGATGTCGTCGTCATACCCCACGACGGATACATCCTCCGGGACCCGAAGCCCGGCCTGCCGCATGACATGAATGGCACTCAGCGCCATCGAATCGGAGGAGATGAACAGGGCTGTAAAGGGCTGCTGCCGTGCCAGTAGTTCCTTCATCACGACCTCACCGCTGGGCGCGCCAAAATCGCCAAAGATGCTCGGTCCAGCTTTGAGGTGATTTCGCTGGAGGGTGTCCAGATAGGCTTCATAGCGAATTCGTCCATCAAGCAAACGCTGCTGGCCGCCAATAAACCCAATCTCCCGATGGCCGAGATCGATCAAATGCTGCACAGCCAGCGTGGAGGCCTGGTACTGGTCATAAGTCACAGAGGGAAGGCCACTTTGCAACCTTCCGCCAAGCTGCACAAGCGGATAATTCTGGACGATCTGTTGAACCGTGCCGTAGTTCAGATCAACATCCTGGGCATAGAGCAGCGTTCCCGCCACCATGCGATTGGGAATCGCCTTTAACACGTTATAGAGAGCGTCTACCGTGGTTGGCAGGATCGATAGCTGAAAATCGAAACCCTGGGCGACTGCGCTGATCACACTCTGCATCGCCGCGCTGCTGCCCCATACGTCCGTCGTCACCAACTCAATCACCTGTGAACGGCGTGTCTGAAGCGTTTTGGCTATCGGATTAGGCGAGTAGCCGAGTTCATTCATCGCCTTGAGGACGCGCTCACGTGTCTCTGGGCTGACGTTCTGTTTGCCATTGACCACCCGTGAGACAGTGATGTGGGAAACACCGGCCAGATCAGCGACATCGTAAATGGTTGCAAGTTTAGGTGGGTTTGGTGCCATAAAAGTTACTCCGCGTTCGCCCTGAAAAGATAACGATTTATCGGTTGCTTGACAAAACATCATGGTATTCTACAATAAATATGTTATCGATAACATGACTTTATACATAACTTTTTGGGATTCTTCAAATGCCTTATGAGGCCACGCTCGAATATGTAAACAGGCCGCGAAGTGGAATTGCGCTGGGAGGGATAGGTACAGGCGGGGTGGAGCTGAGGCATGATGGCATCTTTACCTGCTGGCATATTTTCAATAACCTGCCCTTCGCCAGCGGCGCCCGCTTTCCCTTCGCCGACGAGTCGATGCTGTTTTTTATCGTGCGCTATCAGGTGCCTGGCAAACCGCCACGCATGAAGCTGTTGCAAATCGATCAGGGCATCGACGCGGGCGGTATCGAACTTTTTCACTATACCTTTCCCTGGATGCGCGGCATCGAGCGCATCACCTCGCGGGCGTCCTTTCCATTCACCACGCTGACCTTCACCGCATCCGATATGCCGTTTGATGTCGTGCTGGAAGCATTCAGCCCCTTCATCCCCCATGATGTGAAAAACTCGGCACTGCCCGGTTTTTACTGCAACTTCCACATACTGCCACATAACGATCAACCAGTTGACGTTATGCTGATGGCGACGCAGCGAAACGCCGTCGGGTACGATGTGCAGCAGAAACAGTACGTCAATCGTTTACATCAGCATGGGACTGCGGTAATTGCAGAAGCTACGGTGAGCGGCCTCAGTGCTGAACACGCCACCACTGGCTCACAGTTACTTGCTTCCCTCGATCCAGGCACGACACATTACCTCGGCTGGGAAGCACGGCATGGCTTCTATGAATGGGCACTGCGTCATGACCGTTTGCCCAATCTTGACGATACTGCTGGACGCAATACCCTCAATCCTGAAACGGAGCAAGTTACCGCCCGCGAACGTAGTTACAACACACTGGCTGTATCACACACGCTGCATGGTAAGGCTATTGAGCAGACCTTTATCGTCGGCTGGTATTTCCCCAATCTGTACAGTGAGGTGCGGGGGGAGGATGCAGCCAAACGCGAGGGCAACTTTTATGCCAACCACTTCGGCTCAGCGCTGGAAGTCGTGGCATATCTGGCAGACAAAGCCCACGCGCTGACAGCCCGGACTCGTGATTTTCACGCTGCGTTCTTCGACAGTACAATTCCCGAACCGATCCTCGATCAGATCAATTCTCACCTCAACACCCTGATTACCAGTACATGGCTGACTCAGGATGGCAAGTTTGCGCTTCAGGAAGGCTTAACTGCGACGGGTTACTGGGGGCCAATGTCGACGATTGATGTGGCCGTTTACGGCAGCGTACCCGTTCTGGCGCTGTTCCCCTCGTTGGACAAAGCCATGCTGCGGACGCACTGCGCAGTTCAACTGGAGTCAGGCGAGATCAGTCACGGCATTGACCGTAACTTCGATCATTTCGAGCATGAAACTCGCCCGAACGTCCCCTCACGGGTTGATCTTTCCGCACAGTATACGATTCTTGTGCTGCGTCATGCGCTGTGGACGGGCGATCTCGCTTTCCTGCGGGAGATGTGGGAGTCCGTTCAAAAAGCACTGGATTATGTCGTGCGAGAACGCGATGCAAACGGGGACTGCCTGCCCGACATTGATGGTGTAAACAGTTCCTACGACAATCTCAGTATGCACGGCGCAGCAGCTTTCACGTCGTCTTTATGGCTGTCGGCGCTCACCCATACGATTGAATGCGCCGACCTTTTAGAGGACAGGAAGGCGGCGGCCAGATATGCCCAACTCCTTGAACAGGCACGGCTCCAGCATGACCGTAAACTGTGGACAGGCCGCTACTATCGTTTGTATAACGACCGGGACGGCAAGACAGGGCTGATTGATGAGGGCTGTCTCACCGATCAACTGATTGGGGATTGGTGCAACCGCCTGACCGGTGTTCAACCCCTGATCGAACCAGACCGGATTCGCTCCATTCTGGAAACCATTTATCACTACTCCTTTGAGGCGGATCTCGGGATACGAAACTGTTCATGGCCGGGTGATGCGTATCTGCATGATGTGCCTTCCGACTGCTGGTGGGATCAAGCCAACACCGTCTGGACAGGGAGTAATTTTGCATTCGCCTCGCACTTGCTTTATGAGGGGAGAGTCGAGCAGGCTGAATCGGTTATACTGACGATTGACCGCTTTTACCGCCGGAATGGGCTGTACTTCGACCATCAGGAATGGGGCGGACATTACTTCCGTTCGCTGTCTGCCTGGGCAGTCCTGCACGGCTACCTGGGTTTGTCGATCAAAAATGGCGCTGTGTCCTTTGCGCCTTCACCATCGGCGGCTTCCATAAAACTGTTCTTCGCACACAGTCACGGGACAGGCTTCTATGCCCATGATCGTGTCACAGGACAGGTCAGTATCACCACGTTGACCGGTGTATGGACGTGTCGTTCCATCAGCCTCAATCATTGGAGGGGTGAACTGGCAGCCGCGACCATTGGCGGAAGTTCAATCGCAACGACAACGAGCAAACATACCTCCGACGGACATACACTCCATTTCGACCCGGCATTAACCCTTCAGGCAGGCGAAAAACTATTGTTGACGTTTCAGTAAAGCGCTGTAATCAGGAGCAATTTCAACCATGTGAACCTACTGGAAAGGTTTACAGGCACGATGATGCAGGTGGCTCGGCCCAAGTCGTGGGGACTTCAGCATTTCGCTCAGTCCGTCTTTACCGTGATCGGTCGGCTTAGAGCGCCGCTAAAGCCCGCCTCAAAACACGAACAGACTGATTGTACTCGTCGAGATGAAGATGCTCGTTAGGCGTGTGATCGAGCGCAGAATCGCCCGGCCCATAGGCGAGCATCGGGCAATTCCAGACGCGCCCGACGATGTTCATATCCGACGTGCCTGTTTTGTACACAAAGGCGGGTTGTCCACCTTCCGTGCGAATCGCCCCACGCATCACCCGGCTCAAGGCTGAGTCGCGTTCGGTCGTGAAAGCGTGTTCCATGCCGTATACCCTTGTGATTCCTGCATCTGCCAGCGCGATTGCGATGTCCTTCGGGTCGGTGTCGCGCGGCAGTCGAAAGCCGACGGTCAGCGCACACCAGCCATGTACGCCATCGTGCCCGGTGTTGATGCTGTGCAGCGTGGCATCCAGCCGCTCAAACACCCGCGTTCGATTTGCATTAAACTCGGCCGTGTAAGTACGTACCCGATCCCAGTAAGCAAAGGCGTGCTCTGCGGGAGTCGCATCCTGTCCAGCGCTGTGGGCTAAGCCGCCTTCCCAGCGCCAGTCCATGAGAAGCCGTCCTTTGTAGCCGAGCGTGAGTCGATCCCAATTTGAAGGCTCGCCAATGATGCAGAAGTCCGGATGATAAACCTGGGCGACGTGCCGTGCGCCCTTGCTGCTGGCACATTCTTCCTCGACCGCGCCAACCACGACGAGCCGGGTATCCGAAGGGAGTTGGGCTGTGGCTCCTGCTGCGGCAAATGCACACAACGCCCCTTTCGCGTCGACCGCGCCACGACCATACAGAAGTCGGTCTTCGAGGCGAACCGGGAAATTCCCACCGAAGGTGTCGATGTGGCCGAGCAGCATGATCGTGCGGCTGCCTGTGCCTCTGATCCCCACCGCGTTCCCGGCCTCATCCACAAACGCCTCGTCATAGCCGCAGTTCTGCATCCATCCCACCAGATACTCGACCGCGGCGGCCTCCTGTTGTGAAGGACTCGCGATGCTCACGAGATTGAACAGCAGGCGCTCGTCGTCGTCGGATAGAAACATCTCAGGCCTCGGCATCGCGCAGCACCCCTAGAACGGTATCCGCGAGGTGGTGCACTTCAGCCTCGCTTATGACCAGCGGCGGCAGCAGTCGCAGTACAGTTCTGCCAGCGACCAGCGCGAGGACGCCCTGCGCCTGCAAGGCCTGAATCACAGGGGTGACGCGCCCGCGCAGTTCAAGGCCAACCATCAGCCCGCGCCCGCGCCTGTCGCGCACGCTGTTGGGCTGGTGTTCTCGCAGCAGATCGAGCAGCAATCCGCCCAGTTCTGCACTTCTTTCCGGTGCTCGAATTTGCTGTAAGGTCTGCAAGGTGGCGACCGCTGCCGCGCACGCCAGCGGATTGCCCCCAAATGTGCTGCCATGTGTGCCGTTTTCGATGGCTGCACCATCCCAGGCGACAATCCCCATCGGAATGCCTCCTGCGATTCCTTTCCCAAGCGTTATCATATCCGGCACCACTTCGGCATGTTGATAGCCGAACCAGCGCCCGGTGCGCCCCAGCCCGGTCTGGATTTCATCGACGATCAGCAGGGCACCGCGCTTGTCGCACAACCTGCGCAGCCCTTGCAGGAACCCGGCTTCGGCTGGATACACACCGCCTTCCCCCTGTATGGCTTCCACCACGACCGCGGCGGTCTGGTCTGTAATCATCCGTTCGGCTTCTTCCAAGCTGTTGTAGACGATATGCGTCACCCCGTTCGGCGTCCACGCTGTGAATGGTTCGCGATAAGCCGGAGTCCACGTTAGTCCTAATGCGCCGAGCGTGCGCCCATGAAACGCACGCTTAGCGGCGACAATTTCGCTCCGTCCAGTCAGCAGACGGGCGATCTTCAACGCCCCTTCGATGGCTTCCGTGCCGCTGTTGCACAGGAAGAAGTGTTCAAACCCGGTCAGCCGATGGAGCAGGGTATAGAGTTCGGCGCGGCGTGGGTTATAGAAAATCTCAGGGCTGGTGATCAGTTCGGCGGCCTGTGCCTGAATTGCCGCTGTGACTGCTGGATGCGCATGTCCCAGAAGCGCGACACCCATCCCGCTGGTCGCGTCCAGATAGGCGTTTCCAGTATCATCCCACACGGTACAGCCTGCGCCTCTGATCAGAGTCAGCGGTCGCTTGCTGTACGCGCCTGAACCAAACTGATCCTCTATGGATACCGTCGTTGCGACACTCTCGATACTCATGCCCGGAACTCCGTTCCTATGCCTGCCAGCGCCGCGCTGATGGGGGTGTTCTGCCGCCCATCGCCGATGACGACCCGGCTCACCCCCGACGCCAGCGCTTCGGATGCGCCGATGACTTTGCGCTTCATGCGGCCTTCCGCCCATGTCAGCGCCACATCCATTTCCTGCGCACTTACGGAGGGAACAAAGCTGGCTTCGTCGGGGTAGTGGCGATACAACCCGCGCACACCACTCAGGATGATATAGTCCGCCGCGTCTACGCTGCCTGCAACTGCCGCCCCGGCGCGATCTCCATCAACGTTCAGAAATCCGTCGGCACTGTTCGCGAGAGGCGGCACGACCGCCACCGCGCCATGATTGAGTGCTGCCTGGATGGAGGTTGTGTCTACTCGCATGATTGTCCCGGTGTAATCATCCCGCACCATGCACACCCGCCCTTTCACAACGGCGCGAAGCGCGTTTTTGCGCTCGCCCCACAGTGGAACGGCTTCCCCCGTAAGTCCCTGTGCGCGAACGCCCCGCTCGTGCAATAGGCTGACCAGTGTCTCGTTCATGCGTTCACACGCTTCCACAAACACATCGCGTGTCGCAGCATCCGTATAGCGCGATGTATGGCTGCTAGGAGAGGTTAATGTACGAACGGTGATACCGCGTTCCGCGCATAACTGATCCATCATCGCGCTGACGCCATGCACCACAATCAGTGGGCGCCGCAGCCTGGCAATATCATCGGCACAGCCCGCGAGGTCAACGCCCTGTGTGCCGCCAATCTTTACAACCAGAATATTGTTCATGGATATACTCCTATTCCACGCAGCCCTTCACATTCATCAAAGCCCTGCATGATGTTCATCACCTGTACTGCTGATCCAGCGGCGCCTTTGCCCAGATTGTCCAGCGCGGCCATGACGACGACATGACACGGATTATGCTCATCCACAGCGAAGCCAATGTCACAGAAATTCGTACCCGCAACGATGCGGGGTTCAGGGTAGCGATGCAGCCCGGTTGTGCTGCTCACCAGCCGGATAAATGGCTCATCGCGGTAAGCGCGGCGATAAATACGCCACAAATCCCGTTCGTTCTGGGGTGCATTCAGGTAAACGTGCGCCACCAGATGCACCCCACGCACCATCTCAATGGCTGTGACCGCGAAATCCACCATCAGCCCGGCGCCGAGAATCATCGCCACTTCTGCGGAGTGACGATGCCCGCTCGGTTTGTATGTGCGGACGGCACCACTGCGCACGGGATGATGGGACCCTTCGCTGGGTTGATGCCCGCCTTCCGATGAACCCACGTTAAGCGCTGCCGCTGCCCGTTCAACCAGGCCTTCCCTTACCAGTGGCAGCAGAGCAAGATTGATGGCGGTGGCGTTGCAGCCGATGCCGCTGGCGAACTGTGCCCCGCGCAGGGCTTCCCGCCGTACTTCGGGCAGCCCGTACTCGAAACGAGAGAGCCAGTCGGGGTTTGGATGATCCTCGCCATACCAGCGTTGATAAGCCGTTGTGTCATTCAGCCGAAAATCAGCCGACAGGTCGATCAATGACGGAGCGAGGACGGCGTAGCGCTCAATCTCACGGGCGGCAACGCCATGCGGCAGCGCCAGGAACAGCAGATCGCACGGCTGGAGCGCGTCAGGATGGACAAACGTCAGACGACTCGCGCCTCGCAGGTTGGGATGGCGAGTATAGACGTACTGGCCTGCCTGTTCTCGGCTGGTGATCTGGGTGACTTCAACATCACGATGATTGATGAGCAGGCGCAGCAGTTCCCCGCCCGTATAACCACTGCCGCCGACGATCCCGACTCTCAAGGTCATCGAACCGCCTCCCTCACTTGGATCTGAGTCAGGGCATAGCGCACGACTTCACCAGCGATGTTGACTCCTGTAGGGGCACTGCTGTTGCGAAATTCCATCGTGTGATTGATCTCATTGACCAGTAATTGCCCGTCGGGCGTTTCAAAGATGTCCAGTGCCAGCACACCCCCCCCGACGGCCTGCGCGGCTCGTACACACACATCATCCAGCTCAGACGTCACCGGGCAGTTGGTGGCCTGTCCACCGCGGGCTGTGTTGGTGATCCAGTGTGAGGAGGCGCGGTAGATGGCACAGATAGTTCTGTCTCCGACGACAAAAGCGCGAATATCGCGTCCCGGTTTCTGGACATATTCCTGTACGTAATAGATGTGCTGCGTATAGTCACCGAGCGTTTCGCGATGTTCGAGGATCGCCTCGGCGCTGTCGCGCTCATTGACCCGCGCCAGCAGCCGCCCCCACGATCCTGTCACAGGTTTCAGCACGGCTGGATAACCGAGTGATTCAATGCTGTTCAGAGCCGCTTCAGTGGTAAAGGTCAGGCGGGTAGCAGGCTGTGGAATGCCAACCTGTGCCAGAGCGAGGCTGGTGTGAAGTTTATCGGCACACAGAGCGGCAGTCGCATAGGCGTTGATGGTCGGGATACCCCAGGCATTAAGGATTGCAGTCGCATACATCCCCCGTGAAGTGCTGACACAGCGCTCCATGACAAGCGCATATGCACTCCAGGAGGTTCCATTCGGGGCAGGCTGATCCGCGCCAGCATTGATGCTGAAATCGAGATCACGATCAAGGATGATGTCGGGTGTGAAGCCGTGCTCAGCAAAGGCGCTGATGAGCAGCTTTTCTTCGGGCCGGATGTGGGTAACGAGGAGGGCGATACGCGGCGTCATTATTCCCCCCAGTCTTCTTCAACTTCAGGCGCCAGCGCGAGATCGACCGGATCGAGGTTGATGACCTCTAAATCCGCACCACAGTCCGGACAGGCGACCAGTTCATTTTGCATTACATTGGCGGGCAGGGTGATCTCGGCTTCACATTCAGGGCAAAATGGGTTCATGACTTTTTCCTTTTCCTAAGAAATCGGCGAAAAACAAAACCGCCGTCCAGCGCAGGATGTGCATCTGGACGGCGGCTCAGCAACAAGGGTGTGGCGCAGCACAACTATCCAGATGGTTTATCCGGCTTCTTGCACTTGCTGCGCTTATCAAAATTGGTATGGAATGTAGCAAACATGAATTCAGAAGCCTTCCCGGCTATACAACAAAAAAACCGCCTGTCAGGGCGGTTCTTGTCGTCGATCTGGTCAGCATCCAGGAAACGAAAAAGCCCTAACACAATGGTTGGGTGGTCTGCTTCTTCGCCTTCTTGATAGTTAACGCGCTCATAATTTTTTCCTCAGACACGATCATAGGAGATCGCTGTTAAATGAAATATTGGCAGAGTTTACGAATTCGTTTAGGCAGGTTGCCTGACTTTACTCCATTGCCTTTACCCCGAAATGATAAACAGATTCGCATATAATAGGGGAGGATCGCTCTATCACAGGAAACGCGATGATGGACATCGTTTCAACGGTAAAAGCATTGCTGGAGACAACCCCTGTGCGCTGGCAATCGCTGGTTGCTGTTTTGCCTGAAAACCTGCTGAAGCGGCAACCCGCAGCAGGGGAATGGTCGGCGCTGGAATGTCTGGAGCACCTGATCGACTTTGATCGAAACGCTGTTCCGCCGCGTTTTCAGGCGTTCTTCACCGGGGCAGCGTTCCCTGCCTTTTCCCCGGCAACAGCCACTATCTCCTTCACTGCTGATGTTTCGTCCGAATACCTGGCACAACAGTTCGACGCTTTACGGCGCGAAAATCTCAGGCTGCTGGATCAGATTACCGCCTCCGACCTGGAACGGGAAGCGGTACATCCGCAACTTGGTTTGGTAACGCTGAGCCAGATGTTACATCAGTGGGGCGGGCACGACCTGATGCATCTGCGACAGGCTGAACAGGCATTGATGCAGCCTTTTATTGAAGGATGCGGGGTGTGGCAGGTGTTTTTTCAGCAGCATCTTGTCCAGCCCAACAAGACCTGAGAGGCACCCTCTGTGGTAGGTAGGTTTCTGATACAGGTTGAAACCTGCGTGCTGAACCGATTACGTAACCTCCACAGGCGTGAAGAAGACCTGCTCTACCGAAGTAGTTGATCCGACAATCTCAAGCTGACCTGTCAGCCGAATATCTGCCGAGGAACTGCCGACCATCACTTCAACTGTCCCCGGCTCAACCACATACTGCATCTGGCGGTCGTAAAATGCAAAGTGACGCATGTCGAGCTGAAAGGTAATGGTCTTTTCTTGATTGGGTTCAAGGAAGATACGCTTGAAGCCCTTGAGCATTTTGACAGGGCGGGTAACACTGGCAACGGGATCGGCGATGTACAACTGCACCACTTCATCCCCTGCGTATTCCCCGGTGTTTTTGACTGTGAGACTGATGGTCAGTGTTTCCAACGGTGTGATCTGCTGATGGCTTAGGCTCAGATCGCTGTAAGTGAACCGGGTGTAACTCAGGCCATGACCGAAGGGGAAAAGGGGAGTAGTACTCTGATCAACGTAGTTGGTATGCCAGTTGCTCCGCCCGCCGGAGGGTTTGTGATTGTAATAGACCGGGACTTGTCCTGCCGCACGTGGGAACGTGACCGTGAGTTTGCCGCCAGGGTTTATATCCCCGAACAGCGCATCGATGATAGCCGCGCCGCCTTCCTGCGCAGGCAACCATGCTTCCAGAATGGCCGGGATTTGTTCTTCCCCCCAGGTCAGTTGATACGGTCTGCCTGTCACAAGAACCAGCACAACCGGTGTTCCGGTGGCGCAAATCGCTTCCAGCAAAGCTTGCTGTATCCCCGGCAGCATGAGGGTGGCAGAGTCAAGCGACTCGCCAACCGTGCTGCCTTTCCCCAGCCCTGATTGATCGCCCAGAACGACGATGGCGACTTCTGACTGTCGGGCGGCTTCCACCGCTTCCGCAAAACCAGAGGTGTCACGGTCATTGACATCACACCCTCTGGCATAATGAATCCGTGTTTCCGTAGCGACCGCTGCTTTGAGCGCTTCCAGTACCGTCACTGTCGGCGGAAAATGCGCGCTCCAATCCACAGGCACCAGCCGATCCTGCGGATTCGGCGCATCCATTTCGGTGACCTGGTCGAAAATGTGGATCAAATGGGAGGGGTAATGATAATCGCCTTGCAGCAGGCGTACACTGTCAGCATGGGGACCGATCAGTGCAATTTTGCCTGCTGATTTCGACAACGGCAGCAGCCCATCGTTTTTCAGCAGGACGAGTGATTTCTGTGCGAGACGACGGGAAAGTTCTCGTGCTTCCGGCGCAGCAAAGACTTCAACCACCCGGCCTTCATCGACATAAGGGTTCTCAAACAGCCCCAGCTCGAATTTCATCCTGAGAACCCGTCTCACGGATTGATCGACCAGTTCCATCGGAATACGGCCTTCGAGCAGCGCTTGTTTCAGAGGTTCGCCGTAACAATCGCGGGCGGGCAGTTCAACGTCGATCCCCGCTTCCAGCCCCATCCGAGCCGCTTCTGCCTTATCGCGGGCGACACGGTGGTAATCGACCAGGGCTTTCAGTGTGAAATAGTCAGCAGCAACCACCCCCTCGAAACCCATTTCACCGCGCAGCAGATCGACCATCAGTTCCCGCGAACTGCCACAGGGAATGCCATCGAGTTCATGATAAGCGTTCATCATCGACGCGATCTTACCTTCCCGGATTACAGCGGCAAAGGGAGTCAGGAAAATTTCGCGCAGTTCCCGCTCAGGAACATGGGCAGGTGCCCAGTTCATGCCGCCTTCGGGCATCCCGTGTGCAAGGAAATGCTTGCCAGTCGCCGCAAGCCCTTCCCTTAGATTCTCTCCCTGGATGCCGCGCACATAAGCCATGCCGAGCGCGGACGTAAGAAATGGGTCTTCGCCGAAGGTTTCCTCCATCCGCCCCCAGCGTGCATCGCGGGTAATATCCAGCACCGGGCCGAGGGCGTGATGGGCACCTGCTGCCCGCATCTGCTGGCGGATCACGACGGTCATCTGTTCGATCAGTTCTGGTTCCCAGGTCGAGGCCAGCCCAATGGCCTGAGGAAACGTAGTAGCGCCAAGCGCCAGATACCCCGCGCAGCTTTCCTCATGGACAATGGCGGGGATACCAAGCCGCGTTTGCTCCCGCAGAAATTTCTGAATGCGATTGGCGAGTCGAGCGCTTTCCTGTGGCGGGAGCTGCGATGCGCCAGCGATGCGCGCGACATGGCCTACCCCATGTTCGACATGCTGCCTTGCTTTCGACTCTTCAAACTGACGGGTGGGGGAGAGCAGCCACGTGACCCATACACCGACGATCTGTGCCAGTTTTTCGTCCAGTGTCATTTGTTCCAGAAGCAGTGCAGCGCGATCTTCAACAGATCGACGCGCATCTGTAACTACCGTGCTGTTGATCGACATAAAAACCCGAACTTTCCTGTTGTGGTTGGCTGGATAAATCAGCGGAAAATCAGCCCTTCAATTCACCGCCTGTTAAACCTGTAACGATGTATTTTTCCGCAACTAAATAAAATAGGACTGCGGGAATAATCAGCAGGGTGACGTAGGCCATAATCCGTGCATAGTCCGTGCCATACTGCCCCTGGAACTGCATGATGCCGAGCGGCAGCGGCCACTGGTCGGGGTCGGTCAGGATGAGCAGCGGGAGAAAATACTCGTTCCAGCCCGCGATGACCTGGAGCGTGGCAACCGCTAACAGGGCAGGCCGTGCCAGTGGGAGCAGAATATAACGGAAAAACCCGAATGGTGTGCAGCCGTCAATATAAGCCGCGTCTTCCAGTTCGCTGGGAATAGCGATAAAAAAGTTTCGCAGGATGACGACGCTGCCCGGTAGGCCAAAGGCCACCAGCGGCAGAATCACTCCCCACATACTGTCGATCAGATTAAGCTGGCGCACCTGAATAAAGATCGGCAGGATGGCAATCACCAGTGGAAACAGCAGCCCGATCAGCAGGATATTGAACAACAGTCCGCGACCATAAAAACTGACTCGGCTGAAGACGAACGCCAGCATACTTGCGAGCATAATATTCAGGATGGTGACACCGAGGGTAATGATGAGGCTGTTTTTTAACGAATTCCAGAACGACGGGTTTTCCAGAATTCCCAGGTAGTTCTCCCATTGTATTCCATTCTGCGGTAGTCCAAAGGGGGTCGAGACAAATTCGCCCGTCGTCCGTATGCTGCCCAGGACGGCGGTCAGCACGGGGCCCATAATGACCAGGCAGATCAGCACCAGCAGCGCGTATTTCAGGATTGTCCAGGGAAGTTGACGTGTTCCGAACATCAGCCTGTCCTCCCGCCCGCACCCACCGAACGAGTCGCAAAATCGTGCCGCATAAAGAGTCGCTGATAGATGACCGAAAAGCCGAAGGCGATGGCAAACAGGACGATGGCGACCGCGCTGCCGTAGCCCAGCTTTTGCTGGCTGATGCCGAACTTATACAGGTAGGTTGCCAGCAGTTGGCTGGCGTTGGCGGGACCCCCTTCGTTGGTCAGAACCCAGGCCAGGACGAACTGCTGGAACGACCCCACCACCGAGAGGAAGATCGTCAGCCGGATGGTGCTGCCGAGCAGGGGAAGCGTGACGAAGCGCAAGACCTGTGCTTCAGTAGCGCCGTCCACACGCGCCGCTTCTTCCAGGTCTTTGGGAATTCCCTGCAACCCGGCCATGTACAAAATCATATGGAACCCGAAGAATTTCCAGGTAAGGACGATGAACAGGGCATACAGGACGATGTTGCGTTCGGCCAGCCAGCCAATCGGCTCATAACCGGGGATGAACGTCGTCAGCACCGAATTCAGCAGCGCACCATCGTCGGGACTTAACACATATCGCCAGATAATGGCGGTAATGACTTCTGAGAAAATATAGGGGATAAACAGAATCGCGCGAAACACCCCTCTGCCCGGCAGTTCACCGCGCCCAACCAGCAGCGCCAGACCAAGCGAGAGGGGAAGCTGAATCACGAGTGAGAGCAGCATAATCGTGAAGCTGTTGCTGACCGACGTGCGAAACACGCTGTGATTGAACAGGCGGGTGTAATTCCCAAGCGCAATATAGTCGGTTGGGGGGCCATATCCCTCCCAATCGAAAAGGCTGAAATAGGCCGACTGCGCGATTGGAAAGAGCACAAAAAGGAAAAAAATCACCATCCCCGGCAGAGTAAACAGGGTAATCAACGCCGCTTTATTGCGCTGGTGCCGCTGCCTATCGCGCCTGGCTCGCTCGTAAGACGTGGGTAGTATTCTTGATCGGATTGCAGACATAAACTGAACTCTTTGGTAAATTTATTGCGGTGCGATTTTGCGCCCTGTGGGGAAGATGTGGAGGTGGCTCAAGCCATTGGGGAATGTCTTTTACCTCCACATCTTCTGACCACCCTTAGCTGCCGCTCAGTTCGAACGCAGCAACTTCTTCAATGGCCTGCGCAGCTTCCTCGGCGCTGGCCGTGCCTGCAAAAATGGTCTGGACAGCGTCATTCACTGCTGAACCGACGGCAGGCGGCAGGAACTGATCGTAGTAAAGCTGGAAGTACGGCGCACTGTTGCGGGCTTCGAGAATCGCTCCCATGATCGGGTCGTCTGTCACCGCATCTTCCGCCTCCGCAACCACCGGGACGATGAAAATTTCTGCACCAGTACGCTGATTCTCCACGCTGGTGATAAAGCGCAGGAAATCGACCGTTTCATCAGGTGCATCGCGACCGACCGCGAAACCATCGCCGCCGCCGAGGACATCACCCGGATCGCCCGCGCCGCCTTCCACAGCCGGGAAATTGAAGAAGCCGAGGTTTTCCTCACCAATGCCTTCGCCGCTGGCGCTGTACTGAGCTTGTGCAGCGGGTGTCCACTGACCCATCAGCAACATGGCGGCTTCGCCATTGCCGAAGATGCCCTGGGATTCGGGGTGGCTCAGTGCAAGGAAGCCTTCTGAGAACGGTTCAAGGTCAACAAGCTGCTGGAGATATTCGCCCGCCTGCACAAATGGCTCATCTGCGAACGTGCCGCTGCGGTCGTATGCGCTGAGGAAGGCTTCTTCACCCCCCAGGCGCAGCGCCAGATACACCCACCAGAAGTGCCCCGGCCACTTCTCACCTTCGCCGAGCGCAATCGGGGTAATGCCTGCGTCCTTCAGCGTTTGCACCGCCGCCAGGAATTCTTCCCAGGTCTGCGGGGGTGCTTCCGGGTCAAGGCCTGCCTGTTCAAAAAGCGCTTTGTTATAGAACAGGCCAACCGCGCCCCACGTCCAGGGCACACCGTAATACTCACCATCCTGACCGTAAAGTTCTAACGCTGCCTGTGCAGAGAACGAATCGCGCCATTCGCCTTCCAGTTCCGAGGCGATATTGCGCACCAGACCGTTGTCAGCGTAAGTCCACAGAACCGCGCCACCCCAGCTCTGGAACAGATCAGGCGGTTCATCGGCCTGCATGACGGTCGTGAGGCGTTCCTTGAAGGCGGCGTTTTCCAGAATGGTGATGTTGATGGTGACGTTAGGATGCTCGGCGGTGTAGGCGTCGGCGAGGCTCTGCCAGTAGGCGGCCTGCGATTCTTCGGTGCTGATGTGCCACCAGTCGATGGTGACTTCTTCCTGGGCGGAGACGGTGCCGACGGTCAGCGCCATGAGCAGCACCGTCAACATAAGCATTATTGATTGTGGGCGTGTTTTCACGGGATTGTTACTCCTTTAAATATTAATTACCTGAGTGATTCTTCGAGTTCAGCGATAGGCAGTTCAGAGTCTCTTGCCTTGCATCACCCCCTTTCATAAAAAACTGTTATCCGTTATCCGCGTGTAGTGACTGGCAGGAGTCGCGGACGATAAGCCGTGTTGCCAGCGTCACACGACGCGGAGGACGTGACTGGTCTTCAATCTGTTCCAGCAGCATTTTCACGGCCACCCTTCCCATCTGTTCGAGCGGCTGCCGCACCGTTGTCAGTTTAGGATGGGCAATAGAGGCTTGCGGAATATCATCAAACCCCACCACTGAAATATCATCAGGGATACGCAGCCCGTGCTGGCGAATCGCTTCCATCGCACCAAACGCAGATAAATCATTGGAGGCAAAAATTGCGGTAGGGCGGTGAGGCACATTCAGTAATTTTTGTGTTGCCGCATAACCCCCCGCTTCTGTGAAATCGCCAACGGTGATAAGTTCATCAAGGCTTGGAAGCTGCGCATCCTCAAGCGCCGTGCGATAGCCGTTGAGACGCTCAATCGCACTGCTGAGTTCAGCCATGCCGCCGATAAAACCGATGCGCTGATGCCCCAGTTGAAGGAGATACTGCGTTGCGTCGTATGCTCCCTGCCAGTTGGTTGCGTTTACAACACCGCTTTTTTCGGCAAAGTCGGATTGGTCGATCAGCACATGAGGGAAATTCTGATGGCGCAGGGCATCCAGGTAGGTGGTTGGAATCAGCGGCACAATCAGCAGCAGGCCGTCCGCCACGCCATTGACGATGGACGCGACGTAATTCGACTCTTTGCCGTGATGCCGATGGGTGGTGTAGAGGATTAGGTTGTAGCTGGATTTGGCAAGTTCCTCATCAATCCCGCGAATGATCTCAGCAATATAGCCGTTATCCAGCGCGGGAGCGAGAATACCAATCAGGTTGGAGCGCCCGCCCGCCAGGCTCCGCGCCTGATTGTTGGGGACATAGCCCAGTTTTTCAGCGGCCAGCAGGACTTTTTCTCGTGTGCTGGGCTTGACGAATTCATATCCATTCAACGCACGGGACACGGTGGCGTAGGAAACACCCGACTCGCGCGCAACATCCATAATCGTAGGAGGAGACTGCTTTTTTTCGTCGTTATCCATCAAAAAACCATCTTTTTCATGAAAGCGTTTTCAGTAATAGATGCTTATAAAACGGGTTTTGTTCTTATTAAAACCACATCTATACGCATAAGTTCGCCGTTTCGTGCTGTCAATCTTGCAAGCGTTTACAATAATGTAGCGGGTATTGTTGTTGGTGTCAAGGAGTCTGTGGTCAAGCAGGGCAGAGTCAATGGCTATCAACCTGTCGTGTAGACTGCAAGCCTTTTCAGAAAATTGTTGTTAATATCATCATTTGCTTGACAAGAGCCGCGATCACATTATACTTTGTGTTGAAATAAAGGAATTCAACACTCTTGAACGCTCAAATCACCCTGCTTTGTTGTCTGTGTTGTGGGGCTTCCGCCGAAAACGGCTGTGGCGTGGTTTTGAGCGCATGATGGATAACTCCATTCTGCTTCGCTAACACGAACCCCAGTCCTGAGCGCTGGGGTTTTTTGTTGTTTTTTACCGAATGCAAGAGGAATATATGCTTCTCCCGCTGTTGATCGCTTGTTGTTGTAACCCTTTAATGACGACCCAACGGCATCGTCCGGCTTTGCTTGCGTGATTTTTATGACACCATAACGCCAAGCCCCGGTCATGCTGCCGGGGCTTTTTTGTTTTGAAGCAGGAGCGGCTAATGGAAGACTTCAATGATCTCAATGAACAATTTGAAACAGCCTCACCCCAGGCCGTGCTGCAATGGGCGGCAGATCGGTTCGGGTCTTCTCTGGCCGTTGTGACCAGCTTCCAGCCAACAGGTATCGTCACGCTGCACATGCTGCAAGCCGTCGCGCCGCAAACGCCTGTGCTTACGCTGGATACCGGTCTTCTCTTTCCCGAAACCTATACACTGGTCGATACCCTGAAAAGTCAGTTGGCACTAAACCTGGTGACGATTCAGCCCCAGCAGACGGTGGAGCAGCAGGCCGCCCAGTATGGCGACAGGTTGTGGGAACGCGACCCGGATCAGTGCTGCAACCTGCGCAAGACAAAACCCCTGGAAGACGCTTTGACCGGATACGCCGCCTGGATTACCGGGCTGCGGCGCGATCAATCTGATGGGCGCAAAACGACCCCGATTATTTCCTGGGATCAGCGCTATCAGATGGTCAAACTGTCGCCTTTCGCCACGTGGACTGAGGAGATGGTGTGGACGTATATCCACGCCCACGAACTCCCCTATAACACCCTTCACACTCGGAATTACCACAGCATCGGCTGCTGGCCCTGTACTCGTCCTGTTGTGCCTGGAGAAGACAAACGCGCTGGCCGCTGGGCAGGGCAGGCCAAGACCGAATGCGGTATTCATCTTTCACCGACCTCATATGCTTAGGAGAAGCTGCATGTCTCAAGGATTTACGCTCTGGCTCACCGGGCTTTCTGGCGCGGGCAAAACTACCTGCGCGGTCGCACTTGAACGCGAGCTGCGCGAACGTGGCCTGCTGGTTGAGCGGCTGGATGGCGACACAGTACGCGAAGGGCTGACACGTGATCTGGGCTTCAGCAAGGAAGACCGTGATAAGAATATTGAACGAGTCACCTTTGTCGCCAAGCTGCTGTCGCGCAATAACGTTGGCGTGATCGCCTCGTTTATTTCGCCCTACCGCGAAGCCCGTGAGAAAGTGCGCCAGCAGACGACGAACTTCATTGAAGTCTACGTTCATGCCTCGCTGGAAACGTGTGCTGCGCGTGACGTCAAAGGCTTATACGCCAAAGCCTTTGCTGGAGAGTTAAAGGGATTTACGGGTGTCGATGATCCCTATGAAGCGCCGGAAAATCCAGAGATTACCCTGTACACCGACGAAGAATCCGTCGAAGAAAGTGTCGCCAAGATTGTGGCTTATTTAGAGGTGCGCGGATTGCTGCCGCAGCCCGAACATGCCGTGCTGATGGCTGGCTGATGGAGAAATCAATGTCGAAGTCTTTCCCATCCATTCAGCCACACGGCGGCGTGCTGGTCAATCGCCTGCTCACCGGAGATGATCGTGCGGGAGCGCTCGAACACGCCCAATCACTGCCCAGCATTGTTTTGAGCGACCTGAACCTGGCCGATCTGGAAATGATCGCTACGGGTGCGCTCAGTCCCCTCACAGGGTTTATGGGTGAGGCGGACTATCGCTCCGTGCTTCATGAAATGCGGCTGGCGAACGGCCTGCCGTGGACCATTCCTGTAACGCTGGCCGTGACCGAAGAACAGGCAAAGAGCGCACCTATCGGCGGGCAGGTGGCCTTGACCGAAGGCAGCAGCCTTCTGGCGATTCTCAACGTCGAGGAAAAATTTACCGCTGACGCGCAGGAAGAAGCGCAGCACGTCTACCGAACCACTGACGCAGCCCATCCCGGCGTAGCACGGCTTTACCGGCAGGGTGGGGTGCTGCTGGCGGGTCGCGTGGATGTGATCGACCTGCCCACCCGTGCCCATGAAGAATTCGTTGAGTTGCGCTATACCCCGCAGCAGACGAGGCAGATTTTTGCCGAACGCGGCTGGCGGCGCATTGTCGGTTTCCAGACGCGCAACCCGATCCACCGTGCACACGAATACATCCAGAAAACAGCCCTGGAAATTGTGGATGGTCTTCTGCTGCATCCCCTGGTCGGCGAAACCAAAGCCGATGACATCCCGGCGGATATTCGTGTGCAGAGCTATCAGGTCATCCTCGATCATTACTACCCAGCGGCAAGGGTGCTGCTCGGCGTGTTCCCGGCGGCCATGCGTTATGCTGGTCCTCGAGAAGCGATTTTCCATGCCATCGCCCGCAAGAATTATGGCTGCACCCATTTCATCGTCGGGCGCGACCATGCCGGGGTTGGCAAATACTATGGCACGTATGACGCCCACTACATCTTTGACGAATTCACGCTTGAAGAAATCGGCATCACGCCGCTGTTCTTCGAGCATACCTTCTACTGCCGGACGTGCGGCGGTGTGGTCAGCCTGAAGACCTGCCCCCATGATTCCAGCCATCATGTGGTTCTGAGCGGTACGCAGGTGCGTGACTTACTGTCACGCGGCGAACTGCTCCCGGAAGAGTTTACCCGCCCCGAAGTCAGCCGTGTGCTGATGCAGGGTATTCAGGAAAGGGCATAGCTGGTGACTACCCTCGATGCAAGACACCTTACAGAACGACTGCTGCCGCGTGCGCTGATTGGTTGTCGGCGCTCGTGTTGCTGTTGTTGTATTTCCGGCGCATTTGTTTCGGTCGCTCTGTAATCTGTTCTATTCAAACGCAAAGAGGAAAAAACACCATGGTACGTCAATCGTTGTCTCGTCTGCTTCTGGTTGTCCTTTCGGTGTTCCTGTTCACGGTTGTCTCCGTGAGTGCGCAGGACGCACCCCCACCCATCACGCTCACCCTTGTGGCTTATGCCGTCCCCCGCGAGGCCTATGGCGAGATCATCCCCCTGTTTCAGGCCTACTGGCTGGAACAAACGGGGCAGACCGTTCGCTTCCTGGAGTCGTATCAGGGTTCGGGCACACAGTCACGCGCCGTGGAAGGCGGCTTTGAAGCCGATATCGTGGCGCTGGCGCTGGAACCGGACGTGACCCGTCTGGTCAACGCCGGGCTGGTCAGCGAAGACTGGAAGGAAGACAATGTCTATCAGGGATTTGTCACCCGTTCGGTGGTCGTGCTGGCAACACGCGAGGGGAATCCGCTGGAAATTACCGACTGGGCAAACCTCGGCCAGGAAGACATCGAAGTCATCACCCCCAATCCGGCGACCAGCGGCGGCGCACGCTGGAATATTCTGGCGGCCTATGGGGCAGCACGGCGCGGGTTTGTGGGCGGCTATGAAGCGACCGATGAAGGCGGTGTCGAGTTTCTCACCGA
Source organism: bacterium (assembly GCA_033762735.1). GTDB lineage: Bacteria > Chloroflexota > Anaerolineae > Aggregatilineales > Phototrophicaceae > JANRLJ01. The sequence continues at coordinate 19,487 of JANRLJ010000190.1, read as the reverse complement.
TCTGATTACCAATGTTGAGGTTCTGGATCGCGATGCGCGTGAGAGCTTCCTGACGTTTGAACGCGGCATTGGCGATGTCGCCATCACCTATGAAAACGAATACTATGCCGGGATTCAGGCTGGTGGTGAGTATGATGTGGTTTACCCGCGTTCGACCATTCTGATTGAGAATCCGGTTGCGGTTGTGGATACCTATGTTGATCTGCATGGAACACGCGAAGTGGCCGAAGCATTCGTGCAGTTTCTGTGGACGCAAAATGCACAACGTATCTTCGCCAGCAACGGGTTCCGTCCAGTGAACCCGGTGGTCGCAACCGATTACGGCCTTGAGGCGGAAATTCCCGAAGACCTTCCTGAGGAAACCGTCACAGTTGAACTGAACCCCGACATCACCTTCCCAACGGTCGAAGACCTGTTCACGATTGATGAGTTCGGTGGATGGGCAGAAGCGCAGCCTGCTTACTTCGGTGAAGAGGGCAGCATCATCCAACTCATTACACAGATCAAAGGATCGTAGTCCCCCATGACAGATTTCCCGCTGCCTGTTCGCGGCGAGATCTCTGCCAGCGCAAGCGTTCCCCAGGCTCCCTACGGAGCCTGGGGGCTGCGCCTGGCTGCATTGAGCTATCTTGCTGCCTTTATTGTAGTTCCCGTAATGGTCATCTATGTGCAGGGTTTGCGCTTTGGACTTGATACGTTTCTCGAAAGCCTGAGTCGACCAGACACGGCCAATGCCATCCGCCTCAGCATATGGACTGCGGCACTTATGACCGTGATTAACACCGTCATGGGCACCCTCACGGCTTATGTGTTGGTCGCCTATCGTTTCCCCGGCAAGAAGCTATTCAATCTCCTGATTGATATCCCATTTGCCGTCCCGACGCTGGTCATCGGGGTCATGCTGGTGGTGGCCTATGGTCCACAGACCTTTCTGGGTGCATTTTTCGAAGATCAGCTTGGGATACGAATCGTCTTTAATACCCCAGGAATCGTCCTCGCGCTGCTTTTTGTCGGTTATCCGTTCGTCGTTCGCACCGTGCAGCCCGTCCTGGCACAGTTAGATGCAAACCAGCAGGAGGCCGCGCATACGATTGGGGCTTCTCCCTGGGCGACGTTCTACCGCGTGATTCTGCCTGTGCTGCGTCCGGCAATTCTGACAGGTGCGCTCCTGAGTTTTGCCCGTTCACTGGGCGAATTTGGCTCGATTGTGATTATCTCAGGGAATATTCCCATGCGGACGCAGACGGCGACGGTCTATATCTACACCCAGATTGAAGAAGGCAATATTCAGGCGGCGGCGGGCGCGTCTGCTGTGCTGCTGTTCGTGTCTTTCGTCGTCACCATTGGTGTCGATCTTTTCCTGCGGAGGCAGCAGCATGCGTGAAGTCACGCCGCGATCCTTCCCTGCAATCGCACTGGTGGTTATCGTGATCGCCTATGCCATCATCCTGCTGGTGGTGCCTTTCATCACCATCATTCAGGGGGCGTTTGAAGATGGCCTTCAGCCCGTTCTGGACACGTTTTCACACATTGATGTACGCCATGCGCTGCTGGTCAGCTTTGTGCTGTCGGTAATTGCATTGTCGGTCAATGCCATCTTCGGACTGATAACCGCGTGGGTGCTGGTGCGTCATCGGTTTACAGGCAGGCGCTTGTTCGATGCGCTGGTGGATATTCCCTTCGTGTTTGCCACTCCCATCGCCGGGTACGCCACCATTGTAATGTTTGGGCGCACGGGCTGGTTTGCACCGACGATTATTCCCATTGTCTTTGCGTATCCGGCCATTGTGCTGGTCAAAATCTTCGTGTCGCTGCCGTTCATCACCCGCGAAATTCAGCCTGTGTTGGGCACCCTGTCACCCGACTATGAGGAAGCTGCCTATACCATCGGCGCGAACCGCTGGCTGACATTCCGGCGTGTCATTCTGCCGGAAATCTGGACAGCGCTTCTTTATGGGATTGTGCTTACGTTTGCCCGCATGATCGGCGAATTTGGGGCGGTTTCCGTGGTTGGGGGTGCCCTGGAAGGTTATACCGAAACCGCGACGACCTTCATCTTTCGAGCACTCAAGGACCGCGACAACACCGGAGGATACAGTATGTCGGTGCTTCTGTGCATTATCTCTGTCATCATCCTGATCGTCATGAACCAGCTCAAGAGCCGCTTTGCAGACAGCGCCGTCCGACAGTCGCAGGGTTAAGGGGAAGACCAACATGTCCATTAAGTTGTATGAGGTCAGCAAGTTTTACGGAACACAGGCTGTTGTGCGTAACGTGTCTTTAGAAATCCAGCCCGGTGAGCTGTTCGTCCTGCTGGGGGCCAGTGGCAGCGGCAAGAGCACACTGCTGCGGATGATCGCAGGGTTGGTGACGCCAGACAATGGGCGCATTCTGCTTCATGGAAGGGACGTGACCCAACTCCCGCCACAGCAGCGAGGGACAGGTTTCGTCTTCCAGAATTATTCCCTGTTTCGCCATATGACCGTCGCTCAGAATATTGAGTTCGGCCTGAGCATCCGGCGGCGGAAAGCCCAGGACAGGCAGCAGCGTGTACAGGAACTCCTCAACCTGATTGAACTGCCGGAGTATGGAAACAGGATGCCCAACCAGCTTTCTGGCGGGCAGCAGCAGCGAGTCGCGCTGGCGCGGGCGCTGGCTTATGACCCGAACGTCCTGCTGCTGGATGAACCCTTCGGGGCGCTGGATGTCAAAATCCGCGCACAACTGCGCCAGAATTTGAAAGTGATTCAGCAGAAGTTGGGTGTAACGGCTATTCTGGTAACACACGATCAGGAGGAAGCCTTTGAAGTAGCAGATCGCATCGGGATTATCGAACGAGGCGAGCTGCTGGAAGTCGGTGTGCCAAGCGAACTTTATCACCGTCCACAGCACCGCTTTACCGCCACTTTCCTGGGCACCGCTAATCTACTGCAAGCGCGGCGTAATGGATCGAATGTCTATCTGGGGGATGTGGCCGTACCCGCACCACCGAATACAGAACACCTTTCGGGCCAGTCCGTCGAAATTCTGGCTCGTCCCGAAGAAATTGCATTATCCCACGACCGTCCGCACACCACACATCCAACCATCGGGCAGGGGATTGTGGAAATGGTGCTGTTTGCTGGCCCCCTTCAACGTGTCATCGTTCGTCTGACGGGGCAGCATGAAGGCCAGGTGGTCACGGCGCTGCTCTCCCCGGATGATGCTCGCACAGCCAACCTCCGTGTGGGACAGCAAGTATGGGTGAGTATAAAAGCGTATGCCCTTCTGCCCACTGAAACCAATGAAGACATCCATCCATCACTTGAACACCAAGCAAAAACCAGTGGCTTGAAAGGATAATGTTACTGCGCGTTGCTGTAAACCTGTACATTGCAGAGGTGGTGGCGGGAATTGAACCCGCGAATAGAGGTTTTGCAGACCTCCGCGTTAGCCACTTCGCCACACCACCATAATCAAAGGCTGGGAGTGATGGGAAACCACTCCCAGTCGAAGCTTTTAGATGACAGCCAGGACGCGCGCAGGGCCACCAGAACCGTTTTCCCAACGCGGCACCCCGACAAAGACGGTCGCTTGTCGATCCTTGATTATGGCGAGGTTCGCAACGCCTTCGATGCCATACTTTCCCGCCCCCAGGATGATGTAATGGACATCAAAGGTGGTGGATGCGCCCACGTCCAGACTCAGGGTATCGACGCCGATTCCCCGAATATCCCTCTGTTCAACCAGGAACGTTGCCGCTTCAGCACTAAAACCCGGGTAGTGCTGTACACCATCGGCATCGGCATTCCGGAAGGCTTCGGGGTCTTCCCACCGCGCATCCCACCCGGAGTAAAGAAATACCACCGCACCTGCAGGAATTTCACCGTTGGCGCTTTCCCACGCTTCAATATCTGCGACATCTAGGGTGGCATCATCGACCTCGGCGGCCTTCGCGCTAATATCGATCACGACAGCCGGGCTAATCAGCAGGTCAGCCGCATAATTATCAACCGTTTCACCATCGGCGATAAAGTGAGCAGGGATATCAACATGCGTCCCCGCGTGTTCGGTAAAATTCCAGCGCTGAATGTAGAAACCATCATTTTCAACGGTGACAAAATCTTCATGTTGTGGTTTTTCATCCGGCAGATAAGTGGGGATATTAGTGCCGAACACATGGGAGAGATCAACGACTTCACCCGTTGTCTCCTGAGCACCCACCTTTGCAGCAGTGCCGACCAAGGATGCTGCCGCTGCAGAAGCAACCCCCATCCCCCCCAATCGAAGAAAGTTGCGACGGCTCAGGCTGGGAAGGCCTTCTCGTTCAACACGCTGGCGAACAGTTTCAGCAACCCCTGATGAACACATTTGTTGAAATCCTTTCTGCATCATTGTTCAGTGCCAATTTTCGTTCTCTTGAAACAAAAACGCCCCGGCTGTGAAAGTGGGGCGTTTCTGCACGTACCTTTTTTTGCAGAAAAGAAAAAACACCCCGGCAAAAACCCAGGGCGCATTGTTAACGGGTACAGACGAAACGTCTAGGAATGCGAACCCTGGCTCTGGTGGAAGCAGTGACAACAGCAACACGTGAGGTGGAGAAAAACCGGGCGCATGACGTTTGTTCCTGCATTTCAGAATATTGTGTGAGAGCATAAACAGTTTTTTTGATGCTGTCAAGTTTTTCCAAAAGCGAATGATGTACCTCCAAAAGACTTGACATTTATGACTTTGATGACTAAATTTATCATCAAAGTCGTGAAAGCATTCCCAAACGACTTGGCGCATCTTTTAAAGGAGTAACCCAATGAGACAACCTCAACGGTTCCTGGTAAGCAACCTATTCCCCACAGCTACCCCCTGTTGTTGCTGCTGTTAACGTCTATCTGCGTTTTTCTCTGCCTCCCGGCCACTTTCGGGATTTATATCACGTTTCGCACAATTGAATAGATAGGGATCACCATGGCTGAGGTCTTGTTCATCGCGGGGAGTCCCTCGCGCAGCTCTGGAACCGCCTCCATTCTGTATGCTTTACAGAGTCGTGTAGAGGCTTCTGGGCATCGTACCAAATTTGTTCGCGTCCGTAATCTCCCGGCAACGGCGCTGCTGCATGGGGAATTTGATCATCCTGACATTGTCAGGGTAGTCGCAGATGTAAGTGCAGCGGCGGTGGTGGTTGTAGGAACACCCGTCTATAAAGCTTCCTACGCCGGGGTGCTAAAAGCGTTGCTCGATCTGCTGCCACAGAATGCGCTTGCCGGGAAAGTGGTTCTCCCGGTTGCGACAGGCGGTTCTCTAGCCCATCTCCTTGCGCTTGAATATGCGCTGAAACCTGTTCTGGCAGCACTGGGAACACAAACGTTTCTTTCGGCAATTTATGTGCAGGACAAGCAGATTCTGGACACAACTGCCCCGCGATTTGAAGCGGAAGTCGAACAACGGTTGGAGTCGGCTGTCGATGCCATTTCTGCCTATCTTGGCAAAGCAGCACCACCACGACTCATATCCCCTCCAGCTGTACCGGCTGGCAGTGACGCAGAGGCGGCGCTGCAAGCAGGACATGGGGTAAACCCACAATGAAAACGGTTGCCGCATGGTTCAATCAGCAGGGGATCTACTGGCTGGTTCCGTTGGGCATCCTGGTAGTGTGGCAAGCGCTGGTTGTTTTTGGGGTCATTCCGCAGCGTATTCTGCCTGCGCCAACCAGTGTTCTTCAAACCGCTTACACGCTGTTTACTGAACGGGGCCTCGCAGAGGACATTGCCGTCAGTACCGCTCGTGCCCTGACCGGGCTGCTGATCGGTGGGGGCATCGGCTTTGTGCTAGGGATGCTGAACGGGTTGTTCCCGGTCAGTGAGAAACTGCTGGATACCACCATTCAGATGATCCGCACCATTCCCCACCTCGCGCTCGTGCCGCTCGTCATTCTGTGGTTCGGCATTGACGAGAAAGCCCGTATCTTTCTGATCGCCCTGGGCGTGTTCTTCCCGATGTACGTCAATACCTTCATGGGCATTCGCTATGTCGATAAGGGGCTGATTGAGATGGGGCGGGTCTATCGGCTGTCCACGCCGTCGCTGTTCTGGAACATTATCCTGCCGGGTGCGCTGCCCTCGATTCTGCTGGGTGTGCGCCTTGCATTGGGCGTGATGTGGCTGACACTGATCGTGGCCGAAACCATTGCGGCTAACGCCGGGCTGGGGTTCCTCGCTTCCCAGGCACGCGAGTTTATGCGAACCGATGTGATCGTGTTCATCATCGTCACCTATGCGCTGCTCGGCAAACTGGCAGATGTCATCGCCCGCTTGCTGGAACGCACGCTGCTGCGGTGGCATCCCAACTATCAGAAAGCCAGGTGAGAACATGGTTCGCGGAACACATCTCAAAGTACAGGGAGTCGTCAAACGATTTGGGCAGCTTGATGTTCTCAAAGGGATGGATCTCGAAATTCAACCCGGTGAGTTTGTGGTCGTTGTCGGCAAAAGCGGCAGCGGTAAAAGCACCCTTCTGCGGCTGATTGCCGGGCTGGAAACGGCGGATGAAGGGGGGCTTGTTGTCGATGGAGTCCCGTTAAACGGTCCAAATCTCCTGAGCCGTGTCATGTTTCAGGACGCCCGGCTGCTGCCCTGGAAGAACGCCATTGATAATGTGCGCATTGGCTTGAAGCGTGCGCAGTTCGGCGCCGCCGATGAAGCCCTGGCGCACGTCGGGCTGGGAAATCGCGCGAAGGCCTGGGTGTCGTTGCTGTCTGGCGGAGAGCGTCAGCGGGTGGCGCTGGCAAGAGCACTGGTTAGCAAGCCGCTGCTGCTGCTGCTGGATGAACCGCTGGGTGCGCTCGACGCCCTGACCCGCATTGAAATGCAGGGGCTAATCGAGCGGTTATGGCAGGAGGAAGGCTTTAGTGCCCTGCTGATCACCCACGATGTTGATGAAGCGGTCGCGCTGGCAGATCGCGTCGTCCTCATTGAAAACGGCGTGATCGGCCTTAATGTTGCCGTGCATTTGCCACGCCCGCGCGACAGGGGTAGTGCAGCCTTTGCCGCGCTCAAGGGTGAAATTCTAAACCGTGTTCTAGGCATCAGGTTCACGGGCACCGAAACAGAAGTTCCTGAGTATCACCTTCCACTTTACGAAAAAGCACTATCCTGAGAGGAGAATCGATCATGAAACGTGTGGTTGCTGTATTGGTCTTGCTTACCGTGCTGGCGCTGGCCTTCTCTGTTTCCGCGCAGGACGAACCCATCCCGCTGCGAATCGGCTATCAGCGGGGGGATTTGTTCAGCCTCGCCCAGGAACAGGGCTGGATTGATGAAGTTTTTGGCGAAGACTATGACGTTGAATTAACCCTGTTCCCGGCGGGGCCGCCGCTGCTGGAAGCACTGAATGCGGGGGCAATTGACTTCGGGGGAACAGGTGACGCGCCGCCCGTGTTCGCGCAGGCCAGCGGTGTGCCGCTGCGTTATGTCGCCAGCCAGCGCGCGTATGGCAATGAAGCCATTATTGTTCCAGCGGAGTCTGACATCGAAACCCTGGAAGACCTCGCTGGGAAGCGTATTGCCTATGTGAGAGGATCGAGCGCCAATTATCTGTTCGTGCTGGCACTGCAGGCAGGAGGCCTCAGTGTCGATGATGTGGAGTCTGTGCCGCTGGCTCCGGCGGATGCGTCCGTCGCCTTCCAGGGTGGCAATATCGACGCCTGGGTGATCTGGGATCCTTTCCTGACCTCGGCGCAGTTGCAATCGAATGCGCGGGTGCTGGTTCGGGCATCTGAACTGCACGACAAGCGCGTCTACTTCCTGGCATCGCAGGCATTTACCGAAGCCCAGCCCGATACCCTTCCACTGCTGGTCGATCTGCTGCAGCGCGGCGTCGAGTATATCCGTGAAGACCCGGAAGGCTATGCGGCGTACTTGGAAGCACAGACCACCGTTCCCGCTGATCTGTGGCGGGCGGCCTTTATTGATGCCGGTGAACCTGCTGACATCGAATACATCAACACGAGCATTGTGGCGGCGCAGCAGGCCGTTGCCGACACCTTCTTTGAACTGGAGCTGATTCCCCAGGCAATTACGGTGGCGGATGCCGTCTGGACACCTACCGGGGTTATTCCGGAAGCAACGCCGGAGGCCACCTCAGAAGCAACCGCCGAAGCAACACCACAGGGTTAATCAAATGCGGGGCGCTGTCATCAGTGCCCCGCATCTGTCATCACAGAAAGGAAACACGGTATGGGAGTCGATTTGTTCTGGTTTTTGCCCACAGGGGGCGATGGTCGCTACCTCGCATCTCCTGTGGGGGGGCGCGATGCGAACTTTGGCTACATCAAGCAGGTCGCACAGGCGGTGGATGAACTTGGCTTTGTGGGGGTCCTGCTGCCAACCGGGCGCTTTTGTGAAGATGCCTGGATTTTCGCCTCGTCGCTGGTGGCTGTCACGCAGCGAATGAAGTTTATCGTCGCGCTGCGTCCCAGCCTGACCCAACCCGCGCTTGCTGCCAGGTTTGCATCGACTTTTGATCGCGTCTCGAATGGGCGGCTGGTGCTCAATGTCGTGACGGGCGGCAGCAAATTTGATGCAGCGGCAGATGGTGTCTTCCTCGATCATGACCTGCGCTATGACCAGACCGATGAATTTCTGACCATCTTCCGCCGTCTGGTGTCAGGCGATCAGAATGTCACTTTTGATGGAGAGCATTTCCATATTCAGGGTGGGATGCTCGCTTTCCCAACGCTCCAGAAGCCCTACCCGCCGCTCTATTTTGGGGGTTCGTCGGATGCAGGACATCGCACCGCCGCCAAACATGCGGATGTCTATCTGATGTGGGGCGAACCCCTGAATCAGATTGCGGAGCAGATCGCCAGTGTGCGCCGTTATGCCGAAGAACAGGAACGTACCCTGCGCTATGGGCTGCGCATTCATGTAATCGTGCGGGAAACGGAACAAGAGGCGTGGGACGCTGCCAATAACCTCATCCGCTATATCAGCGACGACACGATTGAAACCGCACAGACGCTTCTGGCAACAACGGACTCGGTCGGTCAGCATCGCATGACGCAGTTGCACGGTGGGAAGCGCGATAAGCTGGTGATTGCTCCCAATCTGTGGGCAGGGATTGGATTGGTACGCACGGGGGCTGGAACGGCACTGGTGGGTGATCCCGATCAGGTCGCAGCGCGTCTGCTAGAATACGCCGACTTAGGCATTGACACCTTTATCCTGTCCGGCTATCCGCATCTGGAAGAAGCCCATCGCACGGCGGAACTCCTTTTCCCCCGTCTTCCGCTGAACAAGCACGATAACACCGATATTCGCTTTGAACCCGTGCCAGGATATGAGTTTTCAGCAGCGGCAATGGCCGATTTCGCCCGTAAGCGCTAATAGCTGCGTTGGTTTATCATATTGGTAGAGCGGTTGATTTAGGGTAGGGCCTCGTCAGCGCTCGTCTTGAAAGTCAAATTGTCAACAACAAAGGACACTGCCGGAATGGAGAGTGTCCTTTTTAGCTGCTCGGCTTTGGCTTCGCGTTCAGGATATGCAACCCACTTTGTGGTGAGATAGCTTATTCAGATGCGTGGTCGCTGAGAGCTTCGCCTCGCGCGTGACCCTCATGAGTCCGCGCATCCCGTTCCTTCGTCGAGAAAACGCGATTGACTTTAGCCACTCCCTTGATTTGTCAATGATTCCCCTTTGCTCCATTGGACTGTAAAATTGTCATTTAGAGCAGCAGTAGGGCAGGGAGCGCAAAAATTGAATGAGATAACCGCTTACACTAGCAACAGGGGCTGAACAGTGGATAAAACGTTGCTGCGAATTTATGGTGTTATGGTGCTGGCGATTATGGTGGTGACTGTGTTGGCGGTTTCACTGCGCGCCGCCCTCACACTGGCGAACTTCACGATGATTTACCTGCTGCTGGTGTTCTTCATCGCCATCCAGAACGGCACTGTCCCGGCCTTCGCGGCTGCCGTCATCAGCATCATGTGCATCAACTTCTTTTTGATTCGCCCTTACTACTCGCTGGCGATTGCCGACCCACGTGAACTGCTCGACCTGGCCGTGTTTTTCATTGTGGCAGGGGTAGCTGGGCGTCTGGGAGCATATTCGCGTTTACAAGCACACAATGCTCGCCGCCGCGCTCAAGAACAGGAAATCCTTTACCACCTGACACGCACGTTTAATCAGATCACCAGCAGGGAAGCCGTGCTGGATGCGCTGGTGAAAACGCTGTCCCATGATCTGAACGCGCAGCACACCGACATTCTGCCGAACGCCAACCCGCTGGCTGAGTACGAAAGCACCGTGCATTATCTGCCACTTCAAAGCGGCGAAAGCATCTATGGCACGGTGCGGGCGACGTTCTATGCTCCGCCTCCCCTGCACCTGCTCAGTTCGTGTGTCTCGTTGGCCGCTAACGCACTTCAGCGCATCGAACTGGTGGAGCTGGCGGTAAAAAGCCGCGAACTGGAAGAAGCTGATAATCTGAAAACGGCACTGCTCCATGCCGTCTCGCACGACCTCCGCACACCGATAACGATCATCAAAAGCTCAGCCAGCAATCTGCGCAGCCTCTATCACCAGTTATCCGGTGATGAACAGATCGCCATCGCGGAGACAATTGAAACGGAAGTAGATGAACTGAATAAGCTGGTGGGCAACCTGCTGGATATGTCCCGGCTGAATGCGGGAGCATTGACCCTCAACAGCCAGCCCAACAGTCTCGAAGAAATCGCTGGAGACGTAGCCGCCCGCGTGTGGCAGTTGACTCGTCAGGAACGCATCAAGATCAGCTTTCCCGGTAATATGCCGTCTGTCCCGTTCGATTATGGCCTGATGCTGCAAGCCGTGACCAACATCGTCGAGAACAGCCTGCGCTATGAACCACCCCACTTACAAATAGAAATACGTGGGGATGTGCAGAACAAAATGGCGCGGCTTATGATTGTCAATCACGGCGCGACGATTCCCCCTGACGTCAAGGCTCACATGATGCAGCCGTTCTATCATGGGCGCGAGGGACGAATAGGCTTGGGGCTGCCCATTGCCAAAGGTATTATCGAGGCGCATCATGGGTGTCTATCGGTAGAAGACACTCCGGGGGGCGGCGCAACGTTTGTCGTGATGTTATCAAGGGATGGGGGAGATGAAGCTAAAAATCCTGATTGTGGATGACGAACCGCAGATTCGTAAACAGCTCAAAATTGGATTGACTGGGTTCGGATATGAGGTTATTACGGCGGCCAATGGTGAGGAAGGTATCACCTACGCCGCCCAGTATGGGCCGGATGTGATCGTGCTGGATATTTTCCTGGGTAACCCACCGGACGGATTAGAAGTCTGCCGCAGGCTGCGCGAATGGTCAAAGACCCCGATTATCATGCTGTCCGTTCACAGTGAGGAGAAAACCAAAGTTACTGCCCTTAACGCAGGCGCGGATGATTATCTGACCAAGCCGTTCGGCATGGAAGAGCTTCAGGCGCGTATTCAAGCCATTCTGCGTCGCACACATGCCGAGCCGGATCCAACGCAGAAGACCGAAATTGTCGTTGATGGACTTCGCATCGACCTGGTGAACCGCGCCGTTTATGTCGACGAGGAAGAAGTGCATCTGACACCAAAGGAATATGATCTGCTGCGTCTGCTGGCAGCCCATCCTGGTAAAGTGATGACCCATCGCGCCATTCTCAGCGCAGTATGGGGGCCAGAGTACAGCGACATGGATCATTACGTGCGCGTGTTCGTCAACCAGATTCGCAAGAAGCTGCGCGAGAACCCAGCGCGCAATATCCGCTACATCCTCAATGAACCGGGGATCGGCTACCGCTTTGTCAACCTCAAATAAAAACGAGTGATGTGATGTCACATCACCCGTTTGCCTGCCTGCTGCTCTCAGACGTGCTGGGGAGTCAGTGTGCCTTCTTCCTCGTGGTGACGCTCCGCGATATGCTCGAAGGTCACCTTGAAGTCTGGTGGCAGCGGAATTTCGTCCACATTCACCTGCTTGATTGTCAGAGACACGTCATCCGACTCCAGAAGCGCATCGCGCAGGAAGCGATCTGTAGACATATGCAGCAGATTGAAGGGGAAGCGTGTCCTCAACGCGCCGATATACACATGAAAGTAGAGATCAGGATGTTGCTCGCGCATGGACTGGAGCGCTTCCGCTATACGCTGATACAGGTCCCGATAGGGTTCGTGCGCCACCATGCAGATCGTTTCATCCCAGCCATTCAGATGACAGATTTCCTCACTGCGCTTGAGGAATGCCTCTGTGCGCTTGGGATCAACATCGACATGAATAATCTTCATTGGCAGGCCGCGCTTCAGGATACGGGTGACTACAATCACCGCCAACTTCGACCAGGTATCGCAGAAGTACAGCGCAACCTCATGATGCACCGCCGGATCAAACATGACAGGCTTACCCTCAAACACGGGGGTTTCAGTCAGCTTCAGACGCGCCGCCGTCTCTTTATAGTGTCGATGAATGCGGAAGAAGGTCGCTACCAACAGCGGAATGAGCAGCACAATGGCCCAAGCACCGTCGCTGAACTTGGTAATGATGAATACGATCATCACAATGAATGTCACCGTCGCGCCTGTCCCCGACACGAGCAGTTTGGGCACCCAGTGGGGATCATAGAAAATCTTGGTTTCCAGCCCCCAACTATATTCCCCTGGCTTGACATGCCCCGCCCGCCAGAAACGCCGTGTCATCCCTGCCTGGCTGATGGTGAAGCCCAGAAAGACGCCGATAGCGTACAGCGGAATGAGATTCGTCACCAGCGCCCCTGTGATAATCACCAGGAAAATCGCCCCGGCTGAGAGCGTATAAATGCCCCAGGAGAACACCAGACGGCGTCCACGATAGGTAAGCTGACGCGGCAGGAAGCCATCCGCGCTATGGAGTGCGGCCAACTGTGGGAAATCTGCAAACGGCGTGTTAGCGGCCATGAACAAGACGGCGAAGGCGCCCGCCATCGTCAGTACATACAGGAAATAACCGATCCCTTCCTGACCATACACAGTGCGTGCTACCTGGCTGATGATTGTTTCCCCATGTGAAGGCACAGCCTGTATTGCATTCGCCAGCACGGTGATGCTCAGAAACAGGGTAATCAGAATGGTACTCATAGCGACCAGAGTCTTAGCCGCATTGTTGGCTCGGGGTTGGCGGAAAAGCTGTGTATCGTTGGAAATTGCCTCAATCCCGGTGAGTGCCGTGCAACCGGACGAAAACGCGCGCAGCAGCAGCAGCAGCCCGACAGCACCGAGGGTATCGTGATGAATGGCCTCAACCCCTGTCACCGTGCCCAGCGTCCCTGTCGCAAGCTTGAAAAAACCCAGCAGCAGTGTCACACCAATGGTGAACAGGAAGAAGTACGTTGGGATGGCGAACAGACGGGCACTTTCTTTTGTACCACGCAGGTTGACAAAAGTCATAAACAGAATGATTCCTACCGTCAGCGGGACGCGATAGGTAGAAAGCATTGGAGCAACACTGATGAGGTTCGCCACCCCTGCACTGATGCTAACCGCGACGGTCAGAATGTAATCAGTCAGCAGTGCCGCACCTGTGACCTGTGCCAGCTCCTCACCCAGATTTTCCTTTGCGACGCGATATCCCCCGCCACCTGCCGGATTGGAGAAAATCGTCTGGCGGTAGGAAATGGTGACAATGCCAATCAGGATGGCGATGGCGACAGCGATGGGAATGGAAATTGCATTCCCTCTAAAACCCAGCAGCGCAAACGATCCCAGCATTGCTGTGTTCAGGATAATCAGAATTTCCTCTGTGGCATAGGCCACCGACGAAAGCGCATCACTCGAAAGGACTGCCAGCGCGATGGGATTAGGCGCAGTCTGATGCGAAATGTCCTCAGTTTTCAAGCGCTCGCCAATGACGACATTGGCGAGACGTTCCTTGACGGTGTGACTTGACATAGGTGCTCCTGACGCGAATGACCATCAGAATCCTATATGATCAGAATAAAATTCCCGTAAGGATTACGACGCACTGTGTAAGGAAAGTATCAAGACACGCTACTTACCCAGTGGTGAGGGACGAACCTTAATTGTTGGCAGTGGGTTCGACGGTTCCGGTTTATCAAGCGTAAACAATTGGCAGTGATGTGCGGCCAGCGTATGTTTCAGGCGCATCAGTAAGAACTTACGCCAGTAGGGAATGCGGCTGTGTGGTACATGGATGAATGCTGCCTCTGCTTCCAGGGAGACCACCGCTTCGGCTGCCGCATCCATTTCATCCACACACTGCATCTGCGTCATCGTCATTTTGACGCCATAGCTTTCCGCAATTCCGCTGTAGTTCAACATCTCGTAATACTGACTGCGGCTCATGGTCGGCATGCCGATATCAAGCCCCAGATAGCTGATATGATCGACGCGCAGCAGGTGGAGTAAAATTACCTCACCTTCGCTGCCTCGTGCCAGCGCACACGCCAGATGGACAGCCTGACGTGTCCAGTTAGATTCTGAAAGATGGACGACGATGGTTTTCATAAGTCACGCCTTTGATGGAAATCTTGAATCAAGCCTACTCCCGACCATGTAAAGATAGAGACAAGATCAACACGGGTGACATCACGATTGTGTAAAGATTGTTATGCAGCGCAAAACGAAAGAAAATATTGGGGTATAAGTCGTCTAGTGAGGCTGGACAAGCTCAATGATAAAGTAATCAATGGTTTCCATTTATCGTTCCTACTCCGCCTTCAATTAATTGCCTTTCCTAATATTTATTATGCTTCCTCCATTTTAATTTTATTTGACAAAATTATACACCCTGTGTATAGTTTTCCATATCGAATTTAGCCACACAGTGTATAGGTTTCTATGTCGGTCAAGTTCACACTGCTTGCCATGCTCTATCAGCGTTCCATGCACGGTTATGAACTGGGCAAGCATTTCAGCACCGTGATAAACGCCGAGTGGGACGTGAAACCGGGGCAGATCGCCAGCACCTTAGCCCGCATGAAAGACGCCGGGCTGGTGGATTATGAAGTCGAAGCCATTGAAGACGCGCCAGACCGTAAGGTCTACTCAATCACTGCTGCCGGGCGGGATGAACTGGAATCCTGGTATCTCACACCGGAGGTACGCGATTACCGCCTGGGAGACACCTTCTATATCAAGCTGGTGCTGAGCCTGCTGGGTGGGCCAGTCCCGCCGGAACAGGTGTTGAGTGCCCAGCGCCGCGAACTGTTCCAGCAGCTTCATCAGGTGACGGAGATGGTGCGCCAGCCGGAAGCGCGCACTCAACTGCCCTGGCTGCTGCTGCTGGAAAGCGCCATCATGCACCTGGAGGCTGATCTGCGGTGGATTGAGATGTGTGAGGCAAGGCTGCCCGCGCTCAAGAACTACACACCACCGAAGCCGCCCGTTAAGGCGCGCGGCAGGCCGAAACGAACTCCCACACCACAACCCGACTCATAGACAACCTGTGAGCATTGCAGAGCAAGAAATTCGATCATGCCAGAGAGGCATAAGTGAAGGGGAAATCCATCATGACCATCCTGCGTACCGAAGCACTTACCAAAATGTACGGCACAGAAGAGCAGCCCATCTACGCCGTCCACGACCTGAACCTCTCCATCAACGAAGGCGAATTCGTCGCCATTATGGGCCCCAGCGGAAGTGGCAAAAGCACTGCGCTGTACCTGATTGGCGGGCTGGATAAGCCAACCAGCGGCCATATCTGGCTGCGCGACAGGGATCTGACCGCGATGAACGACGACACACTTTCGCAGGTGCGGCGTGAATCCATCGGCTTTATCTTCCAGTTCTTTAACCTGATCCCGGTGCTGACGGCGGCGGAAAACGTGGCGATGCCGCTCATTCTGGACGGGGTGCCGCGTCGCAAAGCGCTGGACATTGCGGAAAAGTCGCTGGCGCAGGTCGATATGGGAAACCGGGCGACGCACCGCCCCGGCGAACTTTCCGGCGGTCAGCAGCAGCGCGTGGCGATTGCGCGGGCGCTGGCGACCCAACCGGCGATTATCCTGGCGGACGAGCCAACGGGCAATCTGGACTCGCGCTCCAGCGATGAAGTGGTCGAGATTCTGCGCCACACGGTCGATCAGGGCGGGCAAACGCTTGTATTGGTGACGCACGATCCGCGTGTGGCCGCTCACGCTGACCGGATTGTGTTTATCAAAGACGGGCGCATTGTGGACGAGAATCACCTCAAGGGCGCTGGCAAGGCCGATCAGATCCGCGAACAGTTGAGCAAGGTCGCGCTGAGTGAGGGATAACATCATGACGACAAAAACCAATCTTCAACCTGCCACGTTCGGTCAGATGACCGTGATGGCGCTGCGCTATCTGAGCGGGCGCAAGCTGCGTACTGTCCTGACTACGCTGGCGATTGTCTTCGGTGTGGCGCTGATCTTCGCCATTAACCTCACATTGCCGCTGGTGTTGGAAACCTTTACCTCCTCACTGTCGGTCTTTGGCGGTGCGGATGTGTCCATCACCAGTGCGACAGGAGCCTCGTTCGCGCCGGATGCGGTGCTGAGTCAGGTGGCCGCCGTAGACGGTGTGAACGCGGTCAGCGGAGTGCTGCGCCGCCAGTTCTCCCTGCCCACCACAGGCAGCGAACTGGGGAGCGCACGCTCGGTGGAGCTGATTGGGGTTGACCCGACCAGTATCCAGGATGTGCGTCAGTTTGCCTTGAGCGAAGGCCGCTTCCTGCAACCTGACGACAGCGGAGCCGTCGTGATGCCCGCCGCGATTGCCGAAATCGCGCCCCAGTTAACGCTCGATACCACCTTCCCGCTGATTTCTGCGGCTGGTCTGCGCCTGTACCGCGTGGTCGGGCTGACGGCGGAACAGGGCAATCTTTCGGTGCCGCCGCTGTATATGACGCTGGCAGATGTGCAGGCGGCCTTTGGGCAGAACGGGCTGATTAACACAATTGAAGTGGCGGTGGAACCGGGCGCAGATCGTGCTGCCGTGACCGAAGCGATTCTCTCCACGCTGGGCAGCGGCTTTATCAGCGCTTCCGGCGCCAGCAGCGACCTGTTCGCCACGGTACAAATCGGGCTGATCGTGATGAATCTGTTCGGGGTGCTGGCGCTTTTCCTGGGGGCGTTCCTGATCTTCAACACCTTCCGCACCATTGTGGTCGAGCGCCGCCGCGACCTCTCCATGCTGCGGGCGATTGGTGCGACACGCCGCCAGGTCACATCGATGATTCTGATTGAAAGCTTGCTGCAAGGTCTCATCGGAACGCTGATCGGCCTCCTGCTGGGCTATGGACTAGCCGCCCTGCTCATCAGCTTTATGGGACGTGTGTACAGCACCTACTTCCCCAACATGAATCTCGTGCTGCGCTTCAATCCGGGAGCGCTGGCGCTGGCGGTTGTTCTGGGGCTGCTCACATCGCTGCTGGCGGGTTACTGGCCAGCGCGGGCAGCGGGCAGGACTACGCCGCTGGCTGGCCTGCGTCCCGCGACGACAGCGACCGTGAACCGGGCAACGCGCTCCAGCCTGATTGTAGGCGCCGTACTGCTGGTGGTCGCGGTCATGCTGCTGCTGGGGGGTACGCAAACGGCGATTGGTGGCGCGGTGCTGTTCCTGTTCGCGATGATCGCCGTTGCGCCGGGTCTGGTAATTCCGATGGCACGGCTGTTCAGTCCGCTGCTTACGCTGTGGTTTGCGCGAGAGGGCGACCTCTCACGCGGGAACTTGCAGCGCCAGCCGGGACGCGCGGCCATCACCGCCAGTACGCTGATGATTGGCCTGGCGGTTCTCATTCTGATGGCGGCGGTCGTGTCGGCCTTCGGTGTCCTGCTGGATCGACTGGCGGGGGTGAATTTCTCCAGCGATGTGATTATCACGCCGCCGTCACTTGGGGTATACACCAACGTGCTGGGGGCAGATGAGTCCCTCTCCCAACGGCTGGCCGATCTGCCGGAGGTCGAAGCAGTTGCCTCCCTGCGCTATGCCACCTCAACCGTCAACGGCACCGATGTGGAGGTACTGGGCATCGATCCAACCACGTACCCGCAGGTTGCCTCCCTGTCATTCAGCCAGGGCGACCCCGACGGCGCCTTTGCCGATCTTGATGAAGGCCGTACCGCCGTCGTAAGTGGGCTGGCGGCTTCCACCCTCGGCCTCGAGCTGGGCGGCGATGTGGTGCTGCAAACGGTCAACGGGCCGCAGACGTATCGTATCGTCGGCGTGGGCGATGATCTGCTCAGTTTCAAGCTGGCGGCGGTGTTCGTTTCGCAGGCCAATCTCGCAGCAGACTTTAACAAGGCGGAAGACGTGCTGCTGATGCTCAATTTCAGCTCAAATGTCGAGCAGGAGGCTGGCCTCGCTGCCGTCGAAGGTGTGCTGGCGGACTATCCACAGTTCACCGCCCATCTGACCGGGCAGTACCGGGATGAACTCATCCAGACCAGTTCAGCGGCGTTCGGGCTGTTCTACGGGCTTGCCGTCCTCATCCTGATCCCGGCGGCGCTGGGACTCCTGAACACGCTCACGATCAACATTCTGGAGCGAACACGTGAGATCGGCATCACCCGCGCCGTCGGCGGCAGCCAGAAGCAGATCCGCCGCATGGTGACGGGCGAGGCGCTGCTGCTGGGCATTCTGGGGGCATCGCTGGGGGTCGTGGCAGGCGTGGTGATGAGCTACGGCTTTATCGGCGCGTTTGAGTCCCTCGGCTGGCAGGTGCCGTATCTCTTCCCTGTAGCTGGGGTGATCGCCGCGGTGATCGTCGGCATGATTCTGGCGCTGTTCGCCAGCATTTTGCCCGCCCGCAATGCGGCCAAACTCGACATCATCCGTGCGCTGCAATACGAATAGCGGAACAATCGCAAAAGCTCAGTCCAGGAGGCATGTGGTGGGTGTGGAAAATCACAGGCCTCCTTCTGGTCTACGCTTGTCAGTATGAATGGCGACCTGCCAGAGGCTAGGGCAACCAAAGGAGTTATGCTCTACACGGGGTGGAAGCCCAGGCAAGGGCCTAACCCCCAAAAAACACGTTGCTGTGAGAGCATTCGAGCTTGGCTGTTCTGCCGTCATTTCGGGCACGGCCTACCAAATAAATCATCTCCTGGCGTATAGAAAGGGTGTAGAGCGTCATCATCATGAAAAGTCGCAATGAGTCCGTGTCGTAAGATCACATCTTTTTGGCGGCGAGGCGTGAAAGGAGGGGCGACGTAACCTTTTTGGGCACAGGAATTGTCCCATACGCGCTCTCTTCTGTTCGCTGTATCAATACCTGCCGTTGCAAGATTCCACCACGATGTACAGCTATTTTTCCGGCTTTTTCAGTCTGGTCTATCTTGCCGCGCCGATTATCTACCTGCTGACCGGAATATCCTACGCGGGGGGACTTCCTGTGGCGCATTATCCCATATCTGCTGGTGAACAAGCTGATGTTTGTCCTCGTCTCGTGGGGAGTGAACGTTAAGCGCGGTCAACAATACAGTCTTGCATTGTTCCCATTGTGAATCCGAGCCGTGATCACTGTGTTCAGCGGCG
>JANRLJ010000189.1:0-48739 GCA_033762735.1 bacterium | reverse complement strand
ACACGTTGAATATTTTACACCCGCCACGATTTTCGGCAGGCAACGCGCTATATTCCGTTGTTAAGCTGCCTTGTGTCGTATGCCGTTGGCTCCAAATCCACAAAAGGGGGGAGCCTGAAGTTACATTAGACACACCTACATGTTACCCTCAAACGCCACAGAAAACCATAGGGATGGTTAACGTTCGACATACGCCGACAAGATGAGAATGATGGGTTGCGTTGGTACGGGCGCAGTGCGCTGCGCCCCTACAGGTAAGCAGCTTTAGATGGTCAATGTACTAATCCTGTATCCTGCATCGTGCAATCTCATCGTTTCCCTATCTTCCCCGCCTTGAGAAGCCCGCTGTGCCTCCCCTATAATGCCTGTATGTCGGTATGTTAAGGAAGCGAGAAACGGCGTGGCGCTTTTGCTGACCGTGTTCACTCTGATTTACAGCCTTGCGGCGGTCGCGCTGGCGGTGTTCGCCAGCGCGATTTTTGTCCTGCTGATTCTGTGGTGGGTGCATCGCCGCCGGGTGGCCGTCCCGCCGCTGGTGGATGAAGCCCACTGGCCGCAAGTCACGGTGCAAATCCCCATCTATAATGAAGCGGCGGTCGTGGAGCGGGTGCTGCTCGCCGCTGCCGCTCTCGACTACCCCCGCGAAAAACTGCACCTGCAACTGCTGGATGACTCCGACGACGACACCGCTGACCTGGCCGCCGCGCTTACGGCTGAACTCCGTGCGCAGGGCGTGAACCTCGACCACATCCGCCGCCCGCAGCGCGTAGGCTATAAGGCCGGGGCGCTGGCCTACGGACTCACGCTCACTGACGCGCCTTTTATCGCGATCTTCGATGCTGACTTCGTGCCCCCGCCGGATTTCCTGCGCCAGACGATCCCCTATTTTCTTGCGGATGACCAACTCGGAATCGTGCAGACACGCTGGGCACACCTGAATCCCACGCAGAACCTCATCACACGCACACAGGCCATGAGCATCGATGCACATTTTGTGGTGGAGCAAACCGCGCGCAGTCGGGGCGGCCTGCTGCTGAGCTTCAACGGCACGGGCGGCATCTGGCGGCGGGCGGCGATTGACGACGCGGGCGGATGGTCACATGCCACCCTGGCCGAAGACCTCGACCTCAGCTACCGGGCGCAGATGCGCGGCTGGCGCTATCTGTATCTGCCCGATGTGGCTGTCCCGGCGGAACTCCCACCGCAGATCGCCGCCTACAAACGCCAGCAGGCGCGGTGGGCAAAAGGCACCACGCAAAATCTGCTGCGGCATCTGGGCGATTTGTGGCGGAATCCGCGCCTGAACGTGTTTCAGAAAGGCATGGGTACGCTGCATCTGTGTCAATATCTGCCGCAGCCGCTCATCCTCCTGATGACCCTGCTCACGCCGCCGCTGCTGCTGGCGGGTGTGGCGCAGAATTTGCCACTCGGCTTTCTGGGGATTACGGGGCTGGCTGCGCCGCTGATGTATCTGGTCAGCCAGCAGGTGCTTTACCGCGACTGGCCGCGCCGCATGATCGCCTTCCCGCTGCTGATCGCGGTCGGAAGCGGTGTTTCGCTCAATAACACGGTCGCTGTGATCGAGGCCTTGCTGCGGCGTCCGAGCATCTTCAAGCGCACGCCCAAATTCAGCGATCAGGCCTGGACGCACAATCGCTATGCGCTGCGGCTGGAATGGACGTTCGGGCTGGAAGTCGCGTTAGCGCTTTATACCGCGCTTGGTGGGCTGCTGGCGCTGCGGCTGGCACCGGGACTCGCGCCGTTTCTGTTCGGGCAGACCTATGGCTTCAGCGCGATTGTGCTGTGGAGCCTGTGGGATGAAGCGCGGGTGCGGCGGTTGCAGCGCCAGAATGCGTTGGTGAGTGAACGCGCTGCGAGTACAATAGATAAGAACTCAGGCAGTGACAACTTTTCGCCCTCACCCCAAACCCCTCTCCCTCAGGTAGAGGGGCTTAACAACCAGACTCTTTCCCCTCATGCAAAACCAATTGACGGGCGTTGGGAGTCGGGGGATTAAGGCCAGTGGTGGGTGATAGAAGAAACGATCAGCGAGAAAATTTGACATGAGTGATCTGACCCGTCCGCACGTAACGGCAGCCGAATTCCTTGCCCTCGAAGACCGCGACGATCTGGCGCAGCTTCTCAACGGAGACATCCTCGTGGCACCACCGCCCATCCCCCACCATCAGCGCACTGTCGGTGAATTCTATGTCGAGCTTCGCCAGCTTATCCCCAACGGCGAGGTGTTTATCGCGCCGATTGAACTGTGGCTGGACGAGGAAAACATCCCACAGCCGGATGTGGTCTGGGTGGCCGAAGGCGGGCGCTGCGTCATCGAGGAGAAGCGGCTGCGCGGCGCACCGGAACTGATCGTGGAAGTCCTCTCACCGGGAACGGCGCGGATCGACAAGCGCGACAAATACAGTCTGTATGAGCGGCATGGCGTGACCGAGTACTGGATTGCCGCTCCTGTCGAAGAATTTGTCGAAGTATATGCGCTGGTGGAGGGCAAATACACCTATCTCGGCACCTTTGGCCCGACCGACTCGTTCATCTCGCCCGCGCTCGGCGGCAGGACGGTCGATCTTTCGCGCATTTTCCGTTCACCGAGGGCATCGTCATCATGACTGATCTGACCCGTCCGCACGTAACAGCAGCCGAATTCCTTGCCCTCGAAGACCGCGACGATCTGGCGCAGCTTCTCAACGGAGACATCCTCGTGGCACCACCGCCCATCCCCAACCATCAGCGCACCGTGTTTGAGTCTGCCAAGCTGATTGAAAGCCTGATTCCCAACGGCGAGGTGTTTATCGCGCCGATTGAACTGTGGCTGGACGAGGAAAACATCCCACAGCCGGATGTGGTCTGGGTGGCCGAAGGTGGGCACTGCGTCATCGAGGAAAAGCGGCTGCGCGGCGCACCGGAACTGATCGTGGAAGTCCGCTCACTTGGAAAAGCGCTGATCGACAAGCGCGACAAATACAGCCTGTATGAGCGGCATGGCGTGAGCGAGTACTGGATTGCCGACGCTGCTGAACAATTCGTCGAAGTATATGCGCTGATGGAGGGCAAATACACCTATCTCGGCACCTTTGGCCCGACCGACTCGTTCATCTCGCCCGCGCTCGGCGGCAGGACGGTCGATCTTTCGCGCATTTTCCACCCTTCAAAACCTGACAAGGCTTCCTGACATGGACTTCACAGGCAAAATTGCCCTCGTCACCGGGGCATCACGCGGCATTGGCAAAGTCGTGGCGCAGATGTTCGCGCAGCACGGGGCGCGGGTGGCGGTGCATTATCATCAGAACGCCACCGCCGCCAGGCAGGTTTTGGAGTCGCTCCCCGATGGCACACACATGACCGTTCAGGCGGATATGGCCGATTCCGCCGCTGTGCAGGGTATGGTGGATTCGGTGGCGGCGGAGATGGGCGGGCTGGATATTCTGGTCAACAATGCCGGGATTTATGAGGAACACCCCATCGCTGAGGTCGATTATGACCAGTGGCGCGGCGCATGGGCGCGGATTCTGCAAACCAACCTGGTCGGTGCGGCCAACGCCATGTTCTGTGCTGTGCCGCACATGCAGGCACGTGGCGGCGGGCGCATCGTGAACGTCTCGTCGCGCGGCGCATTCCGGGGAGAGCCAACCGCACCCGCCTACGGCGCAAGCAAGGCTGGGATGAACGCCATGAGTCAATCGCTGGCGGTCGCGCTGGCACCGCACAACATTTTCGTGGCGGTCGTCGCGCCGGGTTGGGTAGAAACCGATATGGCAATCGATCACCTGAACAGCCCCGCCGGAGAGGCGATTCGCAATCAAAGCCCGCTCGGTCGTGTGGCAGCGCCCGAAGAAGTGGCCTATGCCGTGCTGTTCCTTGCGGCTGAGCAAACCGCCTTCATGACCGGCGCGATTCTGGATGTGAACGGCGCGAGCTACCTGCGCACTTAAGCGCTATCTCGGTCGCCAGGCCGGGGCCATGCCGCCGTCAAACGTCAACTGGCGCGGGACGGCACCCGGTCGAGCAGCGATTACGAACAGGTCGAGCGTCAGCCCGGTCAGGTCATAATAGGCCAGCGTCTCCCCTGATGGCGACCACTGTGGACGTGACCCGACGAAGACGGCGTATTCACTGACCTCCACCAGCGTGATCGCAGGGTTGGCATCACCCTCAGCCACATTTTCGCGCAGCGCCAGCCACCAGCGTCCGCCGATCTGCTCCATCGCCGCACTGCGGTTGCTATCCCCCGGCGCGGCATAAATCCCCTGCCAGCGCGGGCGAAGCCTGTTGAGATAGGCCTGGGCAGCGGGAGAGGCCTGCGAGATTTCGCGGGGCGGTGTGTCCGCTTCCAGATCAACGCGATAGATTATGCTGCGCCGTCCCTCCTGCCACAGATACAGCAGGGTGCGCCCATCCTCCGACCAGCTTACATCACCCGGCGTCCCGGCAGCCAGCATCCCCGGCGGCGTGACCGGGCGCATCCGACCCTGTAAGTCGGCCACCCACAGGCGGCGTGCGCCTTCCCGCTGCGAGATGAAGGCCAGTTGCTCCCCGTCAGGCGACCATACCGGGGCGGTATCCGAGGCGGGATGGCGGGTGAAGTTGTAGAGGGCGCGGGTGTTGAGATCAAGCAGATAGATTTCGGCGTTCCCGTCGCGGCGCGTCTCAAACGCGATCAGATCGCCGCGCAGGACTCGACCCAGCGCACCCGCCAGCACCACGCCTGCTGTGCAGATGACCCAGGCCAGCATCATCAACGGTAAACAGCGTCGCAGCATCGCAGCGCTACCGCAGGAGGATGTTTACGGCGTTGTTATCCGTCAGGCGAAAGGCGGGGAACGGCACCCTACCCTCCACATCCGGCACATACGTCCAGTACAGATCGTTGTCGTTCTGGTTCACGAACGCGATGCGCCGCCCGTCGGGCGACCACACGGGCGCTCTGTCCGAAGGCAGCAGGCTCACACGCTGAAATGTGCCACTCGGTTCGGCAGCCAGGCGCGTCCACGCCACCTCAGATACCCCATTTCTGCCGCTGATGAAGGCGATGCGGCGGCCATCCGGTGACCAGCGGGCGGCCATTTCGACACTGCGCACATCATCCGCCAGCAAACGACGCTCACCGCTTTCAGGGTGCAGCGCCCACAGTTGCAGCGTTCGCCCGTCCCACAGCGAATAGGCCAGCCATGCGCCATCCGGCGACCACACCGGATCATATTCGCCCTGCGCAGGTTCGTCCGTGAGCGGCTGAACCTCCCCGGTGCTTAAATCGAAGCGGTAGATGTCGTCTCCGGGGTCGGCATAAAACACGATCTGGCTGCCGTCAGGATGCCAGATGGGCACACCGAAGGGCTGGAGGCCGTGCAGGGAGATCGTCTCCGCCAGACCAGTCCCGCCGCCAGAGAAATGCTCAACCAGCCGCAGCCCGGTCAGGTCAAAGTAGGCGAGACGACGGCTGTCCGGCGACCAGACCAGCAGATTCTTGGTGGCATAAAACGCGTTCAGCCCGACCACCTGTTCCTGCCCGGTCAGGCGGTCAGCCACCGTAAAGGTATCCCCCACCAGGCTCGGCCACGCGACCAGCCGATCATCCGGCGACAGCACCGGCTCCGTGATGATGAACAGCCCGCGCGTCAGCGGCACGGTCAGGCGATGATCGACATCCATCCGATACAGCGCCCAGTAACCCGAACGGTCGCGCGAAGCGTAGGTCACTGCCCACGACTCCGGTGAGAAGATGCTGAGAGCGGCGCTCAGGAAGACGGTCATCAGCAGGCACACCAGCAGCGCCAGCATCAGGAGCCGCCGCAACAGCGGTGAGAAGATTGACACAAGTTTACCCCGGAAGCGATTTCAGATTTTTCCGCAGGGGCAACACACGTCGCCCCGTACCAACACAAGCCATCATTCTCATCTTTTGAATTGCGAAATTCAACCAAATTGAAAATGTGGCATGTCCGAGCCGTTGTCCGAGTTCAAAAACGCATTGCTCATCGCTCATTACTTCTTTTACGGTACTCATGGCAGCAGATACACCCGCGTCGGGCTGTCACTCAGGCGGCGCAGATCCGCCTGTGCAGGACGGCCCGCATCCGCCCGTACACTGTACACATCGCCCTCGCGCAGCGTGACGAACGCGATGCGACGGCTGTCCGGTGACCACACCATCGCTTTCGTGATGTCCATCGTGACGTTGCTCAGCAGGCGCGGCAGTGAGGACGCCTCACCATCCACCCACAGGGCGACCAGGCTGAAGCTGCGTTCGCGGACACTGTAAAAGGCCAGCATCCGCCCGTCCGGCGACCAGCTCAGCCCGGTGATGAACTCGCCCCACCGTGCCACAACCTGCGCTTCCTGACTGGCAAGTTCAAGGATATGGATGGCAGAACGCGCCCCATCGAACGTGACGTAGGCTAAACGCCTTCCATCTGCGGACCAGGCCGGGCTGCTGGCGGGATCGGGTTCCTGTGCGGTCAGGTTTAGCGCTTCACTTTGCGCTGCATCACCGGGCTGGACGAGATAAAGCTCGGCGTTTTCGCGGCGGAAGCCCGCATAGGATTCGGTCTGGTAGAGCACGTAGCGGCCATCCGGCGACCACAGCGGTGAAAAGGCGAAATCGCGGGTGAAATCGCTGATACGCCGTGCCCGCCCCAGCGTCCCATCTGCCGTAACCGGGACGACGAAAATCGCGCCCCTGTTCTGATAGGCCAGCCGTGCGCCATCGGGCGACCAGTTGGGCGCAAGACCGGAACGAGTTTGCTGTGGGGTTGTGAGGTTCGCTTGCCGTGTATTGAAGACAGCGATTCGCTCATCGGGAATTTCCCCGGCCACGAGACGACGGTCGGGAGAGAGATGCAGCCGTTCCCAGTCACGGTAGCCACGCTGGAGCGGCTGCATCAGCCCGCGCTGCGTATCCAGCAGGCCGACCGTCCAGCCGGGGGACGCACCGCCCCGCACACCGTAATGCAGCGACCACGAAGGAAAGAAGGCGCGCCCGCTCAGCAGTGCCAGCGTCACCAGCAGCGCGATGCCCACCCACAGCATCAGGCCAAGCGGGAACAGGCGGCACGTCAGCACGGCATCAGTTCGATAAACCGAGCGTGGTGATGGCGGTTTCCAGTTCTTCCAGCACGTCCGCCGGAGGATTGCCGAAGGCGGGGCCACGTGAACGGAACTGCTCGACGGTCTGCTCGGCGGTGCTGTCGCCACAGGCACAGCCCACCCCGTCGTACCATTCCAGCCGCCCGGTGTCGCGGTTCAGCTTCAGGCCGTTCAGTTCTTCGCCGTCTTTCCACATCCAGCTTGTGTTTACAGGGTTCCCGCTCATACGCTTTGCTCCGCTTTAATTTTCGGATGGAAGCGAGTCTAACCGCACAGACCCCGGAATTTCCAGCACGAAATCTGCGCCGAAGGCTAAGGCCGGGGTCGTCGCCCCTGTGACCGGGTTCGCCAGCAGCCGTTCGACCACCAGCGGCGCGGCCAGCGCGGTAAAAGCGTAGCCCTCGGCCACTTCCATCCACGCCTGCGCATAATGCCCGCGTGCGTCCGCCGCCTTCGCCCAGATGTAGGAGCGGCCAGCCGTGCGCAGGTCATTATCAGGGCCTTCCACGAAACGATCCACCAGCCGCGTCAGCCCGCGCCGTAGACCCTCATGCGCCAGCCAGCGCGTTACATCCGTCATGGTCGCGGCGATTTCCAGCCCCCAGATCATCGCTGCCGGATAAGCCATGTAGGTGGTGATATTGGGGATACCAGTGGTGCGGTAGGCGGTGGAGACATCACCCCAGGGGATTGGCAGCGTATCGCGCCAGCGGTCGCTGAAGCGGATGCGCCTTGCGCCCCGTCCTAAGCGATAAGTCTGCAAGACACCATGCCGCCGAACACGCCCGCCCTGCGGCATCAGTTCCAGCATGGATTTGGTCGTCCCGGCGCTGGCGCGGCTGATGGCGGCGAAGGCGATGTCGAGCGTATCGGCCTGCGGCACCTGCTCGGCCACGTATTTTGCCAGCGAGTCGGTGGGGATGACATCGAACCCCACGCCCGAAATCAGCGCGACTCCGGCTTCCCTCGCAGCAGCGTCATGATCGAAGGTCTGCTCGAAAACGGGATACTCTCCGGTAATGTCGAGGTAGTGGACTTTCGCCTGTAAACACGCTTTAAGCATCGGCAGGCTGGTGTGGATGAACGGCCCGGCGGCGTGATAGACCGCCTGCATCCCGTCCAGATTGTGAGCGACGGCCTCCACATCATCGAGGGGAAAGGCGCGCACCTTCAGCCCAAGCCGTTCTGCGATGGGTTTGAGCTTTTCTGCGCTGCGCCCTGCCAGTATCGGACGATGCCCGCGCCTGACGGCTTCCTCAGCGGCCAGCATTCCCGTGTAACCGCTTGCGCCGTAGATCATCCAATTTGTCATCAGGTTTACCCCTTATAAAGCGCAATCGTCGGTGTCTGCCCGAACAGGCTGATCTCCACCGTTTCGGCGGCCTGGAGAGTCTCAAACCGGAGCAGATGCGGCGCGTTGGTCAGCAGCGCAATTCTGCCCCCTGGCCGCAGTACCCGCTCCATTTCGGCACAGGCGCGGGCATAAAAATCGGCCAGCATCTCGTCGGTTTCCACCTGCAACCCCCAGGGCAGATTGGACACAATGCGATCTACCGAAGCGGTTTCAACCGGAATATCGCCCGCGTCCCACCGTTCCACGCGCACATTCAGCCCCGCGCTGCGCATGTTCTGGCGCGAAGCCGCCACCGCTGCGGGGTCAGAATCCCCGCCCCAGGGCTGCGCACCCAGCAGCGCGCCCTCGATCAGAATCGTCCCTGCGCCGCAGCAGGGATCGAGCAGGCGCATTTTTGGCCGCACCTCCGCCAGTTGCAGCATGGCCGCCGCGACCGGGGGTTTGGTCGAGCCGGGGAGATTGGCCTGCTTATAAGCACGATCCTGGAGCGGTTTTTTGCCCAGCCGCAGCCCGACGTAAGCCGTCTCATGGTCAATGAAGATGCGCACGTTGAGATCGGCCTCGCTGTCGTCGTCCGTATAGACCCAGCCGTGCGCCTCGGCGATGGAGTCGGCGCAGGCGGCTTTGATCTCGTCCGCCGTGTAGTTGTGCTTGCCGACGAAGCTGGCCGAAATCGAAAAGCGCACAGGGGAATAGATCAGGCGCAGCGACGCGCACACCTGCGCCAGCCCATACAGGTCAAGCTCAGCGGCGAAGGTGTTCAGGCGGGCGAGTGTCTCGCGTGGGCGGGCGATTCCGTCCCAGATGGCGGCCTGGAGAAAGACATCATCGGGGGTGCGCAGCATCAGCAGCGGCGCGGGATTATCCTCGCAGGTGGCGGCCACGCGGCGGTAGGTTGTCTCCGTCACACGAATGCCGTGCAGCGCGGCCATTTCCCCGGCGGTCACGGCTTCCAGGCCGCGTGTGGTCAGTGCGAATAGGGTTATCATGCCTTCCATTGAACCATATTTTGCTGCAACGCACGAGGGGCTTACCCGCGCTACAGTAAATCCAGCACGGCCAGGGTCGCTTTGCTCTCGCGCTGGAGAATGGCCTGCAAAGCAGCCTGCGCAGCGTCACGGTCGCGGGCGGCCATCAATCCCACCAGCGCGGCGTACTCCGCCAGCAGCGCCCGCCACTGTTTGCGGTCACGGGGGGCGTGGGCTTCGCGGAGATTTTCCAGCAGGCGGCTGTGGCTGTGGAGCATGGCGATCATGGCGGCGGTGTTGGGGCGCTGCGCCAGGCGGGGCAGCGCGGCATGAAACGCGAACATCGCTTCCCGTCCCACCGCGAGATGATGTGCTTCGACCTGTTCCTGCCCCTCCGCAATCAGCCTGCGCAGGGTTTCGGCCTGTGCATCGTCCATCGTTTCCAGCGCCCAGCCGAGCGCCAGCCCTTCCAGCGCCCCACGCAGTACGTAGAGTTCTTCGGCCTCGTCGGGCGTGAAGGTGCGCACATGCACCCCATGCCGCGCCCGCTTCATCACCCATCCCTGCTGTTCCAGAAGACGCAGCGCATCCCGCGCCGTGTTCTGGCTGACGTTCATCTCCTGCGCGATGGTCAGCTCCACCAGCCGTTCCCCGCACACATACACGCCGTCGATGAGCGCCTGCCGGAGTGCATCAGCGACGGTTTCGGAGAGGGTGGCAGAACGGGAATTGGTCATTCAAGTAGTACCGAGTACCGAGTCGAAAGTGACGAGTATATGGTGTAGATGCCTGCATTGCTCGAATGCTTCTAACAGCAGCAGCCTTTTGTTGCACTTTGTAAAAAGGTGCGAATGTAGGGACAAAACAGCACGCCTTTCTTTGTGACTGTACTTCCATCTCCCTTAACTCGACTTTACCCAATTACAGTTTGTGTTTCTCGCCAGATGCTAAAGCATCCGGCTGCCGAAAAACCAAGTCCACTAAAGGGACTATAAAAGACTACAAAGGTTCATTTCATAGCGCCTTTAGTGCGCGTCCCATAAATGGGCGGCGGTTTGGAGCCGCACGTTTTAACGTGTGGCGGGGGCAACCTGAACCTTCATGACCTCTTATGGGTGAGAATGGATAAAGTCCAGCTTAAGGAGGTGCAATAAACAGGATTGTCACGCCCGCTTTTCACTCGGCACTCACAACTCGCTACTTTCTACTCAACATGCTTCCTGCCGTCCGGTCGGGCGCAGAGTCGCAATCGACGTATCGCGCACCCCGCCCCGGCTGAACGAATCGCGCGCCGCCCAGCCTTCCAGGCGCGTCGTGCCGCTGCCCTGATAGTAAATGTTCAGCCAGCGGTAGCCATCGGCCTGCACTTCCGCCGAGCCGGGGACAAGCAGCACCTCACTGTTATTCGGCATTCGCGCCAACTGCGGGGCACTGGTAGAGGGACGTTCGCGCAGACTGATGAGGTTGGCGGCGTCGCTGCCGGAATAAGTCGTATATACAAAGCAGAAGCCGGCTTCGGGCGTGGCTTCCGCGCCAGAGGGATTGGGCAGCGGCGTGGTGCGCAGCGGCGTAAGGATGAAGGGCGGCGTAAACGGCGAGGGTTCCAGCGTCGGCTGGGGCGTTTCATTTACGGACGGGGTTGCCGTCACGATATCGGCTGCCGAGCGCAGGTTGCAGGCCGCACTTACGCCCGCGAAGATCAACAGCACCATCAGGACTCGCCACATAACATCCCCCTTCTGATGAACATCTGCCCGTGACCGCTGTACTCCGATGCCTGTTTTGATGAATTACTCCCCATTATAGGGAATTCACCAGGACGCACACATTCCCCTCTACAACGCTTAACCTACGCGAACCCTGCGAATGTCACAACCTGCTGTTAGCCCTGTTTTTCCGCCAGCCGCAGAATATCATCGGCCAGCCGTCGCAGTTCTTCGCGCAGTTCCGGCGGGGACAGGATCACGAACTCGATCCCGGTACGCACCAGAAACCGCGCCAGCCAGGGCAGACTGGCCGAATTGGCCGTCATCACCACCCCACCTTCGACCGCTTCCAGCGTGGCTAAATCCGGCGGAATCCGCTCCCGCGCTTCATACAACGGCACCTTGAGCAGCACCTCCGTGCGCCAGCCGCCCGGCATGGTCGCGATGGACTCCAGCACATAGGCCAGTGGATCGAACGCTTCCGGGCGCTCGAACGTTTCCTTTTGCAGCGTACACTGTCCGATGCGGTCGAGGCGGAACACGCGCACTTCCTGCCGCAGATGACAGTAGCCCACCGTGTACCACAGGCCGGTATGATAGACCACGCCATAAGGGTCAATCACGCGCTCGTTCCTGCCGCTGCTGAGCGAGGTGTAGGTGATATAGGCGCGGCGCTGCTGATAGGCCGCCAGGCTGAGCACCCCGATAATCTCCCGCGAGGGAACCTGCGACATCGCCAGATCAGGCTCGGCCATGTTGAATTGCAGCGTATTCTGGAGTGCTCCGACGCGCTGGCGCAGTTCGTCCGGCAGTACGCGCTCGATCTTGGCGGCGGCGCTTTCTGCCCCGGCGGCATCGGCAATCGACAGCTTGCGGGCCACCATCAGCCCGGTGATGACCGCCAGAATCTCGTCCTCGTTAAACATCAGCGGCGGCAGTCGATAGCCGGGGCGCAGCATATAGGCGCCTTCCCGCCCGCGCTCAGCATCAATCGGAATGCCCATGTCGCGCAGCATCATGATATAGCGCCGGATGCTGCGAATATCGACCTCAAGCCGCTGCGACAGCTCCGCCCCGCTGATGCTCCCCCGCGCTTGCAGCAGTTCCAGAATGGTCAGCAGGCGTGTCGTCGGGTTGTACATGGCACAACCTCCTGTAGAGTCCCTTCCTGTACACGCCGTTGATTATATCCCTCAGGCCGTTCTTAGAAAACTCGTTCTAAATAGGACTGAAAATGACCTCTTTGAGTCGTATTCTGAAAGTATCGGACTCACGCGCACCAGACGACCAGAAAGTGACCAGGGAGCAAGCGAGATGAACCCCAATCTGTTGATCCAGCACGATCTCTACCGCCAGGAACTGCTGCGTCAGGCGCAGGCCCAGCATCGCCAGAACCGTCTTGTATCGGAAGCGCGGGCACATCAGCGAGCGAATGCGCGCCTGGCCTTTATTGATGTCCCGGAGGAAGGAGTCGCCAGCACACCCGCCCCCGACGGTGATGATGTCGCCGCGCTCGACAGCGCCACCGATCCCGTCGGCAGCCCGACCATCTATCTGGGCACCGCCCGTCAGGGTCGCACCCGCAAGCCGTCCGTCGCGCTCAGGCCAGCACGGGGGTAAATCGAACCACCATTGAACGACCATCCTTAGACTGCATATCACGAGGGGCGATTGATAAACCAACCGCCTCTCTTTGTGTTTTCCCTGTACAATAGCGGGCATTCTGACCATCTGCACAGGGAAGACGCCCCATGCCCGACTCCCCGATTATCCTGATTTCGCCACAGCCGGACTGGCTCGATTCGCTGAGCGGCGTCCTGCCGGAAGGCTACAGCCTGCGCCGCTACCACGACCGCAGCGGCTACGTCGCCCGACTGACGGACGATCATGCCGCGCTGATTCTGGTCGATGGCGCGAGTGCCGACTGGCGCTTCTGGACGACCACGCCCAAGACCAGCCCGGCCACCCGCCGCATCCCAATTTTTCTGATTGCTGACGAGGCCGACGACCGTGCTGCTGCCCTGCTCGCGGGGGCTGATCTGGCGCTTTCGCCCACCGACCTGACGCAGGATTTTGCACGGCTGGTGCGCGATTATGCCCGCGTGTTCGATCCCCAACATGCGGAAGCGCTGGAGTGTGAATGCCAGAAAGCCCTGCCGGACCTGGCCGAACAGGGCTTCCAGAAGTTCAACGCGAGCGAATTTTACGAACAGCACGATCTGTTCGAGGCGCTGTGGGTGCAGACCGAAACCCCCGTGCGCGACCTGTACCGGGCGATTTTGCAGGTCGGCGTGGCCTACTACCAGATTTTACGCGGCAACCATCGCGGGGCGCGGAAGATGCTGCTGCGCAGTGTGCAGTGGCTCACGATTCTGCCCGACGAATGCCAGGGGATCGACGTGCGCCAACTGCGCGAGGACTCTTACCGCGTCCGCGCCGCACTGGAAACGCTGCGCGAGGATGAGATCGACCAGTTCGACCGCAGCCTGCTCCGACCTGTGCGCAAGGTGGGTGAATAAGGCGATTACGGATCTGCAATGATGGCCGTCCTCCGGCACATCCTTCTGAACTTTTCGATTAGAATGGGAGGTAGTTTTCTCTCACAAGGAGCGAGTATGAAGATCGAACGGTTTCAGAGCTTCGGGCTTCTCGCGCTGGCGCTGATGCTGGCAGGCGTGCTGGCAGCCTGCGGCGGGGGCGGCGATTCGGGCAGCAGTTCGGAAAGCGGCACAGGCGGCGGGGACAGCAGCGCGGCCAACCTGGGGCAGACCATCGAGTCGGAAGCACCGGATGGCACCACGATCACGATCAGCTATCCCGATGGCTGGTTCGCGCAGGAATCTTCCGGGTCGATCACCCTGTCCAACGATGAGACCCTGGTGACTTCGGGCGCTACGGGTCAGTTCACGGGCGATCAGATCGCGGGGCAGGTGCTCTATCTGGGTGATGCCGCTGCTGGACTCGCCGCCGCCAGCCTGCCAGTGGATGCGACCCCGCTTGATGTGCTGAGCGCCCTGAGCGCCAATTTTGCAGGGGCGGGCGGGATTCAGGTCGAACTCAACGAGCCGGAGTCCTTCACCGCTAACGGTAAAGAGGCGGCTATCATGACGGGTGACGGCACGAGTGAAGAAGGCAGCGGTTCACTGGCGCTGGTGCTGGTGGAGGAAGGTGATGGCTATGTGCTGCTGACCTTCGCCGCCGCGCAGGGGCAGCTTGCGCAGTATGACGATGAAATCCGCGCGATTGCCGGGACGGTGGAGGTGATCGCCGGGGCGACTGACGACGCCACCGCTGAACCGTCGCCCGCTGGATAACGCGGACACACCACGACAGGCGCACCGTCTGTGCTACAATGCGAGACGATGTGCGCCTGTTCAACCCTGGAGTGATTCGATGAAAATCCGTTCGCTGTCCGGTGTCCTGTTTTCGACAATCTTCCTGCTGATGCTGGCAGCCTGCGACAGCGGCGGCAGCCCCACCACCCAAGCCGCGCTTTCCGAAACCATTGAAGTGACCGACATCCTCGGCGGCGAACTGACCGTCGCCTACCCCGAAGGCTGGATTGCGCGGGAAAATTCGGCTTCACAGGGCACGGTCGAAATCGGCACCAACGAAGCGGTGTTCGAGGTCGAGACCGGCACCTATCCAGCAGATCAGACCTTCGGGCAGGTGACGTTTATCCCCACTGGCCTGCTTCCGGCGGCAGGGCTGAACGAAACCGCGACCTCGCGTGAAGTGCTGGATTACGCCAGCCAGTCGTTTATGGATGCGATTGAGAGCACCTCGCTGTCGATTGGCGAAACGGAAGAATTCACCGTGAACGGACGCGCCGCCGTGAGCTATGACGCGACCATCACCGATGCTGATGGCACGATTGAGGCGACCTTTGTCGCTGTGCCGGAAGGGGATGGCTTCGCGCTGCTGTTTTTCGCCGCCGCGCCGGATGATCTGGCACAGTTCGAGGATGAGATTCGGGCGATGGCCGGGGCATTGGCCTATGCGCCGGGTGCTGCGCCTGCGTTGAGCGCGACCGAAGAAGCCACCGCCGAAGCGACGGCTGAGTCCACTGAAGAGGCTACGCCCGAAGCAACGGCTGAGGGGACGGAAGAAGCCACGCGCGAGGCGACACCCGAAGCCACCAGCGCCCGGTAAGGCGCAACGCATCTCATCTATAATAAACTCAAACGAAGACGAACAATCGCAGGGGCGCAGCGCACTGCGCCCGTACAACAGCAATTATTGAATGCGTCGTTGTTTGTGCTTTGCAGTAGATTCACCCGCTACCGCGCGATGCTATCCCACAGCGCCACATAACGCTGCACGGCCAGATCGAGGCTGTAATGAGTCTCGATGCGCTGGCGTGCCGCCTGCCCTGCTGCCCGTCGCGCGGCAGTGTCCATCCCCAGCAGATCGCTCCACCCCTGCGCAAGCGCCTCGGAATCCCCCGGCGGCACGACGCGCCCGGTTTCCCCGACCAGTTCCGCCGCGTCCCCCACATCTGTCACCACCGCCGGGACACCGCAGGCCATCGCCTCGCCAATCGTGAGCGGGAAGGCCTCGCGCCGGGACGACAGCGTCGCCACATCGAACGCATTGAACAGCCGTGCCGCATCACTGCGCAGGCCGAGCAGCCGGAACTTCCGCCGGAACTCCCCGCCGCCGATCCAGCCGCTGAGCGCGTCGTTGTCCCAGGTGACATCCTTTCCGGCCAGCACGAAACAGGCCTCGCGCTGCTGTTCGTGCAGCCGTCTGGCTGCCTGCACGAAATTTTGATGATCCTTGACCGGCTCGAAGCGGGCGACCATGCCCACCACAGGCGCATCCGGCGGGATTTCCAGTTCAGCCCGAATCGCGGTGCGGGCGGCGGGATCAGGCTGGAAGCGCGTCAGATCAAAGCCGTTGGGGATGACGACCATTCTGCCCGTGTCATATCCGAGTTCGCCATGCCACGCCCGTGCCGCCTGCGCTGCCAGTACGATTTTGCGCGGCAGCCTGCGCGACAGCCGTGCCAGAATCCGCGCGATCAGAATGGTTCGGCGGCTTTCGGTGTCGGGGTCGAGCCGCGTGTTGTGGATGCCCCAGGCGGTCGGGATTCCGCCAGCCAGCCACGCCGCCGCGCCGCCGATCAGATCGCCGTGATAGAGCCAGGTCTGCACCAGATGATAATGGCCGTCCTGGAGCCACCGCGCCAGTTCCAGCACCTTCGCCGGGTTCGGCATGTTGGGCTTCATACCCAGTTCATGCACCGCAATTCCCAGCGCGGCGATGCGCTCCCCGACCGGGCCAATGGTGCTGAGCGAGTAAACGTGCGAGTGGATAACGGGTGTATGCGGCGCATCGAAAGAATCGGCCTCGTTATCCAGCATCTCCGCCTGCTGCTGGAGCGCCGTCAACAGCGTGTAGAGCATTGTCTCTGCGCCGCCTGTGTCTAACCCGGTGATGATGTGTGCAACCCTGAGCATCGTTCCCTGCCTGTGTTGAAGACTCCCCAGGCAAGCTTAGCCAAAAGCGTGGTCTTGTTGCAAATGATGGCCGCACCTGGGTGTGGTGAACTTCGAGGACATCAATGGTAGGGGCGTAGTGCGCTACGCCCGTACATCTCCCTGATTATCACCACTCCCCCACACCTGATTGTTTGTAGGGGCGGGTTTCAAACCCGCCTTTACAAAAGAAACATCCTTCAATCAGTCTGTCCTGTTTTCAGGCAGGAGCGGCTCGCTTCAGCCAGCGTTTTGTGCGGCGAGGCGTCGCGCTTCTGCAATAGCTTCATCATAGGTGGCGTACATCGGCAAGGCAATCTGCCCGTACTGCTCCTGTTTAAGCGCTTCCGATGCCAGCCGCAGCAGTTCATCACTGCCAATCAGAATCACGCGGATGGTCGGATCCGATACCGACCCCGGCTCGCCTTTGGTATGCGCTGCCAGTCCCATCACCACATCGGAAAACGTGATTTGCAGATTGCGCACATCATACAGGCAGTAGGTCAGGCTCGCGACTCCCGCCTTCGCTTTTGCAATGTCGGCAAAAACGGCGGGCAAATCCGTAATCATGTCGAACGGGCTGGAGACTTCGAGGACGACAATCGGTTCGTTGGGGACACGCGTAACCTTGTAAGGCATTGGGTACGTCCTTTCAGGCTTAATCGTTACCCCTGAGTCTAACGAAAACGCCTGAAATGACCGTTAAGGAATTGCGCAACCACCGTTAACGGGGGATTTCCCGCGTCAGGCAGTGCACCGCGCCGCCGCCGTTAATCCCGGCCTGGCAGTCGATGGGGATAATCTCGTAGCCGGGCATCGCCTCGGCATAGACCGCCAGCGCGGTCTCGTCGGTGGGCAGGCCATACACCGGGACGAGCACCCGCCCGTTAACCGTGAGCGCGTTGGTGTAGCTGCGGCGGATGGGATACCAGAAGTTGAAAACCAGCGGCGGCGTGGGCAGTTCAAACAGGCGGTAGCGTTCGCCCTGCGCATTCGTCTCCCGCTCGAACAGCGCCCGCAGTGTATGCAGACGCCCCCGGCTGGTGGCTTCGGTCGGCGCGGAGAGCAGGACGGTGTTGGCGTTTGCCAGCTTCATCAGCATGTCGATGTGCCCGGTTTCTTCCAGCGGCAGGCGCGGCGTGATGATGAGCTTCTCGAACGTGAAGGCGCGGCGCAGCGCCGCTTCCAGCCCATCCCGTTCCAGATAGGGATTGGCATAAAACACCTGATCGCTGACCAGCAGCGTCCCCGCCCCGTCCGACCACAGATTGCCGCCCTCGAAGTGCAGCGGCAGGTCAATCAGCGGCAGCCCTTCGTGCGCGGCGAAGTGGCGCGGCATGGCGTCATCACGTTTCTGTGGGTACATCGGCAGATAGTCGTAGATGGCATCCACCGCCGCCCGTGTTCCGTCCGCCGTGTAGCCGATGATGGGGCCGTAATCGCGAATCCACATATCGTCCAGCGGCAGCATCAGATAGCGCACCTTCACCGCCAGATCGCCTGTGAGCGTTCCGCGTGTGCTGAGATAAGCCGTGATCCCCTGCGCCCAGGTCGCCGCCGGGATGCAGATCACCACCTCCGCCACCGGGGCCAGCGCCTCGGCCATCTGCGCATGGAGCGACCACAGCGGCGGATACAGAATCGGCCAGGCCAGCAGCACCGCTTCCATCGGCTCCCACTGCGCCGGGATGCGCACGGGCGTGGTCGCCGTCGCCGCAGTAGCAGCAGCCGCCTTTTCGAGCATTACGGGCGTAGAGTCCAATGTGTGCGACTCAATCCCCGGCAGCAGGCCAAA
This sequence comes from bacterium, assembly GCA_033762735.1. GTDB lineage: Bacteria > Chloroflexota > Anaerolineae > Aggregatilineales > Phototrophicaceae > JANRLJ01. The sequence goes on along the minus strand of JANRLJ010000189.1, from coordinate 30,335 downwards.
GCGGTCGAGATAGCGGGCAAGCTGTTTCGCGTCCTTCGGCGGGCGCTGATCTTCCGCGATGGGATAGGCCTGCCGAAGTGCCCGGTTTATCAGCGGCCTGAACGGGCGCAGCGCCAATGGGAGACGCCGCCGCCACAGTGGATAGGGCACATAATTGAACTGAAGGCGGCGATTAGGGCCGGGCGTGGAACGGGTTGTGCTCAACGCCCGCTGTTGATCGGACGTCAGACTGCTCAAAATGCCCCCGGCACAGCGCGCCATGTCCCCGACGCCGGGCTGCCTGCCGCATACACCAGCACCACAATATCCCCGCGCACGGGCAGATACAGCATCCGCCCGTTGGCGAAGTCCTGCACGGTGGCCGTCGTCCCCTGTTCGCCGCCGCTGGCCCAGCCCAGCCCGGAGCGCACCGTCTCGTTCGTCCGCCACACCTTGCCGATGCCGCGCACGGGTTCCTGCAAGCCAGCGGGCGGGGTTAATCCGGTGCTTTCGGGATCGACCGCCGGGTTAAAGGTGTCGTCGAAGCGCTGGAACGTGCCATCCGCCCGCAGCACATAAATGTAGCCGGGGGGGTTATTTACATAGACCATCGTGCCGCGTTCAAAGGACTGGTTGGCGCTCAGCAGCGAGGCGGCTACCGGCGGCGCTCCAATCGCGCAGCCAAGCTGCCCGGCCAGCGCAGGGTCATTCAGATAAAGCTGGCCGAAGCCACCCGCCGGGAGATACTGGCACTGCCCGCCCGCAACAGGCGTGGGGGCGACAGGTGCGCCGGGGATCGGTGTTCCCGGTGAGCCGATAGAGCTGGGTGTGCCAGTGGCGAGATTATATGTGGGCACCGCAACCTGAAACTCGGTCGGCAGCGGCGTGAACTGTGCGGCCAGAGTCAGCAGCAGGCCGACGCCGCTTTCCGCGATGGTCGGCTCTGGCGTCGCGGTCAGCGTTGGCGTGTTGGTCGCGGTGCGCGTGGGGGTATTGGTGATGGTCTGGCTGGGCGTGACGGTCAGGGTCGGCGTGGCGGTGGTGTCGGTCGGCGTGGGCGTGTGGCTGCTGGTCGCGCTGGAAGTGGCCGTAGCGGTTGGGATGTCGGGCGTGTTGCTCGGCGTTTCGGTCGGCAGATCGACCCGCGTCGGTACGCTGACCGCCTGCGGTGCGGTGTCGCTCCCGGCGCAGGCGCTCAGGACGACAGCGAGCACACTTAAAACGAGGAACAAGACGGCTTGCGGCTGTGGCCAGGGATCGCGCCAGATAGAATTCCCGCCTGATGCTAAAGCATCTGGCTGCCGAACGACCAAGCGCACTAAAGGCGCTGAGGAAAAGCGATTGTTGTGCTTCTCAGCCGCTTCAGTGGGTGTCCCATAAATGGGCTTGGCTTCTCGGAAGCCAGTTGGCTTTAGCCACTGACGATTTACCAGAAGGCCTTTTGCGAGACGAATACCGCTCGATGACTTGGGAGAGTCGGTCGAAGAGTTGACAGAGTGATTCATGAAACATTCGTTTGCTTGGTTTTTCATAAGCCGGATTATAGTCCATGCTGCCCGATCATGCCGCCACGATGAGGATTATTTGAACGCACAATCGGCGCAGCCTCTATGAGGAAACAGTCATGCCCCACCTGGATTTGTGGACAGCGCGATTCAGCGATCTTCTGCCGCGCCTCACGCAGCTTGAAGCCCTGCTGACACCCGATGAGCACGACCGCGCCGGGCGCTTTAAATTCGCGGAAGCCCGGCAGCGTTTCGTTATGGCGCGGGGGATGCTGCGTCTGGCGCTCGGCCAGCAGCTTGATCTGCCGCCCGCTGAGCTGCGCTTCACGTATGGCACACGGGGAAAGCCAACTCTGAGCGGCGCGGCGGCACACTTCAACCTCGCCCATTCCGGTGATGTGCTGCTGCTGGGCGTGACGGACGCTGGCGCAATCGGCGTGGATGTGGAACAGCTTCGCCCGCTGCCGCATCTCGTCCGCATGGCGCATGACAACTTCTCTCCGGGGGAGGCTGCCGCGCTGTTCGCGCTGCCGCCGGAGCAGCAGGAAACCGTCTTCCTGCACATCTGGACGCGCAAGGAAGCTTTCATCAAGGCGACGGGCGACGGCTTTAAGTGTCCGCTTGCCAGCTTTGATGTCGCGCTCGATTTACCCGCCCGGCTGCTGCGCGTGGAGGGGGACGATGCCTCGCGCTGGTCACTGATGCATCTCGATCCTGCGGCAGGGTACGTGGGCGCGGCCTGCATCCAGACACGAGAAGCCATCACGGTGCAATGGCACATTCTTTGAACCGTGTTTTTTGCTGCAATAACGCTGTTTCGTAAGTAAGGGCGAGGCATGCCTCGCCCCTACGGGAAAACCAGAAATAAAGAAGCCTTTTTTGCGCTGAATCCCTTATACCCCCAGCACCCGCCGGATTTCGTCCCTGACGTTCAGCGCCCTGCCTTCTTCGTAAAGTGGATTGGCGGCCTCACCCAGTTCTTCATCGAGCAGCGGACGAATCGCATCCAGCCGTGTGCGCACATCGTTGTTCAGCCGGGGATGCTGGCTGATCGCGCCCACCCACCGCGCAGCATCATCCATAAGTCCCATCTGCAAATGCTGCCAGGCAATCCCGGCAAAGGCCTCTAGCTGGATGGCCTCGGCTTCGATTTCCCAAGCGATGTGCAGGGCTTCCATCAGGCGTTCCAGCGCAGTCGTGAGTTGATTCTGCTTGAGATACAGAAAGCCCAGATTGGTAAGCGTATTGGCGACGCTGTAGCGGTTGCCGATCTGCCGGAAGACCTCTACACATGCCTCATAGTGCATCCGGGCTTCGGCGTAGTCCTGATGATCTTCCGCCATCATGCCGAGATCGTTGAGAGTGCTGGCCTTGCCAAACGCATCCTTCACCCGTTCACGGATGGCGAGGCTGGCGTTGTAGTGGGCGCGGGCGGCGGCCAGGTCATCCTGCGCGGAGGCGATGATGCCCAGGTTGTGCAGGGCGCGCGCCTCGCCATGTTCCAGCGGAATCTGGTGATAGAGCGACAGGCTCATTTCGGTATACGTCCGCGCCTGTTCCATCTCACCCCGGTACAGATTCACTAATCCCAGGTTGACGTAGATGTCGCCCATCTGCTTGAGCGTCACCCCACGTTCACGGTGCAGGCGGTACAACCCCAGCGCCCGTTCCATGCTGGCGTGTGCCTGTTCCATATCGCCCTGATACGCGCTGACCTGCCCGATCAGCCCATGCGTAATGCCCTCGCCCACTGGGTCCTCCTGCTGAACGGCCAGCGTTTGCGCCTGCTGCAGATAGTCCAGCGCTTGCGCGTAGCTGCTCAGATGCAGATGGAGCATTCCCATTCTGGTCAGCAGCAGCATCTTTTCGGGCGATTCGTCATCAGCGGGCAGGCCATTGAGGGCGCGTTCCGCCAGTGCCAGCGCATCGTTCCAGCGGTTCAGCAGGTTCAGCCGATCACAGGCGCGGATCGCCCAGGTCGCTTCCTTGCGCACATCCCCGGCGGCGTGCCAGTGCCCGCTCAGGATTTCGGCATAGTCGTCGTTGTCGGGGTACACCGCTTCCAGCGCCAGCGCGACTTCCCGGTGCAGACCGCGCCCCGTTTCTGAATCCAGATCGCGCAAGACCTGTTCGCGCAGCTTGTCGTGGGCAAAGCGCCACACGTCATCGACCACCTCCAGCACCGACGCCTCTGCACATTCGATCAGCCAGGCCTGCATGTCGCCCGTCATCCCCTGCGAAGCAGTCGCCCGCACCAGAACAGGCAGATCAAGCTGTCTTCCCGCCACCGCCGCCAGCCGCAGAAAGGGCTGGAGCGTCCCCGGCACACGGTTCAAACGGCGGCGCACGATGTCCTCGATGCCTCTGGTCAGGATTTCCGTCGGCAGTTCGCGCTGTCCAATGGCCGACAGCCGCCCTGCTTCTTCCGCCAGCGCCCGGACGATCTCCACGAGGAAGAAGACATTGCCCTCGGACTGCTGCTTGAGGAACGACACCACTTCGGGACGGGTGCCCAGTTCGCCCAGGATCGACTCGCTAAGCGCCCGGATAGCCGCGTCGTCCAGCCGGGGGAGCGTCATCACCTGCACGGGCGCGAGTTCCTGCGGCAGATCAGGCCGTTCATCGCTGCGATAGCTCCCGACGATCATCAGCGGGAGTTCCGGTGCAAGCCTGATCACGTCCTTGAGCAGATCAAGGCTTTCGCTCACCCACTGCAAGTCCTGCATCAGCAGCAAAAGCGGCTGGCGCAGCATTGAAAAGACTTCCAGCACCGTGTTGGTCAGGCGAAGCTGCCGTGCCTGCCCGGTCAGTTCGGGCGCATCCGGCACGTAGCGATCCAGCACTCGATCCAGATCGGGCGCGATTTCCTTAAGGATGCTGGCCTGTTCGTCGCTGAAGGGGACGATCAGAGCCAGCCGCCGGATTACATCGCGCCACAGTTCGTAGGGCAAACCGCCTCCCTCGACGGCCTGCCCTTGCAGCACGATCACCCCCTGCACCAGCGCCAGAATGCGCAGTTCGTCCATCAGGCGTGTCTTGCCGGAGCCGCTTTCGCCGCCCACCAGCCAGATCGTGCCGACCGGCTCTGGGATCAGGATGCGCCCCAACGCGCCCGATAGCTGCTTGAGCTGTTCCTCGCGCCCGACGAACTGGGCGGCGGTCAGGAAGCTCTCGCGGACGCTGGTCGGTTCGGGGATGGTGCGCCCGATGACCTGCGCCAGATCCTGAATGAGCGCCTGCGCACTCTGGTAGCGCTGCTGGGGGTCTTTCGCCAGCAGTACCGCGATCACATCCCGCAGGGAATCATATTCCGGTGGTAAATTGAGCAGGCCATAATCCGGCTGATCGTGCAGCAGCGCGTAAATCAGCATCCCGATAGAATTGATATCGTTTAGGAAAGGGTGCCTCCCTGCAAACAGTTCATAGGCCATAACTCCGACGGCAAACAGGTCGCTGGCTTCGGTGTACTGCCCCGTAAAGACTTCCGGTGCCATATACTTGGGTGTGCCTTTGGCCTCGTCGCTGCTGGGGTCAAGATCGCGCTTGGCAATCGCCAGCCCGAAGTCCAGCACTTTGACCACGCCGTTGACCACCTGCACGTTGCCCGGTTTCAGGTCGCGGTGCAGGATGCCGTGCCGATGCAGATAATCCAGCGCGAACAACATCTGAATCAGCAGGTCGATCTTTTGCTCAACGCCCAACCCCTGGGCATATTCGGTAAAGCTCTGCGGCTCGTCCAGCAGTTCCATTGTGAAGAATGGCTGGGAATCGGTGTAGCTTTTCAGCCCATAATCCAGCACGCTGATGATGTTGGGGTGACGCAGCGAGGCCAGCACACGAAATTCCTGCGCCAGCGCCGACCGCAGTTCATTCGTCAGCACCGTCGGCAGTTGGCTGTCGCTGCCATCTGGATTCAGGTTGACCTGTTTCAGCGCGACTTTGTAGGAGCGCAGGCGATCCAGGGCGATATGCACTTCGCCCATCCCGCCTTTGCCGAGTTCCTGTACCAGTTGATAACGGTTGGCGATCAGGGTGGAATAATTCGGTTGCTGTTGGGTGGCGACCATAAGCGCTTTCCTGATTGTTGTTTGTACGAGGATAGCCTGCACTGGTCATAGGGACAAGTTGTGAAGAACGTAAATGCCTGAATAGCAAAATATGAAGCCAGTTATGAAGAAATTGTTATTGCGTAAAATTTCCCCGAATGTCACAAAACATTTTGAAACTCGATCTATAATTTGTAATGACCAACTAGATTCGCATAGGACAGATATGACTCAGCGCCAGCGGCATTTCCTAGCAGTTGGAATCGTAGTGGTAACAATCCTCTTTGCGGCGAATGTGGTGCTCCTCGCCAATCGCCATTTGAACGGACGAGAGGCGGCGGAACTTCCACCAGAACTTCCGACTCGTGTCTCCATCGCCGCTGCCCCCAGCATAACCGCCTCATCATCGCCGCAAAATACCCATTCTCAGCAACCTTCCACGACGCCACCGCTGCTGGAAACACCGCTGCCGCAGGCCAACCCACCATCGCCCGACCTTCAACCCGCGCAGCAGCGTCCGGTCAATCTGGAAACGCAGCGCAGCGCACAGCCGTCGGTACAGGCGCCCCAGCCACCCGCGCCGCTGACCTCACCGATTGATCGCGCTGTCGAGGCCGCGATTGCCCGTGATGGGCAGGCCAACGTCATTATCATGCTCGATTCTGCCACGCCCGCCGATTTGCTGAGTGCGGTGGGCGATGAAGCCCTCCAGGAAGCGCAGACTTTCGCCGGACTGGGCGCGGTTTCGGGTGTGCTTACACCGGAAGGCCTGGCGGCACTGCGGGCGAATGAGGCGGTCGTGCGCGTGTACATTGACCAGCCCGTCGAGGCGTTCGGTGATGTGACCGAGGCCGATTTGCAAGCCGCGGCGGATACCGTCCGGTCGCTGCGCTTCAACAACACCGATTACACAGGCGAGGGCGTGCAGGTGGCCGTCGTCGATACAGGCGTCGATACCACGCGCATTCCCGCAGTTGCCGAACAATGCTTCATCCAACCCATCAATCAACCTATCAGCGGCCCTGTGAACCCCGGCGGCTGTATTGTGAGTGTAGTAGGATCAAACATCACTTATGCGGAAAGCTCCAACAATGCCGATCCCGAACCTGTTGGCAGTAATCCGCGCAGCCTGCATGGGACGAACGTGGCGGCCATCATCGCCGGGCCGGAAGGGGTTGCCCCTGATGCCGGGGTGGTGGCGGTGCGTGTGCTCGACCGTTACGGGCGCGGCCTGACGTCGGATTGGATTCGCGGCCTGAACTGGATTGCTGACCAGAACGCTTCCGGTGCGCTGTCGGTCGATGTGGTCAACCTGAGCCTGGGCAGCGCGGAGATTTTCAGCGACGCGACCGCCTGTGTGAGCGGTGGCACCTCGCTTGAAACCCAGGTGATCGACCGTCTGCGCAGCCAGAATGTCATCGTCGTGGCGGCGACCGGCAACCAGGGGCGCACCAACGGTATCAGTGCCCCGGCCTGCCTGCCCGGTGTGATCGCGGTCGGCGCGGTCTATGACCCCACATCGGGCGCGGTGCCCCGCCAGCCCGCTACAGGCACCTACTATCAGCTCAACGGCGGTGCATGGCCGTCCTGCTACGATCTGGCTCCGGCGGCAGGGTCGCTCAACGATCAGGTCGCCTGCTTTACCAACAGCAATCCGCTGCTGGATGTGCTGGCGCCCGGTGTTGCCATTACAGCGCGGGATTTTTCCACCAACCAGAATGGCACCAGCGGCGCGACCCAGGGCACAGGAACCTCGCAGGCCGCGCCCCATGTGGCAGGTGTGGCGGCGCTGATGCGCGAGGCTGTCCCCACCCTGCAACCCGACCGCACCGAGGGCATCTTCCGCTACACGGGTATTCCGGTGCGCGACACCCGCAGCAACCTGATCTTCCGCCGTGTTGACCCGCAGCAGGCGGTGGAACAGGCCGTCGCTGCGGAAGGGCGCTTTATCGGCTGCTTTGACCCGCGCATCGTCAACACCGTCGGCCAGGACGAGTGCGAGGCGCTGGTGGCGCTCTACGAAAGCACCAGCGGCCCCAACTGGCTTGATAAAGGCGACTTCGCAAGCGGTACGGAATGGGTCGCCAGCCCCGCCCCCTGCACCTGGCGCGGCGTGATCTGCGATGGCGATTACAACGTCCTCGGCCTTGAACTGAGCAACAACGGATTGAGCGGAACTCTGCCAACCGAACTGATCGACCTCACGGCGCTGCAGACGCTCAACCTGCGCGGGAACGGCACGGCGCGCATCAGCGGCAGCATTCCACCGCTGCCGTCCACCGTGATCACGCTGGACATTTCGTTTAACAACTTCTCTGGGAATATCCGTCCCCTGCCCACCAGCCTGGTCACGTTTAATGCGCGTGGGAACAACCTCACCGGGAACATTCCGACGCTGCCCGCCGCGCTGAAGTCCTTCGATGTCGGCGAGAACCGCCTGAACGGGTCGCTGCCCGCTGCGCTGCCGCCCACGATGACCGCCTTCCTGGCGGATGACAATCGCAGCCTGTCGGGGGCGCTGCCTGCGCTGCCGAACGGTCTGGTCGAGCTTGACCTGACCGGAGCGCGGCTGACAGGCAATATCCCCACATCGCTGCCTTCCGCGCTGGAAGTGCTGCGCATCCCGAACACGATCTTCAACTATGCCGGGCTGGGCGGCACACTGCCTGCGCTGCCTGCTGGTTTAGTCGAACTGGACATTAGTTTCCATAACATCAGCGGGACAATCTCGGCTTTTCCGGCGGGACTGATTGAACTTAATATTCGTGCCAATGCTCTTTCTGGCTCATTACCACCCTTGCCAAACGGTCTGTCTGGTTTGATTGCAGATGGCAACAACTTTAGTGGATCTATCCCCCCATTCCCATCCACACTCATTTTGGCCTATCTGTACAGCAACAACTTCTCAGGCGGTTTTCCCGATATTTCACAATCGACCTATCTCAATCGGTTGCTTCTCAGCGACAATAATCTCGAAGGAGACATCCCGGATTTAAGCACACTTGGATTGTTTCAGTTGCAATGGCTGATCTTGAGCCGTAATCATTTTGAAGGCAGTTTTCCCTCACTGCCACCGACGATCACCGTACTGTGGCTGGATTACAATCAGTTTTCCGGCCCGCTGCCTGTCGATCTCGGCCAGCGGCTGCCGAACCTGGATGACTTTGTCATACGCAACAACTACTTTTCGGGCGAGGTGCCCGCTTCTATCACGGAGTTAAGCGGGCTGGAAGGCATCCTCTGCGAACCGGTGGATTTCTCCGCTGACTGCGACGTGAAGCTCTACTTCAACCGCTTCGCACCCACCAACCCGGATGTTGTCGCTTGGCTGAACCTGCGCAATCCTGAGTGGGAGACGACCCAACTGCTGAAACCAATCGGCCTCACGGCGATTGCTTTGAACGCCAACAGCGTTCGGCTGAACTGGGCAAGTCCCGCCTTTACCGCCAATGGTTTTTACGAGGTATGGGGCAACTTCGACAACAACGCGCCCGAACTGCTGGCTCGAACAGGTGATGCTGCCACAACGCAAATCGTGGTCGGTGGGCTGTTTTCGGGCATCGATTACACCTTCCAGATTCGGCTGGTTTATGACGCATTCGGCGAGGAGGACGACCTGTTCAGCGAGTTCAGCGACCCGGCACAGACCACCCCACCCATCCTCACTACCTTCTGCCAGGGCGAGGCGGAAAACGGCATTTCGCTGGAAGAATGTCTGGCGCTTCAGGTGCTTTATAACAGCACTGGCGGCGATACGTGGACGACCAACACCCGCTGGCAGGAGGTGGTCGATACGCGCCTGCTGGTGACGGCCAATGAAGATGCCGAGGCGGGTAACACGTTCAGCATCCTGAATGCAGAAAGCGGAACGGGCACTTCATCCGATTTGCCGGACGGTGATCTGCTTGACGTGGACGCAGTGCGCTTTAGCCGTGATGGAAACCGCGTTGCCTTCGCGGGTAACAGCGGCGAAGGCGGGACGATCAGAGTACTCAACCTCAGCACCCGACAGGAAGTGACACTCACCAATCTTGGCCTGCCGAGTGACATCCTGGATTGGGATTATAACGGCGACTGGATGCTGATCGAAGCGCTCGGCGAAAGCCGTTTCCTCTATACTTACCGCTTCAACAATCGGTTTGGAATCTTTGACGAACGCTCAACCCTGGTGGATGTCGAAATCGATGATGTGGACATCAGCCCGGACGGAGACAATTTCGTCATCGTGAACGGCGACGGCCTGGCGCGAATTTACGAACTGGAAACCCTCGACATCGTCAACGAGATCAACCTGCCCACCACGTCCTTCACGTCGGTGGATTATGGGCCGGACGACAACACCATCCTGATCGGAGAGGCGGATTCGCCGGGGTCTGATCTCGCCCTGGTGTGGCTGAATGCCGAAACGCAGGATACGACAGTTTCTGTGCCACAGACCGACAGCACCGTCGTGGACGTGGCGTTCAGCCCTGCTGGCACACATCTGCTGACAACGAGCAATACTCAACTTGTTCTGTGGAACTGGAATGGCACAGAAGCAACCGAGAATCAACGCTTCATTGCTCCTGGATTTGATCGTGTTGAATTCAGCGGGGATGGCTCCCTGTTCTACAGCATCAGCGGCAATTTCATGACCGTGCGCGCCACATCGCAGCCAACGGTCGTTTTGTACAACTTTTTAGATGCCAGAGGCGGTGCGGCCTTCAACCCGATCTTCAAGCAGGAGACCTATCTGCCCTGTGGGTGGATAGGGGTAAGCTGTTTCGGCGGGCATGTGAATTGGCTTGCTCTGCCGAATAATAACCTGACAGGCACCATCCCGCCGCAGATCAGCCTCTTTACAGACCTGGTCGGCCTCAATCTTTCCAACAACGCGCTCACGGGTTTCATTCCGTCTGAAATCGGTAATCTGAGTGAACTCACCTATCTGGAGCTGAATGATAATGCCTTGATCGGCAGCATTCCGGAGGAACTGGGCAACAGTCCTGCTGCGGATATTCGCCTGCAAAACAACCGACTATCGGGCAATATCCCAGATACCCTGGGACAGCAGGGCACAATGGTGTCCCTGGTGTTAAGCAGCAATCAGCTGACCTGGGAGAACCCCGGCGCGTTGTTTGACGCTGCCTCTGTTGAAAATCTGCGCTGGCTCGACCTCTCCAACAACCTTCTGACCGGGCCGCTGCCGCCGGAAATCGGCAATCTGGCACGTATGGAAAACTTCAGTATCACGGGCAACGCGCTTACCGGGCCAATTCCTGCTGAGATCGGGCAGATGGGACGGCTTTCCCCGCAGGGACTCCGATTTCTCAGTCTGGAGTTCGTCTACGACCCGGATGACCCCGCTGGCCCGCTGCCGCCGGAAATCGGCAACCTCACGACCCTGACCAACCTGTCCATCACGGGCTTGAACGTTCCGGGGCCGATTCCCGACAGCTATCAGAACCTTACCCAACTGTCAGTGTTGCGCCTGGCCTCCAACCAGATCAACGGGAGCCTGCCGGAGTGGATCGGCAACAACAACCTGGAATTTCTGAATGTGTCGGACAATCTGCTCACGGGCAACATCCCCGACAGCATCGTCAACATCGTTTTAGGCGGTTCAGGGGATATGGCGTTCGATACCCTGGCCTTCTCGGTCAACAATAACCTGCTGTTCGAGACGAACCCGGCGGTGATCGCCTTCCTCGATGGGCGCAACCCCGGCTGGCAGAGCACCCAGACCGTCGCTCCGACCAATGCGCAGGTGGACGTTTACCTCGACCCGCCCCCCGCGCCGCCCGTGTCGGCGGATGTGCGAATTGCGGACGAGACGCAGCGCCCCGCGACCATCGTGAACGCCACCTTCACCTGGAACCCGGCGGGCGCGGCCAGCCAGGGCTACTACGAGGTGGTGTGTGCGCCCACGCAGAACGACCTGCTCAACGGCACCAACACGACGGTGATCGGGCGCACCGCCAATCGCAGCGAAACAACGTTATCGATAGAAGACCTCACGCCGCAGACGACGCTGGCCTGTGCCGTGCGCAGTGTGCATCAGTCCGCGCTGGATGCTGCGCTGGGGCAGGCGACCACCGCCAGTGCGATCACGCCCGATCAGGTGCTTCAGGTCGTCACACCCGGCATCCCGAATGCACAGGGCGTCGTCCCGGTGCCGATTCCGTCCATCACGCAGTATGAGCCGGAAGTGCCGCCGTTTGTGCCAGAGCCAAACGACAGCGAACTTTGCCGGACTCTTGAAGAGCGCTTCAACAACAACCGCACCGAACTTTTCGGGCGTTCGGGGATATTCGCGACGGGGCGTTCGGCCATCTTTGCCACCGGTCACTCTACCATCTTCGCCACCGGGCGTTCGGGGATATTCGCGACGGGGCGTTCGGCCATCTTCGCCACCACACGCGGCTCTGACCATGACACCATCCTGATTATCCTGAAAGCGCCAGAGGACGAAAACCTCGATTTCTACGGCGCACAGCAGGTGTTGGACTGGGTGGCCTGTAACGACGACAGCGACGAAGCCCCCAGCGAACCGGGTGAAGACTTCGAGCGTCCGGGTGGTTCAGCGGCCTATACCTCGACCATCCAGTTTGACGTAGAACACAATCTTCAGGATGAGAGCGACGACTTCGACTATTACTACGTCGTGGTGAGCAAGCGCGAAGTGGGCGACATTCTGTTTTCGGTCTTCCGCCAGGGCGAAGCGCCCATCCTCAGTCTGCTGGGCGATGACCCGCTGCTGCTGGATGTGTTCACGCCGCTGAACGACCCCGGCGCGACAGCCTTTGATGTGAACGCGGCTGGGGAACAGGTCAATCTCACCGACAGCATCATTGTGGATACCAGCGCACTCAACACCAGCGTGATCGGGACGTATGAGGTCGTTTACACCGTGCGCGACGACGACAACAACGTGCGCAGCCTGCGACGCGCCGTACAGGTGGTGGATCGTACCGCGCCGGTGCTGACGCTGGCAGGCGAGAGTACGCTTACCGTACCGTTCGGCCAGCCCTATACCGACCCCGGTGGGAGCGCTGTAGACAACTATGACGGCGATCTCAGCGCACAGATCGTTATCAACAGCGACGCGGTCAACGTCAACCTTCCCGGTACGTATATCGTCGCGCTGCTGGTTCGCGACAGCAGCGGCAATGAGACGGTGGCCGAGCGCACGGTGATTGTCAGTGAACCGGGTGAAAACGTCGCGCCCGACATCACGGTGGAAGGCGAGGCGGTGACGGTCGTGCTGGGTGAACAGGCGCAGAATACCGGGCTGGTAGAGGACGCCAACGGTGATGGCTATACGCTGACGGCCAGCCTGGGCACGATTACGGACAATGGCAACGGCACCTGGTCATGGACGTATACACCCGCCACCACAGGCGAATTCAACGTAGTGCTGACGGCGACCGACGCGCAGGGTGCAGCAAACAGCGTGTCCTTCATGCTGTATGTGAATGCCGGGTTGGCGCAGCGCATCACCGGGTTCATGCTGGTGGATGCCTCCACCGGGGCGGACATCGCGCCGCTGCCGGATGGTGGCGTGATCGATCTGTTCGCCAACCCCAACTACACCATTCGGACGGTCAACACCAGTAACTATATCGGCAGTGTCCGCTTCGGCCTGAATGACCAGCCCAACTATCGTACTGAGAACGGCCCGCCCTACACCCTCGCGGGCGACCAGAACGGCGTTTTCGGTCGGCTGAACCTCGCGCCGGGGACGTATCGCCTTTCGGCCACCAACTTCAGCCGCTCGAACGCGACGGGCGAGAATCTGGGCACACGTTCGATCACCTTCCAGGTCGTGAATCAGGGTGCGGTCAGCAGTTGGCAGCTTTACAACGCGCAGACCGATACGCTGGTCGGCCCGCTCACCGACGGCGCGGTCATCAACCTGGCGACGCTGCCGCAGTTCAACATCGCGGTCATTCCACAGACGGCGCGGGTGGGCAGCATCCGGTTCGGCCTGAACAATAATCCAGCCTATCGAACGGAGAACGGCGCACCCTACCTGGCAGGCGGGGACGAGAACGGTAATATCTATCCGCTGCGGCTTGGGCCAGGTGTCTATCGGCTCACAGCCACCGCCTACAGCCGCGCCAATGCCCAGGGGACAGCCGGGACACCAACGACGATCACCTTCTCGGTCATCAACGCGCTGGCGAACGCGGGTGTCGATCAGGTTCACACCGATACCGACGGCGATGGATTTGCCCCCGTCACGCTCGATGCTGGCCTGAGCATGCTCGAACTTCCGGCGGAAACGGGGCTGGCAGCGGATGTGGTGCAGGTGCAGTGGATGGTGGGCGATGTCATCATCGGGACGGGCGCAAGCACGTCGGTGATGGTGCCAGTCGGTACACATACGATCACGCTGCTGCTGGTGCTGCCTGACGGCCAGACCACCAGCGATACCCTCACGCTCGTGGTGCAGCCGTTCGTCCCGCCGACGCTGACGCCTGAACCGTCACTCACGCCGTCGCTTACGCCGACACCGACTCCAACCGCAACCGCGACCGCAACCGCGCCACCGCCGGTTGAGGTTACGCCGGAAGTGACGCCGCAGTAAACCTATCGAGAGGGGCGCAGCAGTGCGTCCCTCTTTTTTATAAAACAATTTCGGCGGCAAAGGACAAATCACGAAATGTGAGGGACAACGGCCTTGATGTAGGGGCGGACCCATGTGTCCGCCCTTATCCAATGGATCATGCCGGGCGCACACGCGGGTGCGCCCCTACCCCCCTATTTTCGGATTTTTTGCGCTGGCGCTGGCTCTGCGGTTCAATAGGGGCATTGACTCGGCTTATCCCGGTGTGTACCCACGATGACACTCGATCTTTCCCCCGACGAATTCCGCAGGCTCGGCTATCAGGCGATTGATGCGCTGGCCGATCTGCTCGCCAATGTCCACGACGCGCCTGCCCGCCGTCCGCTGCCAGAGAATGTGCGCCAGCATTTGCATCATCAGCCGCTCCCTGAAGAAGGGGCAGACCCCGCCGCCCTGCTGGAACGGGTTTTCAGCGAGATTCTGCCCTACCCGATGGGCAACAGCAGCCCGCGCTTTTTCGCCTGGGTGAATTCACCGCCCGCGCCGCTGGGGGTGCTGGCGGAACTGCTGGCCGCCGCACACAACGCCAGCCTGGCCGGGGGCGATCATGCCGCTACATACGTCGAACATGCCGTGCTGAACTGGTTCAAGGCCATTGTCGGCTTTCCCGACAGCAGCGGCGGCCTCCTGACCAGCGGCGGCAGCATGGCGAATATCGTCGCACTGGCGGTCATGCGCCACGTCAAAGCACAGGGCGATGTGCGCAAACAGGGCTTGCAGAACGAAGGACGCCGCATGGTGATTTACACCTCGGAACAGGGGCACAGCTGCATCCAGAAAGCCGTCGAACTGCTCGGTCTGGGCAGCGCCTATCTGCGCCACATCCCCACCGACGACGAGTTCCGTATGGACATCACGGCGCTGCGGGTGCAGATCAAAGCCGACAAGCTGATCGGCCTGCGCCCGGTGTGTATCGCCGCCAGCGCGGGCACCGTGAACACCGGGGCGATTGATTCACTGGACGAGATCGCCGAGATCTGCCGTAATGAGGGGATGTGGTTTCATGTCGATGGGGCGTATGGCGCGGTCGGAGTCCTGTCCGATCAGGCCGGGCATCTCTATGCCGGGCTGGAAAAAGCCGACAGCATCGCGCTCGACCCGCACAAGTGGCTGTATGTGCCGATAGAATGCGGCTGTACGCTGGTCAAAGACCCGGAAGCTATGCGCGCCACCTTCAGCGTCACGCCGCCTTATCTGCGCGACGACCGGGCGCTGCCCTGGTTCAGCGAGTTCGGGCCACAGCAGACCCGCGCCTTTAAAGCCCTGAAAGTGTGGCTGACCATGCAGCAGATCGGGCTGGAAGGCTACCGCGACCTCATCAGCCGGGACATTGAACTGGCAGGCTATTTGCAGTCACGCATTCACGAGCGCGAGGATTTTGGGCTGGTCGCCGCTGGCCCGCTGAGCATCACCTGCTTCCGCTATGCGCCACCGGGGGTGGCAGAGTCGGCGCTGGATGATCTTAACCGCGCGGTGCTGAATCGGGTGCAGCAGGAAGGCAAGGTCTACCTGACCGGGACGATGCTGGACGGCAAGCAGGCGTTACGCGCCTGCATCGTCAACTTCCGCACCAGCGAGGCCGATCTGGATTTCCTGCTCGACACGCTGGCCGAAGCGGGAGCGGCGGTGCAGGGGAAACAGGCCTGAGTGGATGGGCGTTTCTGGAAAGAGGCATGTTGTACAACGGTGCAATGATTTACCGGAAGACCTTTTTCAACAGCAGCGAAAATCCGGGAAGCACCTCCCCGCCATCCAGCACATCATCCACCGTCAGCGTTTGTACAGGATAGCGCGGACGATGTACCTCAACCTCTTTGCGGTCTTCGTAGAAGTACCAGATCAGCGGCACTCCCGCGTCAAGGTAGCGCTCCAGCTTTTTCTCGATGCGGTCTTTGCGGTTCTTCAGATCGGACGGTGAGACGATTTCCACCGCCAGATCGGGCGGAACAGGGCTGAACCCATCCGGCGGGAGTTCGGGCAGGCGCGTTTTGGAAATGAAACCGACATCCGGCGCGAAGACGTTGTGTTCGTTGATGTCGTAGCCGCCGTCTGCCGTCGTCACATGACCGAGGTCACGGTCTTCCACGAAGGTAAGAATGATACTGCCGAGCCGAAGCGCCAGTACTGACGCGCGCATACTGGAAGGCATTTCGATGATCTCTCCGTCGATGAGTTCAACCACGCGGTCGGCATAAATCGAGAGCTGGCTGATGTGCCAGAAGTCGGCGGCGGATAAATCTCGCTGGCGGTGCTTCTCGCTCAGCCAGGTTTCAAGCAGGGTGGTCATCTTCAACCCTCTGTACAAGTCCACATTTTTCTCATTGTATTGCCGAATGCGCTACCCGCCATCACCGGGGAC
Organism: bacterium; assembly: GCA_033762735.1. Classification (GTDB taxonomy): domain Bacteria; phylum Chloroflexota; class Anaerolineae; order Aggregatilineales; family Phototrophicaceae; genus JANRLJ01. The sequence continues at coordinate 13,838 of JANRLJ010000189.1, read as the reverse complement.
GCCAGGCGGGTGCGGCGATCTGGAGCGACGGTGGAGTCACGGGGCGGGGATTGCCGCCTTCAACATCCGTCACCATCAGGCGAATTCCAGCCACACCACGCTGCTCACGCAAAAAGGCGAGGTGGCTGCCGTCCGCTGACCACGTGACGGAATGATCGCTGAACGCGCCGTCCGTCAGAGGGCGTTGCTCATACGTTGCACCATTCCCCCGCAGCAGCACCAGCACCGTGTTAAACTGCTCATTGATCGTCTCCACTGTCAGCGCATCCCCACGCGGCGACCATGCTGGCCTGCTGCTGCGCTCTGGATAGAGATAGACGCGCTGCTGATCGGCCAGGGTCACAATCGTCACGGCGCAGACACCGTTAAAGCGGGCACACACCTGCACGGCTAATCGGCTGCCATCGCCTGACCAGGACGGCCAGCTATCCTGATCGACGCTGCGATAGAGCGCTGCCACCTGCCGCGTCTGCACGTTAAAGCTGTAGATGTTGGCCTCATTTTCGACGCGCACAAACGCCAGCGCCGCGCCGTCGGGGGACATGGATGGCTCATAGTCGTCGTGGGTGCGGGTGAGGCGGGTGAGCGTCCGCCGCTGCACATCCAGAGCGGCCAGATCACGACCGAAGCCGACCCCGGTTTCGCGCAGGCCCGGCGCGGAAAAATACAGCGTATTGCCGTCCGGCGACCAGCTTAAGCGCTGGATATAGCCTTCCACCGTCGCCAGTGGATAGAGGAAATAGCGGCTGGCATCCAGCAGGTAGACCTGCGAACGGAACGGCGCGGGAAGCTGCTGCACAAAGGCGAACTGGTCGCTTTGCAGCAGGCCACCTGCCCAGACCGCGCTCATGACCAGCACAACCGAGAGAACGGCAGAAATTATTCCCCTCAACAGGAAAAACCGGGAAACCATAAATGTCTGTGTTTCCCCTTACGCCGACTCGCGGTGTTCTTCCTCGCTGGTGACTTCCTCGTCTGGCGCGAAATATTCAAAATCAACACGATTCGGCTTATCCACCAGCGTGGTTGCGTCCTCAATCTCAATCGCGCAAACCCGCCCAGCCTCATCATACAGAATGGCAAGACCTGGAACGCTGGTCGTATCGGTGCGGAATGGATACTGTTTGCTCAACTCGATATACAGCATCTCGCCGTTAGGGTCATACGTTACCTTCATCGCCGTTACCTTCCTCTTCCTCACAGACACCCATATTATGGACGGTTTTCACTGTCAGTGTCGAGCGAGTATTCACCACGATCTTGACCGCCAGAGCACTGCCTTCCCCCTGTTGTTTGGCGTAACGCCGCATGTAGCAGCCTGTATATTCAATTTTATGCTTGTGTCGTGTGGTCGTGCGCGGCGCTTCCAGAATGCGTACAACATCTTCAAGGTCAATGTCGATACGCCGAATCGCTTCCCAGGCATGCTTTGAGATCAGATAGGTTTTGCCTCTGGCGACCACACTTTTCATGCCATCCCCTGCTCCTGCGCCGCCAGCCATGCCTCATACTCAGCTTCTTCCACAAACGCGCCATTTTCCACACCCTGCTGGGTGATATTGCGCTTGCCATCGAAGCTGACATGGATTTCCGCCGCGAACGGGCAGCGTGTGCCCTGCGCGGTCTTGCGGACGAAATAGCCGCCGCCTTCATCGTTCTCGCTCAGGTCGTTCCACAGGTCGATTCGCACCCGCACGATCTGGTCACAGCGCTTGGGCCGCACATAAAGGTAAATGGCGCGTCCGCCTTCGCTGGTGTTCTGCGGCTTGCCCCCGCCTCCAAACAGGTTCTTGAGAAAATTCATCGACATCTCCTTATACTCAGTATTCTGTAATCAGCGTTTTGCCTCTAGCCGACTTTATTTCTCATGTTCAGTTCGCCCCAACGCTGTGTATGCTGCCGCGTCGTCGTCCACGAAATAGAGCGTCTGGTCGCCCAGCGTCAGCGATCCTGTCCCATCCGGCGCAATTTGCCGTATCGTCGCCGCGTCCAACCCGATAATCGCGGCGCGTCCGGTCATGCGCTCATTGAGCCGCTTGCCCACCGTGCGCAGATGCGCCACCGCACCCGATGGCAGCCTTGCCCCGCCGCGCAGATCGAAAATCACATCCACCTCACCGCCTGCGTTGAACATATTGAATGAGGCCACCCGCGCCATGTGGTGATAATCCTTCCAATTCCACTCGCCCTCGGCGGTGAAGCGCAGCAGGGTGCGCGGCTCGTCGTCCCATCGAAAGGTAATGCCCATGTTGATCGTCACTTTCCTGGTTCCTCGACAGCGCTAATTCTAACGTAAAGACGCAGGCAAGCGCAGGCAGCATCCCCCAAAACCAGCGCGATTATCAAAATACGAGCACTTCATCAAGCACTTTTTGAACCACAAAGTCACGAAGAACGCGAAGAAGATGACAAAAGTCTTTGTGGCCTTTGTGCCTTCGTGGTTTGCCTTTTCTTTTTTGGTTGTGCTTCGGAATTGAATGTGGCTGCTCTCCCGCTTTCCCAACCGAACCCAAACGCAACCGATAAGCGCGGGGCGTTATTTGGGCATACAATAAAAAAGCGAAGCTCGTGCATCTGAATGAAGAACCATGTTTAATGACCCGACCTCTCCCATAAGTGCTCTCAGTGGTAAGACCTTCGGCCAGTATGAACTGCGCGAACTGCTCGGTGAGGGGGGCATGGGCGCGGTCTATCGAGGCTTTCAGCGCAGCCTGAACCGCGAGGTGGCCGTCAAGGTGATGACGCCGCAGGTGGCGCGTGACCCGGAATATCTGGCACGCTTCACCCGCGAAGCCCATACCGCTGCCGCGCTGGAACACCCGCACATCATCACCATCCATGATTACGGGACACATCAACTCCCCAATGGAGTCGAGGTGCCCTTTGTCGTAATGCGCCTGCTGAGCGGTGGGACGCTCACCGAACGGCTGACGCGCCAGAACGTCGCCGGGACGGTGCTCCCGTCGCTGGGCGAAACGGCGGAACTGCTGCGGCAGATGGCATCCGCGCTGGATTATGCTCACAGCAAGGGTGTCATCCACCGCGACATCAAGCCCTCCAACATCATGTTCGACTCGCACGGCAGTGCCTTTCTGGTCGATTTCGGCATCGTCAAGCTGGCCGACACGACCACGCTGACCGAAGCAGGCACGGCGATGGGCACCCCGGCCTACATGCCGCCGGAGCAGTGGCGCGGCACGAAGCTCACGCCCGCCGCCGACCAGTACGCACTGGCGGTGGTGGTTTATCGCCTCGTCACAGGCAAAATGCCCTTTGACGGAGAGACGACCTATAACCTGATGTACCAGCACCTCAACGAACAGCCCACACCGCCGCACGGCTTCCGTCCCGATCTGCCGGAAGCGATTTCGCAGGTGCTGGAAAAAGCCCTCGCCAAAGAACCGGACGAGCGCTATCCCTCGGTGACGGCCTTTGCGGAAGGCTTTGAGGCGGCCATCCGGTCGCAGCGGGGCGAGCAGACCGGCCTGTTCACCTATCAGCCGCCCGCCAAAGTCCCACCGATGCCGACTCCGATCAGCCGGGATGCCAGCCGCGCCGCCAGCCAAGCGGCACCACCCCTGCCCGATGTGGATACGGTGCCCCCTGTCCGGTCGTCGCCCGCGCCTGTCTCCGCGCCAACTCATGCGCAGACCATCACAGGTGGCCGCACGGTCGAGCCGTCCACCGCGACGAAAATACCCTTCTACCGCCAGCCGATCAGTTGGATTGGCGGGCTGGTGCTGCTGATCGGGATTGTCGCCATTGTCGCGCTCAGCCTGGAAGATGACTCAAGTGGATTATCATCATCCGCGCCGCTGTCGATTCAGACCAGTATTCCCGGTGAACTCTTGGAAGAAACAGCGACCGAGGAAGCCGACTCCACCGCAATCGTGGCGGCTTCCACCAGCGAGGCGACCGAAGCTACAGCCGAGGCTACACAGTCCGTCAGCAGCACCCCGCGCCCCACCGCCGTTTTCGTCGCAGCGACCGCCGCCGATGTGTCTGATCTGCTGGAAAACGCACAGGCCGCCGCCAGCGCCGGGGATTATGCCCAGGCGGTCGCGCTGTATGATGCTGTTCTGACGAGCGACCCCGATAACCCGGATGCCCTGCTGGGACGAGGGAGCGCTTACGCCGATCAGGGTTTGGGCGAGGAAGCGCTGGCCGATGTCGAGCGTTTGCTCGAACTCGACCCCGACAACGACCTGGCCTATCTGCTCCGCGCCGAGGTGCTGCTGTATGCGGTGGAAATCGAAGATCACCTCCAGCGGGCGGTTGCGGATTTCACCCGTGCGATAGAACTCGACCCGCAGCACCCCCGCCCCTACAACGGACGCGGCGCGGCCTATGCCCTCCTCGGTGAATATACCCTCGCGGTGGGTGATTTCGACCGTCTGCTGGAACTGAATCCCGATTTCCCCGAAGGCCACTATCGGCGCGGGCTGGCCTACCTCAGCCTCGGCGACTATGCCGATGCCGTGAATGACTTCGATCAGGCGATTGCGCTGCTGCCCGAATATGGGGATGCTTACGCCGCCAGAGGAGACGCGCACCATGCGCTGGGCAATTTCGAGGATGCGCTGGATGACTACGGCGAATTCGTCCGGCTCGGTGGGGAGCTTGACCCCGTTCAGCAGGAACGTATTGAGGTTATGGAAATGGCACTGACGGCGACGGCACAGCCTGCCCCGACAGGCACCCGCCGCCCATCCTCGACCCCCAGGGCGACCGCTACGCATGTAGCGACCGCAACTCGCGCGGCGACCGCTACTCAAGTAGCGGCCAGTTCCGCTCGCATTACACCAACCGCCGACAGTGAAGCGGCACAAACTGCCCTGGATCGGGGATCGGCGCTGCTGGCAGACGGCGATTGTGCGGCGGCGATGGAAGAATTCACCGAGGCGGTTCGGCTCGACCCGAACCAGCTTTACGCCTGGATCAGCCGTGCCTACTGCCGCAGCATCCTGGGTGAAGATCAGCCTGCCGCCGAGGATGCGCTGCGCTTTGTCGAACTCCAGGAACAGGAAGTGATCGAAGGTGACGCGCTGGAGACGGATGAAATCGTGACGCTGGAAATGGTCTATGGCCGTGTTTATCGCCTGCCGCTGGAACTGCGGGAAGGCGAGACGATCACCCTGAGTGCTGTGCCGGAACCGGATGGTGTGGATACGCTCATCGTCCTGCTTGCGCCGGACGGAACGCCGCTGATCCACAACGACGATTATGATCTGTCGAATACCGTGCTGGAATCGCGCATCGTGAATTTTCCCGTTCCAGAAAGCGGCACCTACACGCTGATCGTCACCCATGCGGGCGGCAATAACACGGGCGCGGTTGGCGTGGTGCTGGAACGGGGTAATGACTAACTGTTGTTACGCACTAGCCCTCACCCCCCAGCCCCCTCTCCCGACCGCTGCGCTAGGAGACGGGGAGAAAGAGCGTCCTGCGAGAGCAAGTCCCTCTCGCTGAGGGAAAGCGCCTCTTGCAGAGGGTGTCGCTGCGCTTATAGAGTGAGGGCAAGCAGTCGTAGTCTACGTAAGGTCAGTGACTAATTTCAGGTAACAGACCTCAACCCCTCGCTGCGTTTAGATTGAAAAGAGTAAGGCTGATTTTTAAGCCCCTCTACCTGAGGGAGAGGGTGTCGCTGCGCTTATGGGGTGAGGGCGAATTACCGGCAAAGCATCGACAACTGCTTTGCATGAGTAAATTGACCACAGACCGTAGGGCAAACGGTGGGCGGGGCGCGGGACCCGACGCTTATAATTTGCGTTGAACCATCAGGAAAGGGACACCAAATCCCTGCGGTTCAAACCTTTCGCAACAGGGGGAAATCACGATGGAAGTTCGCGCCCTCACCCTGGATGACCGCGCAGCGTGGGCCGATTTGCTGGCACTGACCTTCGAGCGCACACCCGACGACATGGGCCTCCTGCTCGACTGGCTGCATGATGGGTACGACGTGATCGCCTGCGGTGCGTTTGACGGCGACACGCTGGCCGCGCAGTATGCCTGCCTGATGGTGCCGCTGCGCCTGCCGGGGTCGCCTGGGCTGAGGCGGGCGGGGATGAGCCTGAATATGTCCGTGCATCCTGAGTATCGCGGCCAGGGCATGATTAAGCAGGTGAGCAAGCCCGTTTATGAGCGCGTGCAGGCGGCGGGGGGGATCGCGGGCTTCGGCTTTTCCAATGCGGAAGGGGTGCAGGTTGACCGCAAAAGCAAAGGATATGGCTATCAGGTGGTTGGGCGCTTGAGGCCGTCGCTGGTGTGGTTCAATCCGCTTTCAGTGCGCCACCGTGATGACATTTACCTGACCGACACACTCCCGCTCGAACTGCCCTGTTTCCCACCCGTCGCCAGCCCCGGCATTTATTTCGACACTGCGCCCGAACGCATCGCCCATCGCTACGCGGCGCATCCCTTCCGGCGCTACCGCTTCGGGCTGTGGGAGCAGTACGGCCTGATACGCGGGATTGTGGCCTATCGTCCGGTGACGCTGGGGGGGATTCACGGTGCGGCGGTGCTGGGTGCCTATGGCGACGATCTGCCGGGGCTGCTCCGTGCCTGGGCAAAGGCCGCCTGGGGAGAAGGCCTCCGCTTTGCGCATGTGCTGACCACGCCGCGATCTGCCCTGCGCCGCGCTTTCCAGCAGGCCGGGCTGCGCCTGCCACAGCCGATCAGCCGCAGCCCGTATTACCTCACCGTGAAACCGCTTGGGGATGCGACTCCGCCCGAACTGTTCGACTTCGGCGCGTGGGACTGCATGGGCGGGGATATTCTGTAAAAGCTTCAACGCCTGCTTTTTGTACGGGCGACGCGCCGCGTCGCCCCTACGATTGCGTTTGTTTTGATTGTTCCATTGTAAAAACGCTTTAATGATTGGCCGATCAGCGCAACTTTGTTCTCATCCCCGCGTATTCAATCATATAGAACGAACGATGGAGAGAGCACAATCATGATACAGCTTGCATTTGGCGTCCTTGTAGTCCTGGCGCTGATTTTCCTGATTACGTCCGTAGTGGGGCCGATTGTCGGCCTGATCTTTACCGTGCTGATCTGGATGCTCATCGGCTGGATCGCGGGCAAACTGCTGCGCGGTCGCAGCTACGGCCCCCTCGGTGACGCGCTGCTCGGCCTGGGCGGCGGCATCGTCGGCGGGCTGGTGTTCGGCCTGTTTGGCATCGGCAGCGGTGGGCTGATCGGTTCGGTGCTGGCCGGGGTGGTCGGCGCGGTGATTCTGATCTATGTGGTTCGGCTGGTGGGCGATTCCAACTTCGCGCGTTAGGACGCAAAACGTGCGCCTGTGGGAACGTGGGCGGGTTTCAAACCCGCCCCTACGAAACAACGCGCTTTCATTCGCTGAGCGCCTGCACCATCTGACGGAAGGCAGTTTTATAATCGCCTGCCAGGTCGAAGCGCGGGCTGCGGCGGATGGCGTCGGGCGGCTCGGCGGCGGCGACCTGCGCGATCACGACAGGCTTGCGCTTCTCCTTGAAGAATTTCCACGTCGCTTCCACATCCGGTGCGTTCAGAGACGTAGGCGAGAGCACATATAACAGACGCGCACACTCCTTCAAGGCCGGGTGTACCCCACCCGCCCACGCGACCTCGCCGTCGTCCGGCTCATGCAGCCAGGCCGCCACGCCTGTATTGTTCAAATCTGCCGCGATCTGCTGCGCCAGGGCTTCATCTTCCGGCGCGAAGGCTACATACACGGTATCACGGGCGAGTTTTGGCTGTTTGCGGCGGCCATCTCCGCCCACTTCCACCGCTGCCGGACGCGCATTCGCCTGATGCAGATCGGTCTTGCCCATCCGGAAGACCGTGCCGCCGCAGTTGGGGCAGTCACCACGCACGGCGGGCATCCCCTTGCGCGTCCATACGGCCTGCGGGTCGAGGATTTCGACCGTCTCGCGGCAGCGCATACAGTAGCCTTCCAGTTCAAATTCTTCTAAAAGCTCGTCTTCGTCGTAATACTCGTCACCCATCGAGCGATTTCCCCTTCGCGCTTCTGTTTTTGACCTTGGACAATCGTACAAGTGTTCATAGGGAGATGCAAGGAAAGAGAACAAATTCAGAGCAGGGGTGCGAAAGAAGAAAAAGCGGCGCCTTTGCGTCCAATCCTTTAGCGCGTGGTGACTCTGTGGGACAATGGGAGGCATGTTTCTGGCGTTTTAAAACCGAGGAAGATACCCATGAAGATTTATACCCGCACTGGCGACGACGGCACGACCAGCCTGTTTTCGGGCGGGCGCGTTGCGAAAACCGATTTGCGTGTGGAGGCTTATGGCACGGTCGATGAACTCAACAGTGTGCTCGGCATTGCGCGGGCGCTGCATCCCACCCTGCAAACCGGCATCTGGCTGGCGGAAATCCAGACGCAGTTGTTTCACCTGGGGGCGGATCTTGCCACACCGCTGGACGCTGCCAGCACCAGCGTGGTGCGCATCCAGCCAGATAACATCACCTGGCTGGAAGACCAGATCGACCGCATGACGGCTGAACTGCCGGAGTTGAAGAATTTTATCTCGCCGGGGGGAACGCCCGTCGCCGCGCACCTTCATCTGGCGCGTACCGTCTGCCGCCGCGCGGAACGCTGTGCCCTGGCGCTGCGGGAACATGATGCACTCAACGAACGTGTGCTGCCCTATCTCAACCGCCTGTCAGACTTTCTGTTCACGCTGGCCCGCTGGGAAAACTGGCAGATGGGCGTGGTGGAGGAAAAGTGGGCGGTGCGCTAAAACACGCCCATCGAATTTGTCTTTCATAAAGGTGCGCTAATGGAGAAATCAATTAGACCACGAATAATTTGTTTGTACGGGCGACGCGCCGCGTCGCCCCTACGATTGTTCGCGTTCGTTTTGGTTTTTCCATAATTCCGTCGGTTTCAAGTTGGCGCGGAGGTCATGGCCTTCTCAAACACCAATCGCGCCGCGTATTTCGTCGATGCGCCGCCGCAAAAAGCCCTGCTCAACAGCGTTGGCGCACAGTTCCAGCGCCCGTTCGTAGGCCGTCAGCGCTTCATCCAGCCAGCCGCCGCGCCGCAGCAGATCGGCCTTCGCCGCGTGGAACAGATAGTAATCGTTCAGGCTGCCCTGATCTTCCAGCGTGTCCAGCAGGCGCATCCCGGCGGAGGCACCCTCGGCCATTGCCACCGCCACCGCCCGATTGAGTTCCACCACAGGCGACGGATTGAAGCGCCGCAGTTGTCCATACAGCGCGGCGATCTGCGGCCAGTCGGTTTCCTCGGCATGGGTGGCTTCGGCATGAAGCGCGGCAATTGCGGCCTGAATCTGATACGGGCCAGGCGCACCCATCTGCAAAGCGCGGTCGACGAGCGCCAGCCCATCCGCGATGTTGTCCTGATCCCACAAGCGCCGATCCTGATCTTCCAGCAGGACGAGGTCGCCGCTGGGCGTAATTCGCGCCGCCTGCCGCGCATGGGTCAGCAGCAGCAGCCCCAGCAGCCCCAGCGCTTCCGGTTCGGGTGGGATAGACGGTTCGGCCTCGATCAGGTCAACCACCAGCCGCGCCAGCCGAATCGCTTCCGCACAGAGTTCCTGCCGGATGAGCGCGTCACCTGTCGTTGCCGTGTAGCCTTCGTTGAAGATCAGGTAGATCACGGCCAGCACCGCGTCCAGCCGTTCATTGAGCGCGTCCGGCGGCGGCACCCGGTAGGGAATGCCTGCGTCGCGGATTTTGCGCTTGGCACGCACCAACCGCTGCGCCATCGTCGGCAGCGGGACGAGAAAGGCCGCCGCTACGTCCGGGGTCGCCAGCCCGCCAACCGTGTTCAGCGTGAGCGCCACCTGCGCTTCTAAAGCCAGCGCGGGATGGCAGCAGGTAAAGATGAGCTTGAGCCGCTCATCGGGAATCGCGTTGATATGCATGTCATCGTCTTCTTCGCCTTGTTCCATTTCGGCCAGCGCCTGCAGCGTCGCCTGTTTGCGCTCGTAGGTGTTGGCGCGGCGCAGTTTATCAATGGCGCGGCGCTTGGCCGTCGTGGTGATCCATGCGCCGGGGTTGTGGGGGATTCCGTCCTGCGGCCAGCGTTCCAGGGCGATGATGAGGGCGTCCTGCAGGGCATCCTCAGCCTGCTCGAAATCGCCCAGGGCGCTGATGAGCGCGGCGATCACGCGCCCGGCTTCTTCGCGGAAAGTGCGCTCGACGATCTGTTGGACGGTTTCCCCCATGTGGTGTGTCCCTGTGGATGGTGAATATGAATCTGATAATGTGCGGTGTTTGTCGTGCAGGCAAGGGCGCACACACCGGTGCGCCCCTACGCCTCGCGGTTCCCCCGGTCGCTCAGGGGCGGTTGTTGCCCAGTTCGAAAATCGGGCGGATTTCGATGCTGCCCATCTGCGCGTCCGGGATTTTGGCCGCCAGTTCGATGGCTTCGTCCAGGTCCTTGCAGTCGAGGAGATAGAAACCGCCGAGCTGTTCGTGAGTCTCCGCGAACGGGCCGTCGGTGGTCAGAGTCTTGCCATCGCGGACGCGGACGGTGGTGGCGGTGGCGGAAGGCTGCAGCGGTTCCCCCGCCCGCAGCACGCCGCGCTGACCCACTTCCGCATTGAACGCGCCGTAGCCCGCCCAGTTTGCCCCGCGTTCTTCTTCGCTCAGGGCATTCAAGGCGGCTTCGCTGTTGTAGATGAGTACCAGATAACGCATAGTAATTGCTCCTTTTGTGGTTGTTTTGGCGAGTTCATCTCGCGCTTCTACACAGACGACGAACGAGACTCGACCAAATCGACAGCGATTTCGACCAGTTTTCAAAACTCGCAAAAATTGCTTGATATTGTTGCCACTGGCTGTGGCGAGCATGTTACAATAATTTCATCTTGCGGAACTCAAACCACAAAATCATACATCATAATGCAGGCAGCTTAAGCGACATTCACTTTATGATTAAAATCAAAACACAGCGCATCGGCCCGGTCACTCTGATGCAGGTACATGGCCGCATGGACAGCACCGCACGGCATGTCATGATGGACGCGCTGGAACGCGAACTCGCCAGGGACAAACACCAGATCATCCTGAATCTGGCCGAAGTGGAGTATATCAGCACATCGGGCTTGAAGATGCTGCGGCGGCTGTATGAGGAAACCGGCACCGTGCGCATCGCCCACCCCTCAGATCGGGTGCGCGATGTGCTGCAAATGACCGGTCTGGATACGACCTATGGCATCTACGACAGCCAATCGCAGGCCATCCACGCCGTCACCCCCATCGTGAACGCCCATACCCATCTCGAACAGGGCTACATGGCCGACGAGCTTCCCGGTGTCGTGGGCAGGGACTTCACCGACTGGCTCTATAACGCCGTTTCAAAGCGAAATGTGGCACTGGGCGAGACCCGCCTGAAGATCAGCCGCGCCGCCGCTGAGCGTGGAATCCAGGCCTTGATCGACAGCGGAACGACGATGGTGGGCGACATCAGCGGCACGGGCGCCAGCATCGAACCACTGCTGGACTCGGGGCTGCGCGGTACGGTCTATGTGGAAACCAGCGGCTATACCCCTGAACGGGCGCAGATCAAATTTGAAGCGGCTCGTGCGCTGATTGACCGCTGGCGCAGCAGGGCGCACGGCGATATCCAGATCGGCTTTGCCTTCCACACCCCCTACAGTGTGAGTCAGGCCTTCTGGCCGCAGTTGATCGACTATGCCCGCAGGGAAGCGCTGCCCCTCTCCATCCATGCTGCGGAAAGCCCGGCGGAGTACGAACTTTTCACAAAAGGCACCGGGCCAATCCACGACTATATGCGCAGCGTGGGCAGCGACTTCAAACCGCCCATGAAATCCCCGATTGCCTATCTGGACGAAATCGGCGTACTCGATCTCAAACCGATGCTCGTCCATTGTGTGCAGGTCGATAACGAAGACATCCGCCGCATTAAACGCGCGGGGTGCGCCGTCACCCACTGCCCGCGCAGCAATGTGCGTCTGCGCTGTGGGCGGATGCCGCTGGAAAAGTTTCTGGTGGCGGGTGTCCCGGTCTATCTGGGCACGGACAGCCTGGGCAGCAGCCCCTCGCTGAATGTGCTGGATGAGATGGAATTTGCCATCGCGCTGCATTATGGGCACGTCCCGCCGGAGCAGGTCGCGGCGCTGGCGCATCAGCCGTTCTGAGAAGTCAGGACGAACGCGCTTCAGACTCGTTTTCTGGCAGGGGCAGGTTTCAAACCTGCCCTTAATGCGTAAGTTCCAAGTACAGTAAAAGAAGCGATGAGCAATGAGCGATGAGTTTTTGAACTCAGACACACGTTTATCACCCCGCGGTTTCAATTTGCTTGTACTTAGAGATGAGTCACCCAGCCACCGCCTCGCGCTCTTGCGACCGCTGCTGCATCTGCGCCTGCATGGCGGCGATATCACCGGGGACGCTGCGCAGGGCGACCACCAGAAACAGCGCACACAGCACATATGTCCCCGTGCAGACCAGAATAATGGCACGGCTGATTCCCATACTTTCGGACAGCGCCCCGACCAGAAACGGCGCACTGGCCGCGCCGATATTTTCGATGAAGTACTGCACCGACAGCGCTGAACTCCGCGCTTCGGGCACCGTGATGTCGTGAACCGTGCCGACCACGTTCGGACCGGAGAAAAGCGTAAAGAAGGCGGTCAGCGCCAGCATCGCGCCGAACAGCACGGTGGGTGTGTCCTGCGGCAGATTGAGCGAGACGAACAGCAGCACCATCGCCAGCGTCACGCCCGTGAGCGACATGGTCAGCCGTCCACGCGGTGTTCGCCTGAACAGGGCATCGCCAATCGCGCCGCCCACGACCGCGCCGATTGCCATCATCACCACCGCCGCCAGCATGATCGGGAAGACGATCTCCTGACCGTAGCCGCGTTCCCGTTCCAGATACGTGAAGAACCAGAACGTAATCACGTTAAACGGGAAAATGCCGAAGAAGCCCTGGAGATAAAGCGGGAGCAGCGTCCGCCGCTGGAGCATGGCGCGGAAGACCGCCCAGTTAAACTCGAACGTCGGCAGCTCCTCCGGCGCGACGTTCTGCAATTCAGGTTCGGCGCTGCCGCGCGGCACGTCCCGCACGAACAGCAGAATCAGCACCCCGACGACGATGCCCAGTCCACCCGTGAGCAGGAACAGGCTGCGCCAGCCAATCGCGTCCTTCAGCGCCAGCACCAGCACCAGACTGACCACAAAGCCAAGCGGCCCGGTGATTTGCAGCAGCCCATACACCTTGCCGCGTGTACGGGGCGGGAAATAATCTGACGCGAGGCTGTAGATGCCGGGGTAGCTGGCGTCGTCGATCCCGGTCGAACTGCGTGTGACGAGAAAGGCGGGAAAGGTGGTCACGACCGCGCTCAGGGCGGTGGTGATGCCCCACAGGAAAGACGCCAGCGCCAGCAGTTTTGCGCGGGCGAAGCGGTCATAGAGATAGCCCCACACCAGGTAAAAAATCGCAGCGACGACCAGCGCCCCGGTGCCAATCGCACCCGCCTGTGCGTCGTTGATGCGGAAGTCGCGCTGCACGTCCGCGAGCACCTGCCCAATCAGTAAACGATCCGCCTGATGCAGCAGCATGAACAACAGAAACAGCCCAACGACCAGCGCTTTATAGCGGTTGGAAAAGATCATTTTTTTGTCCCCTGAAGAAATAATTGTTCAAAAAACGCAACAACGTTCAACCGCAGAGACGCGGAGGGCACAACGATTCTGTTGATAACGTGTATTAGACAAGATTTCATCTGACACGGGTGACTTAACCGACGATTTTTTCTGCTGCTTCATCGGGACTAGCTAACACCCTGTCAGGTTGTTCAAAGAGCGTATCCAATTGCTTGGCCTGTGCCAAGTGTTTGGTTTCA
>JANRLJ010000188.1:0-15170 GCA_033762735.1 bacterium | reverse complement strand
ATTTCCATTTCACGTGCATCCGTTAACGGTTTGAACCACTCATGAAGGCATCAAGCAGCGGAATCAGCGCTACATCGGGCGTGTAATGGATGGCCTGCATCCCCACCTGCCGCGCCCCTTCCACATTGTCCAGCCGATCATCGACAAAAATCGCAGCTTCAGCCGGAAGATGCAGCGCCTTCAAAACAGCATGATAGGCACCCGGTGCCGGTTTCATCACCCCGATCTGCGCCGAAATCACCAGCGGATTGAACAGGTCGTGGATGCCGTTGCGCCGCAGTTTCTCCGTCAGTTCCGCCACATCGTTGCTCAGCAGCGCCACCGGATGACTCATGCGCCGCACCTGCCGCAGATAGTCGATCAACGCCATATCCAATTGATCGCCGCTGTAAAAATCGACCGCTAACTGCTCCACCTGTGCCTGCGACAATCCTAACTGCTGCGCCACGTCCTGCCAGTAATCGGCGGTGGAAAGCTGTCCACACTGCGCCAGGCGCCAGCTTTCGCTGCCATGCACCACGCGCTCCACGCTCCCCGGTGATAGACCAAGCTGTGCATCCCAGGCATGACGCGGCGCATAATCAACCGTTTTCATCAGGACGCCGCCGAAGTCAAAGATCAATGCTCGTTGTGCTGCTATAATCATGTGTCACCGTCGCACGACAAATCGAGGTCATACGCCTCTTTCGGACGCAACTATTCAAGGATGGTCGCTTTGGATTGGAAGGAAAGGGTGCTGGACTGGCAAGCGCGCATCCAACTGCGGCTTGATTATATCACGCGCCAGTGGATGCGAATCGAACCGCGCTGGCGGGCGCTCCCGGCGCATCTGTGGCGGGCAATCGTCAACTTTAAGGACAACGGCACGCGGCAGGCTGCTGCCCTCGCCTATTACGCGGTCTTCTCGGTCTTCCCGCTGACGCTGCTGCTGGCAATCGGGGTCAGCCGCATTCTCGAACCCACCATCGCGCAGGAACAGATTTCCAACGGCCTTCAGCTCTTTTTGCCGGAGGAAAGCGCCACCATCCAATTGGTGCGCGACAGCGTCACGCAGGCGCTCCAGCAGAATTCGTCGTTTGGTCTGGTCGCGCTGCTCGGCCTGATCTGGTCGGCGTTAGGGTTGTTCTCCAATTTTACCGACGCGCTCGACCAGATTTTTCAGGTGCCCACCAGCCGCAGCCTGTGGCGGCAGCGGTTGCTCGGCTTCCTGATGACGCTGGTGCTGATCGTGCTGATTATCACCTCCTTTATGACGTCGGGACTGCTCAGCCTGGTCGATGCAGTGCTGATCGCCACGCCGAGCGTCTGGATTTCCATCGGGTCGCTGCTGCTGCCGCTTGGGCTGAACATGGTCATCTTCGTGCTGCTGTTCCGTTATATTCCGGCACGGCGGGTGCACTGGGATGCAATCTGGCCTGCCGCACTGCTGGGGGGAATGGGGCTGGAAGCGGCCAAGGCCGGGTTCGGCTGGTATCTGACCAACCTCGCCAACTTCCAGTTCGTCTATGGCAGCATCGCCACCGTCATCGTTCTGCTGCTGTGGGTGTATCTGGCGGCCTGCATCTTCCTGCTCAGCGCGGAGGTCTGTGCCCAGCTTGATCTGTGGTTCACGGCACAGCAGGAAACCCCGCGCGTCTCGGTCGTGCTGGAAAATCGGCTGGCGCAGTTACCCAACGAACTGCCACCGCCTGTGTGAGGGAAATCAAAAACATCGTCCAAGCATATGACGATGTTTTTTGTCTGGATCAGAGTCTCCGAGCACTGTTAGGAGCGCGAGAAGTTGTTATCCGGCTCGTCGAGTTCCTGGAGACGATTACCGAGGTTGACCATCTGACGGCCAATCTCAGCCATCAGGACGTTATAGGCACTGCGGAGCGCTTCATGGCGGGCTGCCTCACCGGCCAGACGCGCCTTTTCAGCTTCGCGGTACAGTTCATCGCGGCGGTGCTCGATGTATTCGAGCGAATAGTTGTTGTACATTGTGGTTCTACCCCCGGCTTCGACGTAAACTTTCGACTTTGTTAATGGTATTGTACCTCAATACCCTGGTTCAGAGCGTTGAGGTTTCAGGCTGCCACTGTGCGGCAGGCTGGACGCTGTTCTGTTCCTGGAGCTTCTGCCCCAGGCTGACCATCTGCCGACCGACCTCATTCATGACACTGCGAAAGAGCTGGCTGCCGGGCTTGTCGCTGCGGCTTTGCTGCAACATACGGCTCTGCTCCGCCTGCCGCAGCATTTCGTCTCGGTACTGTTTGTCGAGATCATATTGATTCATCATGGTTGTGTTTTCCTTCGTTCGCGTTTGACGCGGTCGCGTTTGACGCGGTGATCTGTCGGTTTTGACTTGAATTACGTAGGACTTACCCAGTTGCCCTCACCCCCCACGCGAACTTGTTCGCGCCCCCTCTCCCGACCGCTTCGGTCGCTGCGCTTTAGGAGAGGGGGAGAAGGACACTTTAGCGGTTAAGTCCCTCTCCCTGAGGGAGAGGGCGAAGGTTCAAGTGCGTAACTCCTATTACGATTTATCGTCAGGATCGTTTCATGGGAAACACGTTCGACCGTGTCCCAACCTCTAGCTTTCCGTTTGCAGGCGCGGCACCTGACCGTGCCGATCCTGGAGCTTCTGCCCCGTGCTGACCATCTGCCGTCCGACCTCAGCCATCAGGCCGTGCAGAACGTTAGACCGTTCGCTGCTGGTGCTGGTTTCACGGACGAGGCGCGCATTTTCGGCCTCACGGCGCATTTCTTCCTGGCGCATCTGGGCGAGCTGCCCGGCGTTTAAGTGCATCATGATCGACTGTTGTCCTTCTTGTCTGGGTGTTCACGACTGGCTGACCTTCGCGGTCAGTCGCTTCCCTGTGCCATCGGGACAGGCTCTTGCTGCGCTTTGAACTTGCACGCCACAAGACCACGAAGTCCTTGGCGACCTCGCGGCAGCGGGCACGTTCAGCCGTGCCGGCAGCGGCGCTGCGTTCAATTGCCACCGTCGAATGGGGACAAAAAAACCGCGAGGCAGGGCGCCTGCGGTTTCCGTTTTTCCAGGAACCGTACTGCTGTTTTAGCAGTGGGCAGGCGCAATATGGGATTTGGCGCTTCCGAGTCCAGCGTCACCGTGCATTCCCGGTGCGATATGCTGCTGGCAGATCATCCACGCTGTGTACTGGTAAACCATGCTTGCGCTGCTCCTTTCGTTGGTATGTAGTGCACAATGGTTTATGACGGGTCATTAGGCACTCCCAACAAAATAGCACACCTTCGGAATCTCTGTCAACCCCTTCACCTCCGACTTTTGACGGAGATCAGCGCTATTTCACCAAAGTTTAACAATCCAATCGCGTCGAGTCGGACGTAAATCATCTGTAGTCAAAGAAGTTGAGTTAAGGTAAACTGAAAATGAACTGATTATTTTTGGGCAGGAGCTTGCTGTTATTTTGGACGAATATCAACCGACCAGCGCTTTCAACTTTGAACCGGAAGATATTGTTGAAAGCGAAGTGATCGAGCATCCCACGCCGAATAACGACCGCAGTGCAGCGCGGCGGGTGGCGTTACAGGTCTTATATGAAATCGATAGCACCGGGCATCCTGTAGGCGACGTGCTGAACTGGCAGGTGGCCGATCAGAAACTCACGGATAAGGCACTGGGCTATCTGCGACAGTTGGTGGCGGGTGTGATGGAAAACAAAGCGCGACTGGATCGTACCATCCAGCGCTTTGCGCCGGAATTCCCGCTGAATCAGGTAGCAATCATTGACCGCAATATTCTGCGGATGGCGATTTTTGAATTCGCAATCAACACGCGCACGCCCGTCAGCGTAGCAATTGACGAGGCGGTCGAGCTGGGAAAGCTGTTCGGCTCTGAAAGTACTCCTCGTTTTGTGAATGGGGTACTTGGCTCAATGGCTGATGATCCGGCAGTGCTTGACCAGTTGTTGAATGCGGAGAACCCGGAGAACCTCTCATGAACATCCTGGGCATTGGCCCCATTGAATTTGCGCTGATTTTCATGATCGCCCTGATTATCGCGGGGCCTAAACGGATGCTGGGCTGGGCCTACATTATGGGCAAATATACGGCGCGGCTGCGGGCGATGTGGGCAGAGGCGATGGCTGGAATCCAGAAAGAGATCAATGCAGCGGGTGTCGATCTTGAACTCCCCAAAGACCTCCCAACACGCGGTGAGATCAATCGGTTGGCAGGCAAGGTGCTGCAACCTGTTTCTGATCCGTTAAAGCAGGCGGTTGACCAGATGAAGACCGAGCAGCGCACCATCAGAGAAGCGACCACCCTTAAGCCGCTGCCGAGGCCGACCGCCCCTTCAATCTCTGCCAATGGGCAGAAAGCCGCAACCACCTCCCCGAATGATCCGACTCAGTCGGGATTCGGAACTTGGTCCGGCAGCGGCAAGCAGGAGGACTAATCCATGCGCCTGCGTAACCCACGCTCCTCTCGCCTTCCTGAACCCGAAACCGAAATTGCTGTTCAGGCCGCCCTGGCAGAGACGGACAACGAACTGCGGATGGGCTTCTTCGAGCATCTGAACGAACTGCGGCAGCGGCTCTTTAAATCCTTTCTAGCGCTGGTTCTGGGCACAGGCGTAGGCATGGCCGTCGCCTTTGATGTGCTGCGCTTTCTGGTGCAGCCCTATGCCGAACGGCTGCGCGTACTGGGGCCGACCGGAGCAGTCGTGGCCTATTTCCGCGTTGCCCTGTTGGTCGGCGCGATTCTGGCAATCCCGCTGATTACGTATCAGGTCTTGATGTTCGTCGTGCCCGGCCTGACGCGGCGCGAACGTCGTTTCATCTTCATGTCGCTCCCGGCCATCACTGTCCTGTTCCTCGTCGGCGTGGCCTTCGCGTGGTACGTGCTGATTCCGCCCGCCATCAGCTTCCTCGCCAGCATCGAGCCGACGCTGTTTGAGGCCGAATGGACAGCCGACAACTACCTGAGCTTCGTGACATCGCTGCTGTTCTGGATGGGGGTGGCCTTTCAGACTCCGCTGGTATTCTTCATCCTGTCGCTGCTCGGTTTTGTGGGGCCGCGCGGCCTGATTCGCAACTGGCGTATCGCCATCGTTGGCTCGGCTATCGGTGCAGCGCTGATTACGCCCACCGTCGACCCGATCAATATGGGGCTGGTGATGGGTCCGCTGTTGACGCTGTACATCCTGAGCATTATCCTCGTCACCTTTGGCAGACGGTTTTCAGGGATCAACCGCTAAACCACTGCCTGTTCATCGGCTGCAACAATCGGATTCGATTTGATGGGTCTGTTTCGCCCCAAACGTAAAGCCGCGCGTGTGCTGGTCTTCGGGCTGGACTGCGCCGGGCCACAGCTTGTTTTCGATCAGTTCAAGGACGACCTGCCCACCCTGCGCAGCCTGATGCAGCAGGGAACATGGGGCAGGCTTGAATCCTCCGTCCCCTGCATTACTGTCCCTGCCTGGGCCAGCATGACCAGCAGCCGTGACCCCGGCGTACTGGGCGTGTATGGCTTCCGCAACCGGGCAGATTACTCCTACGACAAAATGACGACGGCCAACGGCGCGTCTATCACCGTGAAACGCCTGTGGGACTGGCTGTCAGAAGCAGAACGCGACTCAGTCGTGATCGGTGTACCGCAGACCTACCCTGTGCGCCCCATCAACGGCCACCTGATAAGCTGCTTCCTCACGCCCGGAACCGAAAGCGCCTTCACCTACCCTGCCATCTTCAAGCAGGAAGTGCTGAAGGTTGCGCCAGATTATCGATTCGATGTGAAGGACTTCCGCACCGACGACAAAGCGGGCCTCCTCCGGCAGTTGATCGACTTTGCCGAAATTCAGTTCAGGGTGGTAAAGCACACACTCCAGAGCAAACCCTGGGATTTCTTCATGCACGTCAACATGGGCGTTGACCGGGTGCATCACGGCTTCTGGCGCTATCATGACCCGCAGCACCGCCTCTATGAACCCAACAGCCTTTTTGCAAATGCCATCCGCGATTACTACAAAATGGTCGACTCGCACATGCAGCAGTTGCTCCAACTGGCAGGCGATGACGTGACCGTTTTGGTCGTCAGCGATCATGGCGTGACGCGCATGGACGGCGGAATCTGCCTGAATGAGTGGCTGTGGCGGGAAGGCTGGCTGGCGCTGAAAAATCCTCCGCCAGAAGGTCAGTTGATGCGCTTCGAGGATGCGGAGATCGACTGGTCGCGCACAAAGGCGTGGGGATCGGGCGGGTATTATGGGCGGGTGTTCATGAATGTCGCTGGACGCGAACCTCAGGGCATTATCCCGGCAGCCGCCTATGAACAGGTACGGGATGAACTGGCGGCGGCGCTGGAAGCCATCCCTGGCGCGAATGGCGAAAAGCTCAACACCCGCGCGATCAGGCCGCAGGAAGTCTACACGCAGGTCAACGGCGCTGCGCCTGATCTGATGGTCTATTTTGGCGATTTGCACTGGCGGTCGGTCGGCAGTTTAGGGCACGGCCAGCACTTCACGCTGGAAAACGACACCGGCCCCGACGATGCCAACCACGACACGCACGGCTTATTTATCCTGTATGAACCGGGCAAACGCGGTGCGGGCCAGGTGGACGGTCATCAACTGATGGACATCGCGCCGACCGTGCTTGATCGGATGCGCCTGCCGCTGCCCGCCGAATTGCAAGGAAAGGTTATTCAACAGTAAGCATGCTCGAGCATGAAGGTTTTGTACTCTGGCTGACGGGGCTTTCCGGCGCGGGCAAGACCACGCTGGCAATTGCCCTGGAAGAGGCTTTACGACAGCGGGCTGTTCGCATCGAACGGCTGGACGGGGATACCGTGCGCAAAAGCCTGACGCGCGATCTCGGCTTCAGCAAGGAAGACCGCGATACCAACATCGAACGGGTAACATTCGTGGCGCAGCTGCTCAGCCGCAACAACGTGGGCGTGATCGCCGCGTTTATCTCGCCCTATGCGGCCATGCGGCAGTTTGCGCGAGAGCAGACCACCAATTTCATTGAGGTATTCGTGGATGCACCGCTGGAAGTGTGTATTGCCCGCGACACGAAAGGTCTGTATCAGAAGGCACTGCGAGGCGAAATCCCGAACTTTACAGGGGTGAGCGACCCCTATGAAGCGCCCGCCCAACCCGATCTGCACCTGTACACCGATCTCGACTCGGTCGAGGCCTGCGTGGAAAAGACACTGGCTCTGCTGGAAGAACGCGGGCTGATTCCGGTCGCAGCAGCGGTTTAACCCCATTCATCCTGCAATTTGTTTTTCTCATAAGGGCAGGTTTGAAACCTGCCCCTACAGATCGCAGATCACATACACATCGCAAGGAAGGGGTACGGGCTGTACCCCTCCTTACTACGCCTGCTGCCGCACCGAGCGCTGCTGTTCTACCAGCGCTTCGGTACGCTGCCGACGGAAGATCAGCTTTTCCAGTTCAACCGCGAACAAGACAATCGACGACAGTCCGACTCCCACCAGCACTTCGTCCAGACCGAGCGAAGTCGTGCGGAACACGTTTTGCAGGAACGGCACATAAATCACCAGCAGTTGCAGAATGAAGGTGAAGATCACCGCGCCCAGCAGCAGCCGATTCTTGCTGAACCCTTCCTGGAAGAACGACGCACGATCTCCCCCATGAATCGCCATCACATGGAACAACTGCACGAACGCCAGCACGGTAAAGGCCATCGTGCGCGGGACACGCTCAGCTTCGCCCAGAAGGCCAGTGCTGGCTTCTTCGGCGGCGACTTCGCCCTCGCCTTCGGACTCTTCCAGCAGCGTCGTGCGTTCTTCAACGGTCAGTTCATCCCAGTTGGCGGGCACTGCCCCTTCGGGGACGAACTCGACGAGCTGGGCGCGGCTGAGTTCTTCCAGCCCCAGTGTCGCGTCCAACGGCTGCATGTCATATTTCAGGAAGCCGTAGACGAAACCTGCCAGAGTCAGAATCGCGATCAGAATACCAACCCAGGCGATATGCCGACCCATTCCACCAGCGAAAATGCTCTCGTTTTCGGGGCGCGGCGGGCGCTTCATCACATTGCTTTCCGGCCCTTCAAAGCCGAGCGCAACAGCGGGCAGACCATCCGTGACCAGGTTGATCCACAAAATCTGAATGGCGAGCAGCGGAATTTTCAGCCCGACCATCAGCGCGGTGAACATCACGAAAATTTCGCCTACGTTACAGCTCAGCAGGTAACGTACGAACTTGCGGATGTTGTCGTAGATGATGCGGCCTTCTTCCACAGAGGCGACGATGGACGCAAAATTGTCGTCCGTCAGCACCATCTCCGCTGCGCCCTTACTCACGTCCGTCCCGGTAATGCCCATCGCCACGCCGATATCGGCCTGCTTGAGTGCCGGCGCGTCATTGACGCCGTCGCCCGTCATGGCAACGACCTGATTCTTCCCTTGCAGCACCTTCACAATGCGCAGCTTGTGCTCCGGCGACACACGGGCAAACGCTGAGGTAGCGTCCAGCGCCTTGCTCAGTTCGTCGTCAGACATCTTATCCAGTTCGTTGCCTGTGACGGCCTTCTGACCTTCCTGAATAATGCCCAGATCCCGCGCAATTGCTTCGGCAGTCAGGGCATGATCGCCCGTAATCATCACGCTGCGGATGCCCGCTTCCCGCGCTACCTGCACCGCATCCTTCGCTTCGGGACGGGCGGGGTCAACAATGCCAACCAGGCCAAGCAGATACAGGTCGCGTTCAATATCCGGTTTCACTTCGTCCGGGACGTCAGGCAGTGGGCGATAGGCAACACCCAGCACACGCAGCCCTCGCGACGCCATATGATCGACTTCACGCTGCCAGCGGTCGCGCCGCTCATCCGTCAGCGGACGCGGGCCATCGGGCACATGCTCATAATTCGCCCACTCAATCAGGCGATCTGGCGCCCCTTTGGTAATGGCGATGTAGCCGTGATCGGGGAAAAGGTTCTGTCCATCTTCGGTCGCAACACGATGAACGGTGGTCATGGCCTTGCGCTCGCTGCTGAAGGGAAGTTCAGCCACACGCGGCAGGTCATTTTCCAACTGGTCGCGCGTCCAGCCGACTTTCTGTGCCGCGACCAGCAGTGCGCCCTCGGTCGTATCCCCGATGACCTTCACCTGCTCATTGCCCGGCCCGCTGCCGTTGCCGTTCTCATGCTCCAGGTTGGCATTGGTGGAAAGCGCCATTGCTTTCAGGAAGCGCGCCACCTCCTGATCGTTCTGTGGATCAAGCGGCTGGCCGTTCTCAAGGAAGAACTGACCCTGCGGCGTGTACCCGATGCCGGTCACGCGCACATTATCACGACCCGGCAGTGCAAGCTGGGTGGCGGTCATTTCGTTCTTGGTCAGCGTACCCGTCTTATCAGAACAGATCATGGTCACTGAACCGAGCGTCTCTACAGCAGGCAGGCGCCGGATCAGCGCATGACGGCGCACCATGCGGTTCGCGCCAAGCGACAGGGCAATCGTGATGATCGCGGGCAGACCCTCCGGCACAGCCGCCACCGCGAGGCTGATGGAGACCAGGAACATCTCTCGTACGGGGATCCCGCGCAGCACCCCGGCTACGAACACGATCACGACCACCACGCCCGCTGCCAGCGCCAGCGTTTGCCCAAGCTGGTTCAGCCGCCGCTGCAAGGGCGTGATGCCCTTTTCGACCTGGAGCAGCATCGAGGCGATATTGCCCAGTTCGGTTTCCAGGCCTGTGTCGGTGATGAGTATTGCGCCGCGCCCATAATTGACCGACGTGCCCATAAAGGCCATATTAGTACGGTCGCCAAGCGGCACGTTACCGTCAGAAGCAATTGCATCGGTGCGTTTTTCGACTGGCTGCGATTCACCCGTCAGCGCGGCTTCCTCAATCTGCATATTCTTGCTTTCGATCAGACGGCCATCTGCTGGGATACGGTCGCCTTCTTCCAGCAGGACAATATCACCGGGCACGAGGTCTTCGGCGCTGATCTGATGAATCGCCCCATCCCGGCGAACGCGAACTTGCGGCACCTGCAATTTGCTAAGGGCGGCGAGCGATTGTTCTGCGCGATACTCCTGATAGATGCCGAGGGCGGCGTTGAGGACAACAATGATGAGGATGACAATAACGTCGCTGCTTTCCCCCGCAAAGAAGGAAATCACCGCCGCTGCAATCAGAATGAGCACCATCAGATCGGTAAACTGCCCGACGACGAGCTGCACCCAGTTGGTGCCTTCCCCGGCAGGCAGGGCGTTCTTCCCATACGTCGCCTGCCGTTCACTGACCTGAGCATCTGTCAGCCCAAGATCAACGCGGCTGTCCAGCTCCTTGAGTGCATCAGCAACACTTAACCGGAAAAAATCTGTCATATAGGATTCCCCCTTGCTGGAAAGCGGTTGTGCTATCCGTCACAAACTGAGTATAGACCCAAGCCCGTAATGAACCTCAATATCCCACCATCAAACACAATAGTAATCCCCCAACTTTTAGGGGGATTAAGACGAACAACCCCAAAATTTAGGCTGTTTACGAAACAAATACAACTTCAATCCGGTATTCTAACCTTACAGGGGTGCTGTTAAATTCGGTATCGCTCTCGTGTAGGGTCAGAATATAGGTTGTATTCGCTGCAAAAGTCCCGAACACCACCTCCTCCATCTCTCGCCCTCGCACGACTGCTACTTCTCGCAGGCCACCTTCCGCCTCGTCCAGACGATGAAGCGCCACCTGTGGGAAGAAGTCACCCTCCTGATGCTGATAGTTCAGGCGGAAATCCTGCCCTGCCCGGACAGCGTAATAGCGTATCCCTTCGTCACTGCTCAGCGAATCCTCTACTGCAACGCCCATTCCCAGCAGTGGCACCTGCATCAGAGTCAGTTCAAATCCGCCGAAGCTCTCGCCCTGTGCACCCCCTTCCCGCGTCGCGATGATCGTGTATTCGCCTGCGTGTAACAGTTCCGCCACGATCCGTGCATCATCAACACTGTAAGCAGCGGTTGTATCGGCCAGCACCGCGCCGTTTGCATCCAGCAGCACCAGCACAGGTGCCCACAGCGGATTGTGGAAACTGCGATCCAGCGAACGCATCTCGATGACGACAATCTCATTTGCCAACGCTGCGAAGCGGTAGCGATGCTCGACCTGTGAATCGCTGATTTCCGCGACGACCGTCTCTCCCGGTGCGATTTGCGGGATGGAGGGGATTTCCTGAGTGAAAGTCGGGGTGATGAGTAGGGTATAGATGAAGACCAACGCAGCCAGGATCAGACAGGCGGCGCGAATGCGCATCGTTTCTCCTCACAGCTCAAGCGACCTTAGCCGTAATCTTATGTCAGAAGTGCAAGCGTGACAAATCAAAAAGCGGTCTGCATGGCTGCAAACCGCTTTTCGTTCCTCAAGTCAGGTTATTTGAAATCGGCCAGCACCTTCGCCAGCGCATCACGGCTGGGGCGCAGCTTGCTTTCCGGCAGCTTGGAGAGCGCCGTATCGGTCAGATGCAGCGATTCGCCCAGGGTCGGGCGCGGTTCTTCGTAGTACAGCAGCCCGGTCAGGAACAGGGCTTCACGCTGCGCACGTTCCAGAGCATCAATCGCCTGCCCCCGGTTGCGCGGGTCGTGCTGTGCGTCCAGCTTCTTAAGGCGGATATACGAGCCATCGTGCATCTTCACGCTGACAACCTCGCCTTCGTCAAAGCTGTCCAGGGTAATTTCCTCCTGCCCCTGCACATAGTCCGGCGCGAGATACTGAATCTCGTTCAGCGAAATCTGGTGTTCCTTGCCGTAGGTGTAGCTCTTGGTGGAGTCGTCATGGTTGTTGAACGTCACGCACGGGCTGATGATGTCCAGCACTGCCGTTCCGCGATGGCTCAGCGCCGCTTTCATCAGTGTTTGCACCTGCTTGCTGTCGCCAGAGAAGCTGCGCGCCACAAAGGTGCAGCCGCCTACAACCGCTTCAAGGCAAAGGTCAATCGGCGGCAGTTCGTTCTTGCCGTAGTACTTCAACACCTGACCTTCGTCAGCAGTGGCGGAAAACTGCCCTTTGGTCAGGCCGTACACGCCGTTGTTCTCGATGATATAGAGCATCGGCACGTTGCGGCGAATCAGGTGCTTATACTGCCCCAGGCCGATGCTGCCCGTGTCGCCATCACCGCTGACGGCCACCGCGATCAGTTCGTGATTGGCCGTCGTCGCGCCCGTCACCACCGAAGGCATACGCCCATGCACGGTGTTGAAGCCGTGCGACCGACCCAGGAAATAGGCCGGAGTCTTGCTGGAGCAGCCGATGCCGCTCATCTTGATCACACGCGACTGGTCGAGGTTCATCTCGTAAGCCACGCTGATGATCTGGTTGGAGATCGAGTCATGGCCGCAGCCAGGGCAAAGGGTGCTCTTGCCGCCCTTATAATCGGCACGCTCCAGACCGAGCGCGTTGTTCTTTTCTTTTGAGGTCATGTCGGTTTACTTGCGCTCCTGTTCCATAATCTTTCCATACAACCACTGCGCCGTCATCGGGAGGCTGTCGCCCAATGCCAGCGAAACCATGTGACGGACATCGCCGGGATTTTCCATCCGCAGCAGTTGGCAAAGCTGCCCGTCGAAGTTATTCTCCACCACATACACGCGCTCATGATTGGCGATGAACTCATGGACGCTCTGCGCCAGCGGCAGCGCCCGCACACGGAGGTAGTTACTCTCGATGCCCTGCGCCGCCAGCATCGCCTGAACTTCCTTCACCGCCGGGTCATTGGAGCCGAAGGAGATGATGCCGACGGGCTTGCCGGGGGTGTAATCAATTTGGGGCTGCGGGACAAGCTTACGCGCATTCTCGAATTTGAAGTGCAGGCGATTCATGTTCGCCACCCAGTCGTCAGAGCGTTCGCTGTAGACGGCCATCGCGTTATGCCCGGTGCCCCGCGCAAAGTAAGAGCCGCGCAGGTGGTTGATGCCCGGCAGGGTGCGGTAGGGCACACCGTCGCCGTCCACATCCAGGTAGCGCCCCCATTTGCCGTGTGTGTCGATGAACTCGCTCAGCCGGGTTTCGTCCAGCACCTTGCCGCGCTTCATCGGTGCGTCAGGATAACCGAACGGCTCCGCCATCCAGTTGTTCATGCCCAGGTCGAGATCACTCAACACGAACACGGGGGTTTGCAGTTCTTCCGCCAGATCAAACGCCCGCCAGCCGAACTCGAAGCATTCTTCCACGCTTCCCGGCAGCAGGCAGATCTGGCGGCTGTCGCCATGACCGAGGAAATAGGTGAACAGCAGATCGCCCTGGCTGGTGCGCGTAGGCAGACCCGTGCTCGGCCCCATACGAGTCACGTCCCAGATCACGCAGGGAATTTCCGCGTAGTAAGCCAATCCGGTAAACTCCGCCATCAGGCTGATGCCGGGGCCGCTGGTGGCCGTCATTGCGCGCGCACCCGCCCAGCCAGCACCGATAATCATCCCAATAGCGGCAATTTCGTCTTCGGCCTGGACAATTGCTACCGTATCCTTACCCGTCTCCGGGTCTTTGCGGATGGCCTTGTGATCGAGGACGCCATCCACCAGACTGGTTGAAGGCGTGATCGGATACCACGCGACCACCGTCACCCCGCCGAACAGCGCTCCCAGCGCCGCCGCTTCGTTGCCCGTGATGAGAATTTTACCCTCGTTCATGTTGAGCGGCTCGAAGCGGTAGCGGTCGGTCTTTTGCAAATTCTCCGCCGACCACTTGTAGGCCAGTTCCACCACCATAAAATTCAGCTTGGCGGGCTTTTCCTTACCCTTGAAGTTATCCAGCAGCGATTGCCAGACGACATCCATCGGGATACCGAACAGGTGCGCCACCACGCCCACGTAGACCATATTCGTCACGCGCTCACGCAGATCGGACGGAATATCGACCGACTTCATCAGATCCTTGACCGGCATTTCATAGTAGGTGATGTCGCCCCGGCTCTGCCCCCACTTCCAGTCACTGGGGATGATGCACACGCCGCCAGCGGGCAAATTGGCAATATCCTCGGCAGCGGTATCCTGGTTCATCACCACCGCGATTTCGGTCGTGGCGCGGCGGGCGGTGTAGCCATCCTTGCTCACGCGGATGGTGTACCAGGTGGGCAGCCCCTTGATGTTGGAGGGGAACAGGTTTTTGCCGTTGACGGGAATACCCATGCGAAACAGCGAACTCACCAGCAGATTATTGGAGGTCTGGCTGCCGGAGCCGTTCTTGGTCGCGACCATAATGGCAAAATCGTTAACGATAAAGCTGCTGCTGTCCTGCTGCTCTACCTGTGTTTCTGGTTGTACATTTACGGCCATGATGTGGTTGCACAGCGAACTGTGCGATCTATCCTTTCTATACGGTTGAAAAGATGGTGCCTTTAAAAATCTTACCTTCTGAAACGTGTGAACGGTTCAACGAGGACACTCTACACGAACAATTTAATCCATTTCTAAATTGCCTCACCCTGCTTAATCGCCCGGCTGCTCCTCCTGTTGAACCTGCTGCCTGACCTCGTGCCGTATGTCCTTCATGCGCGGCTGCTGCTGTAGCAGGCGCGTATGCTCAATGAACGTGGCCTGCGCACCGTCGTAATCGCCTTCACAAATCGCCGTGATAATGCGTTCGTGGTAATCCCACACGGTTTGAAGATAATCGTAGTCGGCGTAGCTGCTGAGATGAACTGCCGCGTAAGCGTCCCAGTACGCTTCCAGCAGACCGACTACAAAGGGATTCTGCAACCGCTGAAAGACCGTCAGATGAAATGTGCGGTGTTCTTCGTGGGGAATTCGCACCCATTCGCCGTTGAGTTTGGCGCGGGCGGTGTGGACGCATTTCCACATCAGCGCCTTGTCGTCTTCCTGAAGCGCGGCACAGGCTTCATGCCAGAAAGCGACCTCGACGTGGTTGCGGAGTGCGCTGAACAGCTCGAAGTGATGGGGATCAAGCGCCAGCGCGTAAAACAGGCTGAGCCGTACCGCGGGGGCGAAGTCATAGTCCTTCAACCGCATCCCGGTCTTGGAACGGACTTCCACCAGCCCCATCACACGGGCGACTTCAAGCTGCTCGCGTACTTTGCTGGCACTGATTCCGAGATGGTCATCGGCCTGGAGTTCGGTGATGGTCGGCAGTCGATCACCGGGGCTGAACTCCTGGTCAACGATATAGTTGAGCAAATCCGAACCGAGATCAATCAATGGCATAAATAAGATTCATCTGATGAATACTTTCA
>JANRLJ010000187.1:0-8632 GCA_033762735.1 bacterium | reverse complement strand
GACACTGACCCTGGAAATCCTTGCCTGGGAAAACACACGCAACCAACAATCTGCCAAAATCCATTGGCGTTTCTCCGTGGACGATGCGCGTCGTGTTTTCCGTCACCATTACCAAGCATTCTCATCTTGTCGGCGTACTAGGATGCGTCAACAGATCAGAAAGATGGGGTTGGAGAATGAGTGGCCTAAATGGCTTCTGTACTGGTAAGACCAATAAATGCCTTCGTTGTCGTGAATGAGGACGTCCATATTCAAACCAGGAAGGAGACAGATCGGTTCACCGCCTGTCTTATAGTCCATCCATAGCCGCCAAAGTCAGAGAGATGTGTGACCTGTGAACGATTTCTGGGACTTTGTTAAGACCAGACGCGAAGCAACCAAAGATAATCCGGACCAATTTGCGGAACGCCTCATTGATGAGCTGGTTTCGTTAGGCCTGCAGCAGGTTTTGGATTTTTTTCAATGGTTCGAAAGTCTGCTGGACCGTGCGAACACTTATGAATTATGGGATGCAGTAGACATTATCGAATGTGGTGCCTCTGAGAGTACTTTCCTAGACTTCAGAGAGTGGTTAATCCTTCAGAGTCAGGAGGTCTATGAAAAGGCGCTTGCTGACCCCGAATGGCTTGCAGACTATGTCCAACTTGACACGATATTCACAGACCAGGGTTTGGGAGGCGTTGCATACTACGCCTATGAGCGAATTATGGGGCATTATATGCATCCGACCCTGCAAGGAATAAATACCGGCGTTAAAGGGGTTAAGATGCCTTACACGGACGAAACGAGAGATGCTGTCCTGAAGGCAAGACATCCCAAACTGTACGCTAAGTTCGGCAACTGCGAGCGATGGGGCCTCGATCAAGAAGAGGTCCAGGAATAGGCACAACGCGAATTTTGTGAGCCATATCTTATTATCGACACGCACGTCCACAACGACCCGGAGATCGTCTACCTGACCATCGACGGCGAAGTCCTCGAAACCACGCCGGAACACCCCTTCTACACCGTCAGCGGCGAATGGGTGGACGCAGCCGACCTACTCCCCGGCGACCTGATCCGCACGCTGGACGGCAGCTACGGCGAAGTCACGTCAATGCGAATTGTCGCTTTAAGGATCGTTATTCCAACCTTCCTTCATAATAGCAAGATCGTGTAAGTTTTCCACAACAGCCAGGGGCATTTCCCTCAAAAAGGATGCCTGATTCCCTGGGTCGTTACACTACAGCCTGAGATAATGGAGGCAAACGACCTTCCGCCAGGGGAATTCCCACGTGTCCCGATCGATCCGCCGCAGCATCTCGCTGCCGCCGCCCATGCACCAGCGGTTGGAGCTGCTGCTCAGCCAGCGCGAGCGCTCCACCACCGAAGCCGACCTGATCCGCGAGGCGGTGCGCCGCTACCTCGACGAGCAGGAGCAGATCGCTGGTTCTCGCCGCCACTTCACCCGCACCTTTCAGGAGCGCCTCGACCAGCTCGAAGCCGCCCTCACCTTTCATCTCAATGTGCTGCTGTTCCTGCTCACGGCGGATGATCCGGCTGCACGGCAGCTAGTCGAGCAGGCCATTATTGCTGCCCGGCGCGACGGCAAAACTGTGCTGGCACAGATGAAGGCCGTGCGCGAGATGCGGCTGGAGGACGAATGAAAGCGATTGTCGTGGTCGACTTCGCCTACAAAGGGCCACAGCGCATCGGACGCGGGACAGGTCGCGCCGGGTTGAAGGGGCTGTTAAAGTATGTGCAGTATCGGGACACGCGCAACAATCACCTGGCGCAGAACCGCAGCTACGAGCGCTGGCAGGATCACGGACTGGGGATGCATCACGGCGACATCCTCAAGAATTGCTCGCAATTCCAAAGCAAGCATGTGCTGGCATGGACGTGGGTGATCTCGCCCGCGCCTGACCTGATGGCACTGGTGCCACCCGAGCAGCGGCGGCAGATGGTGAGTGAGCTAACCGAGCGGGTGGTGGAAGATTACTACATGGCGCGAGGGTACGATACGCCTGAATTTGCGTTTGTCATCCATGACCGTCAGACGGAGCCGAAGGATGGCAGCAACCCGCAGCAGCAGCTTCACACGCATGTCATCCTGCCAGGCACCGTTCCCTCGATTGCCGAACGCCTCCCGGTCTACAACAACAAAGAACGGGGTCATGATGCCCTGTTTCGGGACATCGCCAGCCGCCATTTCGCCTCGCAGTTAGATGAAATCGTCGGCCCCCAATGGCGACGCATGCGCGAAGTGGAAGTTGAACCAGATCTCCCGGCCACCGATAGTCTCGATGACTGGTTTCCCCGCCGATGATCTACTGGCTGTTCACCGATGGCCGGGCGCTGTTGAGCAGTTGCCTTGTCCCATTACTGTGCTTGGCACTGCCTGCCCCGCTGGTCTTTGCCGCGCTGCTGGGGGCAGGCATCCAACGCACCACCGAGCCGCAGCAGTGGCAGGGCTGGAAACGCGGCGGACGGGTCGCGCTCCATCTGCTCATCACCCTGGCCGTGACCGCGCTTTACTTGACGCTTGCCGGGGATGTCGCCCTGCATCGCAGTCGGACTCGCGCTGCACCCAACGCCGTTATTCAGTTCCTTGTCGGCGCACCGCGTCAGCTCGACTCCTTGCGTCTGCTGCTGAGTGGGTTTCTGCTGGTTTTTGCGGGATTTCTGGTCAATGTTGGCTTGCACAACGGCATCAAAAATGGCGGGTGGCTACGGGAACGACTCGACCGGATGCGTCAGCCGCAGGTCAAGCGTGGTGCGCTCGGTTCGTCGCATTTCTGTACCCCACGCGAGTACAAGCGCTTCCGCCGAGAGGATGCCGAAGGGCTAACGCTGCTGGGCGCGTTCTGGGGTGAAGGCAAACGCCGTCTCGATCTGGGAACCGGGAGGTTTTCGCTGAGTGGGGAGGACATCGCACGCGGTATCCTCACCCTCGGTGGACCGGGGTCGGGCAAGACACAGGGCATTATCCTGCCCGCCATCGCGGATCGGATGCTGGCCGGACACTCGCTGGTGGTGGCCGATCCGCAGGGCGAGATCACTGCTCATGTGCTGAAGTATGCCGCTGTGACCCGGCACCTGGTGGTGGTGCATGACCCTACGTCTACCCGCGGCCCCCGCTTCAACCTGGCGGAAGGGATCGATACGGTTTCGGATGCGCGGGCGATTGCCGATGTGCTGGTGCCCTCCGCCCAGGGTGACAACCGCTTCTGGACGGACAGCGCCGCTGCCCTGCTGGCCGCCTGCCTGATCCGCTTCCCTAACCTCGGCGACATCTACAACGCCATGAATGATCTCAAGGGGCTGGCCGGGAAGCTTGCTTCGAAGAAGGACGATGCGGCACTGCTTGCCAACAGCTTTATCGCCTCTGTCGGGTCAGATGGCAAAGTCGCGTCGAATGTGGTGGCGACGCTGGCGACCGCCCTCACCGGCTGGGCTTCCACCGATGTGCGCGCCAATACCGCTGCGTCCGACTTCGATGCAGAGCTAATCGTGGCACAGCCCACCGTGGTCGTGCTGACCTGTCCGGGCAGGATGCGAGCGGTGTATGCCTCCTACCTCGGCGCGACCCTGCGTAAGCTGATGCTCGATCTGGACACGATTGGCGAGCGCAACAAGGGGCCGCTGCCTGTTCCCGTTGGTGTCATCCTCGACGAGTTCCCCACGCTGGGCAAGCTGGACTCGCTGGTGGCAGATGTCAACCTCGTCCGCAAGCGGCGCATCAGCATCCTGATCGGCGCGCAGACCAAGGGGCAGTTCCACATGATCTACGGCAGCGAGGGGACGCAGGCCTTGTTCACCGGGCTGGCGACGCAGGTCATCTACGGCGGGTGTGATGCGGACACGGCGGAGTTCTACAGCAAAGCCAGCGGGACGGCCACGACCGATGCCAACACCGACGACCCCAACAGCCACCTAAGGCAGCGACCGCTGCTGACGGTGGATGAGGTCGTGACGCCGCAGGTGGGGAACTGCACCATCTTCGCCCGCTATGTCGAAGCAGGGTTTGCCACACAGGTGGTGCTCAACGCCCGGCTCACCCGCTTCTACGAACGCGAGGACTGGAAGCAGCGACTGAAGCAGACCGACCCGGCAGAACCGCTGCTGCTGGAACGCGGATTGGCACTCGAAACGCAAACTGACCCACCAGCACCCCCAGCCGCGCCCCTCCTGGATCGGGCGGCAGCGTCCGTCATGGCAAAGATCGCTGAGGATGCCGAACAGAAGTCCGGCGGGCGAACCAGGCTGGGGACGCTGCAAGCGATGCAGACACGCCATCAGGCGATGTTAGAAACGAAAGAGGCCGCAGAATGACCTTAACCAAAAACAAAATGATCCAGAAAATCGGGCAGCGCACACGGCTGAAAAACCGTGATGTGCAGATGATGCTGGAAGCGCTGGTTGACGTATGGACGGAGGAACTCGTTGCAGGTGGGCGGATCGAGCTGGAGAACTTCCTCGTGCTGGAAACGCAAACGATTGACCGGGGGGAGCAGCGCGGAACGCTCGCCACTGGCGAACCCCCGCGCTTTATCCAACAAATCACGCTGCGCGTCAGTAAGCAATTGAAGCGGCGTTTAAGAGCGGGTGATTAATCGACAACGATGCTTGCAAACTGAGATGTGCGGCAGCTCATATCTCTGAGGGATTTGCCGGAAGATAGGTCGCCACAATTACACCATTTGCTGTTGCTTTCACACTGTTCAGTTGAAGATTCATTGGTTTGTCATCTTCGCCGAAGAGCCGCTGCCCTGAACCCAGAACCAGCGGATGGATCAGCAGCACATATCGATCCACCAGATTGTGCTTGACCAGGCTTCGAATCAACTGTCCACTGCCCATCACCACCAGATCATCCCCTTCCTGCTGCTGAAGTGTTCTGAGCAATGCCACAGCATCGCCTTTAAGCAGAATCGAGTTGCTCCATGGCAGCGGTTCCTGAAGGGTCGTTGAAACGACATATTTGGGCATGGTGTTGAGCATTTCGGTGAAGGGATTATTCGTCTGTTTTGGCCAATAGTCGTACAACTGCTCATAGGTGCGGCGGCCCAGCAGCAAAGCTCGAAAACCAGGCATACTTTCGCTGGCTTCCGGACTCTGCATCGCCCCATACGGCACAGCCCAACCCCCATGACGAAACTCACCACGCAGATCTTCATCCGCTTTGCCGGGTGCCTGAAGCACCCCGTCTAAGGTGACGTTGTTGAATACAATGATTTTTCTCATTTGCAATCCTTCGAACCTGATTTTGCGAGACTTGTCTGAATTGCAGTATAGGTTGGGTTGTACAGAAGAAATTGGACAAAACCGTCATTTATTGAGGTAGGAGTAGCCAGCCGGATCATGATAGAAGTCCACTGGATTTCGGGCGACATGTTTAGGGGACAGTCCAGCGAACGTTTGCATGTCTCGAATCAAGTGGGACTGGTCGTAAAAATGGAGATGGTGAGCGACCTCGGTCAGCGTTCTGAACTGCCCGTGTTTGATCAGTCGAATGGCTTCATTAACCCGTCGCACACGAATATAGGCATGCGGCGACACCCCGACGGTTTGTCGAAAGCGTCGTTCAAACTGTCGTTCAGAGATACTCAACGCCTCGAGCAAAGCGGCTACACTGACTCGAGCGACATCGTGATGGATAAGCCGCAAACTCTCCTCGATGACCCTATCCCGCGACCCGTTCAGCGTGAGCAGGTGTGTCAGAAAGGTGGTCAGCAAGTCGATTTGTTGTTTTTGATTGTCGGTTTCGAGCAGTTGTTCATCCAGATGTGTTCGGGTTATTTCATTCACCCCAAGCGCCATACCTTGGTGGATGAGCGAGGCATTGATACCAAGCAAGGCGGGTAAGGCATGAGGCTTCAGAATGACTTGTATAGATGTGTATGCCTCCGAGAAATTCATAATGCTCGGTTTCACCCCGGCACCATAGACGAACAGTGTGGGCATAAAGTGTTGTCGTTCTGGATTGTACGTAATGCTTGTGAGCGCTGAATGCCTGCTGTAGTGCTGAAAAACAAGTCCGGGTACTGCTTTGGGGGTTACATGAATGGACAGCGGACCTAATCCATTATATTTGGCGATGCGGAAGCATTCCACTTGACCCTTCAGCGGTTCAGGTGGTGGTACAATGGTAAATTGAAGTGCATTCATCGGTAACTCACTGTTAATCTGATCCAGTGCAACCCTCTCTTCTCATCATCCTGGCGCACCTCAAAATCAGCGGGATGATCTGAGATAAATTTCAACAGGCTCTTGTATTTCTTGCCCGGCTCGCCAAGGTGCTTGGGTTTCAACTTGTGGAACCGCTCGTAGAGATGCTGCTCCAACCGGCTCGCATTGACCCATTCGTCTGCCTGTGTTTGAAGGAAACTGCGCACGGCTTGCAGGACATCTTCTGTCGTGTATTCCCGAATGGCTTTCGCAGCGATTTCTTGTTTGTGCTGTGTATTGCGCGAGTGCGAGCGTTTGTTCTTGCGCTTCGGTTTCTGAATGTCATCCGGCGCTATGAGTTCGAGTGCTGCGCCGTACTCACGGATGATCCGTTCACGCAGTGCCTCGCGCTGATCCTCGGCGACGAGAAATGCCGTGGCTGAATGATCCCAATCCCGCTGCCGAATCAGGTCGCGTTCGAGTTTCGCAAAGCAGTCGGCGCACAACCCCAGGTCATTGACCGGCAACGGTGAATCACAACCGACACAAATCGTGTCAATCAGCACACCATCAAACTCATCATCTGGCTGAAACATGATACGTCCATTCTTGCTGGCATTTGCTCCATGATAGCAGGGGATGAAACTGAGAAAAGATGAACCCGACAATCTGCCGGGTTCATGGTCTACAAATCAAGTTCAAAGGGCGCTGGTTCCGTAGACGCAGAATCATCAGTACGGTTCAAATCGACTGACGAAACCATTGGGTCGGTATACAGCCCTTCCGCTGCAATGCGTGCATCTCTCTCTGCATTTGGGTTGTAGAGATGCCAGTCAGCGGGCTCTCGGATTAGGGTCAGGTCGGCGTTCTGGTAGGCCTTCAGCTCGTCGCCTTCGAGTGTCTTCCACTCGGCAGGCAGCCCTTCCAGCCGCGCGACTTCTACCGCCAGTTCTGGTCCGTCCAGCACATCGGGTATCAGGTAACTGTTGAATTCCTTCCCGAACATATCGGCCGCTTCGGTCGTCTCGAAGTGCGCCATCTCCAGCAAGCGAAACGGCTCGTCCGGTGAGATGGCTGGACTGCCAACGGCATCCGCTTCCTGCGGGATGCCAGGATAAACGACCATGTGCAGCGCATGACCAAGCGGTTGACCGTCCAGATCATTGACGGGCAGCGTCTCCAGTCGCCAGTACGGGTTCTCTACGTCCTGACCCGACCGTGCTTCGATCTGCTCCCTGTCAGTGTTCCAGTAGGGGTTCGGCTCCACTTCCAACTGCTGCGCCAGCGTCTCGAAGCGGTCGGGTGGGCCGTTCGTGAACAGGCGTGGATCGAGCCGCTCGCCATCTAACTGCCCGCTATCCATCGCCAGCAGTTCCGCCTGGTGCATCATCGCTTCTAAGCCGCGTGCGTCGTAGACGTCGAGCAGCCCTTCCCGTGCCGCTTCTGCCGCCTCACGCTGTACGTCATCCTCCGAGGCGAAGGTCTGGATCGTTTGCGAGTCGCTGCCCAGATGCCCATTCGGTTCTTTCCAGTATTTCTCAACCGCCAGTTCGCTCGTCCAGGGATCGACCGCCTGCACCACCACGCCGTAGTTCACCGTGTCGTCGAGCGGCTGCAACAGGTCGCGTTCCCCTTTTTTAAAGGTTGCTTCAAACCACGCCGTCCCTTCCAGGTGGGCATTGGCTTCCCGTTCCTGCTGCACCTGTTCCGCCCAGTCGGCGTACAGCGTCGGATAAGCGGGAAGAGTTTGGGTGTCCATCTCCGGCGAGGCCAAGTCACGCTCGCGGATGGTGGTAAAGGGGTCGGGCGGCCCGTCGGTAAACAGGCGTGGATCATCACGCTTTGGATCGATCACGCCGGCTTCAATCCCGGCGATCTCTACGAGTATCATCGCGCCCTGCAGATCACCCCGTTCCATCAGGTCGTGGGCGACCTCGGCATTTTCCCGGGCGGTCAACCAGTCGGACTGTGGGATAACCAGGCGCTGGTGGTCGCCCTCGCCCCACGATTTCGTCACTTCCAGGCGAGCATCGCCCTCCGCCGTGATGGCATCGATGTGGTAAGCAGGCTGGTGACGCATATCGCGGGTGTGTTCAGTAACGAATGGATCGGGAGGGGCAGTCTCATCAAAGAAGACGCGGGGATCGACGCGGTCAGGGTCGAGGTAGCCCGATGCTACTGCCATGCGCTCGGCCTGGTTCATGGCCGCTTCCAGTCCCTCGCTTTTCAGCACCGCCTCTAACGCCACCTCATCGGGGGCGGCATCCTCCCAACTGGCGTATTCAGCGATGGTGAAGGTGTCGAAACGGCGCTCTGCCCCGTCCATCCACGTCTTGACCGCCTCCAGGGACGGCGCGTGATTAGGGCCGGTTCCGTAGCCGAAGTAGTAATCGGGCTGGGCATCCAGTGCTTTGATCTCGAAAGGAGCGGGAAAGGGCTGCTGGTAGTGGTCGGCAACATCATGCGCCAACTGCTGCGCCCG
>JANRLJ010000186.1:0-20473 GCA_033762735.1 bacterium | reverse complement strand
GCTAGGAGAGGGGGAGAAGACCAGGGAAGCGTGTTAAGTCCCTCTCCCTGAGGGAGAGTGCCTCTTGCAGAGGGATTTAGGGTGAGGGCAAATGAGCCGTTGTGAACTTTCATAACTCCTTTTAGAGTACCGGACAACGCTATTTAAGGTGAGGGCGAAGATTCAAGCGCGTAACTCCTAAGCCTATTCCTCGACTTCGAGTGTCAGCGTCGCCTCGCCCAGGTCGCTCAGTTCGATCAGCCCGAACCCGCCGATAAAGACCTGGATGGTATACACGCCGTCTTCCAGCAGTTCGAGTTCCTGCACCCCGTCGGCAACCGCCTCGACCGCGATCACGCGCCCATCGGGGTCGAAAATAGCGATCTGGTAATCTTCCGGCGCGTCGCCCGTCAGCGTAATCACCTGCCCGTTTTCGCCCTCGAACGTGACGAAATTGCTCAGCGTTTCAATCCCCAGCGGGACGGTGAGGGTTTCCCCGGCTTCAATCGTGAGGGCCTCGTATTCCTGCAGGCGCAGGGTAAAGGCTTCTTCAAAGTCTTCGGGGAAGGAGGTAAAGGTTGAAACCAGCACGTAGAACGTGCCGTCGTCCAGCAGGTAGAAGGGCGTCACGTACAGGTCGCTGGTGCCGACCGGAGTATTGCCGCTGCGCTCGCTAAATTCAGAGCCGGCTGCGCTGCCTACTTCCACGCTCAGCGAATCGACTTCATTTTCCACAACAAGCTGCGGAATCTGCCCGCGTTCGCCTTCGAAGACGAAGACCGCCGCCGGAGTTTCCAACGTGAGCGTACCTTCGATTTCCTCCCCATACTCGATAGCTTCCGCCGGGAATTCTTCCAGCGTCAGGCTAAAGGCGGCTTCCTCGCCTTCTTCCTGGGTGATATAGTAGTCACTGCCCGTCACGGACAGGGTGTATTCACCATCTTCCGGGACGATGAACGGCAGCACACGGGACGAATACTCGAAGAAATCATCCCCATAATTTTCGGCCAGAACCTCGCCGTCCTCATTGGTGAAAATCACATACAACAGTTGGACATCCTCGGTATCGATCTCGGCATAGGCCGTCAACACCTGACCTTCGGTGGCCTCGAACGTGTAGGCGACGATGGGTTGTTCTGCGTTGATCTCGTTCTCGACCGTTTCGCCGATCTCGATGGGTTCGGTGTCCAGTGATGTAAAGTCAATGTCGGTCTGTGCACTGACCAGCATCGGCAGCGCCAGCAGAACGACCAGACAGAGCACTAACCAGCGGGACAGCAGGCGGTACGAGCGGTTCAGCATAAAATGTCCTTTCGTGTCTCGATATAGGATGGTGGTGCGAGGCAATCGCCCCATCCAGAAGTAATATAGTGCAACGAAAGAAGGGGCTGAGATTAAAGTTTGATAAGTAGGGATGGCATACCGGACATAAACAACAAAAGCGCAGTTTTTCGCTGCGCCCTTGTCGATTTCTCTTACGTGAGTTTTGTTTGAAGCCGTTTTTTGTCCTCTCCCCCGCCTCGCTTCGCTCGACTCCCCCTCTCCAATTTTTGGAGAGGGGGTTGGGGGGTGAGGAATTTTAGGCGAAACAGCTTATCCGAAACTGACGTTTCTTTAGCATGTTCCGCGACGATTTCGTTTATCCCACGAACGCCCCGGCGCACACGGTCACGACCTGCCCGGTCATGCCGCTGGCGGCGTTGGACATCAGGAAGGTGGCCGTGCTGGCCGTTTCCGCCACCGTGATCGGGCGGCCAAGCGGCGGCAGCGCCATCTTGGGCGGCTGCCCTGTCAGCGCGATCTGCCCGGCGACGGTTTCCTGAATGGTGCGCGTCTCCGGCATCCCCGACCCACGCACCACATTGACGCGAATCCCGTTGGGGCCAAACTCCCCCGCCAGCGACCGCGCCATTGCTTCGACTGCACCACAAGCCGCGCTGATCCCGGCCATATTGGGGGCGGTCATCCCGCTCAGCGTGGCCGAGAGGACGACAACCGCGCCGCCTGTGCCCTGCTTTGCCATCTGCGCCGCGACGGTTCGCGAGGTGAGGAACTGCGACCCGACGATCTGCTGCATGGGATAGAGGAAATCGTCCAGCGATTGTGTGCTGGACGGCGCGGGATAGCGCAGATCAGCCGGACGTGCGCCGATCCCATTGAACACGCCGTCGATGCGGCCAGCCTGGGCGGCGACGCGCTCGACATAGGCCTGCACCGCGTCGGCGTCGGTGGCGTCCACGACCTCGCAGTGCACTGTACCGCCAGCGGCGCGGATTTCGTCAGTGATTTCCTGCAGACGTTCGCCGTTGCGGGCGGAAATCCAGACGGTCGCACCTTCACGGGCGAACTGGCGGGCGGCTTCGCTGGCGATGGCACCAGTGGCAGCAAACACGAGGATATTGCGGGAATCCAACAGCATGAGGTTGCTCCTTTGAGAATGGGTATGGAATTGGACAATGCGAAATGAACAGGGGCGAGACAAAGCCGCCTCTGGCCTTACACAGATGATGTTGCAGTGCGGTGCTTGAGGGGGGTTATTCCCTGTCGTCCGTGTTGGACGCGCCGACGCTGGAAGCGCCGACGACCAGCGGTTCGCCCGTTTCCAGCAGGGACTTGAGGCCGGAGAGGATTTCTGACCAGCCTTCCACAATGCCGCTGCCCAGCGAATGACCGTTGACGGGTTCGTGCGTCAGCGTCAGTTTGCAGGCCTCGCCGCGCGGTTCGATCTCGAACACGACCTTCGAGGGATGGGCGCTCGTATCCGCCCCCCAGCGGGGCATAAACGTGGTCACGAGGCGGCGCGGCGGATCGCTTTCCAGCACTTCGCCTTCGATCATCGTCTCGCCGTTAGGATAGGCATAGGTATAGGGAGCGCCCTTTTCCCACGACGAGCTGACTTTCGTGCCGAAGTAATACTGCTGCGTAAAGGTGCCGTCGGTGAGCGCCTGCCACAGCTTTTCCGGGGTGGTACGGATGAAAATGTGGAAGATATGGGTGGCGGCGGGTTTCTGTTCCATCGATGGCTCCTCTAGCAGGGTCTTCAGTCCGGTGAGCGATTGTGCCCAGGGCTGCGCATACTTGCTCACCCAGCGGTCATAGGCAAGCTGAATGGGGACAGTGTTCAGGTAGTGGAACTTTTCCCGCCCGACCTTCTTCGTCGTCAGCAGCCCTGCGTCTTCCAATTGTTGCAGGTGCTTCATCACGCCGAAGCGCGTCATCGGAAAATGGGCTTCCAGCTCAGAGAGCGTCTGCCCGTCCCGCTCGAACAGCAGATCGAGCATTTTGCGGCGGTTCTCATCTGCCAGCGCCTTGAACACTTTTTCTTCATCCATACCTGCATTATATGTGACTTTTTAGTCACATGTCAAGCGATGGAAGTAAGCGTTGTATGAGGGAGCAGAGGGAATTTGAGTTCTATAGATAGATAGAGGGAGAAGTGCTTCTAATTACTCAATTAAGCGTGGTTGTTGAGGGTCTTCCTGTTTGTTTTCAGATGAGGAGTTCTTCGGATCGCCCTGTGCTTTATCCAGAGCAGCGATGAAATTGAGCGTTTTTGCCTCAATCGCCATTGTTTCAAAATCAGCTTTGACCTCAAGTTCAGCCAAGCGTTTTGAAACACCCCGCATCATGTGCGACATGATCTCACCATAGACTTTCAGGTGAACATAAGGCTTGATATAGGTATTACCGAATTCTAACATCCAATCCCGAAAAGCCAAAACAAGCTGCAAATCATCTGAGGCCAGAACTTCCTCAGAGGTTATTCCACCGGAAACCTTATGCCAGTGAATATTTTCTCCCGGAGAAGACGGAGTCACCTGTTCAAGTTTCTGATAAAGCCGGATAGTCTCTTGTTGGGTTTCGAGAAGTTTTTGTTGAAGGGCGTTCTGCTTCAGCAGGTAGCCAGCGAGAAAATCTGCACCACTTGGATTATCAGATGACATTCGCCTGCCCATTACGTCCGAAAATCTTTAACAAAGTCGCCTCGAAATCAGCGTTGGTGGTCACCAAGTGTGTAGCGCGTTTTGCTTTTGCAGGCGTGGTTTTGGTGGACCCTTGCACTAGCCGAAGATGTTCTACCAAAGCTTTGTCATACATCTTCTGCAAAGATTGCATCATCGAAAAATAGTCTTCGTACCCATAAATGGCATAAGCATTTTTTGCTCTGTAAAGCATTTCCTTGATGGAGGTGAGAACCGCGATACTCTGTTGAAGTTCCATATCAAGTACCTGTAATCGGGTTTCAATGCCCCAGAAGGGAGGGGTATAGGAATCACCCACTGTGACAACTAAATCCATTATACACAGATATAGAGTGTGTATAGGCTATAGATAGTAAAAATATTGCATAGGCACTACAAATCGCAGTTAACTAACAGAGTCCCATAAATCATCCCACTCATCTTCCATCCAAGTACGGACGGCATGAGGAAATTTCGGATTGCGCGAGGCCTTGTAAAGTCTTTCCAGATTTTCATGGTCGATCCGCGACTTCTGTTCTTTAAACTTTACAACCTGGTTATGGACAAATTTTAAGGTACTCAGCGAGTCTTCATCCCCGACCGATGAAAACATAGCCTCAGCTACCCGGTAAACTTCTAACCACATCGAATATCGATCTAAAAATTCTGGCAAATTCTGATAGGTAGACATCATTCAACCTCTGCGGACGAATAGCGTAAATTTTTATCAGAATATCATAATTCGGCACGAGGTTACATTTAGCATTCATTGAGATGCGCTTTGACAATTGAATCGTTCAGAGAAGACGTTGTTGACTATAATACTGACTGCCTCCCACGCCACACCATCGCGGCTGTGCCACAGCACCCGCGCCGCGCCATCCAGCAGCCAGAGGCGGTCGCTGCGGGCTTCCAGCGCTGTAAAGCGGCCTGCGATCTCCACCCTTTCCCATTCACCCTGGCTCAGCCGATAGAGACGATCATCAGCCAGCGCATAGGTGCGGCCATCGAAAGCCCGGAGCATGTCAATCGCGTGACCCTCCGGCAGCGGGGCAAGCGTACTCCATTGGCGGCTCCCGCGCGTCCATTTCAGCAGCGCATTGGCCGTGACTGCCAGCAGATCGCCGTTTGAGTCGGCGGCGATGCGCAGCGCATTTTCCGGCGCATCGAGCGGCTCCCAGCTTAAGCCCATATCGGGCGTACTGTAGAGGTTGCCGTTGAGCAGGATATGGCTGTGGTCGCCCAGCATGGCAAGATCACGCGCTATCGTGTTCGGCTGCGGGATGTCCAGCACTGCCCAGCCGTCATGGCCTGCCCGCGCCGCGCCGGACTCGCTCAGCGCGAAGGTGAAGCCGTGCATGGCAATCAGCTCATTCGTGCTGCTGAGCACCCCCTCGCGCTGCCAGCCGTTGGCGGTGATGGTGTACAGCCCGTCATCCGCTGCCACCGTGCAATCTTGCGCGTCGCTGTGCAGATCGCGCACGGCAAAGGGGAAATCGACCCGCGTCCAGATGGCGTCGCTTTGCGGTTGGAACAACTGCCCATCCGCCGACAGCAGATAAGGACGCTCATTGCCACCTGTGAAGACCAGTCTGGTGAGGACGTCGGGCGCGGCTTCAACGTCGCTGGCGAGGGTTTCCGCCGCCTGCACGGGGACAGCTTGCAGCACACGGTTCAGCGTGAAGACACCCATCAGCAGCAGCCCGGCAGAGAAAATCAGCACGAAGGGTTTGAGAAGGGACATAGGCGGTTGGCTCTGGTTGCTGAAACGGGGGAGAAATGAGGATGATGCAGACTGAAAGCCGCATCATCCCCGAATAGTTTTTCAATCTTTAGAACTTACGCAGTTCACCATTTT
Source organism: bacterium (assembly GCA_033762735.1). Taxonomy (GTDB): domain Bacteria; phylum Chloroflexota; class Anaerolineae; order Aggregatilineales; family Phototrophicaceae; genus JANRLJ01. Next base: position 14,674 of record JANRLJ010000186.1, on the reverse strand, counting down.
CGCCCTCACCCCAAACCCATCTCCCTCATGGAGAGGGGCTTAAAAACCGGACTCTCCCCCTTCGCCCTGAGGGAGAAGGGGGCCGGGGGGTTGAGGGTTTGCGTAAGTCCTAAGTCTTATTCCGCCACGACCGGGGTGGCCGGACCGGTCACGACCGCATCGCCCACGCGCACCGGGCCATCCGCGCCTTCGACCGTGCCGAATTCATACACGCCCGCCGCGCCCGTGTCATAGTGCAGCATCGGGAAGACCTGTTCGGTCGTCAGCACCGCCGGGTCAACCGTGATGACCACGTTGCGGTTCACGCCGGGCAGCAGCGCCGCCTGACCTGCGACCGGGCCGGGGCCGCCGTTTTCGTCGATGTGGATGACCACCCATCCGGGCGCGTCAATCACGACCTGATCGATCAGGATTTCGGTGTCAGACAGGCGCGTCACACCATCATAGCTGATGCTCGGCGCGGCAGCGATGCCGAACGTCACGACCTGATCGCCCACGCTAACCGGGCCATCCGCGCCTTCCACCGTGCCGAATTCATACACGCCTGCTTCGCCCGTGTCCACATGCAGCATCGGCCACAGGTTGGGCGTGACCAGTGCCGGGTCGAGTTCGATCACCACATTTTCGCTCAGACCAGCCGGGAGCGGATCGCTCACGCCAGCCACCGGGCCGGGTGCGCCGTCCTGTTCCTGATGGATGACGACGAAACCGGGTTCGGCCAGCAGCGCCGATTTGACCGTCACCGACGGAGCCATGTCGCCCATCGCCATGCCGTCGCCGCCTGTGACGACCTGCGGATCAACGCGAAGGTGCGGCACCGTGAAGACCTGCGCGGTCGCCACAACATCCCCCAGGACGACGGGGCCATCCGCGCCTTCGACCGTGCCGAATTCATACACGCCTGCTTCGCCCGTGTCCACATGCAGCATCGGCCACAGGGTTTCGGTGCGGCCTTCGGCGGCCAGTTCCACCGCCACATCAGCGGTCGTGCCGGGTTCAAGCTGCGTCTGGCCGAGGACGGGGCCGGGTGCGCCTTCATTGTCGGAATGAATCACCAGCCAGCCGGGTTCGCTGACCGTGACCGAGGCGGCAGTATAGGTGTCGCCGTCGATCAGTTGATCCTTCGCGTTCAGCACCGCCACCGCAAACGACGGCGTGACCACGTTGCCTGCCGCGTCCGCCACAGGGCCGTCCGCGCCTTCGACCGTGCCGAATTCATACACACCGACCTCGCCCGTGTCTGCATGGAGCATGGCGAACAGCGTACCCGTCGCCTGCGCAGCATCAACCGGGATGGTAAAGTTGGTGTTGGTGCCGGGGCTGAGCTGGCGGTAGCCGATGACCGGGCCGGGCGCACCTTCACCGTTATCAATGTGGATGACGACGAAGCCGGGTTCGGCATACGAGGCGCTGTCGATGGTCACAGTGCCATCCAGCACGACCTGATCGGAAACCGAAACGGCGGGTTCCACCGCGTCCTGCGCGAAAACAGGCAGGACGAGCGCCAGCAGGAGGGCGGCAGCGACGAAGAGAAAGAAGGAACGAAGAGTCTTGTTGTGCATAAGACACCTTTCAAGAAAAGCTGTCCAGTAAGTGGCGAGTGCTGAACGTTTTGTGTCACACTCTGCACAGGTTTCGTCACGGCGCGAAGATCAGATTGATCTTCTTATGATCTTCTTATATTGCAAGGCAGGGTTTAACCGTCAAGACATTGAAAGGCAATTTTTCGCGCCCTCTCGTCCTGGCGGTATATCTTTATCGATCTCTTAAAAAGGACACGCACAATGGCCGAAAACATTCGCTGGGGCATTTTAAGCACAGGGCTGATCGCAGGGGCATTTGTGCGCGACCTACAGCCACAGCCAGGGATGGAAATCGTCGCGGTCGGCTCACGCACACAGGCCAGTGCAGACTCCTTCGGCGAGCAGTGGAGCATCCCGCGCCGCTACGCAAGCTATGAAGCGCTGGCCGCTGATCCCGATGTGGACGTGATCTACATCGGTACGCCGCATCCCTACCACGTCGAGAATACGCTGCTGTGTCTGGACACGGGCAAGGCCGTATTGTGCGAGAAGCCCTTCGCCATGAACACCCACGAGACGCGGCGCATGATCGACCGGGCGCGGGAAAAGGGGTTGTTCCTGATGGAAGCGATGTGGACGCGCTTCAGCCCGCTGATGCAGCGCCTTACGCAGCTTTTAGACGAGGGCGTCATCGGCGAGGTGCGTCTGCTCAACGCCGATTTTGGCTTCGCAGCGACCTTTGATGCCCAGCACCGCCTGTTCAATCCAGCGCTGGGCGGCGGGGCACTGCTGGACGTGGGTATCTATCCGATCTCGCTGGCGTCGCTGGTGTTCCGGCAGCAGCCGCAGACCATCCACAGCGCGGCACGACTGGGCGAGACGGGCGTGGATGAGCAGAACGCGCTGCTGTTCCACTATGCAAACGGCGCGATGGCGCAGATCAGTTCCGCCGTCAGCCTGACCACGCCGCAGGAAGCGCTCATTTTAGGGACGAAAGGGCGCATCAGAATTCATACGCCGTTCTGGAAGCCCAACCGCCTGACCATCATCCGCGACGGGAAGGACGACCAAGTGGTCACGACCGAAGACTCCGGCTATCACTTCCAGGCGCTCGACGTGGCGGCCTGCCTGCGGGCGGGCAAGACCGAAAGCGACCGGATGCCGCTGGATGAAACGCTGGCGATTATGGGCACGCTCGACTCCATCCGCACCCAGTGGGGGTTGGTCTATCCGATGGAGCAGGGTTAGCGCCAGCAACCGGGCACAGCCGTGCAGATTAGGAATTCCTATGAAAGCGGGTGTTTGAGGTTGAAACCGTAAGAAATCGTATACTATAGAAATGTGGGCGTCTGTGCGCCAACCTTTGTGTTTTCCTCTCAGCATCAACACATCCCTCCAAAGCAGCGCCTTCGAAGCAACAGTTTTGTTCGATTCGAGGAGCAAGCCGATATGATTCACTTCAATTCTCAAGGGACGCGGGCTGCCGTCGTCGCCGTCCTCGTTGCGTTGGTCATCTGTGCCGGATTGGTGGTCGTCTTCGCGCTGCAAGCGACCAATGCCCCGGCCACACCGTCGTTGGCTGCGGCAGACAGCGGCCATTTCCGTCTGATTCAGGACACCGATCCTGAAACTGAAGTCGCCGTCCTGCCGGATGCGCTGGAACGGCTGTCGTGGGGCGCGATTCTGGCCGGGACGATGATCGCGCTGGTCGTGCAGCTCGCGCTCAATATGCTGGCGATTGCCGTCGGCGCGACGACCATCAACCCTCAGTACGGCGAAGACAGCGCCAGCCCCAAAACGCTGGCGATGGGTGGTGCGCTGTGGGTGGGCGCAAGCTCGCTGCTGGCGCTTTTCCTGGGTGGATGGGTCGCGGCGCGGTTCGCGGGCATCCCCAACAACGTGGACGGTGTGCTGCATGGGCTGACCACCTGGGCGGTCGTGACCGTCATCACCACCTTCCTGCTCACGTCCGTGATCGGGCGCATCATCAGCGGTACGTCGCGTTTGATCGGGCATGGGCTTGATATTGCCGAACGTGCGACCGAAGTCGCGGCGCGGGGCGCGGTGGGCGCGGCGACGGTTGCAGCCAAAGGCGCGGCGAATGTGGCGCAGGGCACGGCCAATGTGATGCAGAATGCGGCCAGCACGGCTGCCCAGGCCGCCCGCAGCACCGCTTCCAACGCGGCGGATGTGGCGGAAGATGCGGTAAATCGTTCGCCCGAAATGCGGCAGGCCATGCAGCGCGTGGACTTGTCCCGTGAAACCATTATGCGCGAAGCCCGCACGATGATGGAACAGGCCGGGATGCGCCCCAACGACCTCCAGCAGCAGGCCAACGCCGCTGTGCAGGACGTGCGCGGCGCGGTGCAGCAGGCGGCGCAGGAAGCGCGGCAGTCCCCCCAGCAGGCGCTGGAAACACTGGCGAACGCGCTGGATAAGGTTTTTTACCGCGCCCAGAACGCCGCCGATCAGGTCAGCAATGATGTGGATCGTCAGGCCGTGATCGATGTGCTGAAAGCCCGCACCAACATGAGCGACGAACAGGCCCGCCAGACGTTGCAGCGGTGGGAAGGCAACTTCAACCAGGCACGCGGCGAAGCCGATCAGATGCGGAATCAGTTGATGCAGACGGCACGTGAAATCCCACAGCAGGCGCGCCAGACCGTCAACGAAATCCGCGACGACGTGATGCAGCGTGTGGAGCAGGTGCGCGATGACGCTGAACAAACACTGCGCAGCGCGGCACAGGCGACCACCGATGCGATTGCGCGGCTGGCAGGCGCGGCCTTCGCAGCCATCGTCCTGGGCGCGATTGCCGCCGGGCTGGGCGGTCTGCTGGGCGTTCCCCAGGAACTCCCTGTGGCGGATGTTCCCACAGAAGCCGACGATACCACCGGCAGCCTGCACCTGAACCAGGCGATTGTCTATCTGCCGGAAGGTTTGAGCCTGAGCGACGGTCGTTAGGACAACATCCTAACCAGCAATCGTAGGGGCGACGCGCCGCGTCGCCCGTACAAACACAAATGCTTCGTGCTTTAATTGGTTCATCAGGACCCAAAAAGCCCTCTCCATGTGGAAAGGGCTTTTTGTTCTCACAAGAATCCAGCACCGCCGCGCTGACTTATTCCGTCGCTGCTGCCAGTCGATTAAGCTGTTCCGCCGTGAGATCGTAGCGCAGCACACCGCTGCCATCGAGCGGCGCCATATACAGGCTGTCACCGGAACGATAGGCCGCGCTCACGCTCAGCCAGGTCGCAGGCTGATTTTGCAGGCTGAGTAGAATCTCGCTGTCCGTGTTCAGCGCCAGCACCATCGCCGTCCCGCGCACATCTTCAGGGCGGGTCTGCGAACCGACAAACAGCGAGCCGGGCAGCTTGGCGACCTGATTTTTCAGGAAGGGATAGGGATGCAGCAGATCGGCCAGTGCGTTGCGCCCCTGGTTGAGCGCCACCCAGAGAATGCCGTCCTCGTCGAAGTGAATGTTGTGGGGGAAGCCCGGCAGATTTTCCACCAGATAATCCCAGCTTCCGGCCTGTTCACCTTGCAGCCAGTAGCGGACGATGCGATAGCGGTACTGGTCGGCCACCAGCACGTAGGCTTCGTCTGGCGCAAGGACAACACCGTTGGCGAAATAGAGTTCCGGCAGCAGCACACGGCTTTCGCCTGTTGCCGGGTCATAGGCCAGCAGCCGTCCCCAGGGACGCTGTTCCAAGACTTCATAAAAGGAATTGTACTCGCCCTCGCGCCAGGAGCCGTCGCCATAATAGATCATCCCATCGCTGGCGATTGCCACGCCGTCCGGACGGCGGAAGGGCACTCCATCAATCTGCGTCTCAATCGCTACCAGCGTGGTGATCTCGCCATCGGGGTTGATCGAAATCAGCCCGCGCTCCCAATCACTTACAAGAAGATTCCCATCACCGTCAAAGCGCATATCCAGGGGATAGCCTTCTGTATCCACGAACGTCTCGATCTGTGGATTTGCCCCTGCGGGGTCGGTAATCCGCATAATGCGGCCATCGCCCAACCCGGTATAGAGTCGGCCTTCGGTGTCAAACGTCACATCTTCGGGGCGGAACAGCGTTTCCGGCGCGATCAGCACACCATCCCGCAAAGCATCATTCGGCGCTAATACGCCTGTCAGTTCCGGCGCAGTGGGCGGAGTCCAGGCGACGGCCTGAATCGGGGATGGCAGCAGCACGAAGATCACCAGCGCCAGCAGCAAAGCGGCCAGCAGACCGAGCATAACGCGCCCGACGAGACGCAGGGGAGAACGGTTACTTTTTGTCCTGGGGTGTGCTTCCATCACAGTTGTTGTCATTGGGATTTTCCTCTCAGTGGATGCGTAAATGGGTTGGGTAGAGGCATGGCAGGCTTTGATGAACGTCCATGCCCCTACGAAACCCATCCTAGTGCAAGATCAGAGTAAACAAGTTGAACAGTCGAGGAACAGAACTCCTTCAAGCCCTCAACCCCCCGGCCCCCTTCTCCCTCAGGGCGAAGGGGGAGAGTCTCGGTTTTAAGCCCCTCTCCATGAGGGAGAGCGCCTCTTGCAGAGGGGTTTGGGGTGAGGGCGGAAAAAGCATCTCTTATTCAATCTTTTGGCTCTGAGTTTGCACTAGCTTCACTGGGAAATCCGGGTGAATGTACTGCTCTAACCAGATAAGAAATAATGGTCTGTGTCGGTACGGGCGCAGCGCGCTGCGCCCCTACAAAACTGTACGCTTAGCTGGTTGATGTACTACGCCTTCGCCGGCTGCTTGACGGTCTTCACGGTCGAGGTCTGCGTTGCACCTGCCCGCTGCTGGCGGAACCAGGCCACTTCATCGCGCAGCGTATCTTCCAGCGGGCGGAAGGTCACGCCCAGTTCACGCTCGGCTTTGGCAGAACTGACTTTGATCGGGTCGGCCAGCGTCTTCACGCCTTCCACCGTAATCAGCGTTTCGGTCCCGCGCAGCCGCGCCATCGTCTCGCTCAGGCGGGCGAAGGCCAGCAGAATGGGATAGGGGAAGTGGAACTTCGGCGCAGGCACACCGCTCACCTTTTCGACCGTCTTCGCAATCGTGCCCATGTCGTAATAGCGGCCACCGATGATGTAGCGCTCCCCACTGCGACCGCGTTCGACGGCGTTAATCATGCCCTGCGCCACATCACGCGCATCAGCCACCGTGTTGCCGCCGGGAGGGATGCCGGGCAGCTTGCGATCCATCAGGTCAAGCACGATCTGCCCTGCCGAGGTAGGGCCAGTGTCGCCGGGGCCGAACATCCAGCCGGGGAGGATCAGCACGACCGGCAGGCTGCTGGTTTTCAGAAATTCATACACCGCTTCCTCGGCCACCACCTTGCTGCGGAAATACAGGTTGTTGTGTGCCAGTTCACCGGGCGGCGTGGATTCATCACTCAGTTGGCCGTCGCTGCGCGGGCCAATCACGCCGCTGGAGCTGACGTAAATCACCTTCTTCACGCCGTGCTTTTCGGCCTGTTTGAGAATCTCTACCGTGCCTTTGATGTTGATGGCTTCCAGCGTCTTCCAGTGATCGCCAGGCTGATAGTATTCGCGGAAGTACGCGGCGGCATGGAACACCACATCCACCCCTGCCATCGCCGAAGCAAAGGCCGGGATGTTGTCCATATCGCCGACCACGATCTCGACCGGGAGATTGCCCAGCACGCGCTGCGCCTTTTCCCGTGACCGCGCCAGTGCCTTCACCTCGTGCCCCTGCTCCACCAACAACTGCACCAGATTGCTGCCCAGTAAACCCGTGCTGCCCGTCACGAACGCTTTCATGTCCACCATCTCCGTATGGTCTTGTTGGCTGTGCTATAATGAGCTATCATCTTCTTCAAAACGTGAGTGAATGCTCATGTCCATATAATATGAGCAAATGCTCGTTTTTCAAGCGAAATTCATCAGACTCTCACATCACAGCCACCACAACGAAGTACGATGCAACAGAGCGCATCGTGGCACGAGGGTATAGACATGACCGAAGAGGCACATCTGCGGCGGGTTCCCCGGCAGACGCGGGGACAACAGCGCGTCGCCAGGATTCTGAGCGCCGCCGCCCAGCTCTTTGCCGAGGTCGGCTTTGAAGCCGCGACCACCAATGCCATCGCAGCGCGGGCGGAAACCTCGATTGGGTCGCTCTACCAGTTCTTCCCCAATAAGGAAGCCATTCTGGACGCGCTCTCCAAGCAGTACAAAGAGGAACTGCGCGATTTGTTCGAGCACGGTTTCCACCCCAACCCCAACGCTGACATGGACACCATGTTCGGCATGGTGGCGCAGATGACGGCGGAATTTTACGCGGCCCGGCCTGGCTTTCAGGTGGTGTTCTATGGTTCGCACATCACCGAACCGCTGGCCGAAGCTGCCGACGAACTGTATCAGGCCATCATCGCGCGGATTGACTCGCTGATGGCGTTTCACCTGCCCGATCTCGATCCGGGTCAGCGGATGCTCTCTGCGGCGATCAGCGTCAAGACCGTCAAGTCGCTGCTGCCGCTGGCGGTCAACAATGACGGCAGCATCAATCAGGTGATTCTGGACGAGATCAAGCTGCTGGTCGCAAGCTATCTGCGGGCGAGGGCGCAGCAGCCGGAAGTCACCTGAACGACGAGACAGGCAAAAGGATCGGTATGATGAAAGAAGACAGCCCTCGCGCCACACGGCTGCGCGATGCTGGCTACAAGCTGACGAATGCGCGGCTGTGCGTGCTGGAAGTGCTGGAGCGGCACGACGGCCACATGACCTCCACGCAGGTGCTTGAGGAAGTCGCCCGGTTGAATCCTTCCATCGGACGTGCCAGCGTCTTCCGAACGCTCGACCTGTTCACGCAGCTTGCGCTCATCCGTCCCACTTACATCGACAGCAGCATGACGCCGACCTATGTGCTGATGCCCAACGGCCATCACCACCACATTGTGTGCGTGAACTGTAACCGTGTGATCGAGTTCGAGGACTGCGGCCTCGGCGATCTGACGCGGCGGCTGGAACAGCAGTACGGCGTGAAGATGAGCGGGCATCTGCTGGAGTTTTACGGCCAGTGCACGGATTGTGAAACGGTCGCTGCCGGGGACGATGTGGAAGCGTAAATCAGGTCTAACGCACCTGAAGCGCGTGGTTCTCGTAGGGGCGGGTTTGAAACCGCAGCGCCCGTCAAGAATAGTGAAGAAAAGGTACACAAAAAGGAACTTTTGCGGTACAGGTCAAGGGTCGAACAAGAAAAGACCGCAGAGGTTCCTGCCGATGAATTATGGAACGGTTGAAACGTACTTGCAAGGGGTGTTGAAGTCGGTGGTGAGTGAGGCGCAAGCCAGCCGGGTGAGTATGCTGGGGGAAGCGGTGGTGTTGGCAGGGGAAGTGCAGCTAAGCAAAATCGCACGGTATGTGAAGCGAAGGACACGGCAAGACAGTCGGATGCAGTGGGGGAAGCGACAATTGGAAGCCGCCTTCGTGACGCAAGAGCGCTTCTACCAACCGCTTCTGAAGCAGGTGGTTAAGAGGATATGGGGAGAAGTCTTAGCACCTGATGTTGGATCGCACCAGCCTGGAGGATGGGGAACACGATCTGGCCTCCGTTGTGCTGCACGTCATGCGACAGCGAGGGTGTGCGCTGGCGGCAGTCGATGTGTTCGCCACCCAACCTGTGCGTGGGGTCAATCTCATCGCTTTCTATCAGCCGCACCACACCCGCTCAGGCAAGCGCAAACGTGAGGTGTGCTATCTCATCACCTCCTTGACGCTTTCCCTCAACTGCGTCGCCTGGGGCGGCGCTGGGGCACCGAACCCTTCTGCCGCGATTTCAAGTCGGCGGGGTGGCGTCTGACCGCTTCTGACTTGTCCCATCCTCAAAGGCGCGAGGGACTGCGTGTGATCCTGGCGCTGTTGTATGTTGCATTGGCTTGTGTGGGACGCTGGTTATGCAAAACGGGGCAGCGGCATCTGGTGGATCGCAAACCCCGTCGTCACTTGAGTCTCTTTCGCCTCGGCTGGGATTGGGTCATCCATCAATTGCGATGTCCTTCCCCATTCCCTTCGATCTTAAGTCTTTATTCCTGATCCTTGACGGGCGCTGAGGTTTTAAACCCGCCCCTGCAAGGACTTCTGCGACAGAAGGCAGAAGCCTTCAGATCGGTTTGAGCACGCGATCCTTGCGCAGCTTCTTGGTCAGGATTTGCACCGTGTCTGAATACACTTCCTGCACGGCTTCGCGCCATGCCGGAATCTTGATGTCCTTGACGGTGGTCACTTCATAGCCGTTGGTCAGGAAGGGCTGGAGCAAATCCTGCCCGGCGTTGGTCGGCAGGAAGAAGAACCCAACCTCGCTTTGCAGCGCCTTCGAGGCTTCCTCGATGGAATCCACCAGCGCATGAACCACACCCGCGTTGATAGCGGATGGCTCGATGTAGAACTCATCGACGCGCGTGATCAGATTTTCCACCTGGAACCCCATCAGCGCCATGACCTGCTCGCTGCTGTTGTAGGCCAGCAGATAGCTTTTCTGCCCGAAGGACAGCATGATGTCCATGCGATTGAGCGACTGCCCCGTCATCTTGTTGATGAAGTTGGCGATCACCTCGGCGTTGGCGGGCATCCCGCGCCGTACCGTAATTCCAGATGCATCGACTGCGGCGGCAGGCGCAGGGGTACTGGGTGGCGCAGCGGGCGCAGGGGCACTCGCGGCCGCGGCAGGCGCAGTGGGTTTGCTGGCGGCGGGCGGTGGCGCAGCAGGCGCAGGTTTGGGCGGTGCAGGCGGGGCGGCAGGCTGTGCGGGAGCCGTGGGGGTCACGGTCGCGCCGGGGATTTTGTTCCACGCGGCCTGAACCTGTTTCCAGGTTTCTTCCACGTTGCCGTCGTTCTGGATGACGACGCTGGCCTGCTTGAGCTTCTCCGCCTGGGCGTTCTGCCCCAGGATGCGCTGCTTGGCTTCCGCTTCGGTCATCTTGCGCTTGCTGATAAGGCGGGTGTACTGCGTCTGGGGTTTGGCGTCCACCACCCACACGGTGTCCACGCCCTTGCCCAGTTCGCCTTCCAGCAGCTTGATGGCTTCGATCACCACAACCGGCTGCTTGGCGCGGTTAATCAGCGTATTGATCGCCTGCCCGACGACCGGATGCACAATCGCTTCCAGCTTCGCCAGCGCGTCGGGGCTGGAAAAGACGATGTTGCCAAGCATCCCACGATTGATCGTCTTATCGGGATTCAGGATAAACTGCCCGAACGTGTCCACAACAGGTTTATATGCAGGTGCGCCGGGAGCCATCGCCTGATGCGAAAGACCGTCTGCGTCAATGGTGTACGCGCCGAGATGCTGCAACATCTGACGCACGACGCTTTTCCCGACGGCGATATTCCCCGTGAGGCCAATCACATATTTATTTGCCCAACGACCCACGGAAGCACCTCCGAACTGGTACGCTATTCTGTTAGCGAGGACGAACGAACGAATCTGAACGGAGTATAACACACAACGAGCGCCCACAACCAACGAATCCCGTCCCGTTTCTCAATGCTTCTCCAGCCCGTTATGATGGGGATTGTACGGACACGGTACGCTGTGTCCCGGTCACGTTTTCGTCGCTTAGCCCTCTGCGATCTGTAAAATTCTGTTTACACGCGCCCTCAGACAACGTTGTCAGGAAATCCTGACGGAACAAAACGCTGACAGCCATCGTCATGCCAGCAAACCCCGTTGGATGGAGGTCAGTCTGCAATGAAACATCAGAAGTGGTTCCTGTTTGGCATTATCAGCGTCCTGTTTTTGATCGTCATGCCCGCCGCCGCACAGATCGTCGTGCCCTGCCCGCCCCCGCCGGAGTGCTTTCGCGGCCCCTGCATACCGCCCCCCTGCCCACCCCCTCCAGGCGGCGTGTTCACCGATCCGTCGTGGCTCAATATCGACTATCACCGGGTGAATGTGACGGTTGAGAACCAGATCGCCCGGACGAACGTTGATATGCAGTTCACCAACCGGGGCGAAGGGCTGGCCGAAGGCACATTCGTCTTCCCGCTGCCACAGGGTGCGTCGGTCGATCAACTGACCATGTTCGTCAACGGTCAGGCCATCGAGGCGCGGATTCTCCCGGCGGAAGAAGCACGCGGCATCTATAACGAGATCGTCCGCCAGTACCGTGACCCTGCCTTGCTGGAATACATCGGCAGCAGCGCGATTCAGGCCAACGTCTTTCCCATTCCCCCCGGCGAATCTCGCCGCATCCAGATCAGCTACGATCAGGTGCTGGAAGCTGAAAACGGCCTCGTCCATTACGTCTATCCGATGACCAGCGCCCGTGCCATGCGTGGCCGCGACATCGACCAGTTCAGCATCAGCTTAGATGTGACCAGCGCGGACGAGATCGGCAGCGTGTACTCACCCACGCACAATATCGCCCTCGCCCGCGAGGCCAGCGATACGAATCACTTCCGCGCCGGGTTTGAAACCAGCTTCTACCTGCCCGAAGGCGATTTCAGCCTGTACTACGCGCTTGCCAATGACGAGATCAGCCTGAACCTGCTTAGCTACCGTGAGAGCGCGGATGAAGACGGCTTCTTCCTGCTGCTGGTGCAGCCGCCGCTGGCCGTCGAGGAAACGCAGATCGTCCCGAAAGACGTGATTCTCGTCGTCGATCAGTCTGGCAGTATGCAGGGGCCGAAATGGGAACAGGCGCAGCAGGCCGCCAGCTATGTGCTGGAAAACCTGAATTCCGAAGACCGCTTTAACGTGGTGGTGTTCAGCACCGGAGCGCGCATCTACAGCGAGAGACTCGAATCCGCCGAAATCGCGCCGCAGGCCGCTGATTGGGTCAACAATCTGATTGCTGAAGGTGGTACAGACATCAACCTGGCGCTGCAAACCGCGCTGGAGATGACCGATCCCGAACGCCCGACGACCATCATGTTCCTGACGGATGGCCTCGCCACCGAAGGCGTGATCGAAACCGACGACATTCTGGCGAATGTGGAAGCCACAGCAGGCGAGAACGTGCGCATCTTCACTTTCGGCATCGGCGACGATGTGGACACCTTCCTGCTGGACGCAGTGCATCAGCAGTTCCGGGGCGCGGGCACTTATGTTCGCACCGAGGAACGCATTGATGAGGAAGTCGCGTCGCTCTACAACAAGATCAACGCACCCGTGCTGACCGATGTTCAGTTGGATGTCGAAGGTGCGCTGGTCGAACTGCTGTACCCGGCGCAGCTCCCCGATCTGTTCGCGGGCGAGCAGCTTACGCTGGTGGGGCGCTTCCGCGATGCAGCCGAAAACGTGACCGTCACGCTGAGCGGCACGGTCAACGGCGAAACCAGAAGTTTCATTTACGAAGGCCTTGCGCTCCCCGCCCGCGCAGGTGGTGAACCCTTCATCGCGCGGCTGTGGGCGACGCGCCGCATCGGTGATCTGCTGAACACGATCCGGCTGAACGGGGAGAATCCCGAACTGGTGCAGTCGGTGGTCGATCTGAGTGTGCGCTACGGCATCATCACGCCCTACACCAGCTTCCTGATCGAAGAAAACGACATCCTCACGCAGAGCGGGCGCGAACAGGCCGCCGCCGATTTCGCCGCTGAGGAAGCGCGGGGACTGACGGATAACTTCACTGGTTCAGCAGCGGTCGATAATGCCGACAACATCGCCGGGCTGAACAACGCGCAGGCGCCTGTGCCGATGGCGATGCCGACGATGAGCGCGCCTTATGGACAGGGCGGCGTGACTGGCGGGGTCGGCGGTCAGGGGGGCGGCGCAAGTGGCGGCGATGGCACGATTACGGTCGCGCCAGTGCAGAACCCGGTCACCAATATCAACGGCAAGACCTTCATCAACGTCGAAGGGGTGTGGAACGACACCCAGTTCAACCCGGACACAATGGAAACTGAGCGCATCGTCTTCCTGAGTGACGAATACTTCGCACTGCTGGAACAGCATCCCGAACTGGCTGATTACTTCGCGCTGGGCGAACGGGTGATTGTGGTGCTGGACGGCGTGGCCTATGAGGTCGTAAGCGAGTAGCCATTCATGACTGTGGTGGGGGACATGGTGCGCCGTGTCCCCCGGTCTTTTCATGTTGGCAACGAAAAGGTCAGGGACTCTACCTGAATAGCAGAATCAACGATTTGTACGGGCGACGCGGCGCGTCGCCCCTACGAGAAGAACGACTCTAACTCGTTGCATTCCTGCCGCATTACGCAGTCCCCTTATCCCGGCACACCTAAGCGGCGGTCACGTTTGCGAACCTCAAGCGCATACTGGCCGAGCAGATGCCCCTGCACCGGAATCAGCAGCCCCAGCACCACAACCGTGCCGATGCAGGTGAAGATGAACAGGAAGAAGAACAGCATCACAATCAGGGTGCAGATCAGATATTGAAGGCTGGCGTTGCCCACGCCGATGACGGTATTCCACAGATCAGCAAAGCGGAAGAAGCTGGAGGTCTGCCCGGTCCGCAGGTAGCGGGCGGTTCCAGCCGCCAGCATCGGCCACGTCACGCCGATATACACCAGCGTAAACGGCAGCGCACAGCACAGCAGCACAATCGAAAAAATCTGCCCGAAGATCAGATTTGATGTGCCGGGGATGAGCAGGCAGCAGGAGAGCAGAATCAGCGGCAGGTTGTAGACCATCACCGCCACCAGCACCCCCGCGCCGCGCGTCAACTGATCGCTCCAGTTGTTCCAGGTTGGCAGAATGGTTCGCTCATCATCGCGAACGTTGGTGGCAATGTCGAGCATATAGCCCAGCAGCACCGCCAGCGGGAACAGGCCCACAAACAGCGGCAGAAAGGCGAGGCTGGCGAACGTTACCAGCACCAGAATCCCCAGCTTGGTGACCCATTCACGGTCGTTGAAGACGTAACGAAACGCTTGCCCTAAATTCACAGACCCCTGCCCCGTCGGTATCGTCCCTGAATGCCGGGGGACTCGCTCCGGCGCTGCTGTTCAGTGTAGCACAGATTAGAACCCCGGCAGGGCGGTGCGTTACGGGACAGGAACTGGTACTTTGACCATCTAAAGCTGCCTACCTGTAGGGGCGCAGCGCGCTGCGCCCCATAGCTGTCAAGATAAAGTTCTCATCTTCTGAAAAGTGGGAGGGGAAGAGGCGGAGGTGGCGATTTTCCACCCCCCCTGTAGACACAACAGGAGATGAGACACCGCC
>JANRLJ010000185.1:0-3634 GCA_033762735.1 bacterium | reverse complement strand
CCCTCTCCATGCAATGGGGAGGGGATTTAAGGCTTGTCCGGTATTGAGTTGGCGCTTTTCCGCCCTCACCCCCCGCCCCCCTCTCCCAACCGCTGACGCTAGGAGAGGGGGAGAAGACCAGGGAAGCGTGTTAAGTCCCTCGCCCTGAGGGAGAGCGCCTCTTGCAGAGGGGTTTAGGGTGAGGGCAAATGAGCCGTTGTGAACTTTCATAACTCCTTTTAGAGTACCGGACAACGCTATTTAGGGTGAGGGCGAAATGAACTGTCGTGACTGTACCGAACCCTGAATGAGTACCAACGCTATTTAGGGACAGGGGCACTTCTCAAAAATCACTGTTTTCAGCTTAGGCCGGGGTTTTGCGCCGCTCCCCGACCGTCATCCAGCGCAGGCTGTCGCGCATGTCCTTGACGTGATACATCTCCAGCACAATGCTGGGCGGGTTGGGCAGGGCGCGGATTTTGGGCAGGATGCTGTGATAATCCAGCACACCATCCGACCACGCGAAGCCATAATGCTCGTCGATGACCCCGTTGTTGTTGTTCATATGACTGTGGATGAGCCAGGGTTGCAGCGCCTTGAGCCAGTCGTCCAGCGTGTAATTCTCATCAGAAAAAAGGTGCGCATGACCGACATCGAGGCAGGCGCGTAAATTCGGGTGATTCACATCGCGCAGCACGTCGGCGATGATGCCCGGTTCAAACTCCCACATATTTTCCAGCGCAATCGTCACGCCATGCTGGGCGGCGTATTCGGCCAACTGTGCCCAGAAGGGGACGTTGCGCGTGTGCCATCCGGTGCGGTAGGGGATGTTGTGCAGGGTGCCGATAAAATTGGCATGGAAGATCACCAGTTTGGAGCCGAGTTCGGCGGTGATGTTAATGGCGTGCTGATAGCGTTGTAAACAGACCTGGTTGATGCGGCCGTCCGGGCTGCCGGACACCATATCCATAAACGGGCCATGCACCGTAATCATGCCCGGTACATCACGCAAAAGCCGTTCATAGGTCACGAGCGTGGTTTCCCAGGGGCCGTCCAGTACATCAGGATAGGCGAAGGCCATCACTTCAATACCCAGATCGGCTTCCTTCGCCAGTTCGATGCAGGCTTCGATGTTGTTGCGGTCTGCGCTTAAAAGCACCCTGTCGGCCACGATTCCGGGCATTAACCACCTCGTCGTCCCAATGCGTATCAATGTTGTTACATCATACAACACATCCTTAACATGCGATTCGCGGCTGCGTTACAAACTGGTTATGCTGGGGTTACAGTTCCATTTTTCCTATCCGCCACTTCTCCTACGCTCGAACGTGCCGGATGTGCGATGTAACCGCCCTTTACTTCTTCTATGCTGAGTTCATGCGGCACAATTTCCTTTATTCTGCTTGTTTGCCGCCTTCAAACGAACTTTGGATAGTTAGCAGGAGGCACAGGGTATGTATCGGCAGTACGGCAATCCCATGCAGGTCATCGCCATTCTGATTGTGCTGGTGGCGGCAGCGTTCGTCGGCGCGGTCACGGCGCAGGACACCACCCCGGAAGCAACCCCGGATGCAGACGTGACCCCCGAAGCGACCGCTGAAATTGTTGATCTTGGCGAGATGGGGCAGGAAATGCTCGATCAGGTGACGGATGATCCCGCTTCCTATTATGGGCAGACGGTGACGGTGGAAGGTCTGGTGACGGACTTTGACGGCGACAGCGAAACCCTCAACGAAAACAGCTTTGTACTGCGTGAGGAAAATGAGCTGTTCGGGAATGAATCGATCCTGGTGCTGGTTCCGGCGGCGCTGGGCTATAACCTGGTGGATTTCCCGCCCGATACCCGCGTGGTTGTGACCGGGACGGTGCAGCAGTTTATTCAGACGGATGTCGAAACGCAGTTTGAGTTCGACCTGGATGATGAACTTTATGGGCAATATGAACAACAGGCCGTGCTGATCGCGGAAGAACTTGCCATCAGCGCCCGCGAAGTGGAAGATGCCTCGCTGGAAGCGCAGATGCTCGACACCGTGACCGATGACCCCACCGTGTACTATGGGGAAAGCGTGACGGTCGAAGGGCTGGTCAGCGACCTGGACGCGGACGAAGAAACGACTTTTGAAAACGGCTTCGTCCTGCGCGAAGAAAATGAAGCCCTGGGCAACGAGTCAATCCTGGTGCTGGTTCCGAGCGAAGCAGGCGTGGAGATGATGCAGTTCCCGGCAGATACCCGTGTGCATGTGACCGGCACGGTGCAGCAGTTCATCCAGGCCGACATCGAAAGCGAATATGGCTTTGATCTGGATGATGAACTGTTCGCCAATTATGAGGAACAGGCCGTGCTGATCGCCGAAAGCGTCATCCTTGCGCCGGAGCGCGAGGATGTGACCGAAGTCACGCCGGAAGCGACGGAGATGGACATGGACATGGCGACCGAGATGCCCGAAGGCACGACCGTCGCCCCCACCGCCACACCTTAACCTGCGCTGCTGAATGAAACGAGGCATGTGAGCAGCCGACATGCCTCGTTTTTTTGTGCATCGTGGCCGGACGTTTACCTTTTTCAGAATTGAACCAGCATAAGCCAGCAGTTGCCAACAACGTAAATTTACGTGGACTTCATAACCAGAATCAAATCCTGCGGCTAAAGGCCGAAGACAAGGACTTAAGTCCGGGTAATACTGCTGTTTAGTGCTGCAAAAATTCACGCAATCTTGGGAAATTTTTGATCAGTTCTGCCCTATAATCCAGGACATATGAGAGACATGACCACACACGAACTCGACTTGCAGGAGTTACCCGAAATGGCCGTAATCAGCGCAGCACCCAGCATCATGGCTGAACGTGACGTGAATTCCGCGCTGACGACTCGCCAGCGTGTCGTCAAGCGCGCGTTCGATATTGTTATCGCCTCGCTTATTCTGATCGCCATCCTGCCAGTCATGATAGTGATCGCGATTGCCATCAAGCTGGACAGCGACGGCCCGATCTTCTTTAAGCAGACTCGCGTGGGCGAGGGCGGCAGGCTGTTCAGGATGTACAAGTTCCGCTCGATGGTGGTCAATGCCGAAAAGCTGCAAGCCCAGCTTAACGTGACCGATATCGACGGCAATACGTTGCACAAGTTCCGCAACGACCCGCGCATCACCCGCGTTGGCCGCATCATCCGCAAGACCAGCCTGGACGAACTGCCCCAGTTCATCAATGTGCTGATCGGCAACATGAGCCTGGTGGGGCCGCGCCCAGAACTGCCCTGGATTGTGGAACAGTATGAACCCTGGCAGCGTCAGCGCTTCGCCGTGCCGCAGGGCATCACGGGCTGGTGGCAGGTGACGGGTCGCGCCGATGGCGAAAAGCTGTGCCATCTGAATACCGATCAGGACCTCTACTACATCGAGAACTACAGCTTCGTGCTGGACGTGAAAATCCTGCTCAAGACTCCGTTCGCCATCATCGGCGGCAAGGGCGCGTTCTAAGCAGTACCGAGTGGTGAGTACCGAGTAAAACCAATCATTTACGTTATCGAACTTTCTGACATCGACTGTTTTCAAAAAGCGACTGTTGCGGTCGCTTTTTTTTTTGCTCTATGAACCCTCGCCCGGTATCAATTAGCCCATCATTTAAAAAACCAACACAGATGTATTGGACGCAACAT
>JANRLJ010000184.1:0-4365 GCA_033762735.1 bacterium | reverse complement strand
ACCGGTATCGGAGTCAATTTCCTCGCTCACACATCGCACACCCGTGCGGGAATTTTCCCTCAGCCCTATTGCTCAGAATTCTCTTCCGTGATACAGTATATATAATGAAGCGCAATCGCCAAATATAGAGGGATTTTGACGGTTGCCGTTTTTTAATGCGTCAACGCATAACCCTGAGATTTCGATACAAGGAGAACAAATGGCGGAGAGAGATATCCCTGCCGTTGGGCAGCAGCGAGAGGAACATATTCAGGTCCTCGACCCCATGAAACATGTTCGACTGCGCCCCGGTATGTATGTGGGCGGTACGGATAGCCGCGCGCTGCATCACCTGATTTACGAAGTGGTCGATAACGCCATTGACGAAGCACTTGCAGGGCGCTGCGATCACATTATCGTGACACTCCACGATGAAAATTATGTTTCCATTGCCGACAATGGCGGCGGTATCCCGGTGGGCAAGAACAAAGAAACCGGACAATCGACGTTGGAAGTTGTGATGACGCGCATTGGCGCAGGCGGGAAATTCGACAGCGGCGCGTATAAGGTCAGCGGCGGGCTGCACGGTGTCGGCGTCTCTGCCGTGAATGCCCTTTCCAGTGAACTTACAGCCGAAGTGTGGCGTGACCAGCACCTGTGGCGACAGGTTTACAACGCAGGCGTCGCCAAGACGTCCGTGGAAAAGATCCGGCCTATGGAACCCAGTGAAGGTACGGGCACGCGCGTCACCTTTCAGCCGGACTTCACCGTCATGGAACGCAACGACTTCAGCTACGAGACGCTGGCGCAGCGCTTCCGCGAGATGGCGTTCGTCACCCGCAAGGTGACCATCACCCTGCGCGACGAGCGCGTCAAGCCGGTCGCGCGCGAAACCACCTTCTACTTCGAAGGCGGGCTGCATTCGTTCGTCCGCTACCTCAACCGCAACCGCGAAGCGCTCCACAGCCCGGTTTATGTCGAACGCGACGTCGAAATCGCGCTGGAAGGCAAAGAACCGTACACCATCGGTATCGAAATCGCGTTCCAGTACACCGACTCGGTCAACGTCACGGAACTCGCCTTCGCCAATACCATCAACACGCCTGACGGCGGCACCCACCTGACCGGTCTGCGGTCGGCGCTCACGGGCATCATCAACCGTTACGCGCGCAAGGCAGGCTTCCTGAAAGAGAAGGACAGCAACTTCTCCGGCAACGACACGCTGGAAGGCCTGACGGCGATTGTCAGCGTCAAACACCCCCACCCCTCCTTCGAGAGCCAGACCAAGGTCAAGCTGATCAATCCCGAGGTGCAGGGCGCGGTGTCGCAGGTGGTCACCGAAGGCTTCATGGAGTTTCTGGAACTCAACCCCCGTGAGGCGCGGCGCATCATCGAGAAGTGCATGCTGAGTATGCGCGCTCGTGAAGCGGCTCGTAAAGCCCGCGAACTGGTACGCAGCGGCCCCAGCCTGCTCGAAAGCACCACCCTCCCCGGGAAACTGGCGGACTGCTCGACCCACGGCCCGAACGCCGAAATCTATATCGTCGAGGGTGACAGCGCCGGTGGGAGCGCGAAGCAGGGGCGCGACCGTCACTTCCAGGCGATTCTCCCGCTGCGCGGCAAGATTCTCAACACCGAGCGCGCACGGCTCGACAAAATGCTGGACAACAACGAGATCAAAGCGCTGATCGCCGCGCTCGGCACCGGCATTGGTGAAGACTTCAAGGTCGAGAATCTGCGCTATGGCAGAGTCATCGCGATGACGGACGCGGATGTAGATGGAAGTCACATTCGTACACTTCTATTAACGTTCCTGTTCCGCCATATGCTCCCGCTCATCCAGGAAGGGCATCTCTACATCGCGCAGCCGCCAATTTTCCGGTTGCAAAGTGGCAAAGAGAGCGAATACCTGTACAGCGAGGCGGGCGTGGGCGAAGGCGAACTGCTGGCGCGCGGCCTGGCCCGCTACAAAGACCCGGAGAAGGTCAAGGTCAGCCGTTACAAAGGTCTGGGCGAGATGAACCCGGAACAGTTGTGGGAGACGACGATGGATCCAGCGCGGCGCACGCTGCTCCAGGTGACGATTGAGGACGCCGCCGAGGCCGACCGCATCTTCGATATGCTGATGGGCAGCGCGGTTCCGCCCCGCCGACGCTTTATCCAGACCCACGCCAAGAACGTCCGCAACCTGGACGTGTAGCCTTGTCGGTATAGGCCTTGCAAACGCCTCTCTGCAATGAGGGGCGTTTTCTATTCTTTAACCGACGATGAACGACCCGAATCCTTAGACGTTATTGACTCATTTCACTAGGCACCACATAATTCGCATACCCTATAATTCGCATACCTTCAAGCTGAACCATCATCGAGGCATCATATTGCATATGGGCACAACCAAGACACACGACTACATCGTTCGCCAAAAACAGCCCACCGCCAAGGCCTCCAGGGCTGCCCAACCCAAACGCGAAGAAACGCATCCCAAAGTCAATGTTGATCGTTTAGCCGAGTCGGACATCCTGCATTTACAGCGCACCATCGGCAACCGGGCTGTTCAAAATTTGCTGGAGCAGCGAAACCAGCGTGGCAGCGCTCAACCCGCCATCATGCGTAAGCTGATGACCTACGATGAATTTCGAAAAGCCACTGGGCAAACCGTAGCAACAAGTCATATGCCGATCTTCAAAAGCCGCGAAGCAACAGTCGGCAAGAGCAATACTGCATGGTTACAGGACGTTTTCGAGGGCAAAGTAGGCTTAAGAGACTTGCGTGAAAAGCGCGAAAAGTTAGGCAGCAGTTATGAAAAATCCCTCGACCCCGATAACGCCAGAGCAGCCCAGGAACATGTCAACATTAATGCTGCATACCTGAAGTATGAAAAAGATCCAACCATCGCCAATCTGACAGCATTGAACGATGCAATCACGTTCTTTCGGACGATGTTTGCGGGCATGGACTGGCTCAAGCCGATTGACATGCAGCTCAGGACGCTGCTTATCCAAATCAGGGCAGAACTCGATGAGAAGATGGAAGCCCAGGGGTTACTGACAAAAGGCGCAGAAGCAGCAACAACCAGCACCCAGGATCCCCAAGCATGGCTCAACCAGTCCATCATGCCCTTGTTTCTAAAAGACGTAGGAATTTCACAGTCCTATTTTGAACAACACATCAATGGGCATCAAGACGTTCAGGACGCACTATCGCTATGTTATACCAGTTATGTTAAAGGCGGAGACGATATTTATGCTGCTAACCATCGATTCAGGTCTGAGCCTTTAGCAAACGTACCTGGAATTAAATTTGTCCAGTCGATGTTTGCCGCACGCTTTCCAACCCAGGTGGAAATGGCGCAATTGGTCGGCACACAGCGACAGGAAGGTCAACCACTCACCCCCGATGAAGAACGAGGACTCAGAACCTATACCGGGGGCAAGTATCAGGAAATGAACAACGCGATGATGGATAAAGCCAAGCGAACCAGAAGCACTAAACTGGATGCAGGGCTGTTAAGCGTGAATGAGTTGGCGGTGTCAGCCATGAATAAACTCCCGCGTTATGTAGGGCGTGCTTACAGAGTCCTCATACCGCCTCCCCCTGGTCTGCTGGAAGCGCTTCACCCTGGCACGACCACCGCTTATCTCGGCTTTACCAGCGCATCGCCTTCCATGCGAGGGGTCAAGAATTTCAGACCCGGAGTCGCACTTAGACCGATACATTTCATCGTTCATGCAAAAAGCGCGGTCAATGTCGTAGGGTATTCTGTCAGCCCGGCAGAAGGAGAAATCATCTTCAAACCGGGGACACAATTTTTAGTGAAACACATCTGGGAATACCAAAACGGCAAAATCCCGGCGAATGCCCCTGCCGATGCCAAAATGATTCTGTACGAATACGGGAAGGATCAAGACCAGGATACGGGGGAGATGGGCTACCACAAGGAAGTCATCCCAGGAAAAACGGACGATGACCCATTCACCTTCAACTGGCACAAAGCCAAGGTCATCGAAGTCGTCGAGGTCTAACCCCCACCACCCCACATATTGAATTGCCACGCGACGAGTGCAGGGAAACGCTGTTTTCTGTGCCTCGGCGCGTGGTTTGCCCGTCAAAGCGTAGCAATCTCGTAGGCTAGCGTCCTTTTCGCCTACATGACAATGATGTACGATAGGAACGGGTCTCGTCCCGTTGACCGATTTTGCGTCCTAAAAGGGCAACAATATGCAGCGATTTTTTCTTTCCAAGAAGTTCATTCCCAGGAAACGCAGCCTGTTGTTGATCTGCGCGCTGGCAGCCTTCGCACTCATCCTTCTGCCGCTCACCAATGCCACTTATGCCGCAGATCCGGCTGCACAGGGGGATCCGCTCAACGCCCCACCCCAGGTCGTC
>JANRLJ010000183.1:0-62392 GCA_033762735.1 bacterium | reverse complement strand
GCGCTGCGTGTCATCGTGCTCTCGCTGATCCTGGTCACGCTCGGCGCGATGCTGGCGGCGGGGGATTTTCTCAACACCGACAGCAACGCGGCTGGCCTCAATATTGACCAGATCGACGGCGCGACAGTCAAGCTGGCCGTCACGTTTACCATCGTCTTTTCCACCTGGGCGGGGGTGGGCATGGTGCTGGCCTTTATTCTGCCGCTTGCCGTCGCGGATACGATTCCACTGGATGAACAGACCGGGACACGCGACCTGCTGGATACGACGCCGCTGCCGCTGTGGGTATATCTGCTCGGCAAGACGCTTGGCGTCTGGGCGGCGGTGGGCAGCGGGATGCTGCTGGTGTTCGGCATTACGACGATGGCATGGGGGATGCGTGTCGGCTTCGATGCCTTCGATTATGGGCCGTATCTCACGCTGTGGGGGGTCGGCGTGGTCGCGCTGATCGTCCTCAACGGCGGCTTCGGGGTGCTGGTCACGGCGACGCAGCCCAACCGCCGCCGCGCCGTGATGGTGATGCTGGCGGTGTTCCTGCCGCTGATTTTCCTCACCATGCCGGCCTCTCGTGGGGAGTGGCTGGCGTATGCAAGCCCACTGCGGATGCCGATGCTCATGTACTTCTTTTCCGGGCCGACCACGCTCTATGAAGCGCCGACGCAGTACATCTTTTCGGATGTGGCGCTGACGATTGCGGTCGGTGTGGCGCAACTGCTGCTGCTCGGCGGCGGGATGTGGGCGTGGCTGCGGCTACGACAGAAGTCATGAGCGAAGTACCGAGTACCGAGTCGAAAGTGCCGAGTGGAGACACAAAAGCAATGAGCAACGAGCATTGGGTGAAGTGCGCTTCGTCCTTCAGGGATACCCGTCATTGCAAAGCCGTTTTTTGGTATCACCACTAAAAGCTAATCGCTAATCGCTAACTGCTAAAAGCTAATCGCTAAAACCTGACAACTGAGGACTCTCTCATGATCGAAATCACCAACCTGACCAAGACCTACAAGGGCGGCATCAAAGCGCTGGACAACATCAACCTCACCATCGACAGCAAAGGGATGTTTGGCCTGTTGGGCGCGAACGGCGCAGGCAAAACCACGCTGATGCGCATCACCGCCGGGCTGCTGCAACCGACGACCGGGGAAATCAGCGTTTTTGGTCATCACCTGGGTACGCTGCGCGGCAAGCAGGGCGCGAAAAGTGTACTGGGCTATCTGCCGCAGGAATTGGGGCTGTTCCCAACACTCAATGCCTACGAATTTCTGGACTATATCGCCATCCTTAAAGGCATCAACGATCCCAAAATCCGCCGCCGCCAGGTGGAGGAAGCCATCGAAAAAGTTCGCCTCACCGATGCGGCCAGGCGTCCACTCAAGACCTACAGCGGGGGGATGAAGCGCCGCGCCGGAATCGCGCAGGCTATTCTCGGCAATCCGAAGCTGCTGATCGTGGACGAGCCGACGACCGGGCTTGACCCGGAAGAACGGGTGCGGCTGCGTAATCTGCTGTCAGAGATGGCGAAAAGCTGCACGGTGATCCTTTCCACCCATATCGTCGAGGACATCAGCTATAGCTGCAATGATCTGGCGGTTATCCGCAAGGGGCAGGTGCTCTACCGGGGGACTCCGGCGGAGATGATCGGGCAGGCGCGTGGGAAAGTGTGGCATATCACCACACAGGGCGAACAGCCCAACGGCGGCCTGACGGTCGTTTCCACGCTGCAAACGCAGTATGGGGTACAGTATCGGGTGCTGGGCGATCCATCGGCCTATGCCAGCGCTGTCCCGGCAGAGCCGACGCTGGAAGACGGCTATATCTGGCTGATGCGCCAGTCGAGGGGGGAAGCCCCACAGGCAGCGCCCGAACGGGAATTCGCGCTCTAGTACATTGACTATCTAAAGCTGCCTACCTGTAGGGGCGCAGCGCTGCGCCCGTACCAACGCAACCCATCATTCTCATCTTGTCGGCGTACTAGGTACAGTAAAAGAAGTGGTGAGCAATGAGCGATGAGTTTTTGAACTCAGATACACGTTCATCACCCCGCGTTTCAATTTGCTTGTACTTAATGGGCTTCGGCAGGTGTCGGGCCTTCGGGTGTCCGATCCTCGGCGGTTTTCTCGGACGCTCGTTCGGTTGAGGCACGTTCATCGCGGGTGACAGCGGCTGCGCCTTCCGCCAGAGTCTTCTGATCGTTGCGATGGGCATAGACATAGGTGAATTCGGCGCCGAACAGGACAATCTGCGCGGAGTAATATACCCACAGCAGCAGCACAACAATCGAGCCTGCCGCGCCGTAGGCCGAGGCCGTGCTGCTGTTGGCAAGATAGAGCGACAGCACCAGCCGACCAATGGAAAACAGCAGCGCCGTCACGCCTGCGCCGACCGCCACCTCGCGCCATGCGATACGCGCGTCCGGCAGCACTTTGTAAATCAGCGCGAACAGCAGGGCGGTCACGAACCACGCGAAGGTGAAGCCGACCGCGTTCAGCAAAAACTGCTCGCCGGGCAGGCGCTCGAACAGCGTATTACTGATAACGGCAATAAAGGTGTTTGCCACCAGCGAAATCATCAGCAGGAGGCCGACCACCAGCAGCAGCCCGAAGCTCCACAGCTTTTGCTGGAGCGTCATCAGGACAGTGTTCACGATGCCGGCTTTCGGTTTGGGTTTGTCCACCTTCCAGATGATGTTGAGCGTCGCCTGCAGATTGCTGAAAATGGCAATCGAGCCAAGCAGCAGTGTCACCACGCCCAGCACGGTGGAAACCGCCCCCTCATCACGCTGATTGGCATTGGCAATCAAGTCCTGCACAAGGCTGGCAGCGTCTTCCCCCACCGTGTCCTGTATCTGCCCTGCAATCTGATTGCGAATTGCTTCTTCGCCGAAGACTGCCCCCGCCAGCGCGATCACCACGATCAGCAGCGGCGCGAGGGAAAAAACAGTGTAGTAGGCAAGGGCGGCGGCCTGGCGCGGCGCCTGATCCGCGTTCCATTTCTCGAAAGTCTGGCGAAACAGGTTCAGAACGTTCTTGAGGAAGGCCATGTTCGTCTCCACATAGCAACAGGGGCGAATGTGGTTCGCCCCCGGTCGTTGGTTCTTTGATGCTGTCTGAGCCTTTGACTACAGGCGAATCAGCTCGTCGCCTGTCACGTTCAGGTGCAGATCGCCGTCCACAATCCCGGTGATCTGATCGGCTGTCGCGAAGCAGTCAGCGCTCAACAGGCCGGTGTCAATGCGCACATAGCCGTAACGCATCATGCGGGCACGCAGCGCTTCGGGCAGGTTGTCATCGCCCACCAGCGCATCCGCGATCACTTCCACGAAGTCGTTACCCTCTTCGTTCTGCGAGGGAGTCACGGTGTTCACGCCTGGTTCATTGACGTTTTCATCACCGAACTGGACGCCCTTCACCTTGCCGACGCGATGACCGTTGGAATCCAGCACGGACATGCCTTCTTCCACACGGCTGAGCACGCTGCCCTGCCAGGTGTTGCGGTCGATATAAGAAACCATTGGGATCCTCCTCTGGTGTTCTCAGCCACCCATCGCGTGTTCGTTGATCTTGGTTGCGATCTGGCTCAGCTTCTTGTCGGTCAGTTCTTCTTCTTCCAGCGTTTGCTGGAGGAACTGTGCCGCGTCGTGATTGCCGAGCAGATGGGCATACGTCCGTGCCGTGCCGTAGCCGGCCATTTCATAGTGTTCAACGCGCTGCGCGGCGGCGATCAGAGCGGCATCACGCAGGGTGCCTTCCATCTCTTCCTGCAGGACTTCGTTGGCTTCCGCCACCAACCCCTGCATTGCCTTGCAGGGCTTGCGCGCCGCCTTGTGCCCCATTGCATCAAACACCTGCTCCAACCGCTTGATCTGTTGTTCGGTTTCCTTCAGGTGCTGTTCAAAGGCCTTGCGCACCTGCGTGGAGGTTGCGGCCTGGGCCATCTTGGGCAGCGCCTGGGTAAGCTGATGTTCGGCGTCGTAGAGGTCTTCCAGCTCATGCACCAGCAGATCTTCAAATGAACGCATCGCCATGTGGTTCACTCCTTATTTAGGCGAACGATACTTCGATCATAAAAAACGAAGCAGCCTGCACGATGGGGCAGATGGTTGGATTCGGCGTAGGTGAGGTGGGTGAAGTTGGAAAAAGCAATGAGAAACGAGCGATGAGCAATGAGGGTGGAACAGGAGAACACAGAGGATATTTGGAGTGAAGTGCTCTGCGTCCTCTGTGGTTCGGTTTTAGAACACGCGGATTCCCGGCACGTTGACGCGCACTCGATAAATCGATGTGCGGGCGGCGATATACAGGCTGAGCAGGTCATCATCCCCCCATGTAAAGTTGCTGGCGATTTCGGGCGTTCGGATCACACCCAACCACATCGCATCCGGCGTAAAGACATGAATCCCGCCCGGTCCACAGCTGTACAGGTTCCCGGCGCTGTCGAACTTGAGTCCGTCCGGTACGCCATCAGGCACGCCATCAGGCACGCCATCAGGCACACCATCAGGCACACCATCGGGTACGACTTCATCTTCACTGTTGATCTCCGCCCACACCCGGCTGTTGGTCAGTGTGCCATTTGCACTTACGTCGAAGACGCGGATATGAAAATGGTCGGTATCGCTGACGTAAAGCTGGCGTTCATCCACAGAGAAGCACAGGCCATTCGGTCGGGCGAAATCGTCGGCCAGCAGGTTTATTTCAAGCGTAACAGGATGGAGCATGAACACGCCGGAAAAGGCTAACTGCGGTGGGCGCGGGATGCCATCCTCGGCGGAGCGACCGCTGTCGGGATCGGTAAAATAGATCAGGCCATCGCTTCGCACCACCACATCATTCGGGCTGTTCAGTTCCTTATCCTGATAATGCGTCGCCAGTGTGGTAATGCTGCCGTCGTGTTCAACGCGGGTGACATGGCTGCTGCCCTGATGACAGGTGATGAGCCGCCCCTCACGGTCGTAGGTATTGCCGTTGGCGAGGTGGCTGTTAGGACGGATGTCGCGAAGGCCTGCGCGTTCACCCTGCGCCGGAGTCCACTCAAAGATCGAATTGCCGAGGATGTCGCTGAAGCGCAGATGCTTCTCGTAGGGATGCCACACCGGGCCTTCGGTAAATTTAAATCCGGTCAGCACCCGTTCCAGCGGCGCATCAGGCACGATTATGGCCGTCAGCCGTGCATTGCGAATGTCCAGCAGTCTCATCGTTGATCCTTTCATAGGCAGTCGTTATGCTATGATTGTGCGCGAAAAGCGGCTGACCGCGAATACCCTCAGTGAAAGCGAAACCTGATGTTTGAAATTCTTCGTGCCACCCCCGATCATCTTGATCTCGTCGCGCCGATGTTCGATGGCTATCGTCAGTTCTATCAGAAGCCCTCCGATCTGGCGGGAGCAAGGCAGTTCATCAGTGAGCGGCTGACGAACGGCGATTCAGTCATTTTTCTGGCGGTAGATATGGGAGCTGGACTCGGTTTTACACAGTTGTATCCGTCGTTCTCGTCCGTCTCGATGAAACGGCTGTGGGTGCTGAATGATTTGTTCGTGGCTGAGAAGGCACGTGGGCAGGGCGTGGCATCCGCGCTGCTCGACCGGGCACGGCAGCACGCACTTGAAACCGGGGCGAAAGGGCTGATGCTGGAAACCGCCGCCGATAATCTCCCGGCACAGCGGCTCTATGAGCGGCTCGGCTGGGTGCGGGAGGCAGAATTCTATGTGTACAACCTGACCCTCTAGCGCTTCATTGCCGGAAATGCGGCGTCCTCGCTATAATCGAACAAAATCAAATAGACATTCGATTAAGGACACTCAAAATGGATTTTACGACTCCCCCTCACGTTCAGGATGTTGTGCGCCGTGTGCGCGAGTTTCTCGACAGCGAAGTCATCCCGGTCGAGACGCATCTGCGCCAGTCAGGCGAAGACCTGACGGTCGAGATCGTGCAGCAGCTCCGTGCCAAAGCCAGAGCCGCTGGCATCTGGGCGCCGACGATGCCGCGCGAACTGGGCGGGCTGGGCATGACGATCACCGAATTCACCCCTGTGCTGGAAACCGCCGGACGCAGCCTGATCGGCCCGCTGGCGATTCACTGTGCCGCGCCGGACGAAGGCAACATGCACCTGCTGCATACCTTCGCCAACGAGGAACAGCGTGAGCGCTATTTAAAACCGCTGGTGGCGGGCGAGATTTTCTCCGCCTTTTCCATGACCGAACCCAACCCCGGCGCGGGGAGCGACCCGACCATGCTCAGGACAACCGCCGCGCGCGACGGCGATGAATGGGTGATTAACGGACATAAGTGGTGGACGACCAACGGCGAAATCGCGGATTTTTTCCTGATTATAGCGCGGACGAACCCGGATGTTCCTGTGCATAAGGGCGCGACTATCTTCATCGCCCCGCGCGATACCCCCGGCATCAACATCCTGCGCGATATTCCCACCATCGGGCGCAAGGACTTTGGCGGGCATGTGGAAATCCACTACGACAACGTGCGCCTGCCGCACAGCGCGATCCTGGGCGAAGAAGGACAGGGCTTTATGCTGTCGCAGGCGCGGCTTGGCCCGGCACGGCTGACGCACTGTATGCGCTGGACGGGCATCGCGCAGCGGGCGATGGAGATCGCCACTGAGTACGCGGCGGAACGCGAGGCGTTCGGCAAAATGCTGACCGAACACCAGTCCATTCAGTGGATGCTGGCCGACTCCGCGACCGAACTCCACGCCGGGCGGCTGATGATTCAACAGTGCGCGTGGCTGCTGGAACAGGGCGACCAGGCGCGGAACGAGTCCTCGATGACGAAGGTGTTTGTGGCGGAAGCCGTCAACCGCGTCATCGACCGGGCGCTGCAAATCTGCGGCGGGACGGGTATCAGCCGCGATCTGCCAATCAGCGGATGGTACGAGGCCGCCCGTGCCTTCCGGATTTATGACGGCGCATCGGAAGTGCATCGTATGGTCATCGCCCGCAGTATCGTCAAACAGTTCGGTCGGCCTGCTCACGAAAAGGCAGCAGCGGCGGATTAAGCCTGATTACGCCCCTTTTTTACGTTCTTCAGACTGCTAACAAAACCGTTTCTCTAGGGTAGAGAAGCGGTTTATTTTGTAATCATTTTTGCAAGTCTACCCACCTGACCTATGCCGCCCTCTCCCTTGTTCCCATGACGTTTCCATGCGTGTTGGGTACGCTGTAAGTACATTTTTGCACGAAGTCCTGATGCCTTTACAAGGTGATTTATAAGAGGGTTCGCCTCATGAAAACAATTGTGCGTCTGCTTATCCTGTTCCTGTTTTCAAGTGGCTTGCTTGGCGCGGCGGCTGCCCCGGCAGAAGCGCAGCAGGCCAGCACCGATCTGAATGAAACCTGCCCGGCGGTCGTTTACCGTGCGCTCGATCAGTTATCAGAAAGCTGCACCTCGGTTGGTCGCAATCAGGTCTGCTACGGCCACAACGATGTCCATGCCACCTTCCGCGATATTTCCGCCAGGCCGAACTTCGATGCACCGGCGGACACGGTAGAAGTGACCGCGCTGGAAAGCATGGTTACAGCGCCGCTCGATACCAAATTGGGCAAATGGGGGTTGGCGCTGATGAATGTGCAGGCCAATGTGCCGGAGTCGCTGCCCGGTCAGGGGGTAGTCTTCTTACTGATGGGCAACACGACGGTGATAGATCGCGTCGGCCAGCCCCAAACGGTGGATGAAAGCATCCAGCTTCCGCTGGAAACCAATCACAGCGCCAATCTGCGCATGTTCCCCACCAACAACGCGACGATTGTCGGCAGTGTGCCCAATCGAGCGGTTGTGGTGGCGACCGGGCTGAGCCATGACGGTCAATGGCTGCGGGTGCAGCATGACGGCGGCTATGCCTGGATGACGCGCATGGTGATTGATCCGAACACGGACTTATCCACGCTGCCCGCGTTTGACCCGACTTACTATTCCACGATGCAGGCCTTTTATTTCACGAGCGGTCTGGGTGCACCGGCCTGTGAGCAGGCGCTCGATGGTGTGCTGATTCAGGGGCCGAACAATGTGATGGTCGATATACAGGCCAACGGTGCCTATATCCGCATCGGCTCCACCATTCTGCTGCGGCTGGTCACGCCGGACACGATGCAGTTGATTACGGTCAGCGGCACTGCGTATGTGGATGGACTGGCCGTTCCTGCCGGGAGCAGCGCCCTGGCCCCTTATGATCCGGTCGCCGGTGTCGTCACCGGCCCGTTCTATGGGCAGCATACGATTACGTGTGCGACCGATGCCCATATTCGCATTGTCGAATCGCTGCCCGCCGCGCTGCTGCACTATGCGCCGACGCTGCCTGCGTGTGTGGTAAATGCACCAGCCCCACCGCCCGCCGCCAATGCGCCTTACTTCGGCTATGTGCCGAACGCGCCGACAACTAACACCGCTGCCCCGGTGATCGCACCCGCAGCAGGCAGCCCCGGTGGTCAGCCCGGTGTGCAGCCGGGAGTTCCGTCTAACCCACCAGGGAACGGTGGCGGCAATCCTCGCTCTGGATGCCCCGGCTGTAACGGCAATGGCAACTGCAATGGGCATGGGAACTGCGGCGGCAATGGGAATGGGCGAGATGATGACGATGATTAGGTCTGGTGAAGTTCAGCGCGGGGACACGCTGTAAATCAGCGCAGGAAATTCACAGAATATATTGTGATGTAGGGGCGGATCTGTGTATCCGCCCTTTTTATATGCTCATGACGGGCGTACACACAAATGTGCCCCTAAAGCGACGGCTACGTCTCAACGTTCAGCAGCACCTTAAAGGCAGGTCAGGGCACGGCCTGTTTCTTTTACACATCCAGCAGCGTTCGCACATTCAGCCGCCACGCGATATACAGCGAACGCAGAAATTCTTTCAACTCGCTGATCGAGTGATCGTCGTCGGCTTCTGGCTTAAGCAGGAATGGCAGCCGCTCATTGGCATCCGGCGGCGGCGGCGAAAGGTGCATGATGGCATCCGCATCCAGATCGCGCGGGATGGCGTTCAGGAACAGCAGCAGCAGCGCAGCGTGATTCGCGCTTAAGTGCCCCACCGAAAACAGCATTTCAAAAAGCTGATCGGCATTGATCTGGAATTCGCCCAGCCGCCGTTTGAGCGCATCCCGCGCCTCGAAATAGACCTCACTCTGCGACCGAAGCGGCTGCACGCTGGAGCCGTCGTAGTCGAACTCCTCCACCCCCTGGCGCAGCAGCAGCCACACCAGCGTGTCATCGGGCACAGGCAGTTGATCGAGCATCCACGCTTCGCTGTCGGACGAAAGCGGGTACTGAATGAAGCCGATGCAGCCGAACGGACGCTGGGCACGGTTAGCCGGGCATCCCGCGCAGTAAGGGCGCAGTGGGTCGAGCTTTTCCGCCTCGTCCAGCAAATCCTGCACCACGATCACGCGCACTTCTTCCTCACCCGTTGGGGTGGCGCGGGTAAATTCAAAGCCCATTTCGCTCGGCGGGCGGTCATCCCCGTTCTTGCGGAACAGTTCGATAATGGCACGGGCGCGTTCCTCACCCTTCAACCGTTCGATAATGCCTTCCGTGCCGAGATGCTGTTTCGGAATGCAGTCATAATCAATCACATAATCAATCGCCATCGTCTCACCATTCACCTGCCGCCCGATGGGCAGTTCCTTTTTAACCATCGTGATCCGTTTAATCCAACTTTAGCAGTGGAACAGGCTTTTGTCAGCCCATTTACAACAATCGAGCGGCTCCATTAGAAAAAAGAATGGAGACAATTTCGCTGCGGTTATTTGTTGCGAATCGCAACTTTGCATTAGAATCGATTCGTACAGCAAATACACCGACAGAGACCGCTTGTAGTCTCTGTTCAACCACCTGGGGGCGCGTGTGTCGAATCAGCCAGCACAGCAGTATCTCGAACAGGGCATCGTCGCAGCCAAAGCCGGACGCAAGGAAGACGCGCGGAAGCTGCTGCAGGCCTCGCTCAAGCTCAACCCGCAAAGCGACAGCGCCTGGTTATGGCTGGCAAGCGTCGCCAACGACAAACGCGAACGGCTGCTGTGCTTGCAGAAGGCGCTGCAACTTAACCCACAGAACGATATGGCAGTGAAGGCCGTGCGGGCGCTGGGCATCGAACCGTCGCAGTTGATCGGTACGCCGCCGAGTCCGCCTGCCGCCGAGCGACCGCCCGCCGAGCGACCGCCTGCTCCGCTTTCGCGCCTTACACCGCCCCCGCCGACACCACGCCCCGCCTCAATTCATGATGAGCTGGCCTCGCTGCGCGGTGGCGAGGAGGATGAGGAAGAAGCCGGGGATTTTTCGCCGCAGCCTGCGGGCAGCAGTTATTCGTCCTTCGACGAAGACTTCGACGACGAGACAGGCTACGCCGAGGAAGAAGACGATTTCAGCACGTTCGAGGATGCCTCGGATGAAGAGGCTTCGGATGAAGACGAAACCTTTAGCGCAGCGCCGTCAGGTCTGCGAACGCCTGCGATGCCGTCAGAGCGCCATGCTGCATCAACGCCGACTGCTTCTCCTGAAGAAATTGCCGAACAGATCGTGCAGGCCTATCTCGCCCCGGCGGAGGTCAGCAACGTGGTCTGGACGCGCAAGACCCGCCGCCGCGCGGGGGAGCGTGAGATCATCATCTTCCGTTTACAGATTGCGGCGGCAGTGCTGACCTTCCTGCTGCTGGTCGGTGGTGCGCTGACCTTCGCCTTCCTCAACAGCCCGCAGTTGCAGTTGGTGGTGCTGGGCGCTTCGGAGACACCGCGCCCGCCGACGGCCACCACCACCAATACGCCCACCGCCACCCCCGGCTTTACGCCTACGCCATCCCCCACACGCGATACGACCGCGCTGCCGACCTTTACCGCCTCGCCGACAGTCGATCCGTTTATTCGCTTCGCCCCGCGCGATCCGCGTGTGACGCTGACCGCGACGCGCATCTATCCGGTGCCGCCTAATAATCTGATCGTCACAGCGGCGGGACTGATCGCCCGCGAGGAATACAGCACCGCGATTCCGGTCGCGGGCACGGCAGTGGCGCAGGTGGCGCGGCAGTTCGACCCGAATCCCTTCTACTATCAGGCCATCGCCTATGCGCGGGAAGGCCAGACGGACGCGGCGCTGAATACGCTGAACGAAGCGGCCAATCGGCTGGATAACCTGCAAGGGGTTCGCGCCGAGGATGTGCCGCGCTTCCGCACGTTGATCGACGCGGGCTTGTCCGAGGTCTATCTACAGCAGGCACAGGACGCGCTCAGCCGCAGCGACACCGCCGCAGCGACACCGCTGATCGAGAACGCCCGTGCGCTTTCAGAACAAGCAATCACAGGCGATCCGCTGCTGGTGCGCAATTATGTGCTGTTGGCGGAGGGCTATCGTTTGCAGGGGCGCTATGAGGAAGCCTTGCAAGCGCTGGATGTGGGGTTGGCCGTGCCGGAACTGAACAATGATCTGAACCTGATCGCCGCCAAAGCCGAGATTCATCTCCAGCAGGGGCGCAGCTTCCAGCGAGCGAACAATCTGGAAGAAGCCAACACCAGCTTTGACGCCGCCGCGTGGCAGTCCTACATCGCGCTGTACATCAACCCGCGCACACCCGCCGCGCATCGCGTCCAGACGGAAGCCGCGCTCGAACTGGGCGATCCCGGCCTGGCGGTGATTTATGCCCAGGGCTACCTGCTCTATTTCCCTGAAAGCGCGGAAGCCTATCGCCTGCTCGGTGATGCCCGCACCCGCGAGGGCAATCTGGAACTGGCGCTGAACGCCTACAGCCGCGCGATTGAAACCTCGACGGTGGAAAGCGTGACCGAAGCCGCGCTGATCTCCCGCGCCGCGCTCTACCGCCAGCAGAATCGCCCGCGCCTGTCCGTGCGTGATCTGACCGCCGCCATCGCGATTGCAGATCGTCCGTCCACGCGGGCGCTGCGCATGAACGCCGCCTATGCCGCCCGCAATTATGCCTTCGCAGCGGAAGATGCTCAGGCGCTCGTCGGCACGGGCGCGGTCAGCGACGGCGAAGCGCTGCTGATGCAGGCACGGGTGCAGATCGACCGGGCGGACAACGGCGAGACGCAGGCCTACAGCGAGGCTCTCAATCTGCTTAACAACGCCACCGATCTGCCGGAGCCACTTATCCCGGTGGCGGACGAATATCGGGCACGGGCGCTGCTGGCGCTGGGGAGTTATTCAGATGCGCTGAACGCCATCAACCGGGCGCTGGTGCTGGAAACGGGCAGCCGCCATTACCTGCGCGGGCTGATCTTCGAGGGGTTGCAGCAGTTTGACCAGGCGATTGCCGAGTTCAACTGGGTGCTGACGTGGAGCGCGGTCTATCCCTATCCCTTCGCGGAAGATGCGCGGGCGGGTATCACACGGGTGCAGGAAACCATCGCGGAACTGAATCGTCAGGCGACGGCCACCTCACGCGGGGCGACCCGGGCGGCGCTTGATCTGACGGAGACGCGCAGCGCCGTAACGACAGCCACCGCCGAAGCTGCGACCCAGGCCGCTGGTGCGACGGCGACCGCCCGTGCGCTGCCAACGCCGACGCGCACCCCCACACCGGGCGGGAGTTAACGCCCACACCCCCCGACCCCCTCTCCCAACCGCTGGCGCTAGGAGAGGGGGAGAAGGGCAATTACATGAGAGCAAGTCCCTCTGCCTGAGGGATTTAGGATGAGGGCGAAATGAACTGTTGTGATCGTCCGGGAACCCTAAACGAATATCGGATAATGCTCTTTATGTCCAAGTGCCCATAGCGTCACATCGACTCAAGCAGGTGATCGACAAACGGCTTGAGCTGCGTGTGGGAGAGCGCGTCACCACAGATGGCACGGACTCTGGCAATGCCAATCTGCGCGGTCGTTTGCGCGATTTCTGGTGTGAAATGGGCTTCAAGGTGCTGCGTCGTTGTGGCGTAAAACTGCCACTGGTCGAGGTTGAGTACATCTGCTGGGGTTGCTTCGGCCTTCATCGGGAACACACAGAAGACATACAGATGTGCATGGCGCTTTTTCTCCAGATTATTGCTGTTGGTGCGTGCATCCCAGCAGCCGTGTGTGGCGATGCCAAAGGATAAAGTCGAGCGCTGGTCAGGGGATGTATGCCAGCTTTGCAGCGTTGACGACGATTTGACCTCGATTCGATACCCCCGATATTCCAGATCGTAACAGTCCCACTCCAGGCGCGGATGCGAGAAGTCGGCACCAAGCAGCTTACCGACCATAAATTCTGCCAGAATGCCCCGGTTACGATTGCCGATCAGGTCAGACATCGCCCAGCGCCAGAAGTCACCAATCGTGCCGATATTGCCAATCGGTTCGTTCGCGTCTCGAAAATCCGGCAGGGGCATCAACGTCTCTCCATGTTAGAGATTGTAAGGGCAAAGCGAAGTTTATGCGTGCCGTTTTTGAATCGCAAATACGCCCGTGAAGATGAGAACAATGCCAACGATAATGAGAATAACGTATATTGTGTTATCAGGAGGTGGGTTGCCAGGTATGGAATATGTGGGGAGAGAAATCGCAAAGATACCACTTGCTACCATGCCGAGTCCCATCAAAATAACTTGGACAGCACTGCCAAAGCGACGGCGTTGCCGCCTGCGATTCTCCTGTTGGTAAAAACGTTCAGCTTCGGTAGATAGCCTCATTGTCTGAGGTGGTGCTTGTGGAGGCGGCAGTGGGGGCATCGCATGATTGCGAGGTATTGGTGGAGAAACCGACAGTGGCGCAATCGTGTTCAGTTTCTCCAGCCAACGGACTGCTGTTTCACTGTTGATGGTTTGAAGCAGCACACGCGCTTCGTCGTATCGCTTTTCTTGAATGAGTTCTTTGGCCGCAGCCAATTTTACCTTCGACATAGAACCTGTTTTTCTCCATAAGCGATGTAGAAACCATACATCGCTGTCTGATGATATATCTTCAGGATAATGTCTTTGGCTTGTTAACAGGCTTAAGAATGTCTTTTGTGATGACCGGTTTGCCTCAACTCGCCGTCTGACGATCTGCGAAGACCACGATGCGCTCGGTGTTGACCTGATACGGATAGCACGAGATCAGCGTCACCGTCGCCTTGCCGGGTTGGTTGTCCATCACCCACACTTCCGAAGGCTCCACGATGATCGTCTCGCGCACGGTATAGGTAATCACTTCCGTCTCGGTGCGCACATAAATCACATCACCAGGCACGAGGTCGTCCAGATCGCGGAAAATCTCGCCGTAGATGTCATTGTGCGCGGCCAGCACCACATTCCCTTCGCGGTCGGTCGGGCGCACACCGTTGAGCGCCTGCCCCACGCCCTGCCGCAGCGCGTCCCAGTCCGTCCCCTGCACGATGCCCTGACTGACGTTGAGCGCCGGGATCTGAACTTCCAGCGCGGTTTCGGGCGTTTTTGGCGGGCGGCTGATGACGGGCGTGGTGATCTGCGCCTGCACGGTCGCCAGCAGATGCGACGGGATTTCCGCCGTGTTGAACAGCGGTGAGCCGCCTTCGACGTAGATGTGACCACCCGGCACCACAATATTTTCCAGGCGGATGGTGGGTGTGGGCACAATCGTCGGGATGGAAGCGACACGCTGCTCATTGGCGATCTGCTGCGCAGCGGCGGTTTCCCGCTGGAGGTCGCCAACCGCGCCGAACAGATTGGCTGCCACATAGACCAGCGCCAGCACTGCGCCGATTTCGACCAGCAGCAGGGCGCGATCCATAAACAATTTGGCGACGCGATTATCGAGGCGCGGGGAACGGGCGCTGTCATCATCCACGTCGTCGGGGTCATCCTCGAACCGTGCGACCGAGCGCATGGCAGATGCGGCGTTTGATCTGCTGTTTTCGCTGGCATGTCCGTTCAGCGTTTCAGCCGGAGTCGCGGTAAGCGGGATGGTGGGGACAACCAGCGGCGGTTCATCGACGGCGGGTATTACCGGGGAAACTGCCTCGTTCGCAGGAGTCGGGCGTTTATGGCCGTCAGGTGTGGGGCGGCTGATGGCGGGACGACTGTCTTCCACCACGCGCCCGGCCTGCTTCATCCGCTGGAGCTGCTGCTGGCGCGCCTCTCGCTTTTTAATGGCGAGGATGCGTTCCAGTTCTTCAATGCTGAGTTCATCTACAGGGCGTTTATCGCGCATAAAGTCACAGACTGCTCATACTCAAATCATTCAGGTCAGGTATAGCCCCAACCGACAGAATGCGCAAGCGGCAGGGAAGCTCAGGCTACCTGGCCTTCGCAGCGACGGCGAACACCTCACGCTCGAAGAACCAGGTAAACGGCGGCGCACCGAATGCCAGCCTGCGCAGCCCGGCCAGCAGTGCGTTTTCGCGGCGGTTCTGCGGCGGGCTATCAAGCCACACCTTGCCTTTGAAGCCAGCCTTGCTCAGTGCCCGCGACATGCTCCAGATCGACTGTTCGTTGACGTGGACATGCTCGTTCACCGCCACCATGAACTGGCGCGGGTCACGGGGGTATTTGTGGCCTTCGCCCATCACCGTCCGCACCAGCCGCACCAGTGGATAGGCGTAGCGGTCGTACCAGACGTTCGGCGCGGTGTGGAGGATAAAGCGGCCATCCGGCTTGAGGACGCGATGCACTTCCAGCATGGCCTGATGCAGTTCCCAGGGGTGCAGATGCTCCACCACGTCGAACATCAACACACGATCAAAAGAGGCTGTCGGGAACGGCAGATACTTCGCATCGGCCAGATAGACCATCGTGCTGCCCGGCGCGACATCATCGACGGTTTCGATCACCTGCTTGGAAAGCTGCACGGCCACCGGCGCATAGTCGATGCCATAAGCGTCCGCGCCCAGCGCAGCGCAGTGCCGCAGAATTTCCCCGCGCCCACAGCCAACGTCCAGTACCTTCATGCCCGGCGTGACCTCCGCCAGTGCAAAGGCCGCCGCCAGCCGACGGGAAAGATGCTGGCCTTCGCTCTCGTTGAATTCATCGTAGCCCTCACAGGCAGTACGGAAGTATTCTTCGGTGTACAGCGTAGGAGGAAGCGGATCGGGCTGTTTACTCATGGTGACTTTCTGTATCCGGCAGGCATGTTAAGGCTGAAAAGCCCCTCGCCCGCGATTATACTAAAGGCAGGGGGCGGCGCAATGCGAAGTTCGATGGACTGCCGTAACCTTTTTCCAACGGGCGCGGTATACAGGGTAAGCGTTTGGACTTTTGCCAGCGCACCCCGATACAGCGCCGTCGCAACGATGATGGAGAGCCGTTTTGGAGCGCGCTGAGGAAAAACGCTGGCTGCGGGCTGCCGTCAAAGGGGACGGGCAGGCCTTCGCCGCATTGTACCGCGCCAATGTGCAGGCGGTGTACCGTTATGTCTATCACCGCGTCAACGATGTACATCTGGCGGAAGATATCACCGGGGACGTGTTCACGAAGGCGCTGGAAAGCATCAGCAGCTACCAGGATCAGGGAAAGCCGTTCGTGGCCTGGCTGTATCGAATCGCCCATGCCCGCGTGGTCGATCAGTATCGCAAATCCAACCGCCGCCCGCAGGAGAGCGATGTGGAAGCCGAGCCGATCCCGTTTGAAGCCAATATGGACGAGGCGCTGCTGCGGCGGCAGGCGGGGCGGGCGCTGCGCCAGGCCATCGCGGAACTCACAGGCGACCAGCAGCAGGTGATTATCCTGCGCTTTATTGAAGGGTATCGGTTAGAGGAAGTGGCAGACATGCTCGGCAAGAATGCCAACGCGATCAAAGCCCTGCAGCACCGCGCACTGCGGTCGCTGGGGCAGCGCCTGGAACGCGCCGGGCTGGATATTGCCACGATTCTGGCGGGGTTGGCATGAGCGAACAGGCGATCAATCCCGAATTCTACGACATCCTCGAAACCTGCCTGGATGCGGTGCTGAAGGGCACGGCGAGTCTCGATGAATGTCTGGAACGCTACCCCCAGTATGCTGACCTGCTCAAGCCCGATCTTCAGGCGGCGCTTTTGACCAGCAAACTGAAATCCCCGCGCATGAGCGGCGCTGCCGTGAGCCGATTGGAAGCGCGGCTGGTGGCACAGATTCCCAAAGCCGACAGGACTCCATCCGCGAAGCCCATTACAGGCAAGGTGATTCAGTTCAACGCAGCACGGCCTGCCCGTTCGCTGGGCCGCATCGCCGCCGTGCTGGTCGTCGCGTTTCTGATCGCGCTCGGCAGTGGGGGCGGTGTGGTCGCCGCGGCCTCGGATGATGTGCCCGGCGAGTCGCTCTACAGCATCAAACGGCTGTGGGAGCGGGTGGTCGTCGTCGTTGCCTCCGTCACCGGGCAGTTGGATGAGGCGTGGCTGCGGCTGGCGCAGACTCGTCTGGATGAAGTGCTGGCGATGGCCGAACGCGGCTGGACGCTGACACCCGATCTGCTGAGTGACTGGCAGACCGCGACCCAGAACGCGCTGGCTTACAACGGAGAAGATGACGCTGAACTCGCCGCCTATCTGCAAACAGCACAGGCCGCCCTCGATAACCCGGCGATTACATGGCCGGATGCGACCGCGCCGGACAATCTGCGCCTGCTGATCGAACCTGCGATGATCTCACCCCAACCTGACTCTACACCGAATGCAGCACCGACCGCGACGATGACGGCAACGCCCACCGTGACACTCAGCCCGACACCGCTGCCGCCGACTCAGGCGCCCGCTGTTGTGCCAGGGACGGTCGCGCCTACCACCACACCGCTGCCTCCGAGCGCGACCCCGCGCTCACTGATCCCGGCCACGCCGACGCGCACCCCGACACTCACGCTCACGCCCTCTGCGTCGCCATTCCCGACGCGCACCACCGAGCCGACGTGGACACCGCTGCCGCCGCTGGTGCTGCCCACACGCCCCGGCACAACGCAGATCGTTCAGCCCACTGTCCCGCCGGGGCAGGTGATCGTCCCAAGCGCGACCATCTGGTATCCGTATCTGCGGCTGACGGAGGAGTCGTTTTATCTGACGCGCACCGCGGTCGGCCTGCCGACGGTCGTACCAGAGGGGACACCGTAAGCGAGTTTTCGAAAATGGAGCAGGTTGTTGCTGTGTCACATCCGAATGTAGGGGCGCACCCGTGTGTGCGCCCGACATGATGTGTGGCCGTGTAGGGGCGACTCGCCGAGTCGCCCATCCTCTGGAAATGAAGAAGCCCTTTTATGAGATAAGCGGTTCAGGCACGAGGTTGATAAGGTAGAGGACACACCATCCCGTGTCCCTACAAGAATTTCCTCTCATCACGAGAACACTGCTCTGTTTCGGTACGGGCGAAGCGCGCTTCGCCCCTACAGATCGTCGATGTACCAGTGCAGGCCTGCTGTCCTACAACTCGTTGCTCATCGCTCATTGCTTCTTTTCAACTCGCCCTAGAAATAGCTGCTGATGATGTCCAGCACATCGTCGATGTTGCTGGGATCACCAAAGATCACGCGGGTGGCGCTGCTGCGGGCGATGCTGTTGAGCGCACGCATCGCTTCCGTGCTGGCCTGCACATCTGAACCATAGGCCACCGGGATTACAATCACCGGATTGACGCTCTCCCGGCTGGCCTCGATTCCTTCCACCACATCGCCCACCGTCACATTCGGGTCGCCTGTGTGTTCGCCATCGCTCAGCAGTACGATTGACCGGATGCGGTCGCCGTCTTCCAGCGAATTGACTTCTTCCAGCGCCCGCAGCATCGCCCCGTACAGTTCGGTGCCGCCGCCCGCCCGCAGGCTTTGAATGTGGGAGCGCATCTGCTGCTGGTTGGTCTCGAAGTTGCCCATCGGTACACGGATTTCCACATCATCGCTGAACAGAATCAGCCCGATGCGGTTGGTTGGCTCCATCTGGTCGAGGAAGGCCAGCGCCGCTTCCTGCGCCTGACCAAGACGATTGTCTTCTTCCATCGAGCCGGACACATCCATCACCAGCCAGATATCGGCCTGCTTGCGCACCAGCGACCAGTTATCCTGCAAGGTCGTGAGCACCTGCACGTCGGGGATGTCGATGATGGTCTGTAAACCGTCGGGATCAACCCCGTTTTCCGCCACGAACGGATAGCCCAGCGGCACAGAAGGATTGGCCGGGCGGAAGCCGTAGCTCATGATGAGTTCCTGCTGCGGCGGCTGGAGCACGAAGTCGATGAACACGCGCGAGGCGTCACGCTGTTCGGGCGTGACCCAATCCGCGTTGACGATGCCAATCGGATGCTCATGGATGAACGTGCCGTCCGAGGGATAAATGGCGACCAGGCGTTCCTGCGGCTGATTGCACACTTCCTCGCCCTGCTGCCCGCCCGTGTTCAGGCAGATGATGTCGCCTTCTTCCACCGCGAGAAAATCGAGATAATCCGGTCCCTGCGCGATGTAGGGCAGAAAGTCCTCGGTGCGGGCGGCGTAATGGCGCACCAGCCGTTCGATCTCGCGCACACAGTCCTGCACGGCCTGATCGCGCACCTGCTCCATTTCCAGCCGGGGCGTATCAAAACCGTTCTGGCGGGCACAGGCGTAGTATTCCATGATGAGCATCGACAGCGCGGTCGAGCTGTTGACCGGGTTGGCATGGCCGTAGTAGACGGCACGGCGGCCCCCGGCGATGCCATAATCTTCCCAACCGTTGGGGCTTTCCAGCACGGCCAGCAAATCCTGCCATCCGATGTCCTCGCGGCCAATCGTCTGCTGAATGGCTTGCAGGCGGCTTTCCCATATGGCGATCACCACCGGGGACAGCGCAGAGGCCTGTGCTTCGGCCAGATCGAACAACTGCCGTCCGCTTTGCAGGTTCGCCAGTGACAGCCAGTGGCTCACCGACGGCGCGAACATCGTGGGGCGCAGCGCGTTTGCCGCATTGGGGTTGACGATGGCGCTGACAATCGCGTTGGTCAGCCCGCCGGAAGACAGGCTGCCTTCCGGTGGATTGCCCGTGACGTAGATTGGTCGTTCGCCGCTGGCGAGTGCCTGCCCGCTGATGGGATTGTTGCCCTGGCGGTAGGAGTCGTTAAAGCGTCGGATAATCTCCGGCATATACTGTTCGGATTCAGGTGCGTAGACAATCGAGATCTGAACGGCGTTGGCGGGAATGTCGGCGTTGATCGGCTGGCTGCCGCTGCTGCCTTCTCCCCGGCAGGCCGCCAGCATCAGCAGCAGCGCGAGGAGCAGCCAATGGGTAAACATTCGTCCTGTACGCATCGCCTTTAACCTTCCTTAAACCATGCTTAACATGACAAAATAAATCGCCCCCACTCAACTCAGCAGGGGCGACGCGGACTTGTGGTTGATGAAACAGGGCTGCATCAGGGCTTTTCCCCAGATGATGTTTTCACTCGGCACTCGCAACTGGGTTACTTTCAACTCGCTTTAGAAATAGCTGCTGATGATCTCCAGCACGTTGCTGATGTTCTCCGGGTCGCCGGACTGCACCTGCGTGTTGCTGGAACGGGCGATGCTGTTGAGCGTCTGCACATCGGCATCGCTGCCATAGGCAATCGGGATGACGATCACCGGATTGAGCGTGTTGCGCGTCTGTTCGATAGCGGCAATCGCGTCAGCACGGGTAAAGCCTTCGTCGCCTGTGTCTGCCCCATCGCTGAGCAGCACCGCCGCCCGGATGCGGTCGTCATCTTCCACCGCGTTCAGCATCCCGACGACATCCGTCAGCGCCATGAACAGTTCGGTGCCGCCTTCGGTGCGCAAACTCTGGATGACCGAGCGCAGTTCCGCCTCATTCGTCTCGAAGCGATCCATCTCCACCGCCACGCGCACATCATCGCTGAACACAGCCAGCCCGACGCGGTTGGTTGGTTCCATGCCGTCGAGGAAGGCCAGCGCAGCGGTGCGCGCCTGCTCCATCTTGCCATCGGATTCCATCGAGCCGGAGATGTCCATAATCAGCCAGATATCGGCCTGCTTCTTGACGAACGCCCAGCTTTCCTGAATGGCGACGATGACTTCCGGCGCGGGCACGTCCAGCACGGTCGTCGGGCCAGCCGGATCAACGCCATTTTCCTCCACGAACGGGAAGCCGATCTGCACCGCGTTATTGACCGGGCGGAAGCCCTGTTCCATGATACGCTGCTGCACCGGTTCGGTCAGCACGTAATCAGTGAAGACGCGGGCGGCCTCGGCCTGTTCGGGCGTGACCCAATCCGCATTCACGATGCCGAAGGGGTGTTCGTGCCAGAAGGTGCCTTCCTTCGGATAAAGCGCGACCAGACGTTCC
Organism: bacterium; assembly: GCA_033762735.1. Taxonomy (GTDB): domain Bacteria; phylum Chloroflexota; class Anaerolineae; order Aggregatilineales; family Phototrophicaceae; genus JANRLJ01. The sequence goes on along the minus strand of JANRLJ010000183.1, from coordinate 41,243 downwards.
GGCGGCTGGAGGCCATCGGCGGCTCGCCCGGTGTTAATGTAGATCAGGTCATTTTCTTCCAGCGCGACGAAATCGACATAATCCGGCCCCTGCGCGATGTAGTTGCGGAACTCGGTCGTGCGGCGCGAGTAGTGGCGGATGAGCTGCTCGATGTTGCGAACGCCCTGCTGCACATCCGGGTCGCGCACCACGTCCAGCGTCAGCCGGGCACCCGTGAAGCCATTGGTGCGGGCGGCGGCGTAGAACTCCGCGATCAGTGTGGAAAGCGCGGTCGAACTGATGAACGGGTCGGTATGGCCGTAGAAGACCGTGCGCCGCCCGTTGGGAATGCCGAAATCCTGCCAGCCGTTAGGGCTGTTGAGCGCCATCAGCAGTTCTTCCCACCCGATGTCGTCATAGCCGACCGTCTGACGGATGGCGTTGAGGCGGCTTTCCCAGATTGCCATCACGACCGGGGCAAGTGCGGTCGGACGCGCTTCCGCCAGATCAAACAGTTCTCGCCCGGCCTGGAAGTTCGCCAGCGCCAGCCAGTGACTCACCGACGGCGCGAAGATGGTAGGCCGCTCGACGTTCTGGTTGTTCGGCGCGAGAATGGCATTCACGATGCCCTGCATCACCGTGCCCGAAGATGCATCACGCCCGGTGACATAGATGGGGCGTTCGCCCTGTGCCAGGGCTTGCCCGGTCAGCGGATTGCGGCCTTCGCGATAGGCACGGTTGAATTCCTCAATTGTCTGCGGGAGGTACTGAGCCGACTCCGGCGCGTAGACGATGGAAATCTGGATGGCGTTGGCAGGAATGTCGCTGGTGGGCGTGACCGCAGCGCCGCTGTTCCCCTGGCAGCCCGCCAGCAGAAACAGCGCCAGCACCAGCATCAGCAGATGAAAGGGGCGTTGATTAGGTAGGTGGAATTTCATGGTGATGTTCCTGAACATAGTGGACGGCAATCTAGCGTGCCGCCGTGCTGAACCACTGAATAAGGGACTGTGCCGCGCTGCGGTCGGGCGGCTGTACGATGTTTAACAGCGCCGGGTTGCGCTGGATGCCGTACTGATCGGCACCGACGAACAGATCATCCGCTTCCATCGGTGTGCCTTCCGCCGGGCGCAGACCGAAGCGCGAGGCCGCCCGCTGTTGTTCCGGCTGCATCAGCCACGCGCCAAAGGCCTCAACCGCTTCACGAGTCTCCGCCGGGGTGTTGGCATCCTGCCATGCTGCCAGCGGGAAGTCGAACACAAAGGTGTATTCGGGATAGCTAAACATCACCGCTTCATTGCGCGTGATGGCAGAGAGATTCTGCAACCACTGGCTTTCGGGGCCGATGGCGATATCGACCGAGGCCAGCCCACGTGCGGTAAAGGCCGCTACGTCTGCGCCGATGGTATTGAAGTTGGGCACACTGTCGATGACGGTCTGCATGTCCTGTTGAAACTCGGTGCTGCGGGTGTTGCCGCCAGTCAGTGCCGGATTATCTGCGACAGCCGCCGCGCCAGAGAACAACACGGCTAACCCGGCTGCCGTTCGATCTGCCAGCGGGAAGGCCAGCTTAAGATTGCCCCAGCGCGACTCACCGCCCAGGCTTGTCCACTGGCGCACACCCGCCGCCGTAATCACCCGCTCCCAATCCAGTGCCATTGTGCCGTCTTCGGTCAGGGCGTTGACGCGGCTGGCGTAACCACCCCAGATCAGCAGCGTTCGTCCGGTGGAAGGCTGGATGGTTTGCAGTACATTGTTGAGTTCGGCATTGGCATAGGTAACAGCAGCGGTGGATGAGGGAAGCCAGCCGTCGGGATGGTTCTGCGTGTTCCAGGAGGGGCTGCGCCACACATCAAGGTCGTTGACGACGGTCAGATTGACCTGCACCCGGCGCGAGTTGGCGAGTCGGGTGTCGCTGGCATTAAACTCGCGCTGCATGATACGCAGCCAGCTTTCCGCCAGCGGGTCAACAGCAATCGTGATTTGCACTGGGGGTTGATTGCGGAAGAACAGGCTTACCCCTACGATAACGGCAGCCAGAAGCACAAACACAACAATAACCAGAGTGCCTCGTCGCATAGCGTTCCTTTCGCAACCTTACATAGTATAAAACCGAAGGCTGTTCAAACTCCCCCAGTTATTTGGGTTCTTTTTTCGCCCGTTCAAGAATACCATGTTTGAGGAGTACATGCAGAAACGTGTCTCATGACTCCAGAACCGTAAATCACTCAATTTCAGACGATCATCAAGGTTCAGAATTCAACGAGCAGTGAAGGAGCCAATTACTTCAATGAACTACTCAAACCCCAACAATGTTTCATTTCCGGCAGCGGTCAGTGGGGCATCATCCCTCGACTTTAACAAGGTGCTGCGCGGTATCTATATTCTGATGGGCGCGGGGCTGGCGACCACCGCCATCGTGGCCTATCTGACGGCGACTACGCCCGCGCTGCTCAACCTCGCGGCGCAGCCCGGCATGTGGTTGATCGCCATCATCGCACAATTCGCGCTCGTGTTTGCGCTGAGCTTTGGTGTCAACCGCCGCTGGCTAAGCCCGACCGGGGCAGCGATTGGCTTTTTTGCCTATTCCGCCCTGACCGGGTTTACCCTCTCTCTGGTGTTTCTGTACTTCGCCACCAATGAACCCCGTGCGCTGTTCAGCGCCTTCGGCACGGCGGCGGCGCTGTTCGGCTGCATGACCATGTTCGGCCTCACGACCCGCATGGATCTGACCAAGTTCGGCACCTATCTGATGATGGCGCTGATCGGTCTGGTGCTGGCGATGGTGGTCAACTTCTTCCTGAACAGCGGGGCGCTCGGCCTCATCATCAGCTGGGCGGGTGTGCTGATCTTCACCGGGCTGACCGCCTATGACACGCAGAAGATCAAGGAAATGAGCTACGCGCTGGAAATGCAGGGCGACAGCAGCCTAACGGCCAAAGTCAGCATCCTGGGTGCGCTGACGCTCTACCTGGACTTCATCAACCTGTTCCTGTTCCTGCTGCAAATCTTCGGCGGCGGCAGCAACGACTAAGCGCAAGGCTTCCTTACGGACGCAACCGCAACTCCCCACAAAGAACGTTGCGTTAACCCACAATCAAACTTCTGACACACATAGTAAGGACGGGCGCAATCCCGTCCTTACGCTTTCTCAGGGAAGTAGAAAGTACCGAGTGGTGAGTACCGAGTCTGTATCGAACGCAATCGATCAATTTGTCCAGGCCCTCGCACAAACAACAGCACCACCCGATTCAGTGAATCAATATTGGGGTGAGGATGAAGCCAACATGGATGCGCCCGCTGCCCGCCGTGCGAACCTCGCGCTGTATCTGCGGCAGATGCAGGCGCGCAATCCGTCCCTGCTGCTGGTGGGTGAGGCACCGAGTTATCGCGGTGCGCGGATTACGGGCGTTCCCTTTGCCGGGCGGACGATGCTGCTGGACGGTATCCCCGGTGTACCGTTGTTCGGGCGTGAGAAGGGCTACACACTGCCGGAAGAAGACCAGGGGCGCACCCTCAACCGCGAAGCGACGGCAACGATTCTGTGGAATGTGATTGCCGCGCTCGACCCGCTCCCGCTGCTGTGGAACAGCTACCCCTTCCATCCGCATCTGCCGGGGAATCCCTTCTCAAATCGCAAACCGCGTATGGGTGAACTGGCGATTGGCAAGCGCTTCCTACAGGACATGCTGGCGATGTTCGAGATCAGGCAGATTGTGGCGATTGGCAACACGGCCTATGATGCGCTGTGCAGTCTGGAAATCGCCTGTGAGAAGGTGCGGCATCCGTCGCAGGGCGGCAAACGTGATTTTGTTGCCGGGCTGGAACGGATTTTGGGAAATACAAAAAGATAAAGACAGGAGTTACGCATTTGCCCTCACCCCCCGACCCCCTCTCCCGACCGCTGGCGCTAGGAGAGGGGGAGAAGGCAGTTACGCGAGAACAAGTCCCTGGTGATATTCAGACTCCCGGCGCTCTTTGCGCCCTGTCGGTTCATCTTTTTTTGGTTGCTAAAAGGCGGCTATAGAGCGCGTCCAGATCATCCACCAGCCGTTGGATACCATAGTGCGCCAGGGTTTGCGCCTTGACCCATTCGCTTTCGGGCGGATGACGCAGCACATCGAGGATGGCCTGTGCCAGCGCGGGCGGGTTGTTGGGCGGGACGAGCGCACCGAGTTTGCCGTCTTCCAGCAAATCCGCCACACCGCCTACATTGGTGGAGACGACCGGGCAGCCTGTCGCCATCGCTTCGATCAGCGTGAAGGGCGTTCCCTCGTTGTTGCTGCTGATGACCAGCACATCCAGATCGGCGTAAATCGGCGGCATGTCGCGCTGCCAGCCTGCCAGCGTGACCACTTCGCGCAGGCCGAGCGCGTCAATCTGCGCCTCGATCTCCGGTCGCAGTTCACCGTCCCCGATCAGCGCGAAACGCACCTGCGGCCATTCATGGTGAATCAGCGCCGCCGCCTGCAAAAACAATGCGTGATTCTTGATCGGCACCATGCGCCCGGCGATTCCCACCAGCGGTGCGTCGTCGGGGATGTTCCAGGCACGTCGGAAAATTCCCCCTTTGCGCGCCTGTGCGGCGAATCCGTCGAGATCAAGCCCATAGGCCATCACGGTAAAGCGCGACTTCGGCGCGATTTTATACACCTCGGCCAGCTCATCACGCAGGCGGGGCGTGATGGTGATGATGGTATCCGACAGGTGCGCGGCGAACTGCTCCAGCAGGATGAACAGCCGCGTCTTGGCCGGGCTGAAATAGCCGTGAAAGACGTGCCCATGAAAGGTATGCACCACCACCGGAACGCCTGCCAGCCGTGCGGCGATGCGTCCGACGAATCCGGCTTTGGCCGTGTGCGTATGGACGACATCCGGTTTCAGGCGGCGCAGGATGCGCGTCAGCTTGTAGATCGTGACCAGATCGCGCAGCGGATTGAGCGAGCGCCCCAGTTGGTTGAGGTAAACGGGCTGCACCCCGCGTTCTTCGGCGTAGTAAGCCATGTCGCCTTCGCCGGGGTCGATATGGCCGGTGAGCAGGGTGTACGCCTCGCTCCGTGCCTGGAAGGCCTGCCCGACCAGCGCCACATAGATGGCTGGCCCGCCAACGTTCAGCCGCGCGATGATGTGCGCCTGTCTGCGTTTTCGGTTAGCGGCCATTGGTGCGATACCAGTCAATCGTGCGGGCGAGGGCGGTATCCAGGTCAATGACCGGGCTGAAATCGAGCAAGTCCTGCGCCCGCTGGATGGATGCACCCGAATGGCGAATATCGCCGGGACGTGGAGCTTCGTGGATGGGCGCGATGTTCGTCCCCAAAAGGCGGTTCAGCCGTTCGACCAGTTCCAGCAGCGTGATGCGTGTCCCGGTCGCCAGGTTCATTACGTGCCCGGCGGCCTCCGGTGCATCGCTTGCCAGCAGATTGCCATGCACCACGTTTTCGATGTGAATAAAATCGCGCGATTGCAGCCCATCGCCGTAGATTGTGGGGGACTCCCCTTTGAGCATGGCGGTGATAAAAATCGGGATGACCGCTGCGTACTGTGAACGTGGGTCCTGCCTCGCGCCGAAGACGTTGAAATAGCGCAGGCAGACGGTTTCCAGCCCATACACGCTTGTGAACATGCGGCAGTAGTATTCGCCCGCCAGCTTCGCCACACCATAAGGCGAAATCGGGTTCGGCGGCATGTCCTCATGCGTGATCTCGTCCGTGTCACCATAGGCTGCGGACGATGCGGCGTAGATCACCCGGCGCACACCTGCATCCCGCGCCGCCAGCAGTACGTTCAACGTCCCGGTGACGGAGTGTTCGTGCGTCTCCAGCGGATTAGCGACGCTGCGCGGGACAGAGGGCAGCGCGGCCTGATGATAAACCACCTCCGCACCGTCGAAGATCGGTCGCAGCGCCGCGAGATCGGTCACGCTGGTTTCGTGGATGGAGAGGGCATCGCCGTAGGACGCAAGATGGGCGATATTGTCGCGTGTGCCTGTGAGAAAATTATCGAGGATGCGGACGCGGTGGCCGTCGCGCAGGAGGCGTTCAACGATGTGCGAGCCGATGAAGCCCGCCCCGCCCGTGACAACAAAGGTTTTCATAAAGGTGCCGAAGGGTTAAGAACAGCCTGCTGGAGATGCTGTTCAAGCGTAAAGGTCAGGGAGTCGATCACAATAACCGACTTTGATGCAAAATCCAGAAATGCCGTCTGGTCGGTTTGTTCGGTGCGGATAAGGAACATCAGTCGCGCCTGCTTCTTTCTGCCCGCACTTTCCAGCAGATAGGCGGCTTCTGCCAGCGTTTCCCCTTGCCGCTGCACCCGCAGAACAACCGGGCGACCATTAATATACTGATTGTGAATGGCATCAATGCCCTTGTTGCGTTGAACGGGCTGAACAGGAAGGTTCTGCAAAATGGCGAGGACATCGGCAGGTAAGTTCTGATACGCCTCCGCACCTTTGTGAAGACGTTCAGAGTCAGACCGTACAGGTGCAGCCAGTCTTTGCAGAGACAGTTGAACCGCGTCAGCCGAAGCATCAATCCCAAGATAATGGCGATTCAGCAGCTTGGCCGCAACACACGTCGTCCCGCTCCCGCAGAACGGGTCTAAAACGATATCACCGGGATTAGACGAAAGTTCGATTATTCTTTCCAGCAGCAGCAGCGGTTTCTGGGTAGGGTATCCGGTGCGCTCTTTAGCTTTGGGATTGAGATAGGGGATGGCCCACGTGTCTGAAAGCGGAACACCCTTTTTCGGCCCGTTTAAAAGCGTGGAGCCGTCTTCATCGACCGCGTAGACCGTTTTGCCATTTTCGTCCCGTTCGCGCTTCTGGAGAATCTGGTCAAGATTGGTCGTTTCCGAATAGGGTTGGAACATGGGGTTAAAGGTATAAGTATCGCTTTTCGCATACATCAGAATTGTTTGATGCGAAGGCAGCAGCCCTTTTTGGGTATTCGACCATCTTCTATAAGTCCAGATAATCTCGGAGAGAAAGTGTTCGTAGCCAAACACCTCATCCAGCAGGACGCGAATATAGTGGGAGGCATTGCGGTCACAGTGAACGAAAATGGTTGCGTGATCCTTCATCACCCGACGCACTTCCAAAAAACGTTCTCGCAGGAAATTCAGGTAGTCCTGGAGCGAAGGCCAGCGATCTGCAAAACGGTACTCGGTGAGTTCCCTGGACTTTAACAACTGAACCTTCTGCGTGAAGAACGGAGGGTCCATGTACACAAGCTCAACAAAAGCGTCAGGCATTTCTGCCAGCACTGCAAGACAATCCCCGTGCAGAATGCGGTCGATCATCAATCCTGCTCCCCGGCAATTGCTGTCAGAAGCGCCAGCAGGTCAATCCCAGTCGTATGATGGATATGTGCCCACGCCGCATTGCCCGCGTAATACTGTCCGCCGTTTGCTTTATATAAATCTTCCAGGACGTTCTGTATTCTGGCTGCCTGCTGTCGATTCGGATAGTAGTACATCAGCCGAATTGGGGTATAGCCCGCAGCAGCAATCGCTTTCAGCCGGGTATGTTCTTTGGTGATATGGTCGCCGTCCGTTGTTGCGTCGCGCCATTTAATTTCGTAGGCGCGATCTGCGACCACACAATCAATCTCAAACGTTTTTGGGCGAGAACCGAGGGTATTTGGAATTTTGAGAGACACCGCTTCTGGAAACGCTGCGACAAAACATAGTCTGGTCGCATTTTCCAACAGCGCACCAGCATAGCGATATAACAATCGCCCCTTATTCTGGTACAGGTCAATTGCATCACCTTCATCTGCTGAAATTCCTAACAGACGATAAATCAGATAATGCCCTTTATCGTCCTTTTCCATCTCTGCAATGCGTTCCTGGGTCTTCGTTCGCAGTGCAGTAGCATATGTCATAGACAATTGGCGTATCGCCTGTTCAAGATCGGTCATTGTTTCAACTGGTACTTGCGCCGAATCCACATCATCAGCACGAACAGCCCTCCCAGAAGCAGCACCGTCGCCGCGCTGATGCGCCACGCGAAGACGGGCGGTGAGGCGGCGATCACCAGCGCAATCGTCCCGAATACCATACACGCACCATACAACACGAACAGCGTGCCGCGCTGGTTAAAGCCCAGGCTCATGATGCGGTGCGAGGTGTGGTCTTTGCCTGCTTCCAGCGGGGATCGGCCTTCCAGCAGGCGCGTCACGACCACCAGACAGATGTCGAAAATCGGCAGCGCCAGCACCAGCACTGGGACAATCCAGGTCACGCTCACGGGTTGATGGCCGAATTCCAATTTGATGCCCAGTACTGCCAGCATGAAGCCGAGCGTCATCGACCCCATATCGCCCATGAAGGTGCTGGCCGGGTTGAAGTTATAAGCCAGAAAGCCAACCGCACTCCCTAGCAGGGCAGCGGCCAGAATCGTCACCATCGTCAGCCCTTCCATCAGGCCAATCAGCAGGAAGAAGGCGGCGGCGATGGCGGTCAGCCCGGCGCACAGGCCGTCCATGTTGTCGTTAAAGTTGATGGCGTTGAGGATGGAGAGTGTCCACAGGATGGTGATCGGCCAATCGAGCAGCGGATTGTTGAACATCCGCACCTGAATGCCCGCCGCCATGACCACGCAGGTTGCCAGTGTCATCGCGCCCAGACGCAGAAACGCATCCAGGTCATAGCGGTCGTCCAGCAGGCCGATAAAGGCCAGGAACGCCGCGCCGGAAAGAATCGCGCCTAGTTCGGTGAACATCTGCGATGGGCTGAACAGCAGCAGGGACACGGCAATCGCGACATACATCGCCAGCCCGCCCATCATGGGAGTCGGCTTGCGCGTGATGTTGCGCACTTTGGGGCGGTCGATCACCCCCAGCCGCATGGCGACCTGCCGCGAAATCGGCGTTAAGCCCAGCGAAGCCGCGAACCCGACGACCAGCACAGGCACAAACTGAAGCGTTGCGTCCATAAATCAACTCATCCGTGCAAAGATTGGCGCAACTATAGCGCATGGTGCTGGCGGAAAATAGTCTGTCTTCGATGGGGGATGGATGAACTTAAAGTACATCAGGGCGTAGCGCGCTACGCCCGTACATCTCCCTGATTTTCACCACTCTCTTCCACGCCGTCTGATTCAAGGACACGCTTAAATCATTACAAGGCAAGCCTAATCCTGCTGTTCATTGTTGCCAAAGTCACGCAACCCGCTTTAGCATACCTTCAAGCTTGATCTCCGCTTTTTTCTCCCAACCGTCCATCTGATTATCCAGTTGAGGAGTGGCCCTAAACATGGAAATGCAAACGACCCGCCGCGCGGTGCAGCGTGTGCTGCTGACCACGCTGGTGCTCAATCTGGCCGTCGCATTCAGCAAGATCATCATCGGGACGCTGAGCGGCGCACTGGCGATTACAGCGGACGGCTTTCACTCCATCATTGACGGCGCGGGGAATGTGGTCGGGCTGGTCGCCAGCCGCGTTGCAGCACAGCCGCCGGATGCCGATCATCCCTACGGTCACCGCCGCTTCGAGACACTGGCCGCGCTGATGATCGGCGCATTTCTGCTGGTCACGGCCTGGGAAATCGCCAGCAGTGCCCTCGAACGGCTGCAAGGCGGCGAAGCGCCCCAGGTCACGCTGCTGACTTTTGCCGTGCTGATCGCGACACTGGCCGTCAATGTCGATGTGAATCGCTATCAGGTCAGCCAGGGCAAACGGCTGAAATCCGAGATTCTGCTGGCGGACGCGGCCAATACCGGTTCAGATATTTTCGTCACGCTGTCGGTGCTGGTCAGCACGGCCATCGTTGCTCTGACCGGACTGGGCTGGGTGGATGTGGTCGCGGCGCTGGTCGTGGTCGTGCTGATTCTGCGAGCGGCGGTCAATGTGCTGCGGCAGACGGGCGGGATTCTGGTCGATACCGCGCCGTATTCGCCCGAAGCGCTCACCGCGATGGTGGCGGATGTTCCCCAGGTGGAAAAGGTTGTGCGGGCGCGCAGCCGGGGATCGAGCGACGCGGCGCACATTGATCTCGATGTGCAGGTCGCGCCGAGCACCACCGCCAACAACAGCGCCATTATTGCGGCGGATATCCGTCAGCGACTCGAACAGCAGCTTGGCGGCGTACAGGAAGTGGAAGTGCATTTCGTCCCCGCCAGCGATGCGGACTCCACCACCACCGAGATTGCCCGTACCTGCGCTGATGCGCTCGGCCTGCCCGCGCACGAAATCCACCTGAACGGGACGGACTCGCTCGAACTGCATGTGGAAGTCCCGGCGGGGCAAACGCTGGCGACCGCGCATGAGCAGGCCAGCAGGCTCGAACGCGCCATTCTGGAGCGCCTGCCGCAGCTTCGGGAAGTCGTCACGCACATCGAACCTGCGCCACCACCACAGATCGAAAACAGCGACCGCCAGCAGCAGCTTGAGGCCGAGGCGCTGACCGTCTTGAAGGCAACTTATCCGGCAATCGATTGGCACCACTTCCGCGCCTATCAGCAGAATGCTGGTCTGACGCTCACGCTCCATGCACGGATGGCCGCCACCGATACCATCGAAACCGCGCATGATCGCGCTGAACAGGCCGAAGCGCTGCTGCGGCTGCGTTTCCCCACGCTGCGCCGGGTGACGATTCATACAGAGCCATATCGGGGCTGACTGCTGCTGGAATCAAAAACGCCCCGGATTTTCCAGGGCGTTTCGATTTTCTGTTGGGGATGGGATCACGTCAGGCGGTTGTAGAATTCGACGATCAACTGCATGTCCACCGGAACCGGAATTTCCTTCTGTTCGGGGATCGAGGTCAGCGTGGCGCTGAAGCTGTTGCCATCGACATTGAGGTAGACCGGGGCGCTGCCGCCCTGTTCGATCCATTCCACGATGTGCACGTTCTGGCGCATCTTCTCCACGATGGTCACCACATCGCCCACCTGCACCTGATAGGAAGGCAGGTTGAGGCGCTCGCCGTTGACCAGAATGTGGCCGTGGCTGACGATCTGCCGCGCAGCCCAGATGGTCGCTGCGAATCCGGCGCGATAGACAATCGAGTCCAGGCGGCGTTCCAGCAGGGACAGCAGGTTCGCGCCGGTACGACCGGGCATGCGCGTGGCCTTCAGGTAGTAATTACGGAGCTGGCGCTCACGGATGTTGTAGATGAACGACAGCTTCTGCTTTTCGTCCAACTGCATGCCGTAGCTGCTGCGGCGGCCAGACTTAAACTGCTTTTCCTTGCCATGATCGCCGGGCGCGTAGGGGCGCTTTTCCACGATCTTCTGATATTTTGAGCGCGGGACCAGGACGGTGCCGAAGCGCCGCTGCAACTTGGCTTTTGGGCCGTGATTGGATGCCATTGAATAAAGACCTCGTGATTTCTATCGGGCTGCCCACCCGTTAATCGCATTTTCTGCTGAACGTAAGGATTGAAATTTTACTGACTTTAACGTGTTTTTCCAGGGTGGATTTACGAGAGTCCTGCAAACGCCACATCCGACCAGCTTCGGTGTAACCAATGCCTATTTTGACGCGCTTGCTCGATGGTTATGTAAAGCTGTGGATTGAGAGAAAGCGCCAATTTATCCAAGTCTATGAATTGAAGGCAATCTATCCTAGCTTCATGACCCAAAACTTGCAATTGGAATCGATGTAATTCCTTCTTTTGTTGCTGCACGGATTTGCGGTTGGTCTATACTTAAAAGGGGATAACCATAGTGAAGGGCTAATGCCAGATAGCTTGAGTCATAAACAGCAAGCCCGTTCTTTAAGGCAACAGTCAAGGCTCGACTGAGTAAATGTTTCATCGGGGCCCGAATGAGCTTTAATGCACCCAGTACTTTTAAGAGTCCTTCTGCATTATCGCGTGGCATTCCATTAAAGCGCACCTGTTTCCAGATGACATTTGTGCATTCAAGTAAACAGAATTCAGGAACAATGAGCCGATCCTGCACCCCAACCTGGTTAAAAAACGCTCGGACGTTGGATGTGTAAACTCCAGTAATGAGATACTCAATGACAATGCTGGCATCGACGATGTAATTCGCCATTAACGCCCACGATCCTCACGTAAAAAGTCTAAGGATGACTTTGCTTTCACAGGTGGTGTCCATCGGTTTTGATCTGCCATAGATCGGATATCATCCCATGTGAGCACGTCTTCATCCTCTTGGGCAGAAAGTTCAAAGGTGCCAAGAAGACGACCAAGCCTTTCATCCAGAGTTTCCTGGACAAACTTCCTAAGATCCTCCAACGTCATATCGGCGATTGTTGCCATTTGATGATTCCTTTGCAAATATTTGCATTACACCCTGCTTACTCTGGCACTTCCTCTGCATTTCTGTTTTGCCAATAGATTTCATACAGGTTGTGAAGCACGGTATGCTCCCTCCTCTATGAACAACGTTTATCGAAAAAACGTAAGGGAGACAAATGTCTCCCCGGAGTATTTTGTTTTGTGGATTTAAGCGGGTTTCTTCGGCGCGGGCGGGACGAAGGTTTTATCGGTCGGGCGCTTGAACACGTACTGACGCGCATCCCCGACTGCCGACATGCCGACCAGTTCCCATCCCTGGCTGCCAAGCTGGTTGACCACAATGTACAACGGCTGGTTCTTGATGGCGGGCTGCTGATCGCCGTTGACGATGTACTTGGTCGTGCCGTAATTCAGCGTGGATTCGAGCGTGAGATATTCCCACTTCTGCGTGGTTTGCATAACCTGAACCTCTTCGATAAGGCATAGTGACGATGACTCACCTTATTCTAATCGAAAATTGCCCGATCAAGGCTATGCAAATCGTCCTGCCTGTTTCTGGCTAAGACAGCGCTGCCGCGTATTCGTCCTTCCAGTGTTCATATTCCATATAGTCGGCGGTCCACCGCGCCTGAGATTTGCCGAACAGCTTGCCCACGACATACAGCGACATATCAATCCCGGCGGAGACACCCGCCGATGTAATCACGCGCCCGTTATCGACGAAACGCTGGCCGGGGTGCTGCATGGTATCCGGCGCGACCTGCCGCAGTTCCTCAAACGCGGTGTGATAGGTCGTCGCGGCCAGCCCTGCCAGCACGCCCGCTTTGCCCAGCAGCAGTGCGCCTGTGCAGACCGAAAGCGTCAGTTCGGTTCGCGTGTTCTGCTGCGCGATCCAGTTGAGCACGTTTTCGTTGTGGAGCAGGGCGCGGGTGCCGCGTCCACCGGGGACGACGAGGAGTTCCGGCGTGGGGCAGTCATCGAAGGTGTAGGCTGGGTTGATGCTCAGGCCGTTGCGAGCCAGCACTGGGCCGGGTTTCTCCGCGACGGTGTACACGTTGAACAGCGGTGTGGCGCCGTCGTTTTCGTCCCGGCTGACCCCGAACACCTCGAACGGCCCGGCGAAATCCAGCACTTCGACTTCATCAAAAAGCAGAACAGCGACGTTGCGGGGCATAAGCTTGATCTCCTTGTATAGAAAAAGGCAGAACAACTACGGAAAGGATTTGACGCAAAGGCGCGAAGGCTGCTAAGAAGCGCAAAGGGATGAAGTGATTTTCTTTGCGCTCCCTGCGTCTTTGATTTCAGGGTTATTTCAGCGTCTCCGGCGTGTTGACGGCTGGATATTCCCCGGTGCGGCGACCGTGCATCTCCAGCCGCATGATTGCCATGTCCACCCACATACGGATTGCGTTCATCTCCATCACATAGGCTTCCATCGCAAGCTGGCGGAAGATCGAAAATCCGCCGATTTCGTCATAGGCGGCTTTGATTCCCGCATCATAGACCTGATGCACCGCGTCGGCATAGGTGATCTGGTCGCGATAATCGCGCAGCCAGCGCAGCGTTTCCTCAATCGTGAAGCGCTTCTCCATCATCTGAAAGCGCCACATCGCCAGTTCGCGCTGCTCATAGAAGGGGCGCACCGACGGCACAATTTTCAGCCATTCATCCAGCATTTTCTCGCCCAGCGGGGTCAGCCGGTAAATCTTGCGCGGGCGAGTCTCATGTTCGATTTCGAGTTCACCTTCGATCACGCCCAGCTTTTCCAGCCGTTTGAGCATCGGATAGATCGAGCCGGGACTGGCGCTCCAGCTTGAGTCGCGGTCTTCGAAGTAGGTCACGATGCTGTAACCGGACTGCGGTTCGTAAGCAATCAGGCCGAGCACCACATACTCGAGCGATGTCAGGTCGCGTGTAGCACGTTCTTCCATAGCTTTTTCGTCTCGTTATATTTCCAAGCGTAACGTTACGCTTCTGTATAAAGTATAGGCCAGAGTTCGATTGAAAGCAATAAGCCTCCGCCTAAAGACGGATTATCGTCCTGTGCAGCAACAGGCAGGAGGGAACAAGGCGAAAGAATAGGAAAAAGGTACTAATTGACCAGCTCGCTTACCGGACGTATATTTAATTACGAAACGTAGTATTACTCAACGCAGCATATCGAAACGCAGGATAAGAGCCGCCGTACAGGGCGCACCCTAACGGGCGATCATCAGGAGCATACATCATGAAAGCAGAAGTCTTCGTTATCGGATCAGGATTGCAACATGCCACGTATGCCGCCGCGCTGGTTGGCTTTGGCTGCCGGGTGCGGGAGGTGAACACCTTCGATGTCGCCCGTACCATGCTCCGCGCCGGGATGATCCCCACCACCATCCTGATTGATACCAACCTGCGCTCGAAGGATATGGCCGGGTTTATCGCTTACGTGCGCCAGGAATTCGGCCACAAGATCAGCATCGTTGTGGTTGGTTCCAATCCCCAGGAAGAAGCCGCCGCCTGCAACACGGGCGCGGATGTCTTCCTCTATCGTCCCGTCGAACTGAGTGATCTGCTCCACACCGTGCAGCATTTTGCCTGATTGCAGCAGCGAGTCGTGAGTACCGAGTGACGAGTACAACCGCTCGATCAGCAGCATAACACCCTTCATAAACGTCACCAGACACGTCGTTAGACGCATCATCAGAATACAACGAGAGGGAGTCATCATGTCCAGCAGCACGACCACCACCCACGCAATCGTTACCGGCGGCAGCATGGCCGGCCTGCTTGCGGCGCGCGTCCTGAGCGAACGCTTCGACCGCGTGACCATTATCGAGCGCGACGAACTCCCCCACAGCGGGGACTATCGCGGCGGTGTTCCCCAGGCGCGGCATCTGCACACACTGCTGGTGCGCGGCGCACAGATCATGGAAGAACTGTTCCCCGGCTTCGGACAGACCATGCTGGAAGAAGGCGCGGTTCCGGCGCACTGGGGCAAGCAGACGCACTTCATCACCACCGGGGGTTACGTCAAGCGTTTCGAGAGTGGCATCCACAGCAACGCGATGGCACGGGCGAATCTGGAATGGTTGGTGCGCCGCAAGGTGATGGAGCTTGCCAATATCGACTTTATTTCCGAAACACAGGTGGAAGGGCTGCTGGCGAACGAAGACCGCTCAGTGGTAACGGGTGTACGTGTGCTCTCGCGGGCGGATAAATCCAGCCGTGAGCTTTATGCTGATCTGGTGGTGGATGCCAGCGGTCGCCCGTCAAAAGCGCCGGAATGGCTGGTGGAACTGGGCTACGATGCGCCCCAGGAAACGATGGTCAGGGCGCACGCGGGCTATGCCACACGCTGGTACGAAATCCCTGAAAACACCCCATTTCATGATGTGACCTACATCATCCAGCCGCGCGCTGGTGAGGGGCTGTATCGCGGCGGCGGGCTGATGAAAGTGGAAGGCAACCGCTGGGTGGTCACGCTGATCGGCGCGAATAAGGACTATCCCCCCACCGATGAAGAAGGCTTCATGGCCTTCGCAGCGTCACTGGCGGACAAGGGCATTTATGAGTTAATCAAGACCGCCAGACCGATCAGCCAGATTTACGGCTATCGTCGGCTGGAAAACCGGATGCGCCATTACGAAAAGCTGGCGCGTCGTCCTGAAAATTTCCTCGTCACGGGGGATGCAGCGGTCGCGTTCAACCCAATCTATGGACAGGGGATGACGGCAGCGGCGCTGGAAGCAATGCTGCTGCGGAAGCTGGTGGCGAAGCATGATCCGCGCCAACTCAAAGGGCTGGCGGCGACTTTCCAGAAGGGCGTGAACAAGCTGGCGCAGGGGCCCTGGTTGATGAACACCAGCGAGGATGCCCGCTACCCCGACGTGGAAGGCATGAAGAACGACTTCATCACCCGCTTTACCAACCGCTACTTCGATCTGGTCGCGCTGGCGATGCCCTATGACACCGCCGTGAGCAAGCGCTTTATTGAGGCGATGAACCTGCTCAAGCCGCCGAGTTCGCTGATGTATCCCGGCATTATGCTGCGTGTGCTGCGCCACACCCTGCTGCCCCACCGCTACGTTCCCCAGCGCGATGTGCGCGTGACGGCGGAAGTCGCAACGGTGAACGCCTGACCGTGTTCCGCATTATAATTTGGGTTGGGAGGCCCAACCGCCTTCCAACCTGGGACTGGCTTAACCACAGAGCACACAGAGATCACAGAGATTGATGAACAGCACTTTGCGTGGTCAGAGGTGTATTGACTCCTGCAATAACAAACTTGTGGAGAAATGCAAACATATCCGCCGGGTGTAAGGGTGAGGCATGCCTCGCTCCTACGGGATCATCAGGGTTTTTGAAATGTTTTGTCCATTAGAAAAGCTTTCAGACAAGGGTTGAAGAAAATCTTTTCTGATGCAGACACCACAACAGTGTTTTCTCAACACAGGCTCCGTGTTCTCTGTGCGCTCTGTGGTTCAGCAATTAAAAGGATGTTTGGATGAAACGGGCGGGATGGGTGTTCGCGCTGGCAGGCGCGGCCTTTGCATGGAACGTGCTGCGGCGGCACAAGGCAGTCGATTTACATCACAAGGTGGTCATTATCACGGGTGCGTCGGTCGGAATCGGCAAGGCAGCGGCACATGCCTTCGCCGCGAAGGGGGCGCGTGTTGTGCTGGTGGCGCGGCGGGCGGAACTGCTGGAGCAGGTCAAAGCGGGACTTGCGCCCTATCACGTCCCGGTGCTGGTGTGCCCGGCGGATGTCACCAACGACGATGACCTGCGGCGCGTGGTCGAAACTGTGCTGCGCGAATTCGGGCGGATTGACGTGCTGGTCAACAATGCGGGGCTGTCGATGGGCGGGGCATTCGGCGAACACGACCCCAACGACATCCGCCGCCTGCTCGATCTGAATCTGTACAGCGTCATCCGGCTGACGCAGTTGGTGCTGCCTGTGATGCTGCGCCAGCTCAGCGGGCACATTGTCAATGTCAGCAGCATGGCAAGCGATCTGCGCACGCCGGGGATGTCGGTCTATACGGCCAGCAAAGCCGGGATGAACGCGCTCAGTGATGTGCTGCGGCGGGAACTGGACGGCACTGGTGTGCTAATTTCAAAGGTGCTGCCGACGTGGACAGGCACGGACATGATCAGCGCCATGAATGTCGATCACATGCGGCGGGCGCGGCTGGTGATGGAGCCGTTGATGAAGTATGACGATGCGGAAGATGTGGCACAGGCCATCGTCGATGCCGTGCGCTACAAACGTTCAGAAGTGCTGATGGGCGGCCTCGGCACGATTCTGGCACTGCGCGGGGCACGGAATTCTGCCTTTGTGACCGACCTTGTGTATCGCTATTACTTCAACCGCGACGAACTGGTGAAACTGCTGCGCGTTGTGGGATGAGGGCGCAACATGCTGCGCCCTCACGGGTTTCTCTGCTGGTTCGATTAATCCAGCACCGCCAGATGATGCAGATCGGCATCGGTAAGCTGGTGCGCCACGCCATAGGGCAGGTTGTGATAGCGCACATAGCTGCCCAGTTCCCGCAGGGTATCGAACAACGTCTGGCGCGGAATCGCATCCAGCGGCACATGAGCGTCATGCAGGGCACGCTTGAGCCGGGCGGTGTCCTGCCCCTGGATTGCGGCGATGAGCACAATACTGGGGCCGATCAGGCTGCTGTGGGTGGGCTTCCCGCTGGTATTGGCTTCCAGCGAGGCGGCGAGATAGTGTTCGCTGCCTTCCTGTGGGCGGGCATGACCGATGCGGTTGCATAGTTCAACCTCGCGCAGCAGGCAGTTCAAAAGCTGGTTCAACCCCTGATGATCGCCCTGTCCGGCGGCCTGCGCACAGTCCAGCACGTCCTGCAGAATGATTTGCGCTTCCTGTGCGGCGGCGGGGTCAAAGACCAGATGCGCCGGGTTCTGATTCTGATCTTCGGCCAGCTTCCAGTCGTAGCAGGCGGTCGCAATCGACAGCACATCACAGATGCCCCCGGCTGCCACCCCCGCCGGAGCCTGCCCGATCACGTTGAAGTCGATCACGACTTTTTCCGGCGCGGTCGTTTCCACATGCACCACCCGGCCACTGACACGCAGCGCCGATGTCCAGTTAAAGAAGGCATCCACCGACAGCGCGGTCGGCAGGGCGATCAGCGGCAGACCGTGTTCCTTCGCCATGAACTTGGCTGCGTCCACCGCCACGCCTGTCCCCACGGCATAGATCGCCTCCCCCTTCACGCGGCGGCTGCGTCCCTGCCAGTGGTCTTCGCTGGCTTCATTGATATGCAGCCGCGCCTCGACGTTCAGATTGAGCAAATCCTTGACAGCACGCCACGCGCCATCGCTGGTGACGACGGTAACAGGGCGAGGCTCACTCAGCGCGGCGAACGGGCCATATTCGAGTTCAGGCAGATTCCGGTTGTTCAAGGTTCATAAACTCAGCAGTCAGCCAACACACTCCTTTGATTATAATCATTCGATACGCGACAGGTGAACCCGTTTTTTGTGCAGCCGACTTGTGACTTTCTGACAAGAGCGCCGCGAGCATCGGGCCTTCACAAGGTGAGAAAATCGTCCCGAATGGTCATTTTTCGTCAAATTGGTGCAGAACGTTTTGGAATTTTTGTGAGTTTTCGATAACCTCTCGCTGTGTAAAATGATCTACACTCCCTTTCGCATAAGTTACAGCTTTTGAAAGGAACTCCGATGATGCGTAAAATTTGTTTCGCGCTGCTGCTCACGCTGATCCTGGGATTAGCAGTCGGGTCGGTCGCCCTGGCACAGGATGAATTTGTCTTCGGCGTGGTGCTGGTCGGCCCGCAGGATGACGGCGGCTGGAGCCAGTCACACACCGAAGGCGGACGCTATGTTGAGGAAAATCTCGAAGGGGCACGGATGCTGCTGTTCGAGAGCCTGAACCCGGCGGATACCCCCGAAGCCACACTGCTGGACGTGGTCACGCAGATGGTAGACGAGGGCGCACAGTTGATCTTCACGACCTCGGATTCCTTCGAGGAAGACACCAATGTCGTGGCAGAAGCCTTCCCCGAAGTGGTCTTTATCAACATCACCGGCAGCAATGTGCTGAACGGTGCGCCCTCCAATGTCGGCAATTTCAACGGCCTGATGGAAGCGCCGCGTCTGCTGGCCGGGTGCGCGGCTGCGCTGGCGACGGAAACGGGCAGCATCGGCTACCTGGGGGCGCTCATCAACCCTGAAACGCGCCGCCTCGCCGCCAGCAGCTACCTGGGTGCGCGCTACTGCTACGAGAATTATCGTGAGCTGAATCCCGATGACCTGTCCTTTACCGTCACCTGGATTGGTTTCTGGTTCAATATCCCCGGTGTCACGCTCGACCCCACCGAAGTTGCCAATACCTTCTTCGATACAGGCGCGGATGTGATTATCTCCGGCATCGACACGCTGGAAAGCATTACGGTCGCCGGGCAGCGCATGGAAGAACGCGGTGAACGAGTCTTCGCCATTCCCTACGGCAACATCAACGGCTGCTCCATCGCGCCGGAAGCCTGCCTCGGCTCGGCCTATTACAACTGGGGGCCGGCTTATCTGGCGACCGCGCAGGCCGTGATTGACGGCACCTGGGAACAGGCGTGGGAATGGCTGCCGCCCGACTGGGAAGACATCAACGCACCGGAAACCTCGATCATCGGCTTCGTCTATGGCGATGGTGCGCCGGAAGAACTGCGGGCACAGGCCGACGAATTCCTGGCAGAAATGGCCGCATTCTCCACCGCAGAGGAAAACGCCGAACGCATCTTCCTGTGGGAAGGCCCGCTGAATTTGCAGGATGGCACCGAACTGGCGGCGGAAGGCGAATTCGTGGAACTGCTGGATGTGTGGTTCCTGCCGCAGCTTCTCGAAGGCATGATCGGCGCAAGCGAGAGCGAGTAAGTACCGAGTCGAAAGTACTGAGTACCGAGTGAGAGCATTCGCATTCTGGTACTCGGTTTTTGCCATTCCTAAGGCCGATTCTTCGTAGGGGTAGGGGCGACCCGCCAGGTCGCCCCTACAGGACGCCAGAAATTTAGCAACCATATTTATGAGATGCGTCATCAAACATCAAAAACTACCGTGACGTGAAAATGACGTGGGAAGGGTCAAAGAAGGGTTTCGTCTTTGAAAAGTAGCTTTTTGGCGCTCTCTGCATCTTGGCGGTTCAATATTTGTGACTGATTTCATGGGTCTGCTTCTATAACCTGACGGTTCAATCCTTCTTAAAAGAACGTCTCAAAAATGATCTGGAACACCCGATGATTCAGGATTTGGTACTGCTGAACGACTGGCACTGTGTCGCCTTTGCCGCGCAGTTGGGCGAGGGACAGATGCTTCCAGCGCGGCTGTTAGGCGAGGACATCGTACTGTGGCGGCTGAACGGGCGCGTGATGGCCTGGCAGGATTTGTGCATCCATCGCGGCGCGAAGCTGTCGCTGGGGCGCATTTCGGGCGAAACGCTGATCTGCCCCTATCATGGCTGGACGTATAACAGTGAAGGCCGCTGCGTGAAGATGCCCGCGCATCCCGACCAGACCCCGCCCGCGAAGGCTGTGGTGAAAACCTATCAGGTCTGTGAGCGCTACGGGATGGTGTGGGTTTGCCCCGGCGAACCCGCCAACGAGCCGCCGCCCTTCGAGGAATGGGACGATGCCTCGTTTCGCAAGGTCGCGTGTGGGCCGTATGCGGTTCCAGTCAGTGCGCCGCGCCTGGTCGAAAATTTCCTTGATGTGGCGCATTTCCCTTACGTGCATGAAGGCTACCTCGGCGACCCGCAGTATCCCGAAATCGCGGATTATGAGGTATCCACGACCGGAGCGGGCGTGCTGGCGGAAAACATCCGCGTTTATCAGCCCGACCCCGACGGCACCGGAATCGGGCGGGAAGTCACCTATACCTATAAAGTACCGCGCCCGCTGACGGCCTATTTCACCAAGTCCGGCGAAGGGCCGAAGTTCGCCATCTTCTTCACGATCACGCCCGTCACGCCGCTGGAGTCGGTGGGGTGGATGTGGGTGTGTATGAACTACGCGCACGATCTGCCAGAGGTGGAGGTGCGTGGTTTCCAGGATATGATTTTCAGTCAGGATGTGCCGGTGGTCGCGTCACAGCGCCCGGAACTGCTGCCGCTGGATTTGCAGGCCGAACTGCACCTGCGCTCGGATAAAACCGCGATTGCCTACCGCCGCTGGCTGAATGAACTTGGCCTGACGTTCGGCACGGCGTAACAGAAAGACCAAAGAACAACAGCGACGCAAAGGCGCACTAGAGAAAGAGCAAAGAACAACAGCGACGCAAAGACGCAGCGTAAATTTTACGCGAGTGCAAAGGTTCGCAAAGAGAAGGGGTAGAAGAGACTCATCGGCAAGTCAATCTCTTATGAAACAAAGAATGTTTCTGTGTCCCGATGGTATTGATGCAGCAGTATGCTGTGATGAATCTTGCGCCTCCCTGCCGCTCAATCTTTCCTTTTTCTTTGCGAATCTCTGCGCCCTTAGCGCCTTTGCGTCAAATCGTTTTCTTTTTGCTAATCGCTAAAAGCTAACTGCTAACCACTAATCGCTGAAAGCTGACCGCTTTGAACATCACTCTGCACAACATCACCAAACGCTTTCCCGGCGTACTCGCCAGCGACAGCATCAGCGTGACGTTCCCCGGCGGGCGCATCGTCGGTGTGCTGGGCGAGAACGGCGCGGGCAAATCCACGCTGATGAAGATTCTGGCCGGGTATCAGCCTGCTGACAGCGGTGAGATTCTGCTGGATGGCAGCCGCGCCACCTACAGTAATCCACTTACGGCGATCAGGCACGGCATTGGAATGCTGGCGCAGGACCCGCTCGATGTGCCTGCCTTCAGTGTGCTGGAAAATTTCACCTTTGGTCTGCCGCTCCGCCGGGGGGAAGCCCGCGCCGCGCTGGAACAGATCAGCCGCCGCTTCGGGTTCAACCTCGATCCCGAAACACCGATTGCCGCCCTGAGCATCGCGCAGCGGCAGCAGTTGGAGATCGTGCGTTTGCTGGCGCTGGGCGTGAAGGTGCTGATCCTGGACGAGCCGACGACGGGCATCTCCGCCGAGCAGAAGGACATGCTGTTCGCGGCGCTCAAGGCGCTGGCGCGGGACGGCCTGACTGTGCTGCTGGTGAGCCACAAGCTGGAAGACGTAATTGCGCTGTGCGATGAGATCATTGTGCTGCGGGCGGGGCGGCTGGTGGGCGATCTGCAAATGCCCGCCACCAAAGCCGATCTCGTCCGGCTGATGTTCGGCCAGGAAATTCCACCTCAGAAGCGCGAGAAGGTGGCGCTGGGTGAGACGGTGCTGGCGCTGGAAAACGCCAGCCTGCAAGCGGGGCGGCTGCATGTCGAGAACGTGACGCTGCACGTTCGCGCCGGGGAGGTGATCGGTCTGGCCGGGCTGGACGGCAGTGGGCAGGAACTTGTGCTGCGGGCGATGGTCGGGCTGGCTCATCTCATACATGGCCGAATTATGGTCGGCGGGCGCGATTTCACCCGGCAGCCGTATCGTCGCTTTCTGGCGGAAGGCGTGGCGTTTGGGGCGGCTGGGCGGCTGGAAGAAGGGCTGATCGCCGGATTAACCCTAACCGAACATACCGCCCTCGTGCAGGACGACACCGCCCGCATCGACTGGAAGCGCGCCCGCCAGCAGACCGACGCGCAGATCAAGCGTTATGCCGTGCGCGGCAGGGCGGACAACGCGATTCAGCAGCTTTCCGGCGGCAATCAGCAGCGCGTGCTGATGGGGCTGCTGCCGCCACAGCCGAAGGTGCTGGTGCTGGAACAGCCGACGCGCGGGCTGGATGTGGACTCGGCCAGGTGGATCTGGGAGACGCTGCTGGAACGGCGGACAGGCGGCACGGCCATCGTCTTTTCGTCGCCTGAACTGGACGAGATCACCGCCTACAGCGACCGTATCCTCGTGTTTTATGCCGGACGCACCTACGAAATCCCCGACGCCAGCCGCACCTCCATCGACGAACTGGGTCATCTCATCGGCGGAGAATTCGCAGGGACGACGGCTGAATGAATCAAAAGAGCGTTTTAACCGCCAGGACGCCAAGAGCGCCAGAATGTTGAGAGTTTATCTTTTAAATTCTTCTTCTTTGACCGCGTTGATTTTCTTGTGCAGATCGATAATTCCTGGTTCACAAGCTTCAACAAGCTGAGCAATCGCTCCCGAGAGTGTGACATTGTATTTTTCTGCAACTAAAACTAACCACTCGTGGACTTCCGGTTCTAGTTTTACAGTTGCCTTTAGAGTAGACGCACTGCGTTTTCTTTTCACTGTTTCTCTCCTCAACAAACTCATTTTAGAATTTGCATTTTGTTACGTCAATTAAAATAATTTCCTATTTACAACCAGCAACTTTTTTCTATAAAATTTAGGAAATGCCTAAATATAGAGGGAGTATCTTGTGAATAGTGAAACGACGGCAATCATCTTATTCGATGGAACGGAAATTCGGCGGGTTTGGCATAATGACGAATGGTACTATGCCATCGTAGATGTAATTGAGGCAGTAACAGGAAGCACTAATCCTACTAGTTATTGGGGCAAGATGAAGAACCGCGAAACACAACTTGGTCCAAATTGGCACAAATTGAAATTCGTAGGTAGAGATGGGAAAAATCGCTTTACAGAGTGTGCGAACAGAGAAGAACTATTACGAATTATTCAATCTATTCCATCCCCTAAAGCCGAGCCATTCAAGCTGTGGCTAGCCAAGACTGGACATGAACGACTTGAAGAAATGGAAGACCCGGAACTTATTTTGGAGCGTCTCAAAGAAACGTATCGCCAAAAGGGCTACACCGAAGAATGGATTGAACTTCGTATTCAAAGTATTGTTGTACGTCAGGAACTTACAGATGAGTGGAAAGCACGCGATGTCCAGGAAGGCCGTGAGTTTGCAATTCTGACATCGGAGATATCCAAAGGGACTTTTGGCATTACACCAAGCGAACACAGTAAACTCAAAAGCCTTAAACGCGAGAACTTGCGTGACCACATGAGTAATCTCGAACTTGTTTTCACCAGTTTAGGTGAGGTTGCCACGACAGAGATTACTCGTGTAACCGACTCCCAGGGTTTTAGTGAATGCAAAACCTCTGCACAGAGAGGCGGCAAGGTCGCGGGAGATGCACGTCGGCTGTTAGAAGCAGAAACAGGTGAAAAAGTTGTCACTTCAGAAAACTTTTTGCCTGATGTTCAGGAAAAGCCAAAACGTCTCAAGAAGAAGAATGATTAGATGATATGCGAACCAACGCCCGTACAGCCCAGCTTGCCCTCATCCTCCTGCCCATTCTCGCCGCGCTGGGGATTACGGCGCTGCTGATCCTCGCCATTGGCCGCGACCCGCTGGAACTCGCCAGCAACGTGTGGGAAGGGGCGTTCCGCAACAGCAGATCGCGGGCGGGCGTGGTCAACTTCTGGATTCCGCTGACGCTGTGCGGGCTGGGGCTGGCGGTGACATTCACGGCGGGTCTGTGGAATATCGGCATCGAAGGACAGATGACGATGGGCGCGATTTTCGCCAGCGGTGCCGCGCTGTTCATCGACCTGCCCGCGCCGCTGTTGATTCCGCTGGAAATCGGGCTGGCGATGCTGGGCGGGATGCTGTGGGCGGCGGCGGTCGGGATGCTGAAAACGCGGCTGGGCGTGAACGAGATTTTCGGCGGCGTGGCCTTTAATGCCCTGGCGAACGTGCTGACCATCTATCTGATCTCCGGCCCCTGGCAGCCCGCCATCGGCGGCAGCGCCCAGGGCACCGACCCTTTCCCCCCCAACGCCCTCCTGCCCGGCCTGTCGGCGGCGTTCCCCGTCAATCTGCTGGCGCTGCTCATCGTAGGTGTAGCCGTGATCGGCCTGCTGCTGGCGCTGCGGGGGACACGCTGGGGCTTGCAGTTGAAGGCCACCGGGAAAAACGCCCGTTCGGCGCTGCTGCTCGGCGTCCCGACCGAACGCACCGCCCTGAGCGCTATGCTGGTGTGCGGCGCGTTGGCCGGGATTGCAGGCTCCTACCGGGTGCTGTTCACCTTCGAGAACCTGCGCCCGCTGTCCTCCGGAGGCATCGGCTTTCTGGCGCTGCTGGTCGCGCTGCTGGTGGGCTATCGTGTGCTGTGGACGCCGCTGGTGGCCTTCATCGTCGCCGCGCTGTTCGTGGGCAGCACCCGTTTGCAGCTTTCGATGCAGCTAGACCAGTCCATCGCAGGTGTGGTGCAGGGCGTGGTCGTGCTGCTGGTGGTCTTCGCCAACGGCCTGCGCGAACGTCTTTCCCAATGGCGGCCTGTGCCTGCGGCGGTGAATCTGCCCGAAGCGCCGTCGAACCTCGCCCCACAAAACGACCCGATCAAAGAAAGTCAGCCCTGAGCATGAACGATCAAACCCTTAACCTGCTTGCCAGCATCGTCTCCAACGCCACACCGCTGGTCATCGCCAGTCTTGGTGAGACGATCACCGAACGCGCGGGCGTGACCAATCTGTCGCTCGATGGCAGCATTGTGCTGGCGGCGATGGCGGGCTTTGTCGCGGCGCTCACCAGCGGCAGCGTGATTATTGG
This sequence comes from bacterium, assembly GCA_033762735.1. Taxonomy (GTDB): domain Bacteria; phylum Chloroflexota; class Anaerolineae; order Aggregatilineales; family Phototrophicaceae; genus JANRLJ01. Next base: position 15,482 of record JANRLJ010000183.1, on the reverse strand, counting down.
GCTGCTGGTCGCCATGCTGGTCGGCGCGGCGGTGGCGCTGCTGGTCGCCTTCGGCAGCATCGCCCTGCGCTGCGATCAGGTCGCGGTCGGGTTCATCCTCACACTGCTCTGCGCTGATCTGGCGCAATTTCTGGGGCAGGAATACACCCGCCAGCCGGGGCCAACCGTCGCCTTCTGGCCGCTGCCCGTGCTGAATAATCTGCCCATTGTCGGTAGAGTGCTGTTCGAGCATAACGCGCTGGTCTATTTCAGTTATGTGCTGATTTTCGCCGCGTGGTGGTGGATGTTCAAAACGCGGGCAGGGCTGGCGCATCGTGCGGTGGGCGAACGCCCGGAAGCGGCCTATGCGCGCGGGGTGCGGGTCAATCTGCTGCGCTATGTGTATGCGGCGGCAGGCGGGGCGCTGGTCGGTTTGGCGGGCGCGTCCTATTCGCTCAGCTTCAAGGCGGGTTGGACGAATCCGCCCGTGATGCGCGGCGACGGTTGGATTGCGCTGGCAATCGTCATCTTCGGCGGATGGCATCCGTTCCGTGTCGTGTTCGGGGCTTATCTGTTCGCGGCGCTGCGGACGCTCTCGACCAGTATTCAGCAGGACCCGAATACCCAGATTTCGCCCGTGCTGCTGAATATGCTCCCCTGGATTTTCATGATCGCTACCCTTCTGGCCGTGAGCAGCGGCGGACTGGAACGCCTCTTACGCCTTTTGCCGCGCCCCTTGCAGCGCCCCGCCCGCAACCTGCTGCGCAGTAATCCGCCCGCCGCGCTGGGGACGCGCTTCGATCCGTAGACCAGGTTTCGGAACCTTTTATTGTACGGGCGACGCCCCTACCAACAACCGTCCTTCTGCCTCAAAAGCATGTTAGGAGAACTCGACGCCATCGATTGGGAACCCTACCGCGAGGCCGGGCTGAAATCGCCCGATTTCCCCACGCTGATTCGGATGCTGTGCGACGACAACTGGCTCAAGCGGAAAAACGCCGCCGATCATCTCGACTCGCAGATGGAATATTCGTTCATGCACGCGAAGAACGATCTGCCATTCGTGCTGATCCCGTTTTTGTGGGAACTGCTGCAAGCTGACGAAGTTTCTGATAAAGCCCTCATTCTGGGGCTTCTGCGCGGTCTGCTGGATTACCACACAATCGAACCGCTGGCAGAGCAGGATTATCGGGTGGCGCTGCGCTACAGGGATGCGGTTTGCGCAGGTGCGGAGATTTACCAGAGTATGCTGGCAACGGCGGACGAAGCCCTGCGGGACGAGATCGCCGAATTGTTCACTGCCTGTGAAGATAATGTGGTTGATGCATAAGGACAGGTTTGAAAACCTGCCCATGCAAAAACGATGTTCGGGTGATTTTAGTCAACCCAGTTAGACAGCACCGTGAGCACCTGCTGCGGGTTGGACGGGTCGTTGGTTTGCAGATGAACACGGAACTCATGTTCACCGCCCATTCCGGAGTGCATGGTAAAGTTGAGCGACACGCGCACTTCTCCACCGGGGCGTATGGTCGTCGAACTGACGACAGCACGAGGCGGTCAGCACCCGCGCACGAGTTCGACGCTCGGCTCTCCCAGGATACGCAGCGGCTCGTCGCCCACGTTACGAAGTGTGAAAACGGCATTGACGGGCTGCCCAAAGGAAACATTGCCGTAGTTCTGCGTGTCGTTGTCCACGACCATACTCGGCGCACCGGTGACTTCCGGCTCAAAATCTTCATCTACAGCAGGTTGGCTGCCCAGAATGATGACGGCCATAGCTCCGGCTGCCACCACTAAAATGCCAATCACCCACAGAACCGGACTTTTCCACCATGCAGGTGCAGCATGCCCCTTTTTGCGTGGTGGATGTTTTGATACTGGTTTATGATTGCTCACCGATGTTTCTCCTTTATTCCATATGCCCGGTCGATGTACCAATATTTCCGTAAGTCGCATCGATTCCCGCGCGGATTTCTTCGGTTGATTTGCCCTCACGCAAGCCCTGCATCACATCCTGCGTAATGTCCACACAGATCCCACAGCCGGAGCCGTGTTCGTCTAACGCCAGGGCGTGGGTTACGTCCACATCAATGTAGCATTCGAGGTTGCTGGTGTGACCGAGGTTGCCGCAGCCGCAGTAGCAGGGGTATTTGGCGAGTTCCTCGCGGTTGGCGATAGCGAAGCGGTAGGCCTCACGGGTGCGGGCAGGTGCGTTGTCCAGATAATCCGGCAGGAGTGAAGCGGCGGCCAGTTTAAAGGGTTCGGGACTGCTGCCACAGGCAGAGACGATCAGAACGGTGAACACCAGCAGGGCAAGGATGCTGAGCCGCATGAGGTAGTCCTTTCTACCAGTTTATTCGTGTCTCTTTTCACAAGTTGCTGCTATCTTACTCTGCGAGGGTTGCTGCCCGTAGTGAGGGATAGTACAGATTAAGATGACGTTTGTCCTATTCTGATCTGCGCTGAAGTCTCAAGGCTTTTCCAACAAAGGACGGAGGTTGCATCAGATCGGACGTGCTAGATTAAGACATCGTGGGCCTAATCAGTGAGATGAACGATGTCGATACGCATTTTGATTGTGGATGACCATGCGGTTGTGCGGCAGGGACTCCGTCTCTTTTTGAGTCTGGATGATGAACTGGAAGTGATCGGTGAAGCGGCGAACGGTCAGCAGGCGCTTGATCTTTCGCGCGAATTAAGGCCGGATGTGGTGCTGATGGATTTGCTGATGCCGATTATGGATGGAATCACGGCTATCGGCGCGATCCGCGCAGAACTACCGGAGATTGAGGTGATCGCGCTGACGAGTGTGCTGGAAGACAATTCGGTGATCGGCGCGGTGCGGGCAGGCGCGATTGGCTATCTGCTCAAGGATACCGACTCGCACGATCTGATTCGGGCGATTAAAGCCGCTTCACAGGGGCAGGTGCAGCTTTCACCCAAAGCCGCCGCTCGCCTGATGCGCGAGGTGCGCCTGCCGGAAGCGCCGGAAACCCTGACCGAACGTGAGGCAGCGGTGCTGCGGCTGATCGCGGCGGGCAAATCCAACAAGGAGATTGCGCTGGCGTTGAGCATTGGGGAAAAGACCGTCAAGACGCATGTCAGCAACGTGCTGAGCAAGCTCAACGTGAACAGCCGCACCCAGGCCGCGCTTTATGCGGTGCGCACCGGATTGGTGGAGAAGCTGGGAGGGCCACTGGAGCAGAACGTCTGAAGTCACGCTGCCTTCTGGAGATTGTCCCCTGAAGTGCGTGTCGCATGAGCACCGACGCGCCCTTTTGCTGGTTGAACCCTGACTCATCCCTCAGGCCACAAAACTGTGTCCAACTGACCCATTGCCTCTCAGACCCTTTAAATTGACAATCGAAGTGTGCGGTATCCTTCTGCCAGACCTCTCCTCCTGTGCCGTGCTGCCCCGCGTTGCTGCTGCCAACCCAAACATCCGTGTTGTGAATGTGAGGACGTGCGTATGCAGAAAAGTGTCACGGTCAATCGACCACTGGAAGAACTGTATCGTTTCTGGCGGGAGTTCGGCAATCTGCCGCGTATCATGGGCTACCTGGACTCGGTTCAGGTGAACGGACAGCGCGCGCACTGGAAAGCGCATGCTCTCAAAGACCAGACCGTCGAATGGGATACGGAACTGGTTGAGGACATCCCCAACGAACGCATCACCTGGCGCTCGGTGGAAGGTGCGCCGCTCACGCATTCCGGTTCGGTTCACTTTAAGCCGGGGCGCGAAGGCTGGGGTAACGAGGTACAGCTCAGCCTCGATATTGACGTCCCGAACGGCAAATTCGGCGAAACGGCGGAAAAGCTGCTCGGCATCGCGCCGACGCTGATTGCCTATAAAACGCTCTACGCCTTCAAAAGCCTGATGGAAACGGGCGAAATCCCCACCCTGACCGGACAGCCCGCCGCCCGTAATGGCGGACGTGACGAATAACCGAGACGAACAGGAGGTAAGTCGATGAGAGCTTTATGCTGGCACGGCGTTCAGGATTTGCGCGTGGATACGGTGGCCGACCCCACCATCCTCAACCCGCACGATGCGATTATCAAAGTCCGCATGTCCACCACCTGCGGTTCTGATCTGCACATCTACGATGGCTATATCCCCACCATGCAGGAAGGCGACATCTTCGGCCACGAGTTCATGGGCGAAATCGTGGAAGTGGGGCCGGAAGTGCGGAACTTCAAGCGCGGTGATCGCGTGGTCGTCCCGTCCTTCATCATGTGTGGGAACTGCTGGTACTGCCAGCAAGGGCTGGCTTCTTTGTGTGATAACACCCATCCCAAGCCGGAATTGCAGGAACCCCTGTTCGGCTATCACACCGCCGGGATTTACGGCTATACCCATGCCTTCGGTGGCTATGCCGGGTCGCACGCGCAGTACATGCGAATCCCGTTTGCGGATAATGACTGCTTCCACGTGCCGGAAAATGTGCCCGACGAGCAGGCCCTGTTCCTCTCCGACGCCGCGCCAACCGGGTTCATGGGCGCAGATTTCTGCGATATCAAACCGGGCGATACCGTCGCGGTGTGGGGCTGCGGCGGTGTGGGCTTGATGGCACAGGCCAGCGCCTATCTGCTGGGCGCGGAGCGTGTCATCGCCATCGACCGCTTCCCAGAGCGGCTGCAAATGGCGCGGCAGAACGTGAAGGCCGAAACGCTCGATTACACCCAGGTCGATAATGTGGTGGAAGCGCTTAAGGAGATGACAGGCGGGCGCGGTCCCGATGCCTGTATCGACGCGGTGGGGATGGAAGCGCACGGCGAAGGGATCGGCTATGCCTTTGACCGCATCAAGCAGGCGCTCCGGCTGGAAAGTGACCGGGGGACGGCGCTGCGCGAGGCGATCATGGCCTGCCGCAAGGGGGGGACGCTCTCCATTCTGGGCGTGTATGGCGTGATGGATAAGTTCCCCATCGGCGTCATCATCAACAAAGGGCTGACCGTCCGCGCCGCGCAGCAGCATGGCCAGAAGTATCTGCCGCGCCTGCTGGAACATGCCTCACGCGGTGAACTTGACCCATCCTTCATGATTACCCACCGCTTCTCGCTGGAAGACTCGCCGCGCGGTTATGAACTGTTCCGCACCAAAGAAGAAGGATGTGTGCGGGCGGTGTTCATTCCGGAATAAAGTACCGAGTACCGAGTGATGAGTACCGAGTAACTGCGAAAGAGGGTGTGCCTGTGCGGCATACCCTCACGAATTTCCTAAATGTCAATGACAACGGCTAACCACGACCATCATGAACACGATCTCTGTGTCCTCCGTGTCTCTGTGGTTCAAATTCTTTTTGCGATTGCACCGCTGAGTCACGGCTGATGATCGAAGAACGAACGCTGTAAGAGGCGCATCCCCGCGAAAATCTGCTGCATTCGCCGCGCATCGAGCGAACCGATATATTCCCCTAAGCGCGTTTTCTCCACGCTGGCAACTTTCGACACTTCCACCACGCTTTGTCTGGGTAGGTTCGCTTCCCCCGCTTCCAGCAGCACATTCCCCGGCAGCGCAGCCCGCTTTGGGTTCGAGGTCAGCGCACACACCACAACAGTCGAGAGGCGGCTGTGGTTGAGCAGATCGTCCTGAATCACGACATGCGGATGGGGAATGTCGGAGCCGGCAGGCTGCACCCAGTACACCTCGCCCTGCCGAATGGCTCTCGGTTTTTCGTGAGTCTCAGAGCTATCGTCAGCGGTGTTCTGGCTCTGCTGCTGCTCGAGGAACCGCACCAGCGCCAACTGGAGAAGCCCACTCTGCGAAATGCCCAGGTGCGCCGTCAGCGCCTCCGCCTGTCTCAGCAGCGCTTCATCCATTTCCACCGAGATATTTACGGTTTGCGTCATCGCCTTCTGATCTTTCTGCTGCGACAGTGCGTCGAAGTCCGCAAGGCCTCGAATGTTTTGTAGGGGAGGGTTTCAAACCCACCCCTACGACTTTCGCCTTTTCGTCAAACGTCTTTCAGGACTATGTAAAGGAGTTTATCCCCGTTCAGCACCCATCTAAAGGCCTGATCTTCCCCCTCAGCCACACGGCCTATATCCGCAAAATGCGCAAACAAACTATAATCCGACAAAACGAAGCAACTTTGTGTGGAGTGTTGGGGCGATGGACAATGGCAGCCCGGACTACATGGAAGCAACAATGCGCACGTCCGCCGATCTGTATTCGGTGGCGGCGTCTGTCTATAAAGAAAAAACGGGCGAACTTTCCAGCCTGACCCTGCCGGAAGTCGAGCGGCTCAGCCAGGAAATCGCCGCGATTGTCCCGGCGGGCAATGTGCCGGGGTTGATCCTCAACGGTCTCGCTAACCTGAAAGGCCGCACGGTCGAACCCGGCGAGTCGCGCAAGTATGTGGAACTGCTGTTTCGCGGGGTGCGTCAGCAGATGGACAAGGCCATCTATGGCGCGTTTTTCGTCGCCCCCGCGCAAATTCTGGATGGCTATCAAAAACTGCTGCGGCTGGCGGGCAAAGACCCAGACGAAGCCTTTCCCGAAGGCACCTGGCAGTTTTACCTCGAATTTGCCCTGCGTGAGGACAGCGCCCGTCATGCCAACGAAACCACTGGCTTTCATCACCGCCTGCTGCTCGACCGAGTCGCGCTGATGGACTCCGAACTGCTTGGGGCGTGGATGCTGACGGCGGCGGAATTCGCCCGCTGCCTGCCGGATTATCTGGAAAACGAGTGGCATGAGCGGATGCTGCTGAAGACGATGGCCGATCTGGCGGAAACGAATCGCGTCCGCCGCAGCGAGGTTTACCGGGGGTTGTATCCCCAGTGGGAAAAGCAGCGCCCCTACAGCCGCGCCGCGGGGCTGGACTATATCAGCACCCGACGCCAGCAGTTCGAGGCCTTCTGGACGCCGCATTACGCCGCGCTGCCGTCGAAAGTTGCCCGTCAACTGGACGAGGTCATGACCGAACTGCGCACCGGGCAGCTCCCGGCATATCAGCAGCAGATGAGCTGGCTGGCCTATCTCGAACCGGGGACGCATCACGAGCGGCGCGTACCCTATGGGCTGGAAGACGCACGGCTGGCCGTTGTCTATCAGGCACGGTATTACCTGCTGCCGCTGGAAGTCGTGTCGAATTTAGCCTCGGCCAGCGCCCTCGCCGGGTCGATTCTGTCCGCGAAACCCAGCGCCCCGCCCGCCGTGCTGGATGAACTGCTGGTCAACGTCCCTCGTGCCGAGCAGGGCGGGCTACGCCGTCAGCTTGAGCCAGCCGTGCAGCAGGAACTTGACGCGCTGCGCCGCGCACCCGTGATTCTCAACTGGGATATTCGCGATACCAAAGCGCCGCTGGCCGCCATCCGCCGGGAAAAGCGCGGCATTGGCGATCACGCCCTGACCATCTTCCGCACGTCGGAAAGCATTGTCTTCGACCAGTCGCATATCTTCTTTGATGGAGCGTGGGGCGCTGCCGTCGCGGAAATCATGACCAACGAGGCGCTGGTTTATGCAAAAGCCTATGCTGAGCACACCCGCGTTCGCCGCTCCGCCAAGCAGCCGCCCTACAGCCCTGTGCTGCAAGCGCCCGCCAAATGGCAGAAGCAGGTGGAAAAGATACAGCTTGCGCCGGAAGCCAGCGCCGAAAACGCCAGTATTCAACTGGAACCCGTCATCAAACTGCGTCAGCATTTAAAGCAGCGCAGCGATCAGTTACAGATCACGGTGAATGATCTGTTTATCCTGTATCGCGGGCTGCATGGCGTGTTGTATCAGCCATCACCGCGCTTGCAGGAGCAGCTGCAAAAGCTCAGCCTGGCACGGGGAGCGGGCGGGCAGAAGGCGCATCAGGCGGCGGTGGACGCGCTGAAAAATCTGGAGCACAAAAATCCGGCGGTGCTGATTCCCATTGACGCCAGCCGCTACAACCCCCGCGACCGGGTGTTCCCGACCACCTTCCGCAATCCCATCACCGATTTCTGGGACTATCACCAGCGCACGCTGGCCGCGCTAACGGAATATCGCGCCAGCACCGGCGGGAACGCGAAGAAGGCATTCAACCGCTTTGATGAAACGCGCGGCGTGTACCTGCGGCTGATCGGCGGCTTCGGCGAACTGCTAGGCAAATATAAGGAGATCGCTCTGCGCGGGGAAAGCGCCAGCACCGCCAGCATCAAATTTCTGGCGCACATGTCCGGCCCGATGCGCAAGCTGCTGGACAACATCCCCGGTCGCTTCGATGTGCTGAACGAGATCATCAAGGGTGAGGAAGTCTTCTCAAACACCGGGCGAGTCGCGCCGGGTTCGACCTTGCGGCGCTTCATCACGGCCAAAGATGACAACGCGCAGAAGACCTTTGCCTGGGGTGTGCAGACCGATGACCAGAACGTAGTGCGACTCAGCCTGCGCGACTTCCGCCCGCATGTGAAGGTGCTGCATGAGGCCGGGCTGCAAACGCTGGCCGCGCTCATGGTGCAGGATTATCTGGATGCCTATGCCGAGGGGTTCAACGCCTATGTCACTGACCTGCGCGAAATTGTAGTTGCGAGTTGGAAGTAAATTGAACCACAAAAAGAATTTGAACCGCAGAGACACGGAGGACAAAGCGTTTTCAGTGGAGGCAAAAAAGGGATAAATGTTTGTGGACACGGCATGCCGTGTCCCTACTCAGGTACAAAATCTTGGCGAACTTGGCGTCTTGGCGGTTCAAAAAGTTGAAGCATTTTCAGTGAAGATGTGAAATTTCCTAATAACCAACGACTATCAACGAATGACTCCATCTATGAAGTTTGTAAAGTTATCGCATCCATCAGCGCGTGAATCGGCAGGGGGTGGATAGAAATCCGTTACAATAAAGCCAAATTCAAACCGATACGACAGGCGATCATGTGATGCTGGTGCGAGGACAGACCAACGACCCGTTAATCGGGCGCGAAATCGATGGCTATCGAATTGAACGGATGCTGGGGGAAGGCGGCATGGCGCGGGTATATCGCGCTTATGACGTGAACCTGCATCGCTACGTCGCCATTAAGGTCATCGATCCACAGCAGGGCAGCAACCCTAAATACGAGGAGCGCTTCAAGCAGGAAGCGCGCGCGGTAGCCCAGTTAGAACACCCCAACATCGTCAGCATCTACCGCTTTAACCAGGTCAAGGGCATTTACTACATCGCCATGCGCTACATCGAAGGCAGTGATCTGCGCTGGGTGCTGCACGATTATCACAGCGAAGGCGAACTGATGCCGCATAATGCCCTGGTGGAGATCATCAGCCAGATCGCCAGAGCGCTCGATTTCGCTCACAGCAAGGGGGTGATTCACCGTGACGTAAAGCCGAGCAACATCATGCTCGAACCGAACGGCACCGCCATCCTGACCGACTTCGGGCTGGCGCTGGTGACAAGCGAAAGCACCAAAGGCGAGGCCTTCGGCTCCCCACATTACATCGCGCCCGAACAGGCGATTGGGGCGAAGGGAGTCGTTCCGCAAAGCGATCTGTACTCACTCGGCGTGATTCTGTACGAAGCGCTGACCGGGCGCGTTCCCTTCAACGAGGGCAGCGCGATGCAGATCGCGATGGCGCATATCAGCGACGAGCCGCCCGACCCGCTTTCGCTTAACCCCACGCTGCATCCCGCCTTTATCCCTGTGCTGCAAACCGCGCTGGCAAAAGAACCGCGTGACCGCTACCAGACCGGGGCAAAGCTGGTCACGGCGCTGCGGGCGGCGGTGAAGCAGGCCAAAGAGGACTCGCTCGATACCCGCCCGGCCACAAAGTCCCGTTCGCGCAAAGGCAGTACATCCCCTCTCAATAAGCCGCGTACCGTGCCGCGCTCAGAATCGGACAGTGCGCCGCCGCTGCGCCTTTCGATGATTGAACTGCCGGAAAAGGTCGAAAAGTTCCGTAAGGCCAATCCGCTGCCGCCTGTTCCACCGAGTGAATCGAAAGCGCCTGCGCTGCCCTATACCGATCAGACCGCCGCGCCAAAAGCATGGCGACCTGAATCCACGCTGGCGGACGCGACGCCGATGCTGCGCAAGGAGCAGTCCGATGCACTGGAGCGTAAACGCACCACATCGGCGGCTGGCACGGCCAACCGCAAATCGCTGCTGATCGGTCTTGTTGTCATTGGGCTGGTGATTGCGCTGGCGGTTGGGGCGTTCGTCGTGTCACAGTCTGGCAGTGGTGCAGGCGTGGCAGCAGCACTGCCGACGACGATGGTGATGGAAGGGATCGTGACCGCGATTGACGGGCAGACGGTGACGATCTTCGACACGCCGTTTGTGCTGGAAGACGATGCAGCGCTGGCACAACTGGCCGTCGGGCAGAACGTGCGCTTAGAGGGGAATTTCATCTACGAGGACGGGCGGATTCGTGTCCGCCGGGTGAACCTGCTGCAAGGCGGAGCGGCGGAATAAGTACGGTTTAACGGTGAAGGGCGCACGGCTCACACGGATGCGCCCCTGCAAACATCGCTCATCTCCAAAATAAGCGTTATGCCGTTACCTTCAACTCCCGCCGATGCGTTTAGAGCTAAGAGGGAAAGGTAGGTTTTAAGCCCCATTAGCACCAAATTAAGCAATTGATGATGCGGGAGGAGATGCTGGCGAAATCGCCCTTAGTCCTCCCCTACGAACGATAAATGGCGGCTTCTGTAGGGGCGGACTAAGATCGCCGCTGGTCTCGTTGGGGACATAGGCGTATTTCGCGACCGCATGTCCGCCCGCTTATTCATCTGAAATCCTTAACTTGGTGTGCATGGAGAGGGAGGTTTGAAGTCCCTCTCCCTGAGGGAGAGGGGTTTGGGGTGAGGGCGAAACATTGCAACTGCATAACTCATACAAGAGATAAAGCTATCAGCGCGGCAGCAGGCAGATCGTCACCTCGTTTGCGACCGCTGGTGGGCAGGTGCGCGGCTGACCGTCGAGCGTGCTCACCAGCGTGAAGCCATCCCGCCACACAGGGTCCTGTACGGCTGCATCGGCGATGCGCAGGCAGGGCTGTGCTTCCGGCCAGGCAATCGAGGTTTCTCCGCTGCCGCTGATGAACAACTCGCATTCGCCGGGCGCCAGCAGGGCCGGGTTGCCGATACTCCCGCTGCTGAACTGACTGACGTTGCCGATCAGCAGCGTATCGATCACGGCGCGGTCAAGCGGCATCCAGCGCGTCTGTGAGGTATTGACCACCAGCAAGGCCGCCTCGGTATAGTTGAAATACAGGTAGGGCGTCACATCTTCTGGGATCAAGCCCGGCGCGAGATACAGGCGGCATTCCAGCGCGGCCACCTCGCAGCGTCCCCGATACACCCCATCCTGATAGACCTCAAACTGGGTCGCGCCGTTCGTCCAGAAATGCTCGGTGCGGTCGTTGCTGGTCAGCCACAGCGTCGAGCGGGCAGACTGGCAGCCGGGGACTTCCTTGGCGCTGCGCACGGGTTCCGTCCAGACCTGGGCACAAAAGCCGTCATTCACCACGTTTTCCGGCCAACGCCCGGTATAGGCTGCTGCATCGGACGAGAAGCGCAGTTGATCCAGCCGCAGCACATCGCCGGTTTCGTTGATGATGGTGAAATCATTGTCGTCCCATACGAGGCGGGCGTTGAAGGCCTGCGCGACCGTCACCGCTACAGCCGTTCCCGGCGCGGCGTTTTCACCCGCGACTGGCGATTGTTCTGCGACGGTTTGCGGCGGCTGTCCCTCGATAAAGGTCGGCTGCGCAAGGGCGTATCCGGCGCGGTGCAGGGCGGCGGCGGCCTGTGGCAGCGACAGCCCGGTTACGTCGGGCACGGAGGGAGTCGGGGTGGCGTCCTGGGCAGAGAGGTGCTGATGAAGCGGCATCGACAGCAGGAACAGAAGTATGAGCAGAATCGCAGGGGCGAGGTAAACCTCACCCTTACGAATAACGCTGTAAATCAGGCCGCGCAGCATCAAACGAACGCCTCCGACAGCCCTAACGCCCGCACGATCTGTTCGATGTGGTTCAAGTCATGCAGCCCGGTGTTGATGGCGAAATCCAGCAGGGAGCCTTCCCCAAAGCTGGGATGTACCCCGCGCCGCGCCCACTCGCTCTCGGTCAGCCCTTCCAAGACGTTGATAAAGGTGCGCCGCCGCTGCACGAACTCGTCGAAGGCTTCACCCAGGTTTTGCCCGGCGTAGTCGTTCTGAGTCATCAGTGCCTCATGGTCGACTCGCGCGAGGTGGGGCGTGTCTTCTTCGAGAAAGCGGCGGGCGCGTTCCAGGAAAATTGTCTCGAAGTCGCGCAGATGACACACGACAAACAGCACCCTCCAGCCATCCGGCCCGTCTGTCGCCGCAACTGCCTGCTCCTGCGACACGTCGCGCAGCAGCCCTTGCAGGATGACGGGGTTTTTCCGCAGGGTGCGCAGCGCTTTTTCGGGATCAAGGATGGGCATGGGAATTCCTTTCGGAGTTATGAGTACCGAGTCAAAAGTACCGGGTTCTGGGTAAGCGCGAAAGTCTGCTGAAGGTGCATCCGCTGAAAACTATGTTTCAATTTCTGGCGTTCTCGTAGCGGCGACCCGGCGGGTCGCCCCTACTTTTTGTTCTTTTCTGTATACGAACAGGTTTGGTGATATGACGCACTATCTTAGGGCAAATGCCTAATGCGCTGCCGCGCGTTCCTTATCCACCAGCACCCGGCGCAGAATTTTGCCCGACGCCGATTTCGGGATCGCGTCCACAAACTCCACCCGGCGGATTTTCTTATGCGGCGCGACTCGCTCGGCCACAAACACCATGATTTCGTCCGCCGTCAGCGTGCGCCCTGGCTTGAGTACAATATACCCTTTCGGGATTTCCCCCGCTTCCTCGTCCGGCACGGGGATCACGGCGGCGTCGGCAATCGCGTCATGCTGGAGCAGCACGCCTTCCAGTTCCGCCGGGGCGACCTGCATCCCCTTGTACTTAATCAGTTCCTTCATCCGGTCAACGACGTAGAGATAACCGTCCTCGTCGCAGTAGCCGATGTCGCCCGTGTGCAGCCAGCCGTTTTCATCGACGGTGCGGGCGGAAGCTTCGGGATTGTTCAGATAGCCCTGCATCACCTGTGGCCCGCGAATCCAGACCTCGCCTTCCTGACGAGCGCTGACTGGCTCTCCGGTTTCGGGACTGACGATCATCACATCAGTGCTGCGGATGCTGGGGCCGACTGAACCGATTTTGATCTTGTCCGGGTCGCCCGGTGTCGCGTGCGTGACCGGGCTGGTTTCGGTCAGGCCGTAGCCCTGCACACACATCACGCCGAGACGATCATGTACGGCTTCCTGCAAATCGCCACTGAGTGGTGCTGCGCCGGAAAAGATCATCCGCAGGCTGGAAAGATCGTACTGATCGACGACCGGGTGCTTCGCCAGCGCCAGAATAATCGGCGGCACGAGACAGGCGAAGGTGATCTTATAATCCTGAAGCGTCTTCAAAAACAGATTGATCTCGAACTGCGGCAGCGTGACGACCGTCCCACCCACATACAGCACATTGCCCATCACCACGACCATGCCGTAGATGTGGAAGAACGGTAGGATGCCGATCATGCGGTCGTCGGGTTGCAGCGCCACCCCGCCTTCCATCTGGCACAGATTGGCGACGAGGTTGTAGTGCGTCAGCATCACACCCTTCGGCAGCCCGGTCGTGCCACTGGAATACGGCAGGACGATCAGATCACGGCGCGGGTCAATCGTCACCTCAGGGAGCGCCCCGTCGCTTTGCAGCAGGCTGGCGAAGGGAGTCGCGCCTTCGGCCTCCCCAAAGACGAAAATTTCCTCTACCTTCGATTTCGCCTTCGCGATCTGCGCTTTTTCGAGGAAGGGCGGCACCGTCACAAGAAACCGTGCGCCGCTGTCGTTCAACTGAAACGCGAGTTCGTCGGCGGTATAGAGCGGATTGATGGTGGTCACAATGCCGCCCAGGGTGGCGACGGCGTTAAAGGCAATGGCATATTCCGGCAGATTGGGGCTGTAGATGGCGAAGACATCTCCCTTTTTGAAGCCGCGCCTGGCGAGACTGGAGGCGACCAGCCGAATCGCGCTGGCAAGCTGCCCATAAGTAATGGTGCGTCCGGTGGGACCATCGATCAGCGCGGGCTTATCCGGCTGAGACGCTGCATGGCGCAGGACAGCCTCGGTAAAGGAAATGTCAGGGATTTCGGCATCGGGTAACGGGCTTTTAAAGATCATCGCTATATTCCTAAGTAGTCCAGCGTAAGCAATTTACCCCGGAAAGTATAGCATACGTGGTGGCCTCTGCCCTTGATGGAAAAGCGCCGATATTCAAGCGATCAATTTTGAAGGTTAATTATCAGGAGTTCAGAAAGGTTGAATGACAGAAGTCATCAGCCTTCGCGGTTAGCGTACGCACACAGCAAATTACAAACATAATATTGCTTTTAAAATTCTCAGGCAATTTGTACAAAATTACTTGCATATTATATAAGATTTTACTACAATTTAAATGCCTTTGAAGTATAATGGATAATATAAGGAGATCGAAGTGCCACGACTTCAAAACCTTCAGCTTTCAAAAGCAGATTTTGATAACTCTAGGTGGCAGGATGTTATTCATCAATCTGATGAAAAAAGCTGTGATCGTTATCACCGAATTTTCTTTCAACACGCAGCTCAAGCTCAGAAAGAAGGTGATGCAGTAAGAGAGGAAGTATTTACGTTACTGGGTGCAGTTTCTTCAATGCTACTTAAACCAGACACAAGTGAAATATTTCATCCACTTTTTGTATTTTATGATCCACCTACGAGAGGATTTGTATTAGATGATCTGAGTAACGAACATCTTGGAGTTTTGGCTGAAATAGCTCCGGATGCATCTGACTCAGAAATGCGTGCAAGGTTAGCTGATGTAGTTTGGGTTAAAGGACGCAGCCCTTACTATAAATTGGTTGAAATCGCAGTTCGGGCATATGTAGAAACATTCAAAACAATGTTAACTTCACCTAAATCACACTATTTTTTGGCTGGTGTTCGCTTGGATAGAGCAATTTCATTAGCACGGTCAATTAGAAATCAGTCTTTAACAGACCTCGTTTTGGATGAAGTCGAAAAAATCATCTTTTCACGTGATCCAAACGATCAAGAATTCCCGTTTGCCATATTATTAAACCTGCTGCTTAAATACTCCTTTCGTAATCCCAACCCATATGCTGAACTATCGACTAGATTAGCAAAGGCATCCGACCACCAATCGAATTGGTTGCTGGCGCAAGTTTACTGGCAATTAAAGGCTGAATTGGATATTCTAGCAGGAAATGTCGAAGAGAATCGTAAATCATCAGTTGAGGCAGCTGAAGCTTACGTAAAAGTCGGTCAAACATTTGTTCAGTTGCAACCTGCTAATTATCACACAGCTTGTTTTTACCTGCAACAAGCAATCTATATTCTTACGTCTAATGTGAAATGGAAAAGGATAAAATGTCGAGCCCGAAACAACGGTTGAGAACATGACGAAAAACAAAGGAAGCAATCTTGGCAGCGACGCGCACATGCAAGCCGCGCTCCTGCTTGGCAAGCAAGCGTTCA
>JANRLJ010000182.1:0-2712 GCA_033762735.1 bacterium | reverse complement strand
CCCTCTCCCTCATGGAGAGGGACTTATTCTTACGTGAGCGTCTTCTCCCCCTCTCCCGACCGCTTCGGTCGCTGCGCGTAGGGAGAGGGGGTGAGGGCTAATACATAATGTCGTTTACTGATTGACGATGCGCTGCGCCAGCGGTGCCCAGTGGACGTAGACGGGTGTGCCCACATTCAGTTCATTCAGCGCGTCAATCGGCTGGGCGCTGGTGAGATCGGTCGGATCAGTGAGCAGGAACGCCTGCCCGCCGTCGGGATAGCTGGCGAAGGTCACGTAGACCACCTGCTGACCATCCGGCGAAAGCGTGAAACCGTACTGATTGCCTTCGATGCCCAGCGGCGTGGTGAAGCCTTCGCCGCGCACCGCCCACTGGAACAACCCAACCGATTCAGTCGGCAGGTTCACCAGCCCCAGCGAGGTTTCCGGTGCAAGCAGGCTGTAGTACTCGACCACGCCTTCATAGCGCACGAACTCGCCGGATGCCGGGTTATAGAGCGCACCAACGCCTTCCGCGTCCTGCCCGAACAGGTGATATTCGCCCTCATAGAGCACCCATCCGCCGTTGACCTGTCCTGCCGCGAATTCGGTCGTCTCTACCACGTCTTCGCCGTTGGCACGGTAGACCAGAATCGCCCGTTGATCTTCACCGGTGCGTTCCGGTGTCGTGTAGACCACATCCGCCAGCGCCAGCCCGCCCGCGCTCCAGTAGACGTTCGGCACGACAAAGGCCGCCGACGGCTCGGCATATTCGTACAGCACGTCGCTCGTCCCCGCTTCCAGGTCATACACGACAAGCTGCGTCGTGCCGACGGGCATGTTCACCTGCGCCCACGCAATCTGTATGCCGTCCGGTGACCACGCGGGCATCCCATAGACCGTGTAGATGGAGTCTTCAACGGTTGTGCCAGCTGTCGCGCCTTCGGGCTGCGTGGTGATCTGCGTCAGCGTCTCGTCCTGCGTATTGCAGAGGTAGAGATTATCGGCATTGAACGCGCCGTTGTTCATCCCGGCCTGTTCACCGGGCAGCGTCGTTGTGGCAAGAAAGGCAAAGCGAGTGCCGTCCGGCGAAACCTCAATCGGGAAACCGTTGTAGACATCTTCTTCCGGCTGGCAGAAGTCCAGCGCTTCGACGGTATCGCTGTTCACGCTGTAGAGCACATCGCTCCCCAGCAGGCGCACGATCAGGGGTGGGGTGAAGTCATCCTGTGCACTGGCGAACAGCGCCGGGAACAGCAGCAGGCCGATCAGTACCAACAAAATCAGTCGTTTCATGGTTCGTCCTCTCCTACAGAGATGTGATTGTCATGGTGATTAACCAGCGCTTGCTGGTCACTGGCAGGACGACCTTCCTCTCGAAAAGGTTCCCGGTGCAACGCCTCCGCGCCGAATCTTAAAACGGCGAAAATTGCAAGGGGTGGGGGAAAGCACCTGATGAAGCCGTTTGATGAAGCGGGGAACTTGAGTCATAGTCTCCCTGAGTTTACGGTCTTTTCCCGCTTTCCTGTGGGAAGATGGTCAGCACCTCACCGTCGAGCAGCACACGACAGAACGGTGAAACGCTCACAAATGGCGGCCTTTGCAGCAAAAACGAACGATAAAAAAGTGACGATTCATCACAAAATATGGCACAAGACGTTATTTTAGAAGCTCGAAATCTACGGAAAGTCTTTGGCGGGCTGGTGGCGGTGGATGACGTGAGCATCCAGATCGCCCCCGGCACTACGCACAGCATCATCGGGCCTAACGGCGCAGGCAAGACCACGTTCTTCAATCTGCTCAGCGGGCGCTATAAGCCCACCACCGGGCGCGTCTTCTTCAAAGGGCAGGACGTGACCGACATGCCGGTCTATAAGCGGGCGCATATCGGCATGGGTCGCTCGTTCCAGATCACCAACATCTTCCCCAATCTGACCGTGGTGGAAAATGTGCGGCTGGCCGTGCAGTCGCTTGGCAAGGACGGCGACAGCGTTAACTTCCGCTTCTGGCGGCAGGCCTCTTCGTTCACGGCACTGACCAACCGGGCGCTCGATGTGCTGGCGCTGGTGGGGCTGCGGGAGATGGCAGCGGTTCCGGCCAATATCCTGCCACATGGCGGCAAGCGCAAGCTGGAACTGGCGATTCTGCTGGCAGGTGACCCGGAAGTGCTGCTGCTCGATGAACCGACGGCGGGCATGGCTTCCGAACAGGTGCCGGAACTGATGCAGACCATCGAGAACGTGCGGCAGCAGGGCAACCGGACGGTGGTGCTGGTGGAACACAATATGAACGTGGTGATGCACGTCAGCGACCGCATCACGGTGATGAACCTGGGGCGGCGGCTGGCGGAGGGCACACCCACCGAGATCGCCAGCAATAAGATCGTGCAGAGCGTCTATCTGGGCGAGTTGTATGATCTGCCGAAGTAGCCCTCAGCTTTCAACGAAAAGCAATCAGCGATGGATGGAGCGCGAGACCGCTGGCGTTCCTATAGGGGCGAGGCGCGTCGCCCTTACCAAGATAAGCGATAAGCGTCATGATTTCTCGGATGAACCATTAAGCTTAGGACTTACGCAGTTGCCCTCACCCCCCGCCCCCCTCTCCCGACCGCTTCGGTCGCTGCGCTTAGGGAGAGGGGGAGAAGGCCGCCTTAGCGGTTAAGTCCCTCTCCCTGAGGGAGAGCGCCTCTTGCAGAGGGATTTAAGGGTTGTCCGGTATTGAGTTGGCGCTTTT
>JANRLJ010000181.1:0-52257 GCA_033762735.1 bacterium | reverse complement strand
CCTTGCGCTCTTCGAGTACATTGAACTATGGTACAACCGTCAGCGGCGGCACTCGGCTTTGGGTTATCTCAGCCCTGCCCAATTTGAGCAACGCGCCTGCCCCTGACATTTTTCCTGTCCGTTGATTCGGGGTAAGGTCACGCTTAGGGCAGAAGGGGGAGGATGAACTTCCGTTTTGCCAACCCCTTTTTCAATCCTGTCCTCTCCTCAGCCAGGAGAGGGGGAGGGAGAAAGGGACGCATATTCTAGCCGTTGATTTCGATAATCGGGCGAATTTCCACCGCGCCATGCAGTGCGGCAGGGATTTTGGACGCCCATTGAATCGCCTGGTCGATACTCTCCACTTCCACAATGTAAAATCCCGCCAACTGTTCGCTGGTCTCGGCAAACGGGCCATCGGTGGTAAGTGTTTTACCGTCGCGGATGCGAACCGTCGTCGCCATCGCCGGGGACACCAGCCCTTCCCCGCCCTTCATCACGCCTGCCGCGATTGCTTCCTGCGTATATTGCAGGTAGGCGTTCCACTCCGCGCCGCGTTCGGCCTCGCTCATAGTCTGGTCACGGTTTACGTTGCTGCAGTTCATCAGTAAAAAACGCATGGTGTTTGTCTCCTCTTGATTCGTGGTTGTGTTTTGGCGTTATCGCCGTCTACCTATACGACGAATGAGATGAGACGGAATCGACAGACTCGACAGATCAGTTTTGGAAATTATTGAGATCGTGACCTTCGAGGCGAGCGACTGAGCATTTGACCGCGGATGCCAGTCGGCTTATGCTTAGGGTGGAGGTAGACGCATGGTTATTCGAGACAGAACGTACACCGTCGAGCAGTTTGAGCAGTTCGTCAATGCACCGGAGAACGCCAACCGCCTGTTTGAACTGATTCATGGGGAGATTGTTGAAATGCCGACACCCGCGCCGAAGCATAACGTTGTGGTTAGCTTTATGGTCGGCAAGATTTTCATCCACCTGGAGACCAACGACATCGGGCGTGTGTTTGGCGACAACACCAGCTACGCCTTCACCGATGAAGACGAATACATCCCCGACGTGTCGTTTATCTCCTACACGACGTATCCCCGCGAGCAGGAACTCCCGAAGAAGTTCACCTTCGCGCCTGATCTGGTGATTGAAGTGATGTCACCGAGCAACACCGCCGAGGAAATTCAACGCAAGGTTGAGACGTATCTCGCCAACGGGACGCGGCTGGCGTGGGTGGTGTATCCGACGTTGAAAACCATCGTGGTACATCAGCCCTCGAAAGGCGCTGCCACTTTAAAGGAAGGCGACGTGCTGGATGGCGGCGACGTGCTGCCGGGGTTTACGCTGGCTGTGCGCAGCATCTTCGCGCGGGTCTAACCAACCATTTCTCAGAAGTAAGGACTTACGCAGTTGCCCTCACCCCCCGACCCCCTCTCCCAACCGCTTCGGTCGCTGCGCTTTAGGAGAGGGGGAGAAGAACACCCTTGAGTGGTTAAGTCCCTCTCCCGGAGGGAGAGCGCCTCTTGCAGAGGGATTTAAGGCTTGTCCGGTATTGAGTTGGCGCTTTTCCGCCCTCACCCCCCGTCCCCCTCTCCCAACCGCTGGCGCTAGGAGAGGGGGAGAAGACCAGGGAAGCGTGTTAAGTCCCTCTCCCTGAGGGAGAGCGCCTCTTGCAGAGGGATTTAGGGTGAGGGCAAATGAGCCGTTGTGAACTTTCATAACTCCTTTTAGAGTACCGGACAACGCTATTTAGGGTGAGGGCAAAAACTTCCCTTACCCGCGCTTGGGCTTGAAGGCGGTTTCCACCAGCGTTTCGTCGAAATAGTCACCCGCGCTGCCTTCGGTGGCGTATTTATACAGCGCCGCCTGGAAAATGCCGCTGAGCGCGGAGCCAAACAGCCCCAGCCCGACCAGCGCCAGCACGATCAACGCTATCGCCAGGAAGACCACCACGCCGGACTGAGTCGCAGAAGCCAGTGCGAACAGCGGTACGCCGACCACCAGGAGTACGCCCACGCCCAGCAGGGTGAAGACCAAGCCAATCCCGGCGTTCGCCACCAACTGTTCGCCCCAGGTGCGTTTGAGCAGGTTGCCGCTGCGCTTGATCGCATCAAACGCGCCGACTTTTTCCACCACCAGCACCGGAATCACCAGGAAGGTCACGACGTTCCACGCGAATTCCAGTACACCCGCCAGAATGCTGGTGAGCAGATTGTCCTGGTTGCGGATGGCGTTGAGAATCATGCCCACGGTGGCCGAAATCGCGGCGTACTCAATGATGATTCCCAGCCGTTCGCGGGCGATGCGGAAGCCGTCTGCGACAGTCGGGTTCTCGCCATTCAGCCGCATCATGGCCGCGCCGATCAGCGCCGTATTTGAGAAGATCACCACCGTATAGCTCACCAGATAGTACAGAAACAGCAGGATAAAGCCGAAGATGCCCTGCCCCTGGTTGACTTCCCCGCCGCTCGCAATGGCATCCAGCAAACCGGAAAATACGAGTGGGATGATAAAGGCGATGGTCACGGCGATCATGCCAAGCATCGACAGAAACGGGAACAGCAGCAGTTCCCGGTCGGCCTTGAGCACTTCCCAACTGGCCTTGACGAGGTTCCAACTGCGCGAGAAGCTGTTAAACATCAGTGTTGCTCCTTCATGGTGTGTCGTTCAGCCAATTCTAACGTAGAATTGGGTCGTTGAGTCGCAAAGTTTTACTTTCAGGAATGCCGCCTTTGAAGACATTCGTCCTATTTCTCACGCTTTTTGTACTCCTTAGCCTGACAACCCAGCCTGTTCATGCCCAGGGGCAGTGCGGCACCGCCGACGCCATCAATTACCCGGTGGATACAGCCGTTTTCCGGCTGGTGCAGGATTTCAGCGTCGCCAGCCCGCGCCATCAAGGACGCTATCACACCGGGGAAGACTGGAGCGTGGGCAGCAGCAGCTATGCCCAGCCCGTCCGCGCCGCCGCCACCGGACTCGTCACCTACAGCGCACCGACCGGGTGGGGACGCGACGGCGGGGTGATTATCCTCGAACACACCTTCCCCGACGGCAGCCGCATCTATACCCAGTACGGCCATATCATGCAGACCGATTCGGTCGTCTTCCCGGCGCGTTACACCTGTGTGCAGGCGGGGGACATCATCGCCGTGATCGCGGACGCCCGCCCCGCCCCGCATCTCCATTTTGAGGTGCGCGTCAGCCAGCCCGATAATCCTGGCTCCGGCTACAGCCGCGAAAACCCGGAAACGCTCGGTTTCCGGCGTCCAGCGCAGTTCATCGCCAACTATCAGGCCGCCCTGCATCCGGCATTTCGGTGGAGTACGCTG
Organism: bacterium; assembly: GCA_033762735.1. Lineage (GTDB taxonomy): Bacteria > Chloroflexota > Anaerolineae > Aggregatilineales > Phototrophicaceae > JANRLJ01. Next base: position 48,943 of record JANRLJ010000181.1, on the reverse strand, counting down.
GTCGATACCTTCGGCCCGATAGTCCCCCCGCTGGTGCTGGATGACGGCTCGCTGCTGGCGATTGATGGCGATTTACTGCGTGGCATCGGCGCAAATGGGGGCGTTGCATGGCGTGTTCCGGCAGGTGGAGCAGCGGTCAGCCTGACCGGATTCGAGTTGAATCCCTACATCACCTTCGCCGATGGCAGCGTCACACGAGTCGATTATCAGGGCGCGGCGCAGGAAAGCTACACGCTCAACTTCACGCCCGACAGCCCACCCATTGCCGCAGGGGATACCCTGATTTATCACACCACCGATAACACGCTGACCGCCCTCAGCGCCAACCGCCGCGAGATCGCGTGGCAGGTGCGCGACGTGCCTGCTTTTCGGGAAGCGGTCGTCATTGGAAACCTGATCGGTCTGGAAACGGTCAACAACTCACTGATGGTCGTGGCAGCAAATGGGCAAATTCTCGATGAAGCCGACCTGCGCGACGGCGCAAGCCTCACAGTTCTGCCGGATGGCCGCTTACTCGCTTATACCAGCGGCGGCCTGTGGGCGATTGATGCCAGCGGCGAATGGGCAGAATACATCGCGGACGCGCCGGACGGCGGGAACGCCGGGGTGGTGCTGGCGCTGAGCGATGGTCGTGTTTACCTGCTGGACGGCATGGGACAAAACCTGACTGCCTATGACACAGGCGGGCAAATTCTTTGGCAGGCGCGTCTACCGCTGGACATGCGCGGCGAGTCGCAGATGGCCTTCCTCGACGGGGCGATTTTCATCATCAGCACACACGGGCAGATGGTCGTCGCGGGGGCGGAAGGCGGCTTCTGTGGCTATACCCGCGTCTATGGCGATGACCGGGCAAAGGTCTGGTTCCAGTTAAGCCAAGATAACACCCTGCGCGTCGCCCTCGGCAACCAGTACCTCGGCCTTGACTGGGAAACGTTCGCTGGGAACTGCGTACAGTAACGATCTCTCACCGTATTGAGATCATCAGCTTCACCATCTCTTAACCGTAAGGTTCCAGAATATCCGGCTGTCTGGTTGCTGATATACCTTGCGTCTTGTTGTTGATTGCTATAGGAGACAGGAATAATGGTTCGCAATAATAAGCTGTCGCGTCGTGGATTTTTACAGGGAATTGGGGTTGGGGCGCTGGGGCTGACCGCCGCCTCATGGACAGGTGTGCAGCGCGTCTTCGCGCAGACCTCCGCCTCGACCGCCAGCGTAACCGCAATTTCGCGTTTTAACGTGGGTGATTTTGAAGTGACCGCGCTTCAGGATGCGCTGTTTCCGTTTGACCCGACGATTTTCGGTGCGAACGCAGGCGAGGGAGAAGTCGCTGAAATTCTGGCGGCCAATAATCTGCCGACCGAAAGCGTAAATACAACCGTGACCGTCCTGCTGGTCAACACGGGCGACCAGTTGATCCTGCTGGACACAGGCAACGGCGCGGCCAATGGCGGGCGTCTGCTGGCGTCGCTGGAACTGATCGGCGTGGCGGCAGGAGACATCAACGCGGTGGTGATCTCGCACTTCCACCCCGACCATATCGGCGGTGTCTCGACCGACGGCGCGGCCACCTTCCCCAACGCCGCCTATTATTTCCCACAGGCCGAATGGGACTTCATGCAGAACGCCCCGGCGGATTCGCCCGCTGCGGAAACCATCGCCGCCGCGAACGCCGCGCTCCAGCCCGTCATTGACGCCGGGCAGATCAACTACTACGCGGCAGAAGGCGAAATCCTGCCTGGGATCGAAGCCGTTCCGACTCCCGGCCACACCCCCGGCCACAGCGCCCTGCGGATTGTCTCTGGTGAGGCCTCGCTGCTGAACATCGTTGACGCAGCGCTCAACAATGTCGTCTCGCTGGCGCGGCCTGATTTCTTCGCGGGCTTTGATGCCATCCCCGAACAGGCAGCGGAAACCCGCCTCGCCCTGCTCACCAGCGTCGCCGAGGAAGGCCAGCAGATTTTCGGCTATCACTTCCCCTTCCCTGGCGTGGGCTATGTCGTGGCGGACGGTGAAGGGTTCCGCTTCGTCCCGGCGTTCTAAGAGAGTAATAGAAGCAATGAGCGATGAGCAATGAGGGTTTAAGCGCCCTCAAACGCGCGTTGCTCGAATCCAGGTCGCCAATATTTGTTGTGGAAGGGCCAGGCGTCTCTCGCCCTTCCACAACGTTTATTCACCGCCTGTTGCACACTCCCCGCCTCGGTTCAGCCCGCTTTCCCCCTTCCAGCCCTTCCGACTTCGGCCAAAAGACGGACGAACCCATCCCAGGAATTGCTACACTACTCATAACGACTGCGCACCGAACAACCTGAGGATGGGACATGCTGACCTTCATCAAACGCCGCCGTTTTCAGCTTCTTGCCGTGCTTCTCGTCCTCATGATGGCTGCTGGCGGTGCCTGGTATGCGCTCGTCCAGACAGGCTACATCACCTTCACCTCTGACCGCCAACCTGCGCCCTTTCCCCAACCCGCGACTACGCGCAATGGTCGCTGGGAGCAGGACGTGGATTACCTCTCCTCACAGCTTACCTATCTCCATGCGAACGCTTTTCATGCCGTCTCTGAGGCAACTTTTATGCAAAAAGCGGATGAACTGCGGGCACAAATCCCGACGCTGGACGATATACAGATTATCGCCCGCATGACCGAACTGACCGCGCTCATTCAGGACGCACACACCACCGCCTATATTCATGAACCGGGGCGTTTCCATTTGTTCCCGCTGTCGCTGGGATGGTATGGGAATGATCTGGTCGTGACGGCGGCCAGCCCGGACTTTACCGACGCGATTGGGGCGCGGGTGGTCGCGATTGGTAACACGCCATTACTGGACGCCGTTGAACGGGTCGCCCCCTTCATTTCGCACGACAACGCACAGAATCTCCGCATCCGAGCGGCCATGTTCCTGCGCACGCCCGAAATTCTCTACACGGCTGGCATCCTGCCCGACATCGACAGCGGCGAATTTACCTTCGAGAAAGCTGAGGGCGAACCCTTCACGCTGACCTTCCCAGCGGAAGCGGTCGATGCGGGGAGCGAACGAGTCACCCTGTACGAAGTGCTGAATATCGAGACGCCGCTGCACCGCCAGAACCTTGATGCCACTTACTGGTACACGTATCTCGAAGACTCGCAGACAATCTACTTTCAGTACAATCAGTGCAGCGATGATCCGGCGCAGCCCTTCGCGAATTTCAATGCGGAGATGTTCGCCTTTATCGACGCGAACCCGGTGCAGCGCGTCGTGATCGACCTGCGCTATAACGGCGGCGGCAATTCGTCGGTACTGCGCCCCTTCATCCGCGCTATTCGCGAACGCTCCGCCCTGAATCAGCCCGGCGGCCTGTATGTGCTGATCGGCGAACGCACTTTTTCGTCGGCCATGATGAACGCCATCGAGTTGGACGACGACACCAGCGCCATGCTGCTGGGCGAGCCAACGGGCGGCAGACCGAACGCCTATGGTGAGACACGCACATTTACGCTGCCGAATTCGGGCCTGGAGATTCAGTACTCGACCACCTACTTCCGCTCACGCCCCGGCAGCGATCTGGACACCGTGCCCCCGCATGTCCTGATCGCGCCGACTTATCAAGACCTGCTGGCCGGGCGTGACCCGGTGCTGGAAGCGGCCATCAACGGCGCAGGACTGCAATAATCACTCAGCTTATCCACAGTCCTCGGCTTCTAGCGGGGGCTGTTGTTCACCCTCTGCCCGTGCTGATAATGGCTTCCAGGTCAAACGGTGCTCTCGCTGCCGCCCCATGTCCCACGCAGATCACCTCCGGGTTGAGCGCCAGCACCTTCCGCGCACTGCTGATGGCGGCGTCCATGTTCCACGTAATCAGCTTTGGTGTCATCCCCAGCGGGCCGCGCTGCGTGTTCAGCAGATCAGGCGCGAACAGGACTCTTTCCTGCGGCCAGTAGAAACTGAAATTATCTGACGTATGGCCGGGGGTATGAATGGCTTGAATACCGCCTCCAATGGGCAGCGTATCCCCATCCTGAATCACCTTCTGGACGCTGGCCTTCTTCTGCATCAGGGGCAGCATCAGATTGGTAATGGTGGCGATAGGCGCGGGCATGTGATCGGGTGATTTGACCTGCTCCACATAAGTTTTCGTCTCTGTGCCAGCATAGACGGTCGCGCCAGTAGCCTTCGCCAGTCCCGCAACTGACCCGATATGGTCGAGGTCGCCGTGCGTCAGCAGCAGATGCCTGATCTGGTTGTGGCTGTAGCCGAGCGCGGCAGCAGCTTCCAGCACTCGCTTCGCGGCACCGGGGATACCTGCATCAATTATGGTGAGTTCCCCTGCCCCTGTTTTGAGCAGGAAGATGTTGGCGCCGCGTGTGATCTGATACACATTCGGGGTAATCTGAGTAGGACTGGTCATGGATGCACCTTTCATGGTCTGACACTGCAAGGTTTATCTATTATGCCCTCTCCGTTACACGAAAAGCACCCCATTCCCAACCGGGTCACGCACCAGCACACCCTCATCCTGGTTTTCCAGTGCCAGACCCGCTGCCTGTAGGCGCTCAATCGTCGTGGCTCGGTTTGTGCCTAAATCGACTTCATACCAGCGCAGCCCAAGTGTATTGGGCGTGATAGCCGAAGGCGCACCCGGTTTCCAGGTATTCAGACCGAGATGGTGATGATACCCTTCCCAGGAGACGAACGAGGCCGCGCCGCCATAATGCACCATGACCTCCATGCCGAGCAGGTCACGATAGAAATGCTCCGCTGCTGGAATGTTGTAAACGTGCAGGTGCACATGCCCCATGATCGTGCCCTCTGGCAGCCCGGTAAAGGTCGGGTCGTTGCCATCCAGTTCACCCATAACCCCGTCCACATCCATATAGACCGTGCCCATGTTCAGCTTTCCATCGGGGAACTGCCAATCACTGCGCGGGCGGTCGCGATAAATCTCGATGCCGTTGCCCTCGGGGTCGGCCAGATAAATCGCCTCGCTGACGTAATGGTCAGAGAGGCCTTGCAGCGGTGTGACGGTATCGGCGAAGTGCTTGAGCACCCGCGCCAGATCAAGCCGGGAAGGGAGCAGAATGGCGAAGTGATACAGCCCTGTCCCGCCCCGGCTGCGTTCGCCTTGTGATCGCTCCATCAGGTTCAGCAGCGCAACACCGTCCTGCGCCCCCATCGTCACGGTGCTGTCGCGCTCGTCCTGCACGACCAGACCAATCACCCGCTGGTAAAAATCGACCGACCGTTTGAGGTCAGCGACGTTCAAATGCACCTGTCCTATAGGCCAGTTCATGCGACTTTGCTCCTGTTGTGCGCTGTCAGTGATACTTATTAGACGTGCGGACGAGCGTCCGTTTTACCCGCCTGGGCTTTTAGCAGGCACAACGCAATCGGCTGACAGGTTAACATCTGTCTCATCCAAACCTCACCAGACTGTGTTATCTTTTTCACAAAATGTACTGTCAGGTTTGTGGAGTGACTTATTGTGACGCGAGTATCCCTGGACTACGATGTTATTATCATCGGCGGACGGCCTGCGGGTTCTACCCTGGCCGCCCGCCTGGGCAAGCAAGGGCTGCGGGTGCTGCTGCTGGAACGTGCCACCTTCCCCGGCCTCCCGGCAGTGTCTTCCCCCATCATCTACGCTTCAACCATGAAGCTGCTGGATGAGATCGGCGCGGACGAAGCGGAATATGCCCGCAACACGCCCAAAATCCGCCGGATGAATATCTTTTCCTCGATTATCAATTCCCATGTGATTATTCCCAACGATGGCAAGCGCGATTATGCCTATGCCATCGACCGGGCACGTTTCGATGCCGCACTGTGGGATACAGCAGTGAGCTATCCGTCTGTAACAGGCTGGCAGAATTTCAACGTGATGGACATTCTGATGGATGGGGAGCGCGTTGTCGGGGTTGTGGGGAAGGACGCCCAGGGGCAGGAACATCATTTACGGTCGCGGCTGGTGATCGGCGCGGATGGGCGCTTTAGCCTGCTGGCGCGGAAGGTGGGCGCGGCGACGCTGGACGAAGCCACTGACCAGCCCACGACGCTTTACTATGCCTATTGGCGCGGCGTAAAGCCCTACGACGAAAGCGGTGAGCCAACTTCGACAGCTTATGAAGGCGGTTACGGTTACGGCTTTCTGGTCATGGACAGCGCCGATAACACTGCCGCTGTGTGCATTGAAGGGCAGGCCGGACTGCTCGATCCTGAACCGGGCAAGGCCGAAGCGCTGTATCTCGATCTGCTGATGCAAAAACCCGAAGTCGCACGACGCTTGGAAGGCGCAGAGATGGTCACGAGCGTGCGCGGCATGAAAAAGATCGGCAACAGCTATCGGACGGCAGGCGGCCCCGGTTGGGCGCTGGTGGGCGATGCCTATCATCAGAAAGACCCGCTTGATGGGCAGGGAATTTACAACGCGGTGTTTACGGCCAAAGCGCTGGCCTGGGCGATTCGTGACTGGTATAAGGGCGAAAAAAGCTGGAAAGAAGCGGTGGCGTGGTATGACGAAACCGCCCGCATCCGAACCTATGCCCACTATAAAGCCCTGCTGACCCGCGTGAACGAAAGCCTGTACCGCCAGACGGAGATTCCCGGTTGGGCACAGAACACGCTGATGCGCTGGATGATGGACGACCCGGCGCTGCAAACGCTGCTCGGTCGCTTCCTCACGCATCAGCTTCCGGCGGATATGATGATGGTGATGTATCCGGCGGCGGCGGCACAGGCGGTGGTGCGCGGCGGCCTGCGCGATCTGCGGCGGCGGGTGGAAGAACGGCTGCCGTTCCCGCTTCCACGTCTTTGACGTCAAAGGCTTTTAACACCTCAAGCCTTTGCACTTGTGAGTCGGTTTCCCTTTGGGCGGGTTTGAAACCCGCCCCTGCAAATGATGAACACCTTGCATCAAAATCGTAGAACTGTAGGGACATGGCATGTCCTGGAACGCTCCAAGATACATCCCTGCTACGGCAGCGTAATCCGCTGCATCACAGGATAATCGCTGACTGTCCCATCTGGCGCGACCGCTTCCAGCCGAGCCTGATCCTGCCAGCCGTAGACCACCCCATGCAGGTTGTACTCGCCCGGTGCTAATCCGCCGACCGGGATTTCCACATAACGGCAGGAGACACCTACCCCCGGCAGGCCGCTGTCCAACTGCGCCTGCAAACCGCCGTTCGCGTCTACCACATGCAGCCCGACCGAGTACGTCGAGGGCGGGACGTTTTCTGCCACCTCGAACGCCACCCACACTTGCAGAATCCCGTTTCGCACCTGCGCCGGGGTGATATGCATCACGCGGATTCCATCGCCAAACCGCCACGCATCCGCTTCCCTGTCAACCCGCCCATACGCCCTGACGATCATCGTTGGTTCATCGGCCAGCGTCGCGCATGGGTAGATCGACTCCTCGTACAGCACATAATCCACCAGTGTCGATTCCTCAATCTGCCAGCGAGGATCGGCCACCAGCCAGATATGGCGCGAGTCGCCCACCGAGCGGCGCAGTCGTTCCGCAAACTGGGGTGCGCCCGGGATGTAGCGGTTCTCGGCGATTTCCAGCCGTGCGCCCAGGTCGATCATGTAATGCGCCATCACGTACTGCGCCAGATCGGGGATGTTGTCGGAATCGACCAGATTGACAATCACGTCCCCTTCCTGTGCCCGGTTTTCCAACACCTGCGCCATCTCGCGCATCGGCTGCGGCGGCCAGCGGTGCATCAGCCGTTCGTAGCCAAAATTGCCTTCCACCGAAATCGCGCCTGCTGCCCAGATCACGATTACCAGTATGGCGGGCACACGCTGGCGGGCGAGTTCCGCGATGCCAAACCCGGCGATGACGGCCAGCAGCGGCAGCAAGGTCAGGCTGTAGCGCAGTTCGTTTACGCTCAGAATGTAATAAGCCACAAGGTTGAGCGGCAGCAGGAGCAGGAACAGCCCCCAGGCATACCAGGCGCGGCGGTTGCGCAGGCTGAAGAAGGCCAGCAGCGCGAACAGCGCCACCCCCAGATTGCTGAACGCCAGAAAGGTATCACGGGCGGTGATCCACAACAGTTCGGGGTTCGCCTGGGCGCGGGGGCGTTCGCGGGTTAGCTCAAACGACCGCAGCAGATTGCCGATCCAGGGCAGGAACAGAAGCCCACCCGCGCCGAACGCGACCACTACAGCCAACCAGCGGCGGCTGAAACGCCCGCGCACGATCTGCCCCAGATGCCACACCCCTACCGCCCCGATCACCAGAGTCGTGTAATAGTGCGAGTTGAGCAGCGCCCCGGTGGCAATGACGAGCAGCGCATAATCGAACCAGCGGGGACGACCGAGTTCCATAATGCGATAGTACGCCAGCAGCAGCACCGCGACGAACAGAATCAGCACCGTATAGACGCGCATCTCATGCAGGAAATAGATCAGCCACGCGCTCAGTGCAAACGTCGCCGCTGTGCCAAGTCCAACTAACCGACTCCCGCTGACGGTGCGCCCAAGCTGGAACATCACCGCCACTGCCAGTGCGCCTGCCAGCAGCGACATGGTGCGCAGGGCATACTCCGACCAGCCGACCAGCCGCCCCCAGGTCGAAAGCAGCGTGGCGTAAAGCACACCCTGCCAGGGGTCTTCGTTGGTGATGCGTGCCCATACCTGTGGAATTGTCAGCGGCTCACCGAAGACATCCGCTCCGGCCACATACATCGACCACCATTCATCCGCCCATACCCCGTCAGCGTTGAGTTTACGCGCCCCAAGCGCCGTCATCAGCAGCAGAATTCCAACAAATGCAGCCAGCGTGAGGTGAGATCGTCGCATGAGTTCCCTTTTGCTTCGGTTATCTTCCGCGTCATCAACTCGCGTATGATAAAGCACGCTGGAAGTGGGCTACAGATTCAATCTCCCCACAGAACCCAGAATAAGGCCAGCGATAAATCACGAGTGTTAAAAAATGTTGGCCTCAAGGGAATTTCTGTGCATAATTAACGTCGCTTGTGCAATGTGTCGTAACACCCTCAGATGAAATAAACGGTGCAAAAGAACAGCCAGCACCTATAATGAACGACCTGTTGTGCAAGCGCCTTGCAAGCCATTTGTATTGCGAGGTTATGCGCTTACCTTTTACTGAAACGAGGAGATTTTATGTCGAAGAAAGCTCTGCTTCTGATCGTCGCGGTTGTGCTGCTGGCGCTGCCGATGGTCTTTGTCTCTGCACAGGACGAAGAACCCGGCACTATTGTTGATGTGCTGAACGGCCTGAGCGTCCCGCTCGTGCTGCCCGATCTGGGTGGCCGGGAAATCACCGTCGCCGTCGAAAATCTGTATCCGCCTTTCAACTTCCTGGATGCCGATGGCAACGCGGTCGGCTGGGACTATGATGCGATTCGCGAAATCTGCAACCGCGTCAACTGTGTGCCCACGTTTGTGGAAACGTCGTGGGAAGGCATGATCCTGGCCGTGAGCAACGGGGAATATGACATGGCCGCGGACGGCATCACCATCACCGCCGAACGCGCCGAAATCGTTGATTTCTCCGATGGTTTCATCGCGCTGGAACAGGTGCTGCTGGTGCGTGCTGACGAAGACCGCTTCACCAACGTGGAAGAATTTGTGGCCGACGAGGCGCTGATTATGGGCACTCAGCCCGGCACAACCAATGCCATTGTGGCCGAAGGACTGCTGGGCGAAAGCGCCAGCGACCGCCTGCTGCTGTTTGAAACCTTCCCCATCACCGTGCAGGCGCTCATCGCGGGCGACGTGGACGCGGTCATCCTGGACGATGTGGCCGGGCAGGGGTATGTGGGGGCGAACGCCGAAGAAGTCAAGATCATCGGGGAGCCGCTGACGGCGGGCGAGGAACTCGGCTTTATCTTCCCGAAAGGCAGCGATCTGGTCGCAGCCATTAACGCCGGTCTCGAAAGCATGCGCCGCGATGGGACGCTGGACGAACTGAACGCGCTGTGGTTCGGCGCAGACAGCCCGGCCAATGCTCCGGCGGAAGGCGAAGCCACGCCCGAAGCGACCAGCGAAGGCAGCTAAGCCAGCGATTGATGTGTTTGTATGGGGGCGGCGCACGTCGCTCCTGTTCAATCTTATTTTCTCTGCAATGATTACTAACGTAAGGTCTCGAATGTTTTGTAGGGGAGGTTTTGAAACCCTCCCTTACAGAAGTCACGTTTTCGTATAAATTCTTTCGGGACTCCATATAAAAAAGTGCTTCAATATTCTTTAAACAAAGGTGTTCTTTAGGAGAAATTTTACATGGAGCAGTCATCAGATTTAACACGGGGTTCAGCGCTTCCCGACATCAAGCAGGTACAGCAGGAAGCACGAACCCGTGCGGTGCCCTATGCCTGGCTGTACACCTTCCCCTGGTGGGCGCTGATTTTGGCGGTGGTCGGCATCTGGGTATTCGCCAGCATCGCCGCTGATGACTTGTATTCCAGCATTTTTGATGATCTGCGCGAAGGCATCGCGCTGACGCTGCGGGTGAGCTTCCTGGCCTACGGGTTGGCGCTGGTGATTGGCCTCATGGTTGGCATCATCCGTTCTTCCCTGCCCAAGCCGCGTACTGGCATCGGCGGTAACATCATCGGATTTTTCCATGTGCTGCTTTACAATCTGGCGACGCTGTTTGTCGAAATTGTACGCGGACTTCCGATTCTGATCGTGCTGCTGATCGCTGCGTTTATTATCGTTCCCGCCATTAACGATCAGGTACAGGCCATCTGGGGAATTCCACGTCTGTGGCGGGGCAGTTCATGGCAGACCGCAACACTGGCACTGGGGCTGGCTTATGGCGCGTTCCTTTCTGAAGTGTTCCGCGCCGGCATTCAATCGATTGGCAAAGGTCAGGTGGAAGCGGCGCGTTCGCTTGGCATGACCTACGTGCAGACCATGCGTTATGTCGTTCTGCCGCAGGCCGTCCGCCGCATTGTGCCGCCGCTTGGCAACGACTTCATCGCCATGATTAAGGACTCGTCGCTGGTGGCAATTCTGGCAATTCCCGACATCGCCCATATTGCCAAAACGACTTCAGGCTCAAACTTCCAGTATGTGCCAACGTACCTGACTGTCGCGGTGCTGTACCTCACCATGACCATTTTAGGGTCACTGTTGGTGCGCCTCGTGGAAACTCTGCTGCAAACCAGGGAACGCTAGGCCAGAAACGCGATACGCCCAACCGGAATTCCAGTCGGGCGTTTTTTGTTGGCAAAAGTCGCCTATCGAAACGAAAAAGGCGCTTGCGGGCGCCTTCTCGTCAAAATCTTTCTCATGAATTTTATTTGGTGAAATCTATTCTAAAAACGCTGCATTTATTGGTCGAGATAATCAAAATTTAACACCGTTTTTGCATTTTGGCAAGACCTTTGCAGAAAATTCGTCAATTTTCTCATTTTTTGTCATCCGCCTTTAGACCTATTAACGAAGGACAATCAGACTGATGACACAACAACTTGTGGTTGCCTCCTCCAATCCTGTCAAAATCACTGCCGCGCTGGAAGGCTTTCAGCAGATGTGGCCGGGAGAGGACTTCACCGTGCGGGGTGTCAACGTGCCTTCTGGTGTCAGTACCCAGCCGATGACCGATGCAGAAACACGGCTGGGTGCGCTCAACCGCGCCCGCAATGCTCAGCAGATCGTGTCCCATGCCGACTACTGGGTGGGCATCGAGGGTGGCGCGGCTGAAGTCAATGGCTTTCTGGATGTGTTTGCCTGGGTGGTGGTGCTGGGTGAGAACAGGATGGGGCTGAGCCGCACGGGAACCTTTACGCTGCCAGAAGAAGTGGCGCAGCTTGTACGGGCGGGTGTGGAACTGGGCGAGGCGGATGATCGCGTTTTCGGGCGGGAGAACAGCAAGCAGACCAATGGCGCGGTTGGGCTGCTGACGGGCGACCTGATCGACCGCACCCACTATTACGTCTATGCGGTCATCCTGGCGCTGATTCCGTTTAAGAATCCGGCGCTGACATTTCCGGTTGTGCAATGGCAAGCGTGATACGAAACGTGCTGCCTTCATTCAATTTGCTCTCAACCTCAATCTGCCCGTCATGTGCTTCTACAATCCGGCGGGCGATGAACAACCCCATCCCCAGTCCGCCCTGATCGATGTTGCGGGCGGGGTCTGCCCGATAGAACATCTCGAAAATGCGGGGACTGTCTTCTGGTGCGATGCCCATCCCTGTATCCTGAACCTCCACCACCGCCTGCTGATCTCGCTGGTAGGTGCGGACGGTGATGCTGCCAGCGCGTGTATAGTTCACGGCGTTGATGATAATCTGGCGCAGCGCCCGCTGAATTTCCACGAGATCGAGCCGCACGGGCAGCAGTCCCCGCGCCAGTTCGATGTGCAGCGGAAGCGCTTTGCTGAGTGCGAAGGGCTGTTGTTCCTCGGCTACGGCACGTGTAACCAGATTTAAATCCCCCACTGTGAATTCGTAAAGCTCGTTCGCTGCTTTCTCCAGCCGCGTGACCGTTAGCAGCGACTCGACCATTTCCACCAGTCGTTCGGTATACAGGTCGATGAGTTGCAAATGATGCGCACGACGGTCTTCACTGCGGGAGTTCTGGAACAGATACAGGCTGTTACGGATAATCGTCAGTGGTGTTCGGAAATCATGGGACAGGTCATTGATGAAATTGCGCATCAGATTGACCTTTTCCTGCTCCAGCGCCAGCGCCAGCCGCGCCTGCTCTGCCTGATAACGCTCCGTAAGGTCATGAATGGCGACCACAGCCATCGTTCGCGCATTCATCCTGTAGGATTTCGACCGGACTTCGATACGGAGTTCGCTGCCATCCGCACGTCTCGCCATTACTTCCTGTGTCTCCTCGGACAGGGCTTCCAGTTCGCGTTTGGTTCGGTTGGGGTCTTCAGAGAGGTCAACCACATGACGTCCGATCACGATTTCGCGCGGCATCTGGAATAACGTCGTATAGGCGGCGTTCACATCCAGATACACTCCATCTTCCAGCACGACGATTGGCTCGCTGACCGTTTCAAACAACAGACGGTAACGGACTTCGCTTTCGCTCAACTGCTTGCGGCGGTCGCGTTCCAGCAGATCACGATGCCGCGCGAACAGCATCACAATGATGGAAAAGGACAGAAAATAGAGCAGCGGAATGTCGTCCATATGGAATTCGCTGAACAGCGCAGGCAGCAGCATCATGAAGACCGCTAAAGAGACGATCATCAGAATGAGGGTGCGCGTTTGCAGCAGCAGGCTGCCAAAGAACACGGGCAGCAGCAGATAGTACAGCAGGTAATAGCCCGCCTGTGCCCGGTTGACAATCGCGAGAGCCAGAATAGCGAGAATAAAGGTGGCGATAAAGATCCAGGCAGCCTGCCGATAGTGGCCTGCGCGGCTGCGTTGATAGGCGATGAAAAACAACGCCAGTGCTGCCGAGCTGAACGCCCAACCTGTCACATCGATTTCACTCTGACCCAGCAGCGCGGGCAGTTGGTAGCCGATTATGATGAAGGCCATAAAGGCAATCAGCATCGCACTCACCAGCCGAGACTGCCGACGCTGGCCGACATCCTGAACGGTTGGGAGCGGTTGAATAAGATGATCCCAGAATCGTCTTATCCGTAGAAACCCTGCATGGAGATAGGCGTAGAAGATGCGATTCACAAAGATTCCGTAAAGCAGGATGATAATTTAAGCGATTAATTTATTCTATAACCATTCTTTTGGAATAAGCATAGGGAATCTGGCGAGTCTGGCGGTAGATGGTAAATAGCAGCGCCAGCATCAACAGAGTTGCGGCCAGGACGAGCGTCATCCCGCCATTTTCGCCGCCGCCCACGCGCCCCTGCAGCGGTGGCAGCACGACACCGCCGATATTGGCGATGGCAATGAGCGCGCCCGAAGACGCACCCAGCGCCGCCGGGTAGCGTGCGCCAAACAGCGCCAGTGCTGTGGGGAAGACTGGCCCGCAGCCCATACCGACGATAAAGGCGCTGATCAACGCGATGGTTTCACTCTCTGGGACGGACAGCAGCAGCGCCGTGCCTCCGGCCATCGACAGCAGCGCCAGCAGGATAATCTGTACCGCACTCAACCGCACCGCAGCCGCGCTTGCCAGCATCCGCCCCAGCGTCAGCCCTGCCCAGAACAGCGATATGCCCACTGTCGCCAGCGATGCCGCCGCGCCTGCCACCTGTGTAATCTGCGTGGAGAACCAACTGCTGTAACCGATTTCGGAGCCGACGTACACGAACAGCAGCGCACCAAAGGGCAGCAGCGCCAGCACGCTTAACGGTGTGGGGGCAGGCGTATGCTGATCTCTGGCGGGAGCGCGATAGCTGATCTGCCAAAGCGCAGGCAGCAGCAGCAGCACAGCGGCAGCAATCATCAGATAGGCCAGCGTGATCTGATTCAGCCGCAGCGCCAGATTCACCACCTGTGGGCCGATAATCGCGCCAATGCCGAAGAAGACGTTGAGCAGGTTGAGGGCGCGTGTGGGATTCTGTGGGTTAAACACGACGATCAGCACATTCGGTCCCACCACCAGCGCCCCATAACCGACCCCGTACAGGAAGGTCGCCAGCAGTGCCAGTTCCCGCACCTCGATCAGCGCCAGCAGCAGCAGGCCAAGCGCCAGCAAAACGGGGCCAACCGTGAGCAGCCAGCGCGTGTTAAGCCGATCATAGAGCCGCCCGAAGACCACCACTGCCGCAGTCGCCCCAGCGAACTGGAGGGAGGTAAAGATGCCGCCATTTTCCAGGGGGATGTCATAGCGCGCTACCAGATATTGCAGCGTCGCGCCCAGCAGCGGCGCACATGCGCCCAGGACGAGGAAGCTGGCGTAGAGGGCAAGGTTGGCAAAGGTCGGGTTTTTGAGATTCATCAGCACTCACAGGCAGCAGACAAAAAAGGAGCGTGGTTTCGGCCACGCCCCTCATGATACGTGAGACTTATCCGATTGGATATATCCGCATTGTCAGGTAGAAACGACTCGGCGAGTCGCTCCTACGAAAGGAAGATCAGTCGCCCGCCGGATCAGGTTCGCCCTGCCGCGCAAGTGCCAGCGCGTCGAGCATTTCCGCCACACGGTTGATCTTCAAACGGGGGCGGCCTGCCGCTGTGCCACGTTCGAGTTCGATCTGGTCGAGCGCCTGCCAGTCTGCGAACGTCACATAGTTCACGCCGCGATCTTCCAGCAGATCGACCACCGCTTCACCGGAGGTCTGCGCCGGGGCGAGCAGCAGGCCTGCGTTCAGGTCTTCCAGCAGCTTTTCAACCGTCTCCACCGAGTCCGGCTTATTGGTGCCGATAATGCCGCTGGGGCCGCGCTTGATCCAGCCGACGACATAATCGCCGATCACCTGCTGGCCGCCCTCCTGCGTGGTCATGACGCGCCCTGCGACGTTCGGGATTGTGCCCCACGAGTCGTTGAACGGGACACCGGGCAGCGCCACGCCCTTATACCCGACCGAGCGGAACACCAGCCCGGCGGGAATCGTCTCGACCTGGTCTGTGGCTTTCGCTTTCAGACCGCCTTTGCTGTCACGCACCAGTTCGTTTTTGACGATTTTGATCGCTTCCACGCGGTCAGTGCCGACAATCTCTACCGGGGACACCAGGAAGCGCATGATGATGCGGCGCGGCTTGCCTTCCGGCTGGCGCTGGCTGGCTTCCTGCAGAATTTGCACATTCTTCTCAGCCGTGCGGTCGGCTTCCTTCGCCAGTTCCTCGCGGCTGAGTTCATCCAGCGCGGCGTCTTCCGGCGCAACAATCAGATCGACCGCTTCCATCTCGCCCAGTTCCTTGATTTCGGGATTGGTGAAGGCAGCCTGAGCCGGGCCACGCCGGCCGAGCACGTAAATGGTCTTTACGCTGCTGTTTGCCAGCGCATCGAGCGCATAATCGGCGATGTCGGTTTCCATCAGTTCGGTGGTCGTGCGTCCGAGGATGCGCGCCACGTCCATCGCCACATTGCCAACACCAATGACGACGGCGGTTTCCTGCGTCAGATCAAATTCCAGATCGCGGTAATCAGGGTGGCCGTTGTACCAGCCGACGAACTCGGTTGCGGCATGGCTGCCGGGCAGGTCTTCGCCGGGAATACCGAGGGCACGGTCGGTCTGTGCGCCGACGGCGTAGATGATGGCGTGATAATGCTGCGCGAGGTCTTCGCGGGTGATGTCCCTGCCGAACTCCACGTTGCCGAAGAAGCGGAAGTTCGGATTGGCTGCAATCTTATCGTAGACCTTCGTCACAGACTTGATCTTCTGATGATCGGGCGCGACCCCGCCGCGCACCAGGCCGAACGGCGTGGGCAGGCGGTCGTACATATCGATGAAGACGGTCAGGTGCTTTTGCTTCTGGAGATGATCGGCGGCGTAAAACCCGGAAGGCCCGGAACCGATAATGGCGATGCGCAGCGGATTGTCTGATGTGCCAACTTGGGGTGTGGGCATGAAGCACTCTCAATCGATTTCTGAGTCAACTTGTGAAAATTATAGCATAGACCCTCTCAGAGAAATGATAACGTTTGCCCATAATTCGATGTGCAGGCTTGTGCAGGATGACGGTGGAGCGGGGCAGGTTCAGAACCGCCCCCCTCGCAGCGCTCACTCCAGCATATTGACAAGGCTCTCAACGAAGTTATCATCGATGAACGAGCCTTTTTGCAGCAGCATTTCCACCTGGGCGCCGAGCATGGCGCGTTCCGCCACCGTCAGTTCCTTCGCGGTGACGACCACAATGGGGATGTCACGCAGCACTGGATGTGCCTTGATGGTTTCAATAACCTGAAAGCCATCCACACCGGGCATCATCAGATCGGTCACGATCAGGTCAGGCCGGATGCGCTTCACCAGTTCGATCCCCGCCGCCCCGTCGTTGGCGATATGCACCTGGCAGTCCTTGCGGCTTTCCAGCAGGCGGCTGATGAGGCGGGCGGCGGCTTCGTTGTCCTCGATCACCACCACGCGCTTGACATGCCCGTTGGAAACGACCTCGACCGCTGTCGCCAGGTCTTCTTCCGGGACAGCGCGGGTTTCCTTGGTGTTGTTGGCGAGATCGACCAGCTTTTGCCACTGTTCCGGCAGGATGATCTTTTCAACGGGCATGGTATGCCCGGAGCAGTTCACCACGACCACGTCATCGGGCTTAATCACCCCCTGCCGCACCAGCTTGAACAGGCCAGCAAACGTCACACCTGTGGCGGGTTCGACAGAAATTCCGTCGTTGAAGGCGAGGATACGAATCGCGCTGAATGCCTCGTCGTCCGTCGCAGAAACAAATGTCCCGCCATTGTCCCCAACGTAATCGTAGAGAAGTTCATAGGCGCGTCCGGGGTCGCCCGTCGCCAGCGTGACGATCATCGTGTCGGACTTTTCCACCGGAGTCGCCACACGCTGGCCGCGCTCGAAGGCCTCGACCATCGGCGCACACCCGCTCGACTGCACGATGCCAAAGGCGGGCAGCTTGTCGATCAGCCCGAAGTCGTGCAGTTCACGGAAGCCCTTGCCTACGCCAATCGGCCCCATGCCGCCGCTCACCCCTTGCAGGAACCAATCCGGCGCACGCCAGCGACGACCACCCTCGAACTCGCGCCCCAACTGCTCGGCAATCTCGTAGGACATCGTTTTCATGGCCTCAATGGCCGCCACGCTCTTGATGCCACGATCCAGAAAGATGCCCTTTGCGCGGGCAAATTCGGCGGCAAGGGCTTTCGTCTGGTCATACGTCCCGGTCGTGCGCACGACTTCCGCCCCATAAAGCGCTGCCTCACGCATTTTGTCATTCGGGGTCAGCGCGGGGAAAAACGCCCACAGCTTAATCCCGGCGCGGGCACAGTAGGCGGCATAGGCGATGGCGACGTTGCCCGTGCTGGCGACGACGACTTCCTCCACGCCCATTTCCTTGAGCGCCGAGATAGCGACAGTGGCCTGTCGATCCTTAAAGCTGCCTGTCGGTCCCTGGCGCTCATCCTTGATATACAGGTGTTTCAGACCAAGCGCGGTTGCCAGCGCCTCGGACTTAATCAATGGTGTACCGCCCTCGCCCAGTGTGACCACGTTGCGCGTATTGTAAACAGGCAGGACTTCGTGATACCGCCACAGGCCGCGATCTCTCTCCCGCAGTTCCCCCACCCACTGCTGAACATCAATCGCGTTCATGTCGTAGCGGGCTTCGACGATGACCTCGCCACATCTGGGGCAGGCTCCCTGGAAGTGCCGCAGCGGGGTCATGGTATGGCAGTAGGTACATTCCAGCGTGATCTGTTTTGTATTCGGCATCGTCTCGACCGCCGTGTAATGGATTCGCAAGTAAGAATTTGATATGCGCTAAATATAGCCCGCGTTAGGGTGCAAACAAGGCGGATATGGGAAATTTCGGAAATTCTTCAACAATGTCTAACGCACAATTACGAAGCTGAACTTCGTAAAAGGCAGTCGAAACAGCCTTTCATGACTCTAGTATGAATCCGAAAAAAGTAAAGAGCACACAAGCGCTTTGGAAAAGCGTCCAGGTCAGGGATCAGATTGACGATTTGAACGGTACGGGCGACACGGCGCGTCGCCCGTACAATCCTTCCTTATCTGCAATTGAATTTGAACGATAGATGTTTTGCTGGCTTTAATGGCCGTTCATCCCGTTTCCGAGCGAACCACCGTCAAGGTGATTCTGCACGTCCGCGATGAACTGCTCATATTCTTCCTGGCTGATGCTGGTCTTTTGCAGGATGCGCACGTTGGCAAGCTGCTGCTGTTCCTGAGCGTTCAGGTTAATCTCCCCTGTGACCACCAGCACCGGGATATTGGCCGTTTCAGGATTCGAGCGCAGTTCATTCAGCACCGCGAACCCGTCCATATCGGGCATCCGCAGATCAAGAATAATCAGATCAGGGCGGCGGCGGGCGACCAGCGAAATGCCTTCGATGCCGCTGTGCGCGGCGAAAACGCGGTAGCTGCCGCTTTCATTCAGCACTTGCGTCAGCAGACGCACATCGTCCGGCTGATCGTCAATAATCAGGATGCGCTCGGTGTTGCTCTCTTTTTCCGCTTCCAGCACTGCCTTGACCAGATCATCGGGCATGAACGGGCGCTGGATGAAGCGATGTGTGCCCATCTGGTAGGCGCGCTCGGACTGGTCGCTGAGCGTCACCACAATCACCGGAATATCGAAGGTGTCGTCACGGTCTTTCAACCGACCGAGAATGTTCCACCCTTCGCCACCCGCAAAGCCCACATCCATGACGATCACGGTCGGACGCAGATTGCTCGCCATCGCTTCCGCATAAGCCGGATGATCGGCGGTCTGCACGTCGAAGCCTTCCCGCTGGAGGATGCGCCGGAACTGATCGACCATATCCTTATTGTCTTCTATGAGAAGCACCTGCCGTTTGGCCTGCATAAGCTTCTGTGACGGGCCATTGACGAACGGCAGAGACAGCGCATCGGGACGGCGAGAGGGAGTCGCGTCCAGCGTCGGAACTTCCAGCGTCGGGCGCGTTGAAGGGTTCACGTCCTCCTGGTTCGCGGGACGATGCGAGGGTACGGGGGTGTTGTCGTCGTCTTCGTCCGGGTTTTCCATAGGTTCGGTCGGCACCAGAATACTGAACGTCGAGCCAATGTTGACCTGCGACTTCACCAGCATCTTGCCACCCTGAAGCTCAATCAGCGACTTGGCAATCGGCAGCCCCAGCCCTGTACCGCCCTGTGTGCGCGTCAGGGAGGAGTCTACCTGGCGGAACGCCTCGAACAACAGCGGCAGGTCTTTCTCCGCGATACCGATCCCCGTATCAATCACATCCACGCGGATCATGCTGCGACCACTGTCCTCGGCTGGATAGACGCGGATCGTCACGGTGCCTTCGTTGGTGAACTTGGACGCATTCGACACCAGATTGAGCATTACCTGACGGATACGGAACTCATCCCCATAGGCACGTGGCAGGTTGTTCGCCATTTCCATCTGCAGGCTGATCGGCTTATCCTTGACCAGACCGATCCCAATCGAGCGCACACCATCCACCAGCGGCTTGATGTCGAAGTATGCCAGCTTGAGATCCATCTTCCCGGCGGCGATCTTGGCCTGATCGAGAATGTCGTTAATCAGCATGAGCAGGTGCTGACCGCTGTTGTAGATGGTGGTCAAGTCCTGTTCCTGCATTTCCGTCAGCGAACCGTCGATACCCTTGAGCATGACGCGGCTGAAGCCGATGATCGAGTTCAGCGGGGTACGCAGCTCATGGCTCATGTTCGCCAGGAAGTCACTCTTGAGGCGGTCGAGTTCACGGAGCTGTTCGTTGGACTTCTGAAGCTGTTCCAACAGCCGCGCGCTCTGCACGATGGCCGAGAGCGTCCGCGCCATCGTAAAGAGAAGCTGCTGTGTTTCCGCCGGGAAGGCCGCCGGACGGTCATCTTCCACATTCACCAGACCGATCAGCTCAGCGCCGGAGAGCAGCGGGATCAGAATGGCTGACCGCGCCCCCGGCATCACCGGCAGATAGCGGGTTTCCGCCGCCACACTGTCGATCACGCGCGGCTTGTGATCGCTGAGCAGGCTGCCGATCAGATTGCTGGAATCGCCTTCGCGAATTTCTTCAATCTCGGAAAGCGGTTGTTCCGAACCCGCCATCGCCACCGCCTGAACTGTGCGCAGGATGTTGTCCTCATGATCGGTATAGACCCGGCTGACATAGATGGTGACGGACAGCGCCGCGAGCGAGGTATACATACGCTCTGCCACGTTCTGCAACGCCTGATCGAGCGTTTCAGCACCAGCAGCGGTGTTGGTGATGTCGAACAGGAAGCCCATGCGGTCGGCCTGCTGCTGTGCGCCTTCATACAGGCGGGCGTTTTCAATCGCAATAGAAATCTGCGCTGCCAGGGTGGTCAGCACGTTCACATCTTCATCCCCGAAGGCATTAGGCTGGTTGGACTGCACATCCAGCGCACCGACCACCTGCCCCTTGATGATAAGCGGGAGCGCCATTTCTGAGCGCGTGTCTGGCAGCAGAGGGTTGGGCAGATGGACAACCTCAGTCGAGGTCGTGTCCAGCGCAATCTGGGGTCGGCCAGTGGTCGTTACCTGCCCGATCACCGAGCGCGATCCCTTCTTCAGCTTGTGGTTGATCGCCAGCAGTTGGCGACCTGCTTCGCCTGTGCTGGCGCGCAGCAGGGCATACTGGTCGTCCTCATCCATCAGGAAAATCTGGACGTGGTCATAACCGAATGCGTCCTTAATCAGGTTCACCAGCCGGGGCATAAGCACCTGTAGATCGAGGATGGTACTCGCGCTCTGGCTGACCTGAGCCGATGTTTCCAACTGGCGGGCACGGCGCTCGGTCTGTGCCAGCAGATAGGCCGCTTCCAGCGAGAGCGAGGCCTGTTCCGCGAACGCCTGGAAGATTCGCAGGTCGCGGTCGGTGTGGGTATAGGGTTCGCGTGAACCCAGCCAGATCACGCCAATGTCGCGCTTGGGTGCGCGGAGCGGCATCGACACGAGCGAACGGGCGTCGAGACTCTGGATGCCGACCTGTGCGGACGGGTCGAGCCAGGGCGCGTCGTAGATGTCGTCAATAGTGAGGACACTGCGGGTTTCCAGCAGCGACCACGCGGGGAAGGTGTCCTCGGTGAGTTCAGTGTCACGGAAGTTACGAATCTGCGTGTCTTCGGTGTCGCGCACCCAACTGTTGACCAGTTCGGCGACTGCCCCCGGCGTATGCCAAGAGCCGTTCTTCAGCAGGATGATATGGACGCTGGTAATATGCGGCTGGATGAGATAGGTCGTGATCACGTCCAGAATTTCTTCGGTTGTGGCCGCGTCCTTGAGGGCACGGCTGGCCTGATAGAGCGTACTGGTTTCAAACAGGGAGCTTTGAATCTGCTCGAACAGCACGATATTGTCGATCACGACCGAAGCGCTGTCGGCTACGGTACTGAGATAACGTTCATCGCTCTGACCGAACTTACGCGGCTGCTCATAGGCCACCACCAGCCAGCCCTCCGGCTGATTTTTCACACGGAGCGGAATGGCCGCCATCGAGCGGATGAAGCCGTTTTCCAGCAGGTCGCGCTGGAGCAGATCAGGCGCACTGCCCTGCGCTACATCCTCGATAAACACACCGTAGGACGGCAGATCATAAGCACGGATAGCCGCTTCCAGGTCGATCAGCACCGTCTCCACTTCCCGCGACGGCAGGCCAGCAGGCGTAATGGTGAACAGAACACCGCTGCTCTGGGTGCTCGCAGCAGGGTTCAGATAGCCAATCGCGTAATCGGGGGCGAGCACTTCCAGCGCGTTCTGAAGCGCAGGTGCCAGATCGGCCAGGGTGCTGGCGCGGCTGATGGTGTTGGTGGCCTGGTAGAGCGAACTGGCTTCCTGCAAAGCTGAGCGCTGGGAACGGATCAACTGTCGGTTGTCAATGGCGGAGGCCACCACATCGTTCAGGTTATCCAACTGGCGCGTAATGTCGGGCGCGAAGTAATTGGGCGCGGCGCTCATCACCACCAGCCAGCCCAGCGGTCGCGGGTTACTGCGGGCACGCAGCGGCAGGCTCATGAAGCCGCGCATCCCAATCGACGCCAGCGTCAGCCGTATACTGTCATTCAGAACGGCGCCTTCGGTGTCCTGAATAATGATGGTTTCATAATCGTCCAGCAGTTCCGTCAGCGCGGCGATTTCAATTTCCGGCTGCTCCAGTGCCTTGCCCAGTTTCAGCGGAGCCAGTGCATCGCCTTCGTCCGTCAGCAGCACCATTGCGTTGGTCGGCGCGTTCAGGGCGATCTGTTCCATCACCACGTCCAGCACTTCGTCCAGATCACCCGCTTCCGAAAGCAAGCGCTGCGCTTCGGAAACAGCTACCGTCTCACGCAGGTTCTCCTGCAGGGTGTTTTCCAGGCTGCGCAGGTTGCTGATGTCCTGGAAGGCGGCCACAATCGCGCTGATGTCGCCTTGCGAGTCGAGGATGGGCGCGGCGTTGACCAGCAGATCGGTCTGTTCGCCGTCGATAATCAGCGCGACATCGTCCTGATAGAACTGCCGACCCTGGCGCAGCGCGATATAAATGGGCATCTCGTCCATTGGGTAATAGAACTGCGTACCGGTGCGGTAGAGGTTATAGCCTTCGATACTGAACGGCGTGTTCAGGTCAATCTTGCGTCGCAGATAGAATTCCGCCTGATCGTTGAATTGCAGCGGCAGCAGCGATTCAGCGTCCAGCACAAGGACACCCACCGGCAGTGTGGACAGAATCGAGCGCAGGGTTTGCTGCTCGCTCTGGACACGCTCGAACAGGCGGCGGCTTTCCAGCGCGACGGCCACCTGCACCGCCAGCGCGATACCGAGCTGTTCATCGCGTTCGTCAAGGTCTTCGCTGTCGATGCTGCGACCGAGCATGAGCGAACCGAGCACCTGAGTGTTGTCGCTCACGCTGTTGACCGGGACGACCACATGCTTCCCATAGCGGGCTTCCAGCATTTCGTGCTGTTCCGTTCCGAAGCCCCGGAAGGACGGGTAATGGCGCAGATCATTCACAATCAGCGGGCGGTTGATGCGGGCGGCATCCACAACAGGCAGTTCCAGGTTGAGATCGAGCAGGCGGAAATCCTCATCCGGGTTATAGCCCGGCGCGACCGCCGTCACGCGCTCCAACGCCTGCCCGCTTTCGGTCTTGAGCAGCAGCATCCAGCGGTCGAAACCCGCTTCCTCTGCCACGCGCTCGAAGACATCCCCCAGGCTTCGGCGGAAGTCACTGCCGATGCGGTTGGCAAGCTGGGCGGCTTCGGCCAGCGCCAGCGCACGCTGTGCTTCGGCCTGGGCACGGCGGGCTTCATTCTGCGCCTCCGCGAACAACCGCTGGTTTTCCACAGCGATGGACACCTGATCGGTCACGGCTTGAAGAAAACGCAGATAGGACTCGGAGAAGGCTTCCGGCTGGCTGCTCTGGGCCAGCAGCACCCCGAACCAGCGCATACGAGTCTGCACCGGGACGATCACAATACTGCCGATGCCCTGTTCCAGCAGGCGCTGCTGGAGTTCAGGCTCTTCCCGCAGCAGGTCATGGGTGGAACGATTGCGCACTACATCGCGCACATAAACCACGCTCTCTGCATCTTCTGTCAGCCGTCCGTAGGGATACGCGCTGGTTTCCAGCCGCAGGCCGATCTTGGAAGCCGGGTTGGTGTCGTGATCGCTGCTCCAGTTATAGACATATTCCAGGTATGGTGCATAGGGAGTCGCATCCGGCCACGCCAGCAGCACACTGATGGTCACATTATCACCGGCAATATCAGGAACACTCGTGCCGGGTGCAGGCGCTTGCAGCAGCGGGCGGGCGAGGTGCTCAATCGCGGCCTGATACACCATCAGCGAATCCGACGCGGTCGCGATCGCGCGGCTGGCGGCATACAGGCGGCGGGTATCATCCAACGCCTGTCGCGTGCTGATGAGCAGGTTACGGATTTGAAGCTGGCTGCTCATCTGCCCGGTCAGCGCACGGTAAATCACGTATTCATTGGCGTCCAGTTCGCGCAGTTGGGCTGAGGCGATCTGGAAAAGTGCAATCGGCTGATTGGCGCTAAAGAGTGGGAAGACCGCCATAAAGCGGTAGCCCTGCGAGCGTATCCAGCGGACAGGCGTGGTTACTTTTGCCTCACTGGCATCCGCATCGACGACGATTTCGGGTTCACGGTTGCGCATGGGCGAATCCGGCGTGATGAACACAGAATAGGGTTCATCCACCTCATGCGTCATCATGCCCTCAGAACGCGCCACCACGCGGGCTTTGGTCGGCCACCCGGTTTCATCCAGATCGCCTTCCAGCAGGCTCAGGCTGAACACCAGCGATGGATCAGCGTTAATGGCAACCGCAGCGTTGACCAGGTCTTTTGGCTCCTGTGCCCCGTTGATGCGGCGGCTGGCTGCATAAAGGTTCTGCTGCTGCGTGAGCGCGGTTTCCGTCTGTTTAAGCAGCAGGCGGTTTTCAATGGCGACACCAGCCTGGTCGATGAGGGCGGTCAGCGTGCGGCCTTCGCTCTCGCTGAACTCGCGCACCTTGTCATATTCGACCGTAATCAGACCGCGCCGCGCACCACGTACTGTCAGGGGGATGATGACCAGCGATTGCGCGTTGACGCGGCGGAACACCGTCCTCAGCCGGTCATCCAGCCGCGTGTCCCGCGCAAGGTTCATCACCAGCGTTACCTGGTTGAACTGCATCGCAGTCAGGAAGGGATGATCGGGCACATGCAGCCGCAGCCCGGTTAAGTCCCGGTTGACGGCCTCACGCTCGATGATGGCAAGGTCGGCCACCAGTTCCATCCATTCGGGGCCTTGCATCGACGCATACTCGTCATAAATCCAGATTTGCCCACCGGCTGAGTCGGGCATGACCGCGTAGATAATCGACTGGACAATATCGGCCAGCGTATCGGCTTCGTTCAGATAACGGCTGAGCTGATAGAGTGTGGAGGTTTCCTGGAGGCTGCTCTGCGTTTCCTGAAAGAGGCGGGCATTTTCAATCGCCAGCGCCACACGTTCGGCCACCGCCCGCATCACCACCACATCGCCTTCGGTAAAGGCCTGCCCGCCGGGCTGCGCACTGAGTTCCCCGATGACTTCACCACGCACCGTGATCGGTGTGCTGAGTGCGCCTTCCTCCGCCTCACTGCCCCCGTCGCCGTTGGATGCAGGCGCGGCAGCGCTGTACTGATAACGGGTTTCCAGCCTGCGTTCGTCCTTAGCCTCGTCCCAGGCCATGCGCGTAAGCTGGCGGTTGAGCAAATCCATCTGCTGCAACCGACGGTTCATCTGCCCCAGTTCACGCAGCGCACCCAGCGCCGTCGTGAGTTGGGTGGCGATCAGTTGGAACGTAGGCACATCCGAGTCGGTGATGCCATCGGGCAGTTCACTCTGAAGGTCCAGCGCCCCGATCACGTCCTGCTCCAGCACCAGCGGGACGACCAGCCGTGCCTTCACATCCGGCATCCGATGGACGTTGTCCGCTTCCTCAAAAGCGTCACCGAGTCGCAGCGTGGCTTCTGCCCGGCGGATGGCCGTGGCGACAATGCCACGTGTGGTGAGCGGGAGCGGCACTTTTTCCGCCACCCAGCGCTGCCCCAGCCGCCCCCGGCTGTAGGTCAGCATGGCCTGCTGCGTCGTCTCATCCAGCAGGTAAACCTGACCGTGATACAGTTCGAGCACTTCGCACAGGGTATTCACG
Organism: bacterium; assembly: GCA_033762735.1. Lineage (GTDB taxonomy): Bacteria > Chloroflexota > Anaerolineae > Aggregatilineales > Phototrophicaceae > JANRLJ01. The sequence goes on along the minus strand of JANRLJ010000181.1, from coordinate 22,781 downwards.
GTCTTTTGCAGCAGCGCGTCCACCTCGCGAATCCCGGCGGTTTCCCGCTCAATGCGGATTGCCACCTGAAGATCGCGCTGGCGACGCTGCGCTTCCGTATCGAGCGATGTCTGAAGCTGCTGGATGTAAGCGGAAATATCATCAATCGTGCCGATCAACTGGGTAATTTCATCCGCAGCCTGCCGCACGGTTTCCCGCGTGGGCGAGGTCGCGACGGCGGCTCTGGCATTCACCGCCGGAGCCGATACCCGTGCTTTACCCGCGTTCTGAGAGGGCGGCGCATTTTTCAGCCGCGCAAGGCGATCTGCTTCCTGCACGGCCTGGCTGAGCGGCTGTACCTGTGCGCGCAGAATCAGGTAAATCGCGCCAAAGAACAGCAGTGTGCTCCCCGCAACCCCTATCACAGCCGCAAGCGTCTGGAGATTGGTAACGCGCAGCGCCTGATTCAGATCATCCTGCAGCAGCAGCCGCCAGGGGGTGTCCACACCGGGGTAGCTCACACCCGAACTCGATGACAATACAACGCTGTCTGCTGCCGGGAATTGGAGCAGATCACCGGGAGTTTCGGCCAGCACGGTCGTGAGCGTCTGGCTGTCAATCGATAGTTCTCCACGCCGGAGGAGGATGCTGTTGTTGTTGTTAATCAGCATGGCGCTGCGACCAGGCAGCCCCAGCGTTGCATTATTCAGGGCGGTGTCCAGCACATTCGTAAACGGCAGGGCGGAGACTTCCAGTTGTACCAGCCCCAGCACGAGGTTGGTCTCTTCCAGATTGGAGACAGGCGCGTAGATATACAGGCTCCCTTCCGGATTAGAGCCTACCCGCGTGATGGTGCTTAAAAAGACCGTCCCCGGCTCTCCCTGGAGCGCTTCGCGATAGGTGGGGTCAACCGTGAACGCGACTTCCTGAAGCGCATCGTTGAGGTTAATCTGACCATCGACATTGATGGCCTCACCCCAGATTTGCCCTTCCAGCGTGATAAAGCGGATGCTCAGATAGCGGTCGCGGTTGCGGCTGATAAGGTCATTAAAGCGATCCAGCAAATCCTGCCGAATACGCCGCCGCTGTTCCTCACCCAGACCAAGCTGAGTACTTTCAATCGTCAGTCGCGCGAAGGCACGCGCTTCCAGGCTGGCCGCGAGCGTCGTCAGGTCTTCGGTGGGCAGGCGCAGAATAGTGCGCAGTTCGCGTTCCAGCGTCTCCACCGTCACCTGTGTGCGGGCGCGGACTTCGGCACGTCCATTCAGCTGCGTCAGTGCCACAGCGATCAATGTCGTCAGACCGAAAATCAGCAGAAAGGCCGGGATAACCCGCTGCATCACACGGCGATGAAAAACGGGCTGTATTGATCGGGTCATAAGCGCAATCCTAAAACCATTTCGTTGGGTTTAAACAGTGGGCTATCGTTCCGGCTCATGCGTCGGATGACCACCGTTGGTGTGTCCATTGGCCTGAATGCTGGTTGTATCTTCCTGGGCAGCACGCGGGCGCAGGTGAATATTGACCTGCGGCACACGCAGTGCCGTGCCGATTTCGCGGACAGCCGTCTGGAGAATCGCGTCGATGTTGGTCTGCGTTGTCAGCCGTGCGCTGATCTCATTCACCAGGCGTTCGCGGTCAATGGCGCGGCGGCTTTCCTGGAACAGCCGGGTATTATCGAGGCTGACGGCCAGGCGGCTCACAAGTTCCTGCGCCAGCAGCACTTTATCATACGAATAATCCGCCGCACGCAGTTCCCATTCAATCGTGCCCAGGGTTTGCCCGCGCAGCACAATCGGCACCGCCACCGGAACCGTCTCACGATCAGTGACCTCGCCAATCATGGGTCTGCCAGCGTCGATTGCCTGCTGCCCCAGATCGCTTTCGCCCACAGCCGTGCCGCCCTGTAACCCGGCCTCGCTGATGAGGGCACGCATCCGTTCCGCGTTCATGTACTCCTGCCAGGCTGCCTGCGTAACGCGCTGGTTGCTTTCGGCAATTTCTTCCAGGCGTTGCAGCGTTTCCTGATACAGGCGGGCATTCTCGATGGCAATCGCAAGCTGATCAGCCAGCGTTTGAAGAATCTGCACCTGATTGCCCGTAAAGCTGCCGCTGAGCTTACTCTGCACGTCCAGCGCACCGATGATGCGGTCGCCGACACGCAGGGGAATCGCCAGTTCAGAGCGGGTTTCGGGCAGGAACTCATTGGCCTTATGCACGTTGCTGGCAGCCGTGTCGCGGGCGACGACCACACGGCCTTCGTCCGTCACCTGCCCGATCACGCTGACGCTGCCCACTTCCAGTCGATGCCCACGTGCCAGCAGTTTGCGCCCGGCCTCTCCTGTGCTGGCGCGCAGCAACGCCGTGCGGCCTTCATCATCAATCAGGAAAATCTGGGCATGATAGATGTTGGGGAACAGGTCAATAATGCGGTTGACTACGCTGTCCATCAACTGCTGCAAATCGCGCTGGGTGGCCGCCACGCGCGAGACTTCCTGCGTCGCCTGAAGGTCACGCACGCGATCATCGAGCAGCCGTTGAAGGTCGAGGATGAGCGCACGAGTCTGGTTTCGCGCCGCAACAAAGGTTCGCACCAGTTCCCCGATTTCGTCGCGCCGCTCAACGTCGTCCACCTGCGATTCGAAATCGCCCTGTGCCAGCCCTCGCATGGACGTTTCCAGACGTTGCAGCGGCGGCACAAGATTCTGCTGATAGAGCAGCGCAAGCCCAATGCCGATTGCGGTGATGATGCCCACATAGATCAGCACACGATTGGCAACACCCGGCAGCGTGACCGAAAAACTCACGTTCGTCGGACTCTGGCTCAGAATGACCAGCGGTGTACCCGTAATAGGGGCATAGTGCGCCACAAACTGGCTTCCGTCGACTGTGTAAACCTCGGTATCGCTTTCGTTACCGAGCGCTCTCTGTACCAGATCATCCAGTGCAGGCCGCTGCCGAATCAGCGCCGACCCAGGCGCACCGATCAGCAGCCCATCGACCGTCGTCAGCACACTTTCGATCTCACGGAAAGAGTCGGTCGTGAAAAGCTTATGCAGGATGATTCGGTTGGTATCGACGGTAGCGATAACAGATGCAATCAACGACCCCTGAAAACGCACTGGATGCGCAATTTCGACAACCGTGCGCCCTTCTTCCTGACCGACCGCCAGATTAATGCGCTCGTTGATCGTAGCCGCAATGTCAGCAGCGACGAACCCAACACTACCCGCCCTGTTCGTCCCTACCGGCACGGCGGCCACACTGCCATCCGCGGTCAGGACGCTGCTGCTGAAAACAACCGTCCCGCCATCATCCAGAATCAGCACCCGGCTGAAGTCACCTCCGGTGACGAGGGTGTCATTGACGTAGGTGGTCAGGGCGTTCAGTGACTCCTGTCGTTCAGCCGAGTTGAACAGAAGGTCAATCAGCGAGTCGCTGTAATTATCGACAAAGCTCTCAACAGTCTGGCTGGCGCGGTCAAGGTCTTCACTGATGCGGGTCTGGCGTTCGCGCCCCTGTTCCTGCACATAACTGCTCAGGTTTGCCAGATTGACCGCCGCCACTTCGGCAGCGATCAGGTTGGCCGCGATGACGGTCGGGATCAGCACGGCGACCATAAACCCGATAAACAGCTTTACGCCAAGTGGGAAGGCGTTGATCGAAAATCGTCTGAGGATGGCTCTCATCGCAGATGTTCCTCGTCCTTGCGGCGGGGCGGGGCGACTTCTACTCCACCGCTGCTGCCGTTGTTGCTCGCGGCCAGTTCGTTATTCCCACTGCGCAGCGGGGCTTCGTTGAAGGCTTCCGGCTGAAGCTGGATGCGGGTGCGCACCGCGCCCAGCGCTTTATTGAAGCTGTCCGCCGCCAGTTTAATGGCCGTTTCCACATCGGTGGCGGTCAGCAAAAGGCTGGTCGCTTCGCTCGCCCGGCGTTCACGGTTGGCCTGTGCCTGTGTCTGCTCGAACAAACGCTTGTTTTCCAGCGCAAGCGCCAGTCGGTCGGCCACGTTCTGGGCCATTTCAAGCTGGCGTTCCGTCACGACCTGCCCCGGTGGCAGCGTAAAGGCCATCGCGCCCAGCACTTCACCGCGCAGTGTAACCGGCACATTCACAACCTGTGAGCCGTCACTCTGCGACACTTCAAGCTGACCCGTTTGCAGGGCATGGCCGAGCAGCGGCGGGACATGCTGCGCCGGGCTGACCTGACCATTCTGCCCATCGATGTCAAAGCCGAGCGTCTCCCGTCCGCGCCCGGTCAGATATTCAGTCCAGGTATCAGCGACCGTGTCTTGCTGCATCTGCCGCAGCCGCCGCACCTGGTCACGGGCATTTTCCAGAATCACTTCCTGTTCATTCAGGCTGTTGCGCAAGGCCCTTTCCGTTCGGAGGTTGTGCACCAGCATCCCGATCTGCCCCGCCAGCGCGGTAAGCACAGCGATCTGTTCATTGTCGAAGGGGTCATCGCCGGATTGGACATCCAGCACACCAATCAACGTACTACCCCACACAATCGGCACTTCCAGCCCATAGCCCACCGTCAGCAGCAGATGGGCGCGGCGCAGTTCGGAGTCCTGTGTGGAAACCTGAACCGGCTGGCGGCTGCGCACAGCGTCGTTCAGGGCGCTGTTTTCGCCGACGTTGACGTTCGTCTGAAGTTCCGCTTCCAGCACGGTCAGGCCAGGGCGCACCCGCTGCACCAGGATGCCCGTTTCGTCGGCCAGGAAAATCTGGGCGAACGTATGCTGTAACTGGTCGCGCACCATCACCAGCGCCCGCTGATAAATGGTGCGTTCGTCGCTCAGCTCACGCTCGGACATGGTCGTCACAAAACGCGCCACCCGCCCCATCGAGTCGCGCCGTTCCAGAATCAGGTCAATGATGCGCTGGAAATTACCACCGAGCGCCAGCAGGAAGAATGACAGCATCAGATACACGATGATCCCGCGAAACAGATCAAGCGAGATGTTGTCCGCCGGGCTGGCAATCGGCGGCGTGGTCAGGCCTGTCTGCACACCTGCCCCCACCAGCAGCCCCAGCATCGTGACAGCCAGGCTGAACCAGACACCGGGACGATCCAGCAGCAGCCCCGACGCGACAATCGCCAGCGCCGGGAAGATAATCTGCGCGGTGTGGATGCCTCGTGTCACCGGGATCACCGCCGCGATGGAGAGAAAGATGGCGAAAATCCACGACGCTGGCCGCAGCGACCCGCGCCGCACCAGCACAAAAATCGCCAGCAGCAGCAGCGGGAAGATACCGAGCGAGACCGCCGTCGCCGGGGCGAGTTCCGGTGTTGTTTCATCAGCGGTGGCGATTGTATAAATGGTAAACACGACCCAGGCCGCCCACAGCAGCAGCACAATCGGCGTGATATACAGCAGGGCAGAAGCGCGCTGGCGCTCAATCGGGTTGGTGTAGCTGTACGGCAGGGTAAACCAGCGGCGGCGGGCGTTACGCAGCATTAGGCAGAACCTCCGTTCGCGCGATGTCCAGTGGAATGAGTGCCGTTGTCGTGGCCGTTCTGGTGCCCGTTGTGACTGGCAGGCAGGCTGCCCAGGCGGATCGCACCGTGCGCCGCGCCGAGGCTCTGGCTGAGTTCAGCAAGCGTGATTTGCAGCAGATCGTCCACCGTCGCGGCAGACTGATAACGCGCCACGATGTCGTTGATGCGCTGTTCCTGCACGGTGGCCTCCTGCGTTTCCTCAAACAGCCGGGCATTATCCAGGCTGAGCGCGAGGCGCTGTGCTACCGATTGAATCAGTTCGACGGTGTCATCCGGGCGTAGTTCGGTGCCAGGCGCAACCTCAATTGCCCCCAGCACTTCACCGCGCAGCACAATCGGGACGGCGATTACCCCGTCGTTCACGATTTCGGTCACAATCGGGCGCTGCCGCAGAACGGCATCGATCATCTCATCCGTCCAGCTTGCGCCGGGCTGTACCCCCTGTGCGGAAAGCGTGACACCGAGGGCGTCGAAACGAGTGCGCTGATATTCTTCCCACGCCTTGCGCGTCAACTGACGGTTCAGGCGCTGAATTTCGCGCAGGTTGGTCTCTGACTCAAACAGCAGCCGCTTATTGTCCTGCACTGAAGCGACCTGCGTCTCATACAGTCGGGCATTGCGGATGGCGGTGCCAAGCAGGTTGGACATCACCTGAAGCGCCTGCACATCACTCTGAAGGAACGCGCCAGGATACTTGCTCTGCACATCCAGCGCCCCGATGATGCGATCACCTTCCAGAATTGGCAGGGCGATCTCGCTGCGGGTTTCCGGCAGCAGCGGATTAGCGGCGTGGGTGGAGTCGCTCTTGGTATCGCCTACAATGTACGGTTCGCCCGTCAGCGTTACGCGCCCGACCACGCTGCGCGACCCGACGGCCAGCTTATGCCCCCGTGCCAGCAGCTTTTGCCCGACCTCGCCCGTGCTGGCGACCAGCAGCGCGGCATCACGGGCGTCATCCAACAGGAACACCTGGACATGGTAATAATCGAACTGATCGCGAATCAGGTTCACCGACTGGGCGAAAAGCTGCTTCATCTCCAGAAAGTTGGCGATTTCCTGCCCGGTCTGCGAACTTGCGCGCAGCAGGTTGGCCGTCCGGCGGGCCTGTGATGTCGTATTCTCCGCCGCGCCGATGAAGAAGCGCACCGTCACGCTCAGGATAAACAGTGCCGAAATCTGAACGGCGATGCTGCCACCTTCGGGCGTTGGCTCCAGTCCGTTGATGCGAATAATCTGGACAATCTCGAAGAAAAGCCGTCCAAAAATAATCAGGTTCACGGCGACGAACAGCACCAGTCGTGGATGGGTGGCGGCTGCGACCAGGCACATCACTCCCAGCAGGTAGCTCACATCGCGCTGACCGGCGAACAGATAGGCCAGCACCAGCGCGACAATAATCAGCGCCAGCGCAACCGCCTCCCGCTTCCGCTGTACGAGTGCCAGTGCAATAAAGCCACAGAGGGACATCATCGCAGTGGGAACCCCTGCTTCGAGGAACCCAGGCGGGTCATTGCGTAGTGCGAAGCTCTGCGCGAACAGACCCCCGATAGAAACGATGATGGTGATAATCGCCAGCGCACGGGTAAAATCACTGCGGGCGGATTCAAGATTACGGGTTTGACGCAGATCGCTGAGCATCATGACTGGCTTCGCCTTTCCTGAACAGCAGCGGCGGGGGGTGAGCCGAGGCGGATGCTGACCTTCTGTGCCTTGATGGCCTCTCGCAGCCCACGTGCTGCCTCGGTCAGGGTGGCTTCTACATTATTGTTGGTTTGCAGGCGACTGGTGATCTGGTTCACGAGCGTCTCGCGCTGGGCAAGGCGCTGGCTTTCATCCAGCAGGCGGACGTTTTCCGCCGCCAGCCCGAAGCGTTCGCTGATTTCCTGCACAAGATCTAAGTCTTCCGGGGAGAAGGGATGATCCTTATCCAGTTCAAACTCCATCGCGCCCACCACCTGCCCGCGCACACGCAGCGGCACGGCAATGATCTGGCTGTCGCCATTCTGCTGCTGCACCAGATGATTGGCGTCCAGCGCTTCCTGTAAACTGGCCGTCCAGTCGCGCTGCGGGGTGATGCTCCCCTCCAGAAAGTCGATGCTCAGGCCATAATCGTCGCCCGCGCCGCGCAGATATTCCACCCAGGCACGTCCGGTCAACCGTTCGTTAAGCCGTTCGCGCTCTGCCAGCGACTCGCGAAGCTGGTCCACCAGTTTTTCATTTTCCTGCAAACGTCCCTGCGCGTTTTCGTACTGGCTCACATTGTCAATCGCCAGTGAGATGCTGTCAGCCAATGCCTGGAAGGTCGCCAGCAGATTTTCATCCTTAAAGGCATCGGCCTGTTTACTTTGCAGATCGAGCGCACCAATGACCTTCGAGCCGATGCGCAGGGGAAAAGCGGCTTCAACCGCCGTTTCCAGCAGCAGTTCATTGCGGCGGTGGATGCCATCGGCTGAACCAGCGTGCGCTACAATCGTCTCCCCGCGATACGTCACCTGCCCGATCACACTCTGGCTGCCAACCGCCAGTTTATGCCCGGCTTCGATCAGCTTTTGCCCGACTGTCCCGGTGCTGGCAACCAAACGTGCCTGCTGACTATTCGATGTGAGCAGGAAGACCTGAGCATGATAGATAAAGTCGAATTTGTCCGTAATCCGTCCGACAACAGCATTGAGCACTTCGTCCAATGAACGACGCTGCGCCACCTGCTGCGCGATCTGCGTCAGGATTTCGGAACTGACGATGCGCTCGGCAATCGCTTCTGAGGCGCTTTCCTCGCGGGTAAGGCGGGCATAGCGCAGCAGCAGAAAGATGATGAGTGATGCGCCCACTGCCTGCATCATAAAGGTGACGACAGACAGCGCCGCCGAGGCATAGTCGGGATTGCTTATGGCGCGGATGAGCATCGTCCCCAGCCCCAGCCCCAGACCAGCCACCACGCCGCGCTGCCCGATCAGCAGTGCGCCCAGCACCATCATCAGCACAATCGCGCCGCTGGAGACACCGGGATTGGTCGTAAAGCGGATCAGCAGCGCCACACCGCTGAAATACCACATAAACAGGATCGCCCACCCGGCGGCGAGAAGCTGTCGATTGCGCACTGCCAGATATGCCACCGTCGCCAGGACGAACAGACTCATGAAGACAATGCCTGGTTCAGAGACAGGCGCGGCAAAGGCCACTTGCGCCAGAGTCACCCGTCCAGGGAGGCTGGGCACCTGCCAGTCCGGCACTGTGAAGGCGTAGGCCGTGTAAAACCCCAGCACGAGCGCTCCGACGATATAGGCCACCCGCGCCCGGTACTGGTCAACCGGAGTCGTAAACTGACGGGTTGGAAAAAGGGTTTGCAACAGTCCCATCGCAGGCTGCCTTCCGTTATCCTTCCGACGATGCCCCTTGCGGAAGTTCTTGTGGTTGAGTTTCGGGGTTACGCGCCGCCAGACGCACCCGCGCCCGCCGCGCCCCCAGCGCCTTCCCCAGTTCGTTCATCGTCACGTCCAGCATTCGTTCCAGTTCCACCTGCTGCTGAAGCTGGCTGGTGATGTCGTTGATGAGCGCCTTACTCTTGGCGAGACGCTGGCTCTGGGCATAGGCATCGGCGTTTTCAATCGCAACTGAAATCTGGCTGACCAACTGCTGAAAAATCGCGGCGTCGGTAGCGTCATACGCCTGCCGCCGTGTGCTGGCGACTTCTACCACACCGATGACCACGCCGCGCGTATAGATGGGCTGTGCCATCACCGACAGCGCATCAGCAGCAAGCGTGGCCCGCAGGGCGGGTTCGCTGCGCAGGTCAATGATGCGCAGGGGTGCGCCGTTGCGCCACACCAGCCCACCGACCCTGTTTTCCAGATCAATCGCCTTCCCCACACGGTCGATCCAGAGTGCTGCACCATCGCGTGTTGCCACCACATGCAGGCGATTCTGTTCCGTATTCAGCAGCATTAAGGCGATATGATCGGCCTGCACTACCCGCCCCGCGCTGGTCAGAGACAGCTTGAGCAGTTCGTCAATATCCAGGGTCGATTGCAGCAGTTGGCCGAGCGCCGCAATCTGCTGGAACTGCTGCGCCTGCCGCTGGCTTTCCTGTAACAGGCGGATATTCTGAAGGTTCACACCGACCTGCGTGACGATGGTGCGGGCGGTATCCAGCACTTCTGGCGTAAATTGATAATTCAGGTCGAAGCTGTCCAGCCCTACCGCGCCCATGTAGCTGCCGCGTGCGTTTACCAGCGGCAGCAGTGCCAGCTTGCGGATGCCGAGTTCATCCAGTGCGTTGGCAATCGTAATGTCGAGTTCCGTATCGGGTTTGGTGCGGTCGAGCAGCACCGGGCGCAGTTCGCGCCGCATTTCAGCGTGAAGCGGGTTATCCGGGCGAATCTGGAAACCGATGCTGGACATATCCGGGTATTCGCTCACCACGTAGGCGAACTGACCGTTTTCATCCAGCAGCGCGATATTGGCATGTCCCACCCCCAGCGCGTTGACAAGCGCCTGACAGGTGAGATCAAGCATGGCCTTTTCGCTCTGCGTGCTGGTCAGGCTGGCGGCAAGCTGATTGATGTTCTGCAGCACACGCACCTGCCGCCCAAGCTGCGCTGTCGTAAGCTGCATATCGCGCACCAAATCCTGATTTTGCAGCACGATGGCGACCTGATCGCGCAGGGCTTCGTAAATGCGTCGGGTGCGGCTGTCGAAGCGGCGGGGCTGCGTCCAGGAGATATTCACGCGCTTGACCAGCCGCCCTTCATCATAAATTGGCAGCGTGACGTAGCTGCGTACTCCCGACGCCTTGAGATAACTAAGCAGGTTGACTTCATTTGTGCTGTCATCCACGTCTTCTACAATGCGGATGACACGCTGTGTCGTGTTCCACGAATGGTGAAAACGGAGCCGTTCTTCCTCAGTCGCGCCCGTCAGAATGTTATGCGTGGACTGACCAGTGCGTTCAGGTGTGACGATAAACTCCTGATAGGCATTTGAAATGATGCCTTCGGAGTCGTATTCGATGCGGGTCATCGAAATGCTGGCCGCGTCCCGCGCCACGTTTTCCATCAGGACTCGCAGCACCTGTGCGGCATCCTGCGCTTCCAGCAGTTTGCTGTTGATGTTATAGAGGGTGCGGGCTTCTTCCAGACCTTCCTCGGTGCGGCGCAGCAGATCGCGGTTTTCCAGCACGACGGCCAGTTGATCGACCAGGTTGCGCAGCGCACGGGTGCGGTTAAAGGGCATCCGCCCCGGACTCTCGCTGTTGAAGTTGACCACGCCCAGCAGCCTGCGATTGGTGCCCGTCATGGGCAGGGTGAGGAAAGCGCCGCGCGAACGGGCTTCCAGCAGTCCCCGCTGCTGACCCGAAATAGTGTGGTCGGTGCTGCTCAGATCGTCATCAGAGGTCGAGTTCAGATTGAGGTCATAATAATCGCTGAGACGAGTCTCGCGGCTGGTTTCCTGGATATCTCCGCCGTCGATTTCGGCGATTACGGTGAGCATCCCCGCTTCCTCTGGCCTGACCAGCGCCAGATGTGCCCGCTCGAATGTCCCGTCGGTAAATGCATAGAGCGCGGCCAGCATTTCCAGTGGTGTCTGTGCGCTGTAGAGCGTGTTGGTCGTCTCATACTGTGCCTGCACAAAACCGAGCGCTTCGGCGGTCTGGTCGAGCAGGCGGCGATTCTCGAAGGTCAGCGCCAGTTGATCGGCCACGGCCATGATATTGTCAAGCTGGGTAGTGTCTACCGCGGCATCCTGCCGTGCCCCGACCGCCATAATACCGAGCAGTTGTGCGCCCGTGCGCAGCCCGACCGCTGTAAAACGGAAGATGCCGCGTGTGCGCATGTAGCGGATGGTGTTGGGAATAGGCAGCAGCGGTCGGTCGCTGGCGTCATCCAGCATTCCGGCGGTTTCCTGCAAACGCGCATCCTGAATGTGAATGGCTTCGCCCAGTTGCAGACGGGCAATCGCAGCCGCAGCGACAGGATTGTCTGCATCGAGCGAATCGACCACGCGCGGTCGGTCGGTTTCGCTGCGCGTAGCGACGGCCTCAGTGATGATATAGCTGGGAATTTCCCCATCGATCACGGGCGAGTCGAAGATCAGCAGCGCCACGAGCTGCACTGCATCCGGCATCCCCTGAAGGATGGCGGCGCTCATCTCGGTATAGTTGTTGGCGCTGGCGACAATGCGGTTGGTGGAAACCAGGCTGGACGCAATCGCCTGTGCCTGGCGCGTCTGCTCCAAAAGCTGGCGGATGCGCATCGCCACGCCAATCTGGTCGGCCAGGCTGGTATAGGCGTCGAGTTCTTCGGAAGTGAGCGCATACGCACTGGTGTGCATCAGCACCAGCATCCCCAGCAGGTCATCACCGCTGCGCAGGCCGAAGCTCGCCAGCCACGTCACACGCTTCTCGCCCAACTGTGCCCGAAGGCTTTTCGGCAGCCACTCGTGCACCGCATCACCGGTTTCAACCAGCGGCAGACCGGCATGAAGGCGGGCGAGGTTGGCGGTGGTAGGCAGCACAAGGTTCTGTTCGTTTTCCTCGAATGGCAGCACATCAGCGGTGGTGCTGAACGAAATCAGGGTATGGCGTTCGGGAAGCTGATTGGCCGTGATGACGCGGTCAAATTCGGTGATGGCAGCGGCGGTGAGCATTCGACCCAGCGTGTACATCACACCACGCGCCATATAGTCGGTCGAAGCGGCCACCGAAATCAGACGGCTGGCAAGCACCAGATTATCGACCACGTGCCGGGCGGATTCACTCTGCTGCATCAGGCGGCGGGCGTTGAGCAGTGCGCCCATCTGGCTGCTCACACTGTTGAAGGCGTTGATCTCCTCGCGGGAGAACGCGCCGTCGGTGTGGCTTCCGACCACCAGCACATCGACCAGATCATCCCCGGCAAGGATGGGCGCGAAAAGTGCCTGCTTAACCAGATTTTGGGTGAGCCAGTCGCGCACGGCTGGCCCGACCTGTTCGCTCAGTTTTTCCGGAGAGAGTGCGGCTGCGTCCGGCAGATAATGCCCTTCGCTGCGCAGGAGGGCGCGATGCAGTTCACTGCTGAGGTCTTCGCTCTTAAAGGGAAGCGCTGTGTTCCAGTAAAAGATCTGTTCACGGTTGGCGGTAAGGAGGGGTGTCCACGCGCTTGGCCGCCCATGTTCGCCTTTGGTGACGTTAAAAATCGTCAGAAAGCGTTCCGGTTCCGGCAGCATATACCGCGCGACGATTCGCCCCATTTCCGGCGCGTCCTGCCCGGCGACCAGTTCATTGAAGGCTAAGGCCTGTCGTTCGCTGATGTCGCGAATGCTGGCGGCGGTTTCCGTCAGCCGGTGCAGCCGCACCAGCGCACCGACCTGATCGGCAAGCGTCTGGTAAAGCGCCACTTCCTGCGAATCGGGATGGAGCACATCGCGCACACTGTTGATGTTCACCATGCCGAACGACTGCCCCAGGGAGCGCATCGGCAGCATAATGGTCGAAATCGTGGGCGAACCAGTGCCCCAGGCCTTGAGGCTCGGCACAATGGTCGAATCGTTCTGCAGATCGGACAGGACAAGCGGCTGCTGATCGACCACCGAGCGGCGGACGCTGTCGTTCAGATCAGCCAGCGTCAGCGGGAGGAACTGATCGTTGCGGTAAGCGTTCTGGCGGTTGGCGGTTGCCAGTGTGCGAAAGCCGTTGAACTGTCCCTGTTCGTCATAGACGAAGATGTTCATCGCCACGTACTGACCCGGCCCGATCAGATGCCTTGCCAGCGCCCCGGCCATTTCCTCCAGCGTCGTGCAGGTGGTGAGTTCGGCGGATGCAGCGGCCTGACGGCGGATCAGATCTGCCAGTTCAGGACGGGAAGCCGCCGTTTGGGTTGGTGCCGTTTCCATCGCGTGTCCTTTTACACAACGGCGGGGACGTATGTCTGTGGCCCCGGCTGGCGGTCGCTGTCTACTTCCACTCCCACACCTGCTCACCCGCCAGCAAGCGCGTGATCTGGCTGGGGAAGCGGTCGGGGTCGAGCGGTTTGCCCAGGAAGCCATCAAACCCGGCTTTCTGGGCGCGGCGCATCTGGTCTTCGCTGGCTTCCGCCGTCACCGCACAGATCACCGTATCCTTGAGGCGGGCGTTGGCGCGTACCTTCTGGAGCGCCTGGTAGCCATCTTCATAAGGAAGCCGGATATCCATCAGAATCAGGTCGATGCGCGGCAGCGTCTCGGCAAACTGGACGACCTGCCAACCGGATGTCTTCCATTCACAGCGCTGTACCCCCATAAAGGCCAGCATCCGTGCGATCAACACAAAATTCGGGACGTTGTCTTCCACGACCAGAACATGCGCTTCGCTAGGTTCAATCGGTATGCGTCGTGCCATGATTTTCGTTTACCTTAGGTATTGGTTGATCTGATCGGCAAAAGTGTCCACATCAATCGGTTTACTGATATAGCCATTGCAGCCTGCATTGAGCGACCGTTCCTTGTCGCCTTCCATCACATTCGCCGTCAGCGCGACAATCGGGATGGTGCTGATGCTGGGTAAAGTCCGAATATGGCGGGTCGCAGCCAGCCCATCCATACCCGGCATACTTAAATCCATCAGGATCAGATCAGGCGGGTCGCTCTGTGCCATTTCAATGCCTCTGGCGGCGTTGTCGGCTTCGTCCACATCGAACCCATAAGCCATCAGGATGCGCCGTACAAGCATTCGGTTGTTGGCGTCATCCTCGATGTAGAGAATGCGTGGCATGTCGTTGTGTGCTCCTTAGGATACCGTGCTGCACTGGCCGCCTGGGCGCTTTTACCTTTATCAACACTTTATTTATTGTGTGTGATTATCGCGCAGAGCGGACTATCGTGCTACTCTCGTCCACCAAATTCTAACCAAAAATCTCGCACTATCTTACGAGATTATAGCCTTCCGCATATATCACGGCTATATATAAGCCAGCGCTGTTTCAGGATTGTCATCTTCAAGAATACACCGGAAACGCCGCACATAACCTGCCAAAGCCTTAACGTTTGTGGGTTGGTTGTCATAACAGAACTCTAACAGAAAGGATGACCTCGCTTCCAGCGGCGTTTGTGACTGGTCGCACCGATATTCCATCCGGTACACTTACCCCTACCGTGCCGGGCAGCAGTGGGCTACGTGTCCATCACCTGCCACTGGCGAACTGACCCCATTTTCAGAAGAAGGAGCAGCAAGCATGAAGCAGTATGACAGCGCCCCTGAGATGCAGATCGACCCGACCAAGAACTATGTGGCGCATTTCAAAACGAGCAAGGGTGACTTTGACATTCAGTTGTTTGCAAAAGACGCGCCCAGTACGGTGAACAACTTCGTCTTTCTGGCGCGGGATGGCTTTTATGATGGCATCGTCTTTCACCGCGTGATCGACAATTTCATGATTCAGGGTGGCGACCCGACGGGCACCGGGCGCGGCGGCCCCGGCTACCAGTGGAACGATGAAGCGTCGGCACTGCGCCTGAAGCACGACGGCCCCGGTGTGCTGAGCATGGCGAACGCAGGACGCAACACCAACGGCAGCCAGTTCTTCATCACGCATGTCGTTACCGACTGGCTCGATGGCAAGCACGCCGTCTTCGGCAAGGTGATGGGCGACGGCCAGAAGGTCGTCAACGCCATTCGCCAGGGCGACACGATTACCTCTGTCACCATCAGCGAGAGCTAAAGCATCAACCCTGTAGGGCGGGATGCCTCGCCCTACAACCGCTTCAATCTCATGTAACCTTCGGAAAACAATTAGAAATTCCCGTAGGGGCGACCCGGCGGGTCGCCCCTACAAAAACATAGAGAAGGTTGCATCACCAGATAATGAAACCTTTTGAAATTTGAACTGCCAAGATTTTGAACTTGATCTCCGTGCTCTGTGTGTTCTCTGTGGTTCAAATTCTTTTTGTGATTTTACTTCTGTTTTTGCCTGGCCTTCTGCTGCCCCCGTTTGATGGAGTCACGAAAAAACCCCTATGCGCCGCTTCCTCCTGTTTTTACTGACCGTTTTTCTGCTGCCGTTGTCGCTGGTAAAGGCGCAGCGTCCGGATGCACCCCCCTATGCGCTGCGTGGCAGTTATCCGGTTGGCACTCGTGAGCTGACACTCGAAGGCGAACGACCTCTGCGTGTTACCGCCTGGTATCCGGCAGTGAACCCCGGCAACGTCGAGTCAATTGTGACCTATCCGCTCGGCATATTCTCTGTGCCCGGTCGTGCCCTGCGCGATGCTGAAGCGGATACGAGCGGTGCGCCCTATCCGCTGATTGTGTTCTCGCACGGTGCGCTCCTGTCACGGGTACTTTACGCACAGCATCTTGAACATCTGGCCTCACGCGGGTTTGTCGTCCTGGCCGCCGACCACCCCGGTAACACGATTCTGGATGCGATTAATTTTGAACGCGCCCTGGAAGCGATCCCGGCGGGTTATGCCCAGCGTCCGCTGGATATGCTGCGGCTGATCGACTTTGCTGATACTCTGACAGGAAGCGGTGGTGCGCTGGAAGGGTTGATCGATACCGAGCGGATTGCCTTGATGGGACATTCTTTCGGCGGCTACACGGCAGCGACAGCCGCAGGGGGACGGCTGGATTTTGATTGGCTGCGGCAGTGGTGTTTATTCGGCTTCCCTCGTGACCCCCACCCGGATGTTGCCCTGTTCAGTGAAGAAGCCTTCTCGTTTGATGGCAGTGCCGGATCGTGCTTTTTGCGGCATGAAGCGGAAACCGTCGCGGCAGAATTCGGCTATGAGGCTGTACCAGAAGGGTTATGGCCTGCGGTGACGGACGAACGCATTGACGCGCTGGTGACCTACGCCCCCTGGAACGCGCCCGTTTTTGGTGAGCATGGGCTGGCAGATGTGGATGTACCTGCGCTCATTGTGGTGGGTTCAGCCGACAGCGTGACCAATCCCGAACGCGACGCCTTCACTTATTATGATCGGCTGAGCAGCGCGGACAAGACGCTGGCCGAGTTCGAGAACGCCAACCACTTCATCTATCTGGATGAATGCTCACCTGCGCTGCTGAACGCGGGGCAGTTCTTCGTCTGTTCGGATGCGGTGTGGGATATGCAGCGGGCGCACGACATCCTCAATCACCTGACAACGGCGTTCCTTCTGGACGTGCTCTACAGCAATGGGGCGGCAGCAGAAGCCTTTGCTGCGGCGGAATTCCCCGGTGTGTCAATCACCCGGAGCAGCGATGAATAGTAGTACCTTGACTGTATGAAGCAATCCCGAGGGGCGCAGTGCGCTGCGCCCGTACCAACGCAAGCCAACATGCTAATCCTGTCGGTGTAGTCATGTATCGCAAACGCTGACTATGTTTGTACCTTTTTATGCTCATTTGTGGTATAATAAGGGCATGAAACTCAGTGATTATGCAAAAAAAGTTGGTGTCACCTACAAGACCGCGCACCGCTGGTTTAAGGCAGGGAAACTGCGCGGTTATCAGATGGACACTGGGACGATCATCATTACTGAGGATCAGCCAGTTGTCAGGCCACGCACTGCTGTTTATGCCCGCGTGTCGTCCAGCGAGAACAAAATCAGTCTTGATACACAGGCTGAACGGTTAGTGCGCTACTGTGAAGCAAAGGGCTATCAGATTGATCGGGTCGTCAAAGAAATTGGGTCGGGCGTCAACGATGGGCGCAAGAAGTTCCTTGCTCTGCTGGCAGATGAGCAGATCACGCGCATCGTCGTTGAACACAAGGATCGGGCAACCCGCTTCGGGTTTCGCTACATCGAGACGTTGCTTGAGCAGCAAGGGCGGGAGATTGAGGTGGTCAATCTTGCTGAAGATGAGCGTGAAGGACTGCTGGACGATTTGGTCGCTGTAGTCTACAGCTTTTGCACTCGATTGTACGGGCAGCGACGTGGGCAGCGTAAGACAGAGCGCATTACAGCCGAGTTGAAACGAGATGACGACGATGCAGTTGGTCGAACGCCACATCATCGATCACAATGACCCGCGCTGGGCAGTGATTGACGAAGCGGCGTGGTTCTCCAAGAATATCTACAACGCTGCCAACTACCTGGTGCGTCAGTCGCACCTTGCCGGTCAGGGCTACCTCAACTACAACGCGATTGAAAAGCGGTTCAAGCAGAAAGATTTGTTGGCAGACCAGCAGCTTCCGCTGAAGGTTGTCCAGCAAGTGTTGAAGCAGGTTGACCACGACTGGCAAGCGTACTTTGCAGCTTACGCAGAATGGGAAGCCCATCCTGAGAAGTTTAAGGGCAAACCGCGCATCCCCAAATACAAAGACACGAGCAAAGGGCGTAACCTGCTGGTTTACACGGCGCAGGCGATCAGTCGACCCGCGCTTGCACAGGGATGGATTGTCCCATCGGGGTTGCCCATCCGCATCAAAACCGCGCAGCATCAGGTTGACCAAGTACGGATTGTCCCCCGCGGTCGTCATTACATGGTCGAGATGGTTTACACCGTCAAACCGCAGCAGGCAGAGGTTGATCCCAACTTCGTTTTGAGCATCGACTTAGGGATTGATAATCTGGCGGCTCTAGCTTCAAACCAGCCCGGCTTTGTGCCGCTTCTGGTTCACGGGAAGCCGCTGAAGAGCATCAATCAATGGTACAACAAGCAACTGGCGCGGTTAAAGGCTGCGCTGCCTGTGGGACAGTACACTTCAAAACGCATTCAACGCCTCACCCACAAGCGCAACTGCCAGATCGACGCCTATCTTCATGTGGCGAGTCGGCGCATCATCGAGTTTATGACCCTGATGGGGTTAGGTACGCTGGTGATCGGCAAAAACAATGGGTGGAAGCAGGATGTGAATTTCGGGTCGCGCACGAACCAGACCTTTGTTCAGATACCGCACGCACGCTTTATTGAGATGCTGACGTATAAGACCCAGTTGGTAGGGATTCGGGTCATCACAAGTGAAGAAAGCTACACCAGCAAGTGCAGCTTTCTCGACACCGAACCCGTCTGCAAGCTTGAGCAGTACGTAGGCAAGCGGGTCAAGCGTGGATTATTCCGGGCAAGTGATGGTAGGCACATCAACGCGGATGTAAACGGCGCGTGCAATATTCTGCGAAAAGTAATCCCGAACGCTTTCAGCAACGGGATAGGGGGTGCAGTAGTTCATCCCGTGCGGGTTTATCCTGCATAAAACAGACCCATCCATGTCCATAAATGGGTATGGAAAAGGGAACTATTGCGCATTTAAAAGTAGGAGCGACTCACCGAGTCGCCCCTACAAACTGCGAAGTTCTAACGTTAATTGACCGTAATCTGCCAGATGGTGGTGGTGCCGCTGACTTCATTGGCGACCACCAGCAGCGGCTGTCCGTTGGGGCTTTCTTCCGCGCTGATGAACAGCAGCCCTTCCGGCCCCAGGTCGCCCGCTTCGGGCGTACCAGGGTCGGCATCGTAGCTGCGATTTTCCACATAGGTCACGAAGACGGGCGCGGTCGGGTCGGTCACGTCATAGACCATGATCCCGCTCTGACGCTCCAGACCGATGAAGGCATAGGTGCTTTCGCCGATGACCGCCAGCGTCACGCCTTCCGGTTCAGGCCCCTTGTTGTCGCTGCGATCATCCAGACCGTTGTCGTCGTGGCTGGCATTGAAGTTTTCCGGGAAGGCCGCCGCGATGATCTGTTCCAACTGGTCGCCGCTGTCGAAGACCTGTTCGCCAGTGTTGGCATTGTAGATGCTGAACGAGCGACCACCGGGGATGTAGAGCTGGTCAAGGTCGCCGTCGCCGTCGGTGTCACCGATGGATTCCAGGATTTCCAGCCCGCCAATGGCGCCTTCGGTGACCAGCGTTTCAAGGTCGGGGAAGGCTTCGTCCACTGCCGATTCGCCCAGTTCGCCTTCTTCGCTGTAGGTTTCGTAATCGCGCGTGTCGCCTTCGTTGGCGGTCACCACATAAATGGTGCCATCCACCTCATAGGCCGCGATGCCATCCGGCTGATACAGCCCGAACACCGGCCAGTTGGCGATGTTGATCACGCCATCGTCGTTGCCCGCGTCCAGGGCGTTCCCCGGCAGGCTGTGATCCTTCACGCCGAAGCTGTAGATCGCGGTCACGCTGCCCGCGTTGATGTCGATCACAGCGTAAACGTTAGCTTCCTGGAGGGTGACATACGCGGTGCTGCTGTCGGGTGAAACCGCGATATATTCGGGTTCGAGGTCCTGGGCGACAGTCGCATTCGGGCCAAAGATGCGCGCACCTTCCGGCAGTTCAGCTGCGCGGGCACCGTCGGTGTTGAAGTCGGTAAAGCCAACCGTTGTCACGGTCGCGGCCTCCACCCCACCGGAAACATCGATGATGCTCACCGAACCTTCCGCGTCAACGCTGTAGTCGTCATTCGGTTCACCTTCATTTGCGGTCAGAACCTTGGTGCCATCCGGCGAGAAAGTGACCATATCAGGCAGGACACCGACTTCCACAGTGCTGATGAATTCGCCTGCCGGATTAAGAAAGACGACCGAACCGTTGGCATCCGCAGCCTCGGCCTGAATCGCCACCGCGACCAGATCGCCGTAGACAGCGACGCTGTTGGCGCTGTCGCCGTACTGAGTCATGTCGACCTGCGTGGTCACGGTCGGCGCGGCGGGGTCAGCGATGCTGATGAGGTCGAGCGTCACAGCCTGGGCGTTGACGGCATAAACAGTCTGGCTGGGCGCATGATAGGCCACGATCTCCTGTGCGCCTTCATCAAACGCCCCGGTAGTCACGGTGCCCAGGGGTTCCAGCGTCAGCGCACCGCTGGCTTCGGGAGCGGCATCCTGCGCCAGGGTAGGCAGCACCGCCATCATCATCAGCAGCGCGAGCACAAAAATAGCTAGACGAATTCGCATGAAACGTTCTCCTTATGGTTGTTCGTTTACAGTGGTTTCAAGTGTGCGGGCTGTTGCCTGAATGCCCGCTCAGAGGAGGGATTGTGACGTAGAAAGTTTAAGAGCCTGTTCCACAACTTTTAAAGAACGACCAAATCCTTAACTTTGGTGTCTTTCAGCCTGCAACCCTGAAGCACGGACATGCGTATATAACGAATAGAAACACGCATTCAAGCGTACCTCATTCGTCCAATACCGCTCCGCTATGGAGAAAAGGATTGCAACCATCATGGAAGAAACACGCAGCTACGAACTGGCCGATATCGGGGAGCGATTTATCGCCCTGTTTCTGGACTCAATGCTCGTCGGCATTGTTGGCGGATTTTTTGGCGCAGCAAGCAACTGGTGGGGCGCGGGCATTGTCGGCTTTCTGGTCGGGGCGCTCTATCAGTGGTACTGCCTCACGCAGCGCAACGGGCAGACGCTTGGCAAGCAGTTGATGGGGCTGCGAGTCATCAAGACCGACGGCTCGGCGATCAACGACGCAGAAGCGGTGCTGCGTTTCGTCGGCTACTACATCAACTCGGCCATTTTGATGCTGGGTTGGATCTGGGCGTTGTTCGACAAGGAAAATCGCGGCTGGCACGACCTGATCGCCAACACCTATGTCATCAAGGTGCGCAGCGAAAACATCGACATGGTAGATATGAAGCGCAAGAACACGTATTAAGCAGCAATGAGCGATGAGCAACGAGGAAGGGCGGAGCAATCCGTCCTTTTTTGTTTCATCCTGAACATGCTGGCTCTTTCGGTTTTATGTCCCCCGCGTTATGCTGGTGGTCGTTCATGTCCCGGACAAAGCATTCCATGTCCCTGCAGGAACCTGGGGTAAGTACAAGCAAATTAAAAAGGTCGGATTATGCGGACACGGCATGCCGTGTCCCTACGAGAAACATCGCGCGTTTTCTTTTGGACTGTACTTGTATGGAACTAACACCTAATATCTGCTTAGTTGAAGAGATGACTGTTTGTGCGGGAACCCGGCGTGTTTGCAACAGAGCACCTAACACCTAAAAACTGAAAACTCCATGACCATTTCCATCTGGCAAGCCAACCCCAATTTCAAACAGCAGCCCGTGCGCGAGGTGGATGTCCTCGTCGTCGGCGCGGGACTTGTCGGCTGCGCGGCGGCCTATTTTTTCAGACAGGCCGGGCGCGAAGTCGTCATCACCGAAATGCGCGACATCGCCCTCGGCGCGAGCGGTCGCAACGCCGGGTTCATGATTACCGGCCCCGACACCTACTATCACCACGCGATTGAGCGCTATGGGCACGAGTCCACCCGCGAACTATGGAAGCTCTCCGAACGGACGCACGCCATCTGGCGCGGCTTCACTGAAAAGGACAGCAGCGTTTCCATCGAGCAATCCGGTTCGTTCCTGCTGGCGGAAAGCGAAGACGAAGCGCTCGACCTGGAAGCGACCGCCCGCGCGTTGCAGGCCGACGGAATCCCGGTGATCTATCATGCCCATGACCCTTTCAACCGGGGCTATTACGCCGCCGTCGAACAGCCCTGGGATGGTGCGGTACAGCCTTATGAACTGGCGCAGGCCGTCTTCCGTGCCAGCGGCGCGGAACTGGTCGCCAATAACGAACTCTACGCCATCGAACAGACCGAGCCGGACTGTGTAACCGTCTATACCCATCGCGTCATCTTCCGCGCCCGTTATGTGCTGCTGTGTACCAATGCCTATTCACCGCGCATCGACCCCTACTTTATCGGCAAGGTCATCCCCACGCGCGGCCAGTGCCTCGTCACCGCGCCGCTGCCCGAACCCGTCATGCGCGGCTGCGGCTACAGCGATTATGGCTATATGTACTACCGCATGACGTTCGACAATCGTCTTTTGATCGGCGGCGGGCGCAAGAACTACAAGGCGCTGGAAAACGACACCACCGATGACCGCACCACGCCCGAAGTGCAGGGCTATCTCGATGCCTATCTGCACAAGCATTTCCCCGACGTGGCCGCGCATTTAGCGGCGCACAACCTGCCAATTGAACGGCGCTGGGCGGGCATCATGGGCTTTTCGGTCGATGGCCTCCCGCTGGTGGGGACGCTGCCGGGAAAACCGCGCGTCGGCTTTGCGGTCGCCTTTCATGGGCACGGGCTGGCGCTGGGCGCGGGCACGGCTGAACGCGCCGTTGAGTTTCTGCTGAACGGCACCTCCCCCGGCATTGTAGACGCGGCACGGCTGGAGCACACAGCCTGAAGGATTTTTTAACCACGAAAGCATGAAGGACACGAAGACGATGACAGAGTCTTTGTGCCCTTTGCGCCTTCGTGGTTTGTATTTAACCTGAGTTTCGGATAGCGCTTCACAACACATTCCTCACCCCCCGACCCCCTCTCCACTCCGTAGAGAGGGGGAACAGGACAGGTTAGAACGGTTCTTTAAGTCCCCTCTCCATGCAATGGGGAGGGGATTTAGGGGTG